>NZ_JALXKS010000015.1 GCF_025144725.1 Brevibacterium sp. p3-SID960 | reverse complement strand
CGGGCGCGGGGCTGGCAGGTTCAGTTGCCGCCGTCGGTGGCAGCGTCACCGGGTTCGGTTTCGCTGTCAGCCGGCGAGGCCTCGTTCTCCGCCTTCATCGCCTCGTCGAGGGCCTCACGCAGGCGAGTCTGTGCCTCACCGTAGGCGGCGAAGTCTCCGTCCTGCAGGGCCTTGTCGGAGTCCTCCATGGCCCGCTTGGCCTTGTCGAGGGCGTTGGCGAGAGCCTGGTCAGCAGTCTCCCCCGGCTGGGTGCCGCCGGTGGCGCCTTCCTCGTCCTCCTCAGGTGCCTGGCCGGCGTCACCGGCCTGGACGCCCGAGTCACCGCCGAACACCTGGTCGAGGGCGGCATCGAGGGTCGGGGCGAAGCCGATCTGCTCACCGAAGGCCACGAGCACGCGCTGCAGCACCGGGTAGGAGGTCTCACCGGCCGAGCGGACGTAGACCGGCTGGATGTACAGCAGACCGCCGGCTACCGGCAGGGTCAGCAGGTTGCCGTTCTGCACCTGCGACTCACCCTGGCGCAGCAGGTTGAGGCTCGACTGGATCTCAGGCTCGGTGTTGAAGTTGTTCTGCGCCTGGCCCGGGCCGGGGAACGTCGTGTTGCGCGGCAGCTGCAGCAGACGCAGCCGGCCGTAGTCCTCACTCTTCGTGCCAGCCTCCTCACCGGCATCGGCGCTAGCCGCCAGGAACCCGGTGAGGTTGTTGCGTGTCTGGCCCTGCGCCTGGCGCGGGATGAACGACGAGGTCAGCGAGAACGACGGCTTCTCCTGGCCGGGCATGCGCAGCGTCAGGTAGAACGGCGGCTGCAGGAGGTTGCGCTCCTGGTTGACCGTCGGGTCCGTCGGCAGCGTCCAGAAGTCCTGGCCGGTGTAGAAGGAGTTCGCGTCGTCGACGTGGTAGCGGGTGAGCAGCTGACGCTGAACCTTGAATAGGTCCTCGGGGTAGCGCACATGCGCTATGAGGTCGGCGCTCATCTCATCGGTGGACTTGAACAGACCCGGGAAGATCTTCATCCAGGTCTTGAGCACCGGGTCGTCATCTTCCCATTCGTAGAGGTCGACGTCGCCGTCATAGGCGTCGACGGTGACCTTGACCGAGTTGCGGATGTAGTTCACCTGCTGCGGCGGCAGCGCCTGCTGGCTGCCGCTGCGCTCGGTGTTCGAGTCCTGGGTGGCATCCTGCAGCACCTGCGGGGTCGAGTACGGGTAGTGCGGGCTCGTCGTGTAGGCATCGACGATCCACTTGATCCGCCCGTCGATGACCGCCGGGTAGGGGTCACCGTCGACTTCGAGGAACGGGGCGACGCGCTTGATGCGCTCACGCGGGGTGCGCTCGTACAGGATCTGGGAGTCCTCGTTGACCGCATCGGAGAGGACGATCTGCTCGTCCTGGAACTTCACGGCGTAGACGAGACGGTTGAAGAAGTTGCCAACCGACGGCCCGCCCTCACCGGAGAACGTGTTGTACACCTGTGCCTCGCCGTCGTCGCCATCGGCGGGGTAGTCGATCTCCCGCGGGTCGGCGCCATCGGGTGCGCCGACGATCGAGTACAGCGGTGAGCGCTCTCCGAAGTAGATGCGCGGTTCGTACTCGCCGAGCTCACCGGTCGGCGGGATGTTGGCTTCGAGGAAGGACGGCTGTCCGTCATTGCCCTGACGGTTGCCGTACGCGGCGACGACACCGAAACCGTGGGTGTAGACGACGGCCTGGTTGAGCCACGAGGAATCCGCCTGCGATTCCGGGTTGAGCTCACGCAGCGCGATGACTGTGTCCTGCATCTCACCGTCGATGCGGTAGCGGTCGACGTCGAGCTGTTCGGGGAAGCTGTAGAACGGGCGCTGCTGCTGCAGCTGGCGGAACGTATCGGACACCAGGTTCGGGTCGAGCAGACGCACCGAGGCGGCGGTCTCGGCATCGGCGCGCAGCGCGCCGGGCTCACCTTCGGTGGTCGGCGAGTACGGAATCACATCGACGTCCTGGATGCCGTAGGCGTAGCGGGTGGCGTCGAGGTTGCGCTGGATGAACTCGCGCTCCAGGGACTGCTCGGAGGGCGAGACCTGGAACTGCTGCACGGCAGCCGGCAGGCCGATGACTGAGACAGCACCGAGGACGAGCAGCATGATGACCGAGACGATCGAGAGCTTCCACATGCTGCGGAAGGCGTTGGCAAGGAACAGCAGCGCGACGACGAGCGCGGCCAGAGCGATGATGAGCATCGCCGGCAGCGTGATGTTGCTGGTGGTGTAGGTGGCACCGGTGACGATGCCGCTGGTGTTGGTCAGCGACTCGTAGCGCAGCACGAACAGGCGGGCAGCCTGCAGCAGGATGAGCACGCCGGCCGTGATGGCGATCTGCACCTGAGCCGCACGGGTCATGTCGAGACCGCGCTGCTCACCGGGGCGCAGCCCGCCGAACAGGTAGTGGGCGACGAGCGAGCCGATGAAGGCCAGCAGCGCGACCATGCCGAGGTAGTCGACGACGAGCCGGATGACCGGCAGCTGGAAGACGAAGAAGGACACGTCCCAGCCGAACTCGGGATCCTTGATCCCGAACGGGGTGGAGTGCAGAAACATCTGCACCTGCTGCCAGGAGGCTGACAGGGCGACGCCGCCGAGCACTCCGACGACGAGCGAGGCGACGATGGTAACGACGGCACGCAGCGGTTCGATGGCCTCGCGGTAGCGGTCGAGGTTCTCCTGCTGTGGCGTCGTGGGCGCATAGACCGGCCGCTTGCGGTGGGCTAGGTTAAGGCACAGCCACAGCGGTGCGGCCATGAGCAGCACACCGATGACGAACAGGACGATCTTGGTGACCCATTCGGTGGTGAACACCTGCAGGAAGCCGAGCTGATCGAACCACAGGATGTCCGTGTAGACCTGCGCGAACACGACGAACAGGCCCAGCACGACGGCCACGCCGATGAGCGTGAGGACCAGCGGCGAGACCTTCGTCGACCGGCCTTGCGGCCGACCGGGCGAACCGGGCTTACGGGGTGGACCGGCGGAAAACGTCACTCGTTCCCTTTCGTCGAAGCGGTGTCATCGTGCGCCCTGCTGGGCGTCGCACTGCGGAAGGCTGTCGGTGTTTCCTGCGGCGATGTCCTCGACCGCAGCGTGGGCATCGGACAGCGTGTCGATACGGACCACATTCAGGTCTGTGGAGGCGGCGGCGTCGACCACCTCGGGGCAGTTCTTCGCCGGTGACAGGAAGTACTCGGCACCCGCGTCCGAGGCGGCGCTGACCTTCTGCCGGGCCCCGCCGATCGGCGAGACGGTCCCGGCGGAATCGATCGCACCGGTGCCGGCGATCGGCCTGCCGCCGGTGAGGTTGCCCGGAGTGAGCTCGTCGATGATCGTCAGAGCGAAGATCATGCCTGCCGACGGCCCACCGATGTCCTTGACGTTGTAGGTGACTTCGAACGGGAAGTCGAAGCGCTGCTGCATCGAGATGCCGATCATCTTCTTGCCGTGCACCGGCTCGGGCTCCAGGTCGACCGACAGCTCTTCGTCCCCGCGCTTGAGGCCGAGCTGCACGCTGCCCTCGGATTCGGTGACGGCCGCCGCGACTGCCGTCGCAGCGTCGGGGTCACCTCCGAGTCCGGTGCCGTTGATCGAGGTGATCTCGTCTCCGGGCTGGACCTGCCCGTCTGCTGGCGAACCGGCCACCACCTCGGCGACGGCGGTGACAGAGGAGTAGTCGATGCCGAGCTCGCCGAGCGCAGCAGCGGTGGCGGTGTCCTGCGAGGAGGCCATCTGGGCGGTGTTCTGGCCGGTGACATCCTCGCGGGTGGTCGTCAGCGGGTAGTAGGACTCGTTGGGTACGACGGTGTCGGTGCCTTTGAAGACCGATCGCAGCGCCTCGGAGGCGTAGACGGTGTTGCCCGGGCCGCCGGCGACGGCGACGGTGAGCATGTCGAGCTGGCCCTCGGCCTCATACGTTTCGGCGCCGCTGATCGTGATGAGATCTTTACCGTCGACCGGCTCGAGGGTGTTGACCACCGGGCCGGGCAGCTGCAGCAGGTAGGGCACCGGGATCAGCGCGCAGGCGAGCACGAGGCCGTAGGTGATGATTCCGGACAGGATCCCACCGGAGCGGGCCCGAGGCCTGCCAGCCGGCTTCTCTGCCGGGGCTGCAGCGCTGTCAGCGCTGGTTGTGAGGGTCTGCGGCGCGCCGACGGGGGCGGGCTCAGGCGCGTGACCCGAACCGGCTCCGGCGTTGTTCGTCACGTGGTTCAACCCTTTCGATACGCACCAGTGAACAGACCTGCTCCAGTCTAGACGAGGCACCGGATGGGAACCACTCAGGAATCCCCTGTCCGCAGGCTGTGTGTGCGGCGGCATGCGCGCATTTCGCCGAGGACGAAACCACCGCCTCAGGACCGGCGGTTCGGAACATTTGACCAGCTTCTCCGGTTAGCCTGACATGACTACCACCGCCCGCACCGAACCAGGGGGTCCGCATGACCGATAAGAACGACGACGAACAGCAGCCTGACGAGAACAATCCCTTCGGCAACATGTTCGGCATGTTCTTCGGGCCCGGCGGCGGTGCAGGTTTCGGCGGCCCCGGCGGCGGCTCCGGCGGCCAGCAGGGCATGCCCGGCGGGTTCCCCTTCGACCCGGCGATGCTCGGCGGGATCATGCAGCAGCTGCAGGAGATGATGAGCGGAGCCGGTGCGCAGAAGGCAGCGCTCAAGGCTGCCGAGGACAAGGTGCCGACTCCCGATCCGGACATCAGCGACGAGACCGTCGCCGCCAGCCGGGATGCGTTCCGTGTCGCTGAGCTGTGGCTGGCGAAGGTCACCGACCAGCCGGCCGGGGTCGGAGATGCGCAGACCCTGACCCGCAGAGAATGGGTGCGCCAGTCGCTGCCGGGCTGGGAGAAGTTCCTCGCCCCGGTGCAGACGAACATGACCCAGGCGCTGACGAGCACGATCGCCGAGCAGGCACCCGAAGAGCTCAAGCCGATGCTCGCCGGCGCCTCGCAGATGTTCGCCTCGATGAGCAGCTCGATGTTCGGCGTGCAGCTCGGTGAGGCGCTCGGCGGACTCTCCGGTGAGGTGCTGACGTCGACGGACATCGGCCTGCCGCTGGTCGCCGGCGACAAGCCGGTGCTGGTGCACGCGAACATCGTCGGTGCCGCAGCCGAGCTCGACATCGACCCGAAGGAGCTGCGGATCTACCTGGCAGTGCGTGAGCTTGCCCACCTGTGGCTGTTCACACGCGCCCCGTGGCTGGCCGGCCACGTCGAGACGGCGCTGGCGAAGTACGCTGCCGGCATCGAAGTCGATATGGGCCGCATCGAGGGGCTGGCCGGGCAGATCGACCCGAGCAACCTGGAGCAGGTCAGCCAGGAGGTCCGCGAGGGTCTCTTCAACCCGCAGCAGACTCCGCAGCAGGCTGAGGCCCTCGAACAGGTGCAGAACCTGCTGTCGGTCATCGCCGGCTGGGCTGATGTCGTCACCTACTCCGCCTGCGAGGCGCTGAGCGAGCGCGATGCAATCCGCGAGGCGCTCCATCGCCGGCTGGCCACCCAGAGCTCTGCTGATCGCCGGTTCGCCGAACTCGTCGGCCTCGAACTGGTGCCCACGCGGCTGCGCGATGCCGTCGCACTGTTCGGCTACCTGGAGCAGTCCGAGGGTGCTGCGGCACGCGACCAGATCTTCACCCACCCGGATCTGCTGCCGAGCGCCAAGGATCTTGATGATCCGCTCGGCTACCGGGAGCGCCGTCAGGAAGCCTGGTCAAGTGAGACAGAGATCGATGAAGCGCTCGAGAAGATCCTGAGCGAAGGTTCGGCTGAGAAGCCGAACACTGAGGATGCCGACAGCAGTGCAGGCGCAGCAGATGACGGTGACAGCGGCAACGGTGACGCCGATGCGGATGATGAGCGCTGATCGAGTACTGAACGACTTCGCTGCCGAGCTGCGCAGCGCCGGGCAGGCCCCGCAGGCAGAGTTTCTGCTCGCTGCGGGGCCTGCCGCATTGTCGAAGACCGCCGACCCGGATCACTTCACCGCCAGCTGCGTCGTCTTCGACCTCGCAGCCGATGATCGGAGGGTGCTTCTGCAGCGGCACCGCAAGACCGGCAAGTGGATGCAGTTCGGCGGCCACGTCGAGGCAGCTGATGGCTCATTCGCTGCCGCAGCCGCACGCGAGCTGACCGAGGAGACGGGCCTGCGCTCCTGGCGCTGGTTCTCCCCCACTCCTGTGTCCGTGACGTCGTACACCCTCGCAGCCCAGCACGGCCGGTGCGCCCGTCACCGGGATGTGCTCTTTGCTGCCGATGCTCCTGAGAGCGAATCGGTGAGCGTCTCGCCGGAGTCCCACGCGCTCGGGTGGTTCAGCCTCGATGCGCTGCCCGATCAGCTCATACCGGATCTGACCGACCGGCTTCCGAAGCTGTGGGATGCTGCTCACCAGCTCGCGCAGCGCTGACTTACGGGGGGTCAGCTGGTGTGCCGGGCTGCGCCCTCGCCGTAGCTGAACCCCGACAGGAAGATGTCGGCGTCTTTGGTGCGCTCGTAGCGGCCCGCCAGCGCATGGAAGGCTGGCGAGTGATTGGGCTCGCGCAGGTGCGCGAGCTCATGGACGAGCACCGCATCGAGGACCCACGCCGGCACCTCGCGCAGACGGTCGGAGATCCGGATCTGACCGGTGGCCGAAGTCGTCGAGCCGAATCGGGTGCGCTGATTGGACACCCAGCGCACCGAGGTCGGGGCGATCCCATCGTCGAACAGACGTGCGTTCAGCTCAGCCGCGCGGGCTTGCAGATCCTCATCACCTGGTGCAGGGACCGCAGCCCGGCGCTCCAGGCGCTCGATGAGCCGCGCGATCGAGCAGATGTTGCGCTCCAGGTCGAACCGGGCAGGCACAGCCAGCTGATAGCCGACGGGGGTTTTCGTCGCAGAGATCGTCTTGCGGCGTCGCGTTGAGCGCTTGAGGGTGATCGTGCCGTCACCGATCCCTGCCCGCACATCCGAGGCGTCCACGTACTCTCACCCTGCCCTCTCACACGGCTCTGCCACTGCAGACATCTTCGCACGCCCGACGGACACCACCCCCACCGGACCCACCTCCTCCGCTGAACCCACCGACACCACCGGACCCACCGACTCCACCTCCCGCGTGACGGCCACCACTCGATGATCAACGGGCTGCCACAGGCGGCAGGGAAATCCAAGCCGCAACGCCGCAGTCAGGAGCTCTTAAAAATTTCTCGAGATTTCTTTGTGTCCACACCCCACTCAGGGGGTGATTCCTCACGTCAACCGGAACTTCCCGGCAGCTGCGCGCACCCGAATCCGATACACGATGCACATCGTTATCCACACAAACGACGTCAGTTCCCCGGCGTTTTCCACACACCATGCACAGGGGGTGCCCGACAGTCTGTTGACGTGGGCGCGGCAAGCGGCATAGTTTGAGGAGTCAGACCCTCGGAAAACCCGAGATTCGTGGGCTGGGGGAAGGTTCACGAAACTCGCGAGCGGCTGAGGGCTTCGACCGGGCGAACAGCTCTGACGGCGTGCATTGCACGCCTCATGTCATGAGCGCGTTCGCCCGGTCTCATTCATGAGTGCGTTCGTCCGATCTCATTTCCGTCTGGGCCCATCTCTGCACAGAGTTTTCCACAATCGCCTCATCCCCCTGTCCGTGCATGTGCATGTGAGCCTACGATGCCGGTGTACAAGGGGGTTCACGGCATGAGATATCAGCTTTACCGATCGGTACCGGTGGTCTGGCGCAGCTCAAGATGCATCCAATTCGGCGTCGATTCCCCCGTGCTCATCGACGGGCTCACCGCGGCCGACACCGAACTCATCAATGCGATCCGGATGGGCATCAGCGCCCGCGACTTCGACGCCCGCGCCGCCCATCTCGAGGTCAGCCCGGCTCGCTCAGCTTCGCTGCTGTCCCTTCTGAGAGAAGCCGGTGTGCTCATGCCTGTCGAGCGCACTGCGTTTCGGGCCGGCAGCACCACGCACGTCGATGCCTATGCCGCCCGGATCCGGGCAGAGCCCAGCACCATCACCGGACAGCTCACACGTCCCAGCGTGCTCGTCCTCGGGCCGCTGCGACGCGGACTGCAGGCCCTGCTCGTTTCCGCCGGCATGCGCGCTGACATCATCGACCGGGCCGAGGATGCGCTGACGGCGGACCAGCCGCTCGTCGTGCTGACCGGCGCCTGGGTCGATGACGCGGTGGGTGCTGGATTCCTCCATGAGCACGGGATCGACCACTGCCACGTAACGGTCGGGCAGGAGCAGGTGCGCCTGTCCCATGTGATCCGGGCCCAGGAGACCCCCTGCACGCGCTGCGCGATCGGCTTCCGCTGCGATGACGATGCCGACTGGTTCGGCAGCTGGCAGGCGCTGTGGCAACAGGCTCCCTCCGCGTCGCTGCTCGATCCGGTGCTGTGCGCTCTGGCGTATGCGCATCAGGCCGAGCGCGTACGCGAGCACATTCTGCACCCCGGCCGTGTCGCCGATGACCTTGTCGTCTCCACCAGCGGCAAGGTCGTCGTCGAGACGCCGGAGTTCCATGCCAGCTGCGATTGCCGGGCGTCTGTGCTGCAGCATCTGAGCCACGTGTGATCAGGAGGCGTTGTCACTGCGCTGCTGACGGACGGTCTCGATGATCGCCTCACCGAACTGCTCTTGTTTGACCGGGCCGATGCCGGGCACCCGGGCGAGCTCCTCCCGGTTTCGCGGTGCAACCTCGGCGACCATATTCAGCGTCGCGTTCGTCAGCACCATGTAGGCAGGGATCTGGTGGTCCTCCGCGGCCTGCTTGCGCCAGTCCTTGAGCGCTTCGAGCAGCTGCGGGTCGATGGCTCCTGGGCAGTCGCCGCAGCGACCGATGCGACGTTCGACGATGTTGACGAGGACCTTCTGGCACTTCTGGCAGTGCACGGTGTCGCCTCCGCGGGTTGTGCCGGCGGCCCGGCTGCGCCGTACCTGCGGGGCCTGCCGGGGCTGGTCGCCGCGCAGTTCGGCGAGGAATCGTGAGGGGCGCCGCGAGCCGGCGCGGCCGGCGTGCCGGGCTTTCGACCAGCTGAGCCGCAGCTGCTTGCGTGCACGGGTCACCGCGACATAGAGCAGTCGGCGCTCCTCGGCGATCTCGGCCGGTTCGCTGGCATAGCTGATGGGCATCAGCCCCTCGCTGAGGCCCACGACGTGAACGCTGTCCCATTCCAAGCCCTTGGCCGCGTGCACAGAGGCCAGTGTGACGCCGTTGATCGGCGGAGCGAACTGGTGCTCCTGCCGGTCGGCGAGTTCGGCGACGAAGTCCGCCAGAGGCACCGGTATCTCTTTGTCGGCCTGCATGGCCTCGGCAAGGTCGACAATGGCGGCAAGCGATTCCCACTTCTCGCGGGCGGCACCCACCCGCGACTCGCCGGCGGCGCTCCAGCCGGTGTTCTCCAGCACCTCGCGGACCACCTCAGGCAACGGCCCCACCCCGTGGGTGCGGGTGGCGGCGTTGAGCATGACGAGGGCCTGCTTGACCTCTGGACGGGCGAAGAACCGCTCCCCGCCGCGCAGCACATAAGTGATGCCGCGGGCGGCGAGGGCCTCTTCGTATGCCTGGCTCTGGCCGTTGGTGCGGAACAGCACCGCGATGTCCTGGGCGGCGCGTCCGGCAGCCAGCTCATCGGCGATGGCGTCTGCCACGGCTGCCGCCTCGGCTGGGTCGTCGCCGTATTCGAAGTACTGCACCGGGCCCATGCGGGGATGGGTGGCTTGGAGCACGAGTGCCCCGCGGCCGGTGTGGGTCAACAGCCGGTTGGCGGTGTCGACGATGTCGGCACTCGATCGGTAGTTGCGCACCAGTCTGACGGTCGAGGCGGTGGGCAGGTCCCGCCGCAGGCCGAGCAGGAATGAGTCGGTGGCACCGGCGAACGTGTAGATGGTCTGGGCCGGGTCGCCGACGACGCACAGGCTCTCGCGCCTGCCCAGCCAGCGACGCAGCAGGTCGTACTGCAGCGGGGAGACGTCTTGGAACTCGTCGACGACGAAGCTGCTGTACTGGGAGTGGACTTTCGCAGCAATGTCCTCGCGGGTGCCGAGCACGCCGTTGAGGACGAGGAGGACGTCTTCGAAGTCGATGAGGCGGCGGCGGGACTTCATCTCCGAGTAGGCGAGCATGATCCGCTCCATGCTTGCGACATCAATGCCGTCGGGCAGCTCGCGGTCACCTGCAGCGTGCAGGTACTCCTCGACACCGAGCAGGGAGGCCGCGGCGTACTCGATCTCGGCTGCGACATCGCGGACGACTTCGCGTTCTGGTTCGAAGCCGAGGCCGGCCATCGCCTGTGAGAGCACTCCGGCTTTGTGCGTCAGCAGGTCGGGAAACGGGCCCTCGGCAATCGATGACCAGAAGAACCGCAGCTGTCGCAGAGCTGCTGAGTGGAACGTGCGGGCCTGCACGCTGGGCACGCCGAGGCCGCGCAGCCGGGAGCGCATCTCACCGGCAGCCTTCGACGTGAACGTCAGGGCGAGCACCTCGGTGGGACGGAACTGCCCGGTGTGCACGCCGTAGGCGATGCGGTGTGTCATCGCTCGTGTCTTGCCGGTGCCTGCACCGGCGAGGACCACGAGCGGGCCGTCGAAGTGCTCGGCGACCTGCCGCTGTTCGGGGTCGAGGGCGGCCAGCAGCTTGTCGGCGACCGGTCCCGCAGCGCAGGGGCCTGAGGGCGTATCCGTGTGGCGCCGCCTGCGGGGCTGGGTGGGCTGTGGGCTCATGCGTTGTGCATCCACGCGGAGATGAGCTGGCCTGCGATCGAGACGCTGCCGGGCACCGAGACGGCACCGATGTCGACCTGTTCGCGCAGCTCCTCACGCGTGAACCAGCGCAGGCCGGAGATCTCGACGAGATCGGCCTGGAAGTCCAGCGTCTGCGCCTCGACGCTGAAGCCGAGCATGAGCGAGGCCGGGAACGGCCACGGCTGCGACCCGAGGTAGCGGGGGTTGCAGCACGGCACGCGTGCTTCTTCCCAGACCTCGCGCACGACGGCGTTCTCCAGGGTCTCTCCGGGTTCGACGAAACCTGCCAGGACTGAGAAGCGGTCTTCGGGCCAGGCCGCGTTGCTGCCGAGCAGGAGGCGTTCGGTGCCGCGCTCGTCGGTGTGCACAACGGCCATGATGACAGCCGGATCGGTGCGCGGGAAGTGCTCGCTGCCGGCCTCGGGATCCCTGCGCACCCAGCCGCCGCGCATCGGCACGGTTGGTGCGCCGTTGCGCGGCGAGTGCGTATGTGTGCGGTGCCAGTTGCCCACGGCGACGAGTTCACAGGCCAGTCCTGCGTCGCGGTCGCTGAGCGCCTCGGCGATCTCGCGCAGCGGCAGCCAGGTCGGTTCGGCTGCGTCGATGCCGCTGGCAGGTGCGTCGAGGAAGTCAACGGCGTCCCGGTCGCGCTCCGCGGCCAACGAGGAGTCGATCGCCGCACGTCCTGCATCGGTGAGGTCGATGCCGATCCAGTGGGTTTCTGTGTCGTCGACGCCCAGGTAGATCTGGGTGGAGTCCTGCGGCACCTCGGTTTCGGTCACCGGGACCAGGCCGCCTGAGGCGACGAGCAGGTAGCCGCGGTGGGCGAGGATCCCGTGTACGCGCGAGCGCTGCCACAGCTCGGAGAGATCGCCGTCGGATCCGCGCGCCGCATCGTTGCGGTCGACGGCGCTGCGGGCAAGGCTGGCCGCCTGGAGCATTGGGAGGGGTTTCATGCGTTCCACTGTAGCGAAGGGCGCGGACATCGATTCGAGCGGTGGCCGCGCCTGTGGAGGACGCGAACTTCTGCCACCGGGCGGCGGCATCGGAGTGTAGATCCACCAACCTCCCTGTGCGGACAGGTAGATTGGATGACGTGGACACCTTGGGACTGAGGCTTGCAGCAATCGCCGCCGGACAGATCGCCGGTTTCGAACCGTCGCTGTGGACGAAGCTGCCGGATTCGCGCGGCCCGCGTGTGCTGCTCAGCGACGAGGAGCGCTCGCTGGTCGTCAGCCTCATCCCCGACTCTGATGTGCCGGCCGCCCAGACCGAGGCAGTAGCGTGCGCTGTGCTGCGCAGCCTGCTGCCCGAGACGCAGATCGGGTTCCCGCAGATCCTCGCGACCGTTCGGGCCCCGGATGAGCTGACCGAGGACGACCGGACCTACGAAGTGCAGGTCTCCGACCCTCTGGCCGGCACCCCTGCAACGCTGGAGGCCTTCGCAGACTCGCAGCAGCTGGTCAGCGCCCTGGCCGACTTCCTCGCCGATCTGCACAACAGCGACACCGGTGCGGTCGCAGATGCCGGGCTCGTCGTCCACGATTCAGCCGAGTTGCGCGAACAGCTGCTGGCTGATCTCGATCGCGCGGCGGACACCGGGCTTGTGCCTGCGGTGCTGCTGCAGCGCTGGGAGGACGCCCTGGAGAACGTCTCGACATGGCGGTTCCTGCCCTGCCCGATCCACGCAGCGCTGGCTCCGGAGGCGATCCGCGTCGAAGATGAGCGCATCACCAGTGTCAGTGATTTCTTCCGCTTCCGAGTCGGCGACCCGGCAGCCGACGTAGCGGCGGTGTCGACGTTTGTGGAGGGATCTCACTACGAGCACTTCCTCGACCGCTACCGCCAGCAGCGTGACATCAAGGATGCCGGTCTGCAGGCGCGTGCCGAGCTGCTGGCCGAACTGGCAGTCCTCGACTGGCTGCTGCTGGCAGTCGACACCGAAGATGAAACCGCGAAGTCCGATGCGGTGGCCCTGCTGAATTCGCTTGCCGAGGTGGCGACAGCTGATGCCGAGCAGCCGCGGCATGCCCAGCCGTACGAGTTCACCGATCGCCACGAGGCCTTGGCAGATGACTCAGCCACCCACGATGGTAGCGCCCCTGTGCCAGGGCCAGCAGCGGACACTCCTGCAGAGGACACTCCTGCAGACGATGAGCCCGGCACGGCCTCGCCTGGAGTGCCCGCACCTGATCGCCAGCCGCGAGTCGAACCGCAGGTGCAGCGCAGCAGCGGCCCGGAAACGTTCCGTCCGGCAGCTGCCCCCGCGCCGTTTGATGAGGGCATCTCAGCTGATGTGCCGACGGAGCGCATCATGGATGTCGACGAGCAGCTGCAGACGCCCGACGAACGTCCCGAGAAGTCCTGAGCGCGTCAGAGCCCGAGGCGGGCGACGAGTTCGGATGCGCTCATGATGTGCGGGACCGTAATCTCCTGATCATCACCGAGGAAGTAGAATCCGCACTCGATGCGCTCCGCAGCGGCGAACGCCGGCATCTTCTGCACAGCCATCCGATAGATGGCCAACTGAATCGCCCGGTCTGCCAGCTCGTCCTCACTGCGCGGGGACCTGCCGGTCTTCCAGTCGACGACGTAGTATCCGCCGTCGATGGCGAAGATCGCATCGATCTTGCCCGGCACCGTCACCGTGTGACCGTCAGCGCCGGTGAGGGTGAGTTCGAAGGACTGTTCCACCGCCGCCGGCTCCAGTGCTGCAAAACGTGAGCGCTCGAACCGCCTGCACAGCTCGTCGAGCTGCTCGTGCAGGTATGCCGGCAGAGTCACGGTGTTCGGATCGTCGTCGAGGTCGCTCAGTGCCGCCTGTCCGTAGAAGTTCTCCACCCAGGCGTGGAAGGCGGTGCCGAGCCCAGCGGCGTGAGATGGGCCCTGCGGCATGGGGCGCCTGAGTTCGCGGCGGTAGCGCCGCGGATCCTCTGCCAGCTGAACGAGCCCGGTGGCAGAAAGTCGGCTCGGCAGGGGGGACTCCTCTGCCTGCTGGGCCCGCTCCGCCTGCAGTGCCAGCGCCATCTGAGCAAGTGCGGCGATCTCGGCAGCTGCACCGTCGTGCATGTCCGGTTGTGCATCAGCCAGCTGCTGAAGCTCGGGCTTCGCTCGCAGGGCGGAGGCGAACACCCCGGTCAGCTCCGCTCGTCTCGCGGCTTCTGCGGGGTCGGTTCGTTTCGGCCACTCGACGGAGATCGCCTCGCCCTCGGGCCGTTCGGTGTCGTCGTCTCCGGGGTTGAGGACCTCGTCGGGGTCGAGGTCGAGGACCTCGGCGGCCTCGTGTAGGAATGGTGAGAACTCGTTCTCCTTCTGTCGGGTGGTGAAAAGGCTGCCGCCGAGCCACAGCTGTTGTTTCGCCCGTGTCACTGCGACATAGCCGATCCGGCGTTCCTCGATGGCGTGGTGCAGGTTGAGCTGGTCCTTCAGCTCCGTATCCCGGTACGTCTCGATGTCGTCTTCGGTGGCGAATCGGGTGTCGGTGAGGTCGAAGCGTGGAATGTGGTGCCGGTCGCCGCGCAGCGCATACGGCAGCATTCCGCCGGTGAGCCACGCCTGGTGGCTGCGCAGTGTGGTGGGCATGTCTCCTACTGTCAGGTGCGGAATGGCGACGATGTCGAACCCCAGCCCCTTCGACCCGTGAACGGTCATGATGGTGATGGCACCCTCGGCCGCCGGCTCCTCGGGAATGCTCAGTGACTGTTCGGCGTCCATCACGGCAAGCCAGGTGAGGAAGTCATCGAGTGATCCCACCGGATTCTGCGACACGAAGTCACCTGTCAGTGAGATGAACGCATCGACGGACTTCTCATGGTTGGCCCGGGCAGCTTCGGGCAGCGATGCGACCTCTGTGTCGATGTCGAGTTCGACGATCGCTGCTCGCACGAGGCCGGGCACGGTGACAGCCAGGCGCCTGAGGCGACGCAGGCTCTCAGCCAGGCGGATGAGCCGGCGCGTGGCGGTCTCGCTGAGCTTTGATCTGCGCCAGTCAGCGACGACCGGTGAGCGCTGGGGTCTGTCAGATCCGTCGAGGAAAGAGGCGACAGCGATGAGGTCGTCAACAGCTTCGATGATCCCAACGGTGACAACCCCCGCGCCGCCTGCGACGGAATCACCGGTCTCAGCGCTGCCGGTCTCGGCACCGGCTGCGCTCTGGCTGGCCTCGAAAACCTGCTGGGCGCGGTCATTGCGGGCCTTAGCGAACCGGTGCAGTGCGGCGATGTCGGCAGCACCGAGAGAACAGCTGCGACCGCTGATGAGACGCATGAGCTCGGTGCCGGCGTTCGGGTCGGTCACCGTGTGCAGGGCTGCGTGTATATCAGCGACGTAGGTGTCTTCGAGCAGTCCGTCAGCACCGGCGACGTGCACCTCGAAGCCGGCATTCTCAAGTGCGGTGGCCGTTTCGGTCAGGAACGAGCGTTTGCGGCACAGCACTGCGCGCTGGGGTGGGTCAGTCCTGCCGCTGGCGTGCCAGGTCTCGGTGGCGGAGTGCATGAAGTCGACGAGTTCTGCCATGAGGTCGGTGCCGTACACCTGGTCGATCTCTCCGATGGTGGAGACCACGAGTGCCCGACCGTCGCCGGCGCCGGGCCGGGGCCGCAGCACGTCCTTTGCGTCGTATTCCGGCAGGTCCTCGGAGATCCGGTTGGCTACGGCGAGGATGCTCTTGTCGTTGCGCCAGCCGATGCTCAGCGTCCGGACGTGCGCGTCGGCGACTCTCGGCTGCTCGCCCGGGCCGGTTGTCGGCAGCTGGCGCTGGAACTGTTTTGGGAAATCGCTGATATTGCGGGCTGAGGCGCCGCGCCAGGCGTAGATCGACTGCCGGGGGTCACCGACTGCCATGACGTTCTTGCCGTTGAACAGGCGCTGCAGCAGCTGGAACTGCGAGTCCGAGGTGTCCTGGTATTCGTCGAGCATGATGGCGTCCCATCTGCTTCGCTCGACCGACAGGATCCGTCCGTCGGGTCGGCTCATGATGTCGTAGGCGTATTTCACCTGGTCGGAGAACTCCATAGCCGAGCTCTGCCGCTTGGCTGCCAGGAACCGTTCAGCCAGCACGGTGATCTTCCGCTTGTCCAGCAGCTTCTCCAGCGCGGTCGTGCCGCACAGCTCGATGATCCTCTCCGCCAGTTCATCGCGCGCCCTGCGGTCTGTGTGGCCCTTCCCAGCTCGGCCGACACCAGCCTCGTCGGCCAGTGCCCGCAGCTCGGCGATGACGCCGTCCTTCTCCTCCTTCCGCAGAGATCGTCCCCGCCGGATCTTCGTGGCGTACCACGTCAGACCGGCTTCGCCGAGAAGGTGGTCGATGCAGTCGTCAAGGTAGTCAAGGACTCTCTGCGGGGTCTGCAGGTGCTCGTTGATCTGCCCGGCCATCTCGCGGACGCGCCCGATGAGAGCAGTCCGCGCGACGTCGGCGGGGATCTCGTGCGGCTCTGCGGCGAGGATGATCTGCTCGGCCAGCTGGATTGACCCGGCTGCATCAAGGACTGAGGAGTCGGATTCGATGCCGATCGCCAGGCCGTAGTCGCTCACGAGCGAGGCGGCATAGGAGTTGTAGGTCGAGATCGTCGGCATCTCGAGATCAGCAAGCCTGCCACGTTGCCCGCCTCCGGTGCCGCTGGCGGCAGGACGGACACGGCGAAAGGTGCGCACGAACGCCCAGATCCGCTCAGTCAGCTCACCGACGGCTTTGCGCGTGAATGTCAGTCCGAGGATGCGCTGCGGGTCGGCGTAGCCGTTGGCGATGAGCCACAGCACGCGAAGCGCGAGCGTCTCCGTCTTCCCTGAACCCGCACCGGCAATGATGACGGTCGGTTCGAGCTCGGCTTCGATGATCGCCGCCTGCTCATCGGTCGGGGGGTGCACTCCGACGATCTCGGCGAGCGCGGCGGCGCTGTACTGCGCGCTCATGCGCGTGCCTCCTCGTTGTCGCTGTCCATCACGGCCGGGCATGAACTGCGCACCGGGCAGTATCGGCAGGCGTCCGGCGACGGGGTGGCTGGGAAGTACGCCGAACGCATCTGACGGGCGGTCTCGACGACCATCCGGCCAGCCCAGGTGTGTCCGTCAGGGCCGTCCTCGTCAGTCTGCAGGGCAGGCTGCTCGCGGATCGTGGGCTTCTTGTTGCGCAGGAACACCAGTTCCGCTCCGGCTGGCGCGCCGTGCGCCTGGCTGCCGTCGGTCAGTTCGACCGTCCCGCTCGGGTGAGCGAGTGCTGCCTGATAGGTGCCGAGCTGCGGGTGCTCGGGCATCTCCTTGCGTGGTGTCGGGTTCTTGCCGGTCTTGAAGTCGATGATGTACAGGCCGCGTCCGTCGGCGAGCTGCTCGATGCGGTCGATACGGCCGCGGATCTGCCACGGGCCGCCCTGCTCGGGGTCGTGCTCAACGGCAGTGACGCTGGCCTCGACTCCGAGAAGGGTGCCTTCGCTGCCGCGGGCGCGCAGGTAGGTGCTGAGGTTGTCGACCATGCCTGCGATCGTCTCGTATTCGCGTTCGCGTTCCCACGCGGCGTCGAATTCGAGCCGGGCGAACTTCTCTTCGAACGCCTGCTGCATGCTCAGCAGGTCCCCATCGGGGAACTCCTCGGCCAGCTCATGGATGAGCGTGCCGGTCGTCTGCGCCTGCGTGGCCGCCGCGTCCCCGGCGTGCCGGGAGAGGAACCATTTCAGCGGGCACGTCGCGAAGGTCTCCATCGTCGACGGGCTGAGGGTGACGATCTCATCTGCTGCCCGAACCGGATCCTGTGAGCTGCGTTCGTACCAACGCTGCCATGTCGCCGAGTCGGCTTCGCTCACATGAGCGCGTGTGAGCGCGGCGAGCAGCTGCGCCCACTGTTGCTGTTCCTCGGCGGTGCGAGCGGCTTCGAAACGGTGCCGGGCGTGTGCTGCGATGGACCGAATGCTCAGCTGGCCGGCGGCAGGCTCAGCAGCACGACCGGCGCGGGAAGCATCAGCGCCTGCCGCCGTATCGGCGCGGTCTGCCTCCGCATCCGGGTCGGGGCGCAGCAGGGTGAAGAAGCCGCTGGGACTCGACTCGCCGTCATCGAGAGCGGTGACGACCAGGTGGGTGCGGGCCCGGGACAGCGCGGCGAGCAGCAGCCGGGCCTCATCGCGGATGACCCCGCGGCGTTGCTGCGCGAAGCGGGCCGCCTGGGCAGCGGAGCTGTCGGCCTCAGGGCCCGCCGTCGGCAGGCGCTTGTCGAGTGCGTCGCAGAGGTCGGCGGTGTCGAAGATCGAGCCGCGGATCTTGGGGTTCGGCCATTGGCCGTCGTTGACATCGGCGACGATGACGGCGGTGAAGTCGAGGTGGGCGACAGCGGCCGGTGAGTCGACGACGACCATGTCACCGTGATGCTGGCGGGCCAGGGAGTCCTGCGCGAAATCCTGGTCGAGGACCTTGAGCGCGAAGCTGTGGGCGGGCATTGCGTCGCGGCCGCTGTAGCGTTCGGCCAGCGTCATGAGCCGGATGACGGCATCGAGACGGTCGTTGAGCGGGTGCGTCGGCTGGGATGCCGCGACCGGCTCCCAGCGCCGCGCCGCACCGGAGGTCTCCCACAGCTGCCACAGTGCCGTGTGCGGATCGGTGCCGCGCACCTCGGCGGCAGTGCCCAGCAGCCGGTGGACCATCGCCAGCTCCCCGGGCAGCTGCTCGGCAGGATAGGTGCGCAAGGCGGTCAGCAGCGTGTCGTCCGCACTGCCGGTGAGGACGGCGAGCTCGCGTTCGAGGCCGCGCACAGCCAGCGCATCGACGCCACCATAGACCCCGGTGAGCAGCTCACGGGCGACGGCCTCGACAGCGGTGTCGTCATCGCGGTTGAGGCCGAGCAGCCGCAGCAGCGGGGCGGTTGCTGGGTCGGCGGCCAGGGATATGCTGCTGCCGGCGACCGGGATTCCCAGGTGCTCGAGCTCCTGGCGCAGCGCCGCGGCGGTGCCCGCGGTGCGGCACAGCACCGCACAGTCCGACCAGTCCAGGCCCGTGTCATGATGCCAGCGCCGAAGCGTCCGGGCGATCCCGCGGGTGCGTTCGGCGGCGCTGGGGAACACCGCGAATTCCGCCGGTTCACTTGCACCCGCCTCACCGGGTTCTGCGACTGCCTCGGCACTGCGGTCGGGAATCGGCAGGTGGCCGTACGCCTGTTCGGCCGACATCGCTGAAGCAAAGCTGTGCCACAGCTGCGCCAGCGCTCCGGCGCCGCGGCACGACGGGTCGAGTGGGTCGAGGGTGAGCACGCGGCTGCCGCCAGGCCCGGCGAGCGGCCCGCCGGTGGCGTCCTCGCGTGCGGCGTGGCGCAGCAGCAGGCCGGTCGCCCCGCGGAACGCCTGGGTCGTCGTGTCTGGTGAGGCGGTCAGCAGGATCCGGCAGCCGAGGGCGACCAAGCACTGCAGGACCGACAGCGCACCATCGGGCAGGTCCTGGGCGGCGTCGACGAGCACATAGCGCGGTACCGGCTGGCCCGGCTGCTCGCTGGCAGGGCGGTCGGGCACCGAGAAGTCCCAGTGGCGGCCGGCCCGTACCCCGCGATCGTTCTGGTCGATGAGGATGCTCGTCGCTTCGGTGAGTACACTGGCGGTGTCGACGCCGCTGAAACCGGGGAACGAGTTGAGTTCCAGATACTCTCGCATCATGACGGCCAGCGCCTCCCACTCCCCTCGTCCGTGGGCAGCGGCGGCTGCGAATACGTCGCTGTCATCGAGTGTGCGTGCCATGATTTCGTTGAGGGCTTCGCGCAGCTGGTCGCGGAAGCCTCGGGTGGCCCGCACCTCGGCGCTGAGGTGCTCCGGCCAGGCGGGAGCGGGAATGAGCCCGGATTCGTATCCAGCGAGCATGTCGGCGAGGAAGGCGTCCTGTTCGGCCCCGGAGATGAACCGTATCTGCCGGCCCTCGGTGGCTCCGCTGAGCGCGCTGACGAGCCCGAAGGCGAATGAGTGGATGCTGCGCGCGGCAGGTGCCGACCGGATTCCGTTGCGGCCGGGCCCGAGGCGGTCGCGCAGCGCGGTGGCGTGGTCGCGGTTTGGAGTCAGTACGAGGATGTCGTCAGCACCGATGCCCGGTGTCGCGGCGAGCTGTTCGAACACCGTGCAGACAAGCGTCGTCTTCCCGGTTCCCGGCGCTCCGATGACTGTGATGTTGCAACCAGAATGTGTGTCGCGCAGCTCACGGATGCAGCGCTCGATGACGTCGCCCAGATCAGGCGCGGAACCGGTGCCTTCCCTGCTGGTGTGCGGTCTGAGCTCATCTTCCGTTGCGACCATGGCTTCATTGAAGCACAGCCCACGGACATCGCCGGGTCCGCACCGGAAATGTCCTCACCGACCCCGCCGCCTCCTCCACCGAACGCTTGTTATGCCGCCTCCTCCGCCGAACGCTTGTTATATCGATCGGAGGGCATGCCGAACGCCCCGACCTGCTGCGCGGATAGGATATGGCCATGGTTCCGACACAGCGCATGCCGCGTGAACAGCGCCGCCAACAGCTCATCGGCGTAGCGACCGCCATGTTCGCCGACTCCGGTTACCACACGACGTCGATGGACGATGTAGCCGAGGCCGCTGGAGTATCCAAGCCGGTTCTCTACCAGCACTTCACCTCCAAGAAGGACCTGTATCTGGCCGCCATCGATGCGGCGGCGGCCAGTTTCGACGCCTCCGTCCGCAGTGCGCTGCAGGCCACGGAGGACAACGAGGAGCGCGTCTACAGCACGTTCAACGCCTTCTTCACGTTCGTCAGCGAGAACCGCAACGAGTTCATCGTGCTCTTCTACGCCGACAGCTACGAGCCTGAGGCGGTGCGCCGGGCCGAGGCGGTCCGGCACCGGATCGCCAGTCAGATCGCCGAGCTCATCACCCGCTACACCTACGCGACTCTCGATGAGGCGCTGCTGCTGGCGCAGGGCGTCGTCGGGATCGCTGAGAAGGCTGCCAGCCAGGTGGTCGAGTCGGCGTCGATCGATCCCCATTCGAGTGCGCGTCTCATGGCTTTCATGACCTACCGGGGGCTGACGTCGATGCCGCGCGTCGACGAGGTTGCACCACCGGGGCCGGACGGTTCGGGCGAAGCGCGTCCGTGGGACGTAGACTATCCAGGGTTGCCCCACCCGAACCCGGATCACAAGGAGTGAGTATGGAAGTCAAGATCGGCGTCCGCCAGGCCCCGCGCGAACTCGTCATCAATACCGATGCCACCGCCGAGGAGATCACCCAGAAGGTCGACGAGGCGCTGTCCTCGGGTTCGACCTTCGTCCTCGCCGACGAGAAGGGTCGCAAGGTGATCGTCCCGGCAGCCGCTCTGGCCTATGTCGAGACCGGCAGCACCCAGCAGCATCCAGTCGGCTTCGGGCTCTCCTGAGTCCGCACGTCAGCTGACAGCCTCGCCGGCGGCAGATGCCGGCACCGTCGATGAGCGCGTTCAGGCCACCAGGCCGAGCGCGCTCATCCGCCTCGAGTGGGCTGTCATCGCCTGCTGCACCATCTGCGCCTCCGCCTCCTGCGTCTCAGCGGCGTGGTAGCGGCGGATGAGCCGTCTGCCGCGGCCCATCGAATCGGCCACCAGCTTGCGTCCCCACAGCGCCAGGCGAGACGACAGCGAGGGGTCGGACTCGATCGCTGCGGCCAGCCGGGTGCGGAGATACTCGGACTGGCGTGTATCATCGAGGACAGCGGTGGCAACCTGCCGGCTCTCCTCGTCTAGGCCGGTGAGCACCGCGCGATAGAAGTCGTGCATGATCCCGTCGAGCACGTAGCCCTTCATCAGGCTTTCGTGCCAGTCATGGGGTGCGGTGCGGTCCCGCAGTTCGCTGTAGGCCTGCTGCACATGCTGCATCTGCGCCGTCGTGTCTTCGCCGAGCTCGCCGATGCGAGCGGCCAGACGCGAGAAGTTGTCCAGACAGTGTCCGGCGACAGTCGCAAGATCCACTCTGTCCTGCATGGTGGGCGCGTACTGCGCATCGGTGGCTGACCGCTCGAATGCGGTGAGCTGACCGTGGGCGACGACGGCAAGGGTTGTCACCGGAGTCGAGGCAGCTGACGAGGATTGGGGCATGCCCCATAGCCTACCGCCTCACTCAGACGTAAACGCGTGCTCCTCGAAGGAGCACTGTGAGGAGAATAACGTGACCACAACTGAACAGACTTTCGCTGACCTCGGTGTGTCAGCCCCGATCGCCGATGCGCTTGCCGACAAGGGCATCGTGCACCCTTTCCCCATCCAGGCGATGACCCTGCCGGTCGCACTGACCGGCGCCGACATCATCGGCCAGGCCAAGACCGGAACCGGCAAGACGCTGGGCTTCGGGATTCCGCTGCTCGAGCGCGTCGTCGGCCCCGATGAGGACGACGCCCCGGCCGACCGGATCCCGCAGGCGCTCGTCGTCGTGCCGACCCGGGAGCTCGCCCAGCAGGTCGCCGGCGACCTGGAGGCCGCGTCGACGCGACGCAACATCTCCGTTGTCACCATCTACGGCGGCAAGGACTTCGAACCCCAGATCAAGGCGCTCGAATCCGGCGCCGAGGTGGTCGTCGGCACCCCCGGACGCCTCCTCGACCTCGTCGGCCGGCGCATCCTGCGCCTGGGCGGCGTGCGCACCGCCGTGCTCGATGAGGCCGACGAGATGCTCGACCTCGGTTTCCTGCCCGATGTCGAGAAGATCATCTCGCACCTGCCGGCGCAGCGGCAGACGATGCTGTTCTCGGCCACGATGCCCGGTGCGGTCATCTCGATGGCCCGCCGCTACATGATCCAGCCGACCCACATCCGCTCCCAGGACCCGGATGACACGACGCAGACGGCGAAGAACACCACCCAGTACATCTACCGCGCCCATGCGATGGACAAGACCGAGATGGTCGCTCGCCTGCTGCAGGCTGAAGGCCGGGGACGCACGATCATCTTTGCGCGCACCAAGCGCACCGCCGACCGGCTGGCAGAGGAGCTCGGCGACCGCGGCATGAACGCCAAGCCGATGCACGGCGATCTGCCCCAGCAGATGCGCGAACGCTACCTCAAGGCCTTCCGGGACGGCACCGTCGACGTGCTGGTCGCCACCGATGTCGCCGCCCGCGGCATCGACATCTCGAACGTCACCCACGTCATCAACTACCAGTGCCCGGATGACGAGAAGACCTACGTCCACCGGATCGGGCGCACCGGTCGCGCCGGTGAGTCCGGCATCGCGGTGACGTTCGTCGACTGGGACGATGTGCCGCGCTGGAAGCTCATCAACCGCCAGCTCGGCCTCGACTTCGATGAGCCGGTCGAGACGTATTCGACGTCCCCGCACTTCTTCGCCGACCTCAACATCCCGAAGGGCACGAAGGGCCGGATCAACGGTGCCAAGCCTGCCGAGGAGGGCCATGACCGCCGCCGAGGCGGTGGCCGCAGCGGCCGTGATGGCAGCCGTTCCGGTGACCGCAGCCGGCAGGAGGGCCGCACGGGCGAGCGGCGTCAGCGCCGCCGCACCCGCGGCGGGCGCTCGGGTGAGAACACCGGTGACACCGGTGCGAACACGAACACCTCGAAGCCGGAGCAGAGCTCAGGTGAGTCCGCCCCGCGGCGGCGCCGCCGTCGCCGCCGCTCGAATGCCGAGCAGCCGGCTGCGCAGAGCTGACCTTCAGATACCGAAGCCGGCAGAGCTGACTTTCAGATACTGACGCCGACAGGACTGGCCCCGGAGGCTGCACGCACAATGCGGGCAAGCATCTCCGGGGCCGTCGTGTGCTCTGCCAGCAGATTCGGCTTGCCGGCACCGTGATAGTCCGAGGACCCGGTGACGATGAGGTCGTGGGATGCGGCGATGCGACGCAGCTCGGCGCGTTCGGCCACCGGGTTGTCGCGGTGGTCGACTTCGATCCCGTCAAGGCCGGCGGCGATCATCTCGCGCATCCCGGCGTCGGGCACCACCCGCCCGCGCATCCGCGCCCGGGGGTGGGCGTAGATCGACACTCCACCGGCCTCGCGGACCATGCGGATCGCATCGATCGGGCTGACTGTCGGCAGCGTGACGTGGTACTTCGACCGGGTGGAGAGCAGTTCGCCGAAGGCTGCGGTGCGGTCGGTGACGATTCCGGCGTGCACGAGCGCATCGGCGATGTGCGGCCGGCCGATCGTCGCTCCCGGTTCGCAGACGGCCTCGATATCAGCCCAACTGAGCGGGAAGTCCTCTGCCAGGCGGGCGACGATCTCGCGCGCCCGATCCTCCCGGTCGCTGCGCGCAGCCCCGACGGTGGCTGCCAGTTCAGCACTGCCGGGATCGTGGAGGTAGCTGAGCAGGTGGACGCTGATGCCCTCGTACCGGCAGGAGATCTCCATGCCCGGCACCAGCCCGATGCCCAGCCGCGTGACCGCTTCGCCGGCCTCGGCCCACCCGCCGGTGGTGTCGTGATCAGTCAGGCCGATGACGTCGACGCCGCAAGCCGCCGCCTCGGCCATGAGCTCTGGTGGGCTCTGAGTGCCGTCTGAGACGTTCGAATGGGCGTGCAGGTCGATGATCATGAGTCGATCATAGGACGATCGCCACGATTCCTCCCCTGCCGGTGGGCGGCGGCTAGAATGGCCGCATGATGACTCAGGATTCTGACCCGAACGCGCAGACCACCAGGCCCTCCGCCGCTGAATCCGGTGCCCCCTCCGGCACCGACTCCCCTGCCCAGCCCCTGTCAGACCGAGTGAACAACCGTTCCCGCCGCCCCCAGTCGAAGGCCTTCCGCGAATTCGTCGCCTCCGGCTGGGACCGCACCAGTGAGGACGATGTCGAGCCCTTCGCCTCGGCCGCCTACACCGGTGCCCGCCGCCACGCGCTGTCTGAGCAGTTCCCCGGCGAGCGCCTCGTCATCCCCGCCGGTGGCCTCAAGGTCCGCTCGAACGACACCGACTACCGCTTCCGCGCTCACTCGGCGTTCATCCACCTCACCGGCCTGCACTCCGACCTCGAACCCGATTCGGTCCTCGTCATGGAGCCCACCGATGACGGCCACGAGTCGACCTTCTACTTCCGCCCGCGCGCCGGAGCCGACACCGAGGAGTTCTTCTCCGATGCCCGCTACGGTGAATACTGGGTCGGCCCGCGCGAGGACCTGGAGACGATGGCGATCAAGACCGGCATCCGGTGTGCTGACATCACCCACGCGACCGAGGCGATCTGCCGGGACCTGGGCGCCACGTCGCTGCGCCTGGTCCGCGGTGCCGATGAGGCGCTCGACGCGCAGGTCGATGCCGCCCGCGCCGAGGTCGAGGCCGACCTGGAGATCTCGCAGGCAGGGGATTCCGAGATGGCCCAGTTCCTCTCCGAGCTGCGCCTCATCAAGGACGACTACGAGATCGGCCAGATCCGCCACGCCGTCGACATCACCCGCTCCGGTTTCGACAACGTCGTCACCTCGCTGAAGGAGGCGATCGTCCACCACCGCGGCGAGCGCGTCATCGAGACGGCCTTCGAATCCGCTGCCCGCACCGACGGCAACGGCGTCGGCTACGACACCATCGCCGCTGCCGGCAACCATGCCTGCACCCTGCACTGGATCAAGAACACCGGTGAGGTCCGCGACGGTGATCTCATCCTCGTCGACGCCGGTGCGGAGGCCGACTCCCTCTACACCGCCGACATCACCCGCACCCTGCCGATCAACGGCACCTTCTCCGAGGTGCAGGGCAGGATCTACGACGCCGTCCTCGAAGCCGCTGACGCCGCCTTCGCTGTGGCCGCCGAGCACACCCAGCGCCCGGTCATCTTCGCCGAGGTCCACGACGCGGCGATGAACGTCATCGCCCACCGCCTCGAGGAGTGGGGCCTGCTGCCGGTCAGTGCCGAGGAGTCGCTCTCGCCTGAGGGTCAGCAGCACCGCCGCTGGATGGTCCACGGCACCAGCCACCACCTCGGCCTCGATGTGCATGACTGCGCCCAGGCGCGCGCGGAGATGTACCTGGGTGCCGAACTCAAACCGGGCATGGTCTTCACGATCGAGCCGGGCCTGTATTTCAAGGCCGAGGACCAACTCATCCCCGAGGAGTACCGCGGTACCGGTGTGCGCATCGAAGACGACGTGCTCGTGACCGAGGACGGCGTTGAGAACCTCTCGGCTGGCTTCCCGCGCACCCGCGCCGAAGTCGAGGCCTGGGTTCGGCAGGGCCGCTGAACATGCCGGTGCTGCGCCGCGGCGGAGGGGTTTGTGAGATCGACAGCGTCGGACTCGGCCACGCCGGCCGCATCGACTCCGCTGCCGGTGCTCTGACCGGCACGACCGCGCTCATCCTGCCGCCGGGCACGACCGGCGGGGTCGATGTGCGCGGCGGAGGGCCGGCCAGTCACGAGACCGAGCTGCTGGCTCCCGGCACACTGACAGCCGGGTGCGATGCCATCGTGCTCACCGGCGGCAGCGCCTATGGACTGGCCGCCGCTCACGGCGTGCAGGCCGGTCTCGCCGCTGACGGGCGCGGGTTCCCCGCTCCCGGCCTGGCCGGCGTGACGGTCCCGCTCGTGCCGGCGGCTGGGATCTTCGACCTCGGCCGCGGCGGCGCACCCTGCCTGCCGCCGACGATCGAGACCGGGCAGGCTGCCTATGCCAACAGGCTCACCGGGCCCGAGGCGGTGGTCCGCGGGTCTGTCGGCGGCGGCATCGGTGCGTGGACCGGTCGCGGGCTGCTGCGCGGCGGCCTCGGTTCGGCTGTCATCGACACCGATACCGGCCACCGGGTGGCAGCGATCGCCGTTGCCAATCCGATGGGCACCGTCATCGCACCGACTGGCCGGCTGCATGCCGCCGAGGTGCTCGCCGGCTACGGCATCGACGTCCCGGCAGACGACTCTGCCGCCCTGCGGGAGCGGTTCGCAGCACTGGCGGCGCAGACTGCCGGCAGCCCGCCTCCGGCGCGGAACACGACGATCGCCGCGGTCGTCACCGACGCCCGACTCGATGCCGCCCAGGCGCACCGGCTGGCGCAATCGGCTCATGCCGGGCTGGCGCGAGCGATCCACCCCTCGCATACGCTCTTCGACGGCGATACGGTCTTCGCCGCGGCCACGGGTGCGGCACCGCTGACACGGTCAGCCGGTGCGCCGGATGAGGCGGATGACACAATGGTGCTCGCGCAGCTGAATATCGCGGCCGCGGATGTGCTCTCGGCAGCGATCGTCGATGCGGTCATCTCCGCTGGCGACTATGCCGAGGATGCGCCGCTGCCGGCTTCTCCTCCCCCGCTGCGCAGGGTGTGCCCGCAGCTCGCAGCTGCCTGGCAGGCACTCGACTGACGAACCCCTGCGGTCCTGTTCCGCTCCGTGTCTCAGCGGGTGGCGAGGATCGCCTGCGCCTCGTTCACGACGCCGGGCGGGCAGATGATGTCGTAGGTCGTCGCCAGCACCTGCGGGCTGGACATCACGGCACTCTGCTTGCGGTTGATCGCCTTGATCGCAATCCCCCAGATCATGCCCAGGCCCACGCCGATGACGATGCCCGGCAGCAGCGCCCCGGTGGTCAGGGACGCGTCGGTGCCGCCGCCGAGCAGCATGAACACCAGCCCGAAGAGCATGCCGATCCAGGCTCCGGACAGCGCTCCACGGCCGGCTGCGGCTGCCCAGGTGAGCATCCCGGTCACCGGCTCGACGATCTTGAGATTGGAGCCGACGATCGTCAGTGAGGAGACGTCGAAGTCCTTCTCAGCAAGGAACCTGACCGCCTTCTGCGCATCCTCATGCGTGCGGTAGGAGCCGAGCACTTCGCCGTGCGGG
This sequence comes from Brevibacterium sp. p3-SID960, assembly GCF_025144725.1. Lineage (GTDB taxonomy): Bacteria > Actinomycetota > Actinomycetes > Actinomycetales > Brevibacteriaceae > Brevibacterium. The sequence goes on along the minus strand of NZ_JALXKS010000015.1, from coordinate 29,282 downwards.
ATCTGGGTGACCGGTCGTGTGGAAGCCATACCTCCAGTATGGACCAGTCACCGGCTCACGTCGGTGCCGGGTCGCCGGCTGTGGGCTGTCAGCCACCGGTCACGAGGCAGCGGGGCCACTTCCTCAGCGCCAGTGCCGGATGACGGCGGGGACGCCGAAGAGAGTCGGATATCGCACAGCTGCAGGCGGCAGCGAATGGAGTACGCTGGAATCGCCCGCGATCTCCGGCCTGCTGGAAGGACACTCAGAGCGCATATGACCGCCCCCACCATCGATGCCGTCCGCGCCGCCCTTGCCACTGTGCTCGATCCCGAGATCCGCCGCAGCATCGTCGAACTCGACATGGTCGACGACATCGCCGTCGCCGATGACGGGCATGTCGCCGTCACCGTGCTGCTGACCATCGCCGGCTGCCCGCTCAAGGACACCATCACACGCGACACCGAGGCGGCAGTTGCGCAGGTCGACGGCGTCACCGGCGTGACGGTCACCCTGGGCACGATGACCCCTGAGCAGCGGCAGGCGATGCGAGAGAAGCTGCAGGGGCCCGGTGCCAACCGCGAGATCCCGTTCAACAAGCCGAACTCACTCACCCGCATCTATGCAGTCGCCTCCGGCAAGGGCGGGGTCGGGAAGTCCTCGATCACCGCCAACCTCGCTGTCGCACTCGCTGCCGAAGGGCTGCGCGTCGGGGTCATCGACGCCGACATCTACGGATTCTCGATTCCGGGCATGCTCGGGCTCTCCAGCAAGCCGACGAAGGTCGATGAGATGATCCTGCCGCAGGTCGCCCACGGGGTGAAGGTCATCTCGATCGGCATGTTCGTCCAGCCGGGTCAGGCCGTCGTATGGCGCGGGCCGATGCTGCACCGGGCTCTCCAGCAGTTCCTCACCGACGTGTTCTGGGGCGATCTCGATGTGCTGCTGCTCGATCTGCCGCCGGGCACCGGCGACATCGCGATCTCTGTCGCCCAGCTGTTGCCGCGCTCTGAACTGCTCGTCGTCACCACCCCGCAGCAGGCAGCCGCACAGGTCGCTGAGCGTGCCGGGTCGGTCTCGACGCAGACCCAACAGCAGGTCACCGGTGTCATTGAGAACATGTCGTGGATGGAGATGCCCGACGGCACCCGAATGGACGTCTTCGGCTCCGGAGGCGGAGAGTCCGTGGCGAAGAACCTCACCCAGATCACCGGTGGTCAGGTGCCGCTGCTCGGCCAGATCCCGCTCGACCCGCCGGTGCGCACCGGCGGGGATGCAGGCACTCCTGCCGTATTGGCAGCCCCGGACTCACCAGCCTCAACGGCACTGCGGGCGGTGGCTCAGCAGCTGGCGACGCGCTCGCGCGGACTCGCCGGCCGATCGCTCGGCCTCTCCCCTGCCTGATCGACCCCTGTCCGACCGATTCCAGCCTCGGGTCCGGCTCAGGTGGCCTCCGGGTCGAAGGGCGGGGCCGCCTCGGCGTCTCGCAGAGCGACCTGGGCGCGGTAGCGCTGCACGGGACTCAGCTGCGCGGCCGCTGCGTCGTCTGAGCTGGAACCGGCAGCCGTGCTGCCTGTGGAACTCCGGGAACCGGAAGACGCCTGTGCCTGGGACTCCTCCTGCAGCGCCTCGCGCACAATCCGACGCGGATCGTACTGACGCGGGTCGAGGGTCTTCCAGTCGACATCGGGCAGGTCCTCGGCGAAGTCACGGCGCAGGCTGCCCTTGGCTTCGTCGGCGCGGCGCTTGAGCAGCTTGACGAACTCCTTGAGCTGCTCGGCGTATTCGGGCAACCGCTGCGGGCCGATGACGAGGAGGGCAACGATGATGATGATGAGCATCTCCGTGCCGTTGATCCCGAACATGGCCCTCATTCTAACAGCGCGCTCAGGGCTCTCACGGCTGCTCCGGGCTACACTGAGGGCACGGATCGCCGGTGCTTTCCACGTCTTCTGCCGGTCCGCGATCCGCTGTCAGCAGGAAGGAACGTATGAGCCGCGACTGGGCGATCAACGCGCAATACGCCGAACGCTACAACCCTGCCGACGCCGTCTTCGACGCCGCCCGCACCATCGCCGCTGATTACGCGGTCACCCCGCTGTCGGTCAACATCGCAGGCCTGCTGCGCCTGCTCACCCAGTTGGCGAAGCCGGCGAGCGCGCTGGAGGTCGGCACCGGAACCGGGACCGGCACGCTGGCGATCATGCGCGGCATGCCCGCAGGCGGAGTGCTCACGAGCATCGACGTCGACGCCGACAGGCAGGCTGTGGCCCGCGAGCTGCTCGGTGCCGCTCGCATCCGCCCGCACTGCGTGCGCATGATCCACGGCCGCGGCGAAGACGTCCTCGCCCGGCTCGCACCCGGCGGCTACGATCTCGTGTTCCTCGACTCCGAGCCGCTGACCTATCCACGGCTCGTGCCGCTGGCGATCGAACGGCTCAGCGCCGACGGACTGCTCATCATCAACCAGGCGCTGCTCGGCGATGCGGTGGCCAAGCCGGCCAACCGCGCCCCGCGCACCCAGGTGATGCGCACCGTGCTCTCCGACATCGAAGCCCGCACCGACGTCGAACGGCTCATGATCCCCATCGATGCCGGCCTGCTCGTGCTCCGGCGCCTGGGACAGTGAGGCTCGGGCAGGAGTTCGGTCGCCGGGACGGCTGAACGACGGAATCAGGGTTGCGCTGCGTCTCCGGCCCTTCGGCCGGAATCCCCTCCCCTGCAATGCGCGCACCCACCTCGGTCACCGCCTCGGAGGCAAACCGGAGGGTGCGCTCGACGCTGAGGTCCTCAGCATGGGGCAGCCACACCATGCGCGTGGTGTACAGCCCGCTGACCTCAACTGCGGCGGCGAACCGCTCAAGCGGAGGCAGCTGGTCCAGCCACGCACGGATGAGAGCATCGCAGAGCTCAGAATGGTCGAACAGAAGATCCGGATCCTTCCGCTGCAGCGCTCGACGGCGTCGGGGATCGACATGTGCACGGCATCATCGAGCGCAGCGGACAGGTCAGCGCCGTCTGAGGCGAGGATCGCCTTGGCCAGCTGCCGCTTCGCTTCGATTTCATACGTGTCCGTGTCCGGTGCCTCTCTGTTTCGGGCATGAGTATGGGCGCCGGTTGCGCGTGTGCGCCTCCGGCGCCCAGATGGGGTGGTGCTCTCCGGCTGCCAGTCAGCGGACCGGAACCGGCACTGCGTTACTTGCCCAGCGCCTCGGCGAGGGTGTCGTACAGGTTCGCAGCTTCCTCCGGGCTGATCTCGATGACCAGCCGCCCGCCGCCCTCGACAGGTAGACGCAGAACCATGCCGCGACCTTCTTTGGTCACTTCAAGAGGGCCGTCACCAGTGCGCGGTTTCTGTGCTGCCATGAACCTCTGTCCTTCCGGTTGAAAATTTCCAGCATCTCTGATTATCCACCATTTGAGCTGGATCACGTAACGGGCGCGTCAAGCACGCATCCGCCTGTCTTGCATGCTGATCACGGCGGCCAGTCCGATGGCGGGGTGAAGTGCCACAGCTGGCTGATCCACAGGTACTGGGTGGCGATGAGCACGAGGAGCAGCAGTCCGCGGTACGCCCACGAACGGGAGTACGCCATCGCCAGGGCGAGCGGGAACAGCGGGAGCAGCAGCCGGAACGTCGACGTCTGCGGGTTGAAGAAGATGAACAGGTAGACCGCATAGGCGACAGTGAAGTGCTGCAGGTCGCGGCCGAGCTGCCGGCCGGCAGCCGAGACCATGAGAGCTGCGAACCCGATGATGAGCGCCACGAGCAGCACGGGTCCGATGAGGTCGCCTGCCAGCCAGCGCGACATGTCGAACCACTGGATGACGAATCGGGAGTGTCCACCGCTCCACGCGTGCTCGGTCTCAAGGTAGGCCAGCGGCTCACCGGTGCGCAGCCAGGCGTGGATGGGGTGGGCCAGCGCAGCGACGCAGGACAGAACCCCGAGCGTCCAGCTGCGGATGGCCTCGCCTGCCGGGTAGGGGTCGCTGCTGCGGCGGGCGAAGCGGCTGATGAGGTGGATGAGCATGAAGAACGAGAACGCCACCCCGATCGGCCGAGAGAGGTCCATCGCCACGACGACCGGGATCGCCCACAGGTAGGCCCGATCGATGACGAGAGTGAGCGCGCAGGCGAGCAGCAGGAGGTTGAGCGCCTCGGCGTATCCGGTGCTCAGAATCGGGGAGGCGGGGAAGACGAGCACGACCGCCAGGCCCACCAGCGCCCGCCCGGCGGTCGTATGGCGGCGGAAGAGCGCGAGGATGACGATCGCAGCCGCTGCGGCGAAGAGGTTCGACAGCAGCGGTGAGACGAGCTGGTAGTCCAGCCCGGTGAGCACGGAGACGTCGCGGGCGATCCAGGGGTGCAGCGGGTAGAACGCCCACGCGTTCTGGCTGACATCCCCGGTCTCTGCGCGCGGGAGCACCTCGGGGTAGCCTTCGGTCGCGATGCGCTCGTACCAGCCGGCGTCCCAGAAGTTGAGGAAGTCCCGCAGCGTCGTGGCCTCCCCGCTCGTCCACGGGGAGCTGCCCTGCTCTGCGAGCACGTGGGAGAGGAACGCAAAGGTGATGATCCGGGAGACGAGGTAGACGACGAGCGCCTGCGCCCAGACCGGCAGGCCCAGCAGCCAGTCCGCTGCCCGCCTGACGATCCGCGGAGTGGTCGGCTGCACGGCGATCGGCCCGGCCAGAGGTGCTGCTGGTTTCGCTGCTGCCATCAGGGCTGCGGGTCGCCCAGCGTGCCGTGCGGTGTGTCGATGCCCCGGTCGCTGTCACCGAGCTGGGGGTCGCCCACGGTCTCCGGGCAGCCGTTGCCGAGGCGGTGGTGGCCGGTGTGCGGGTGGTCGCGTTCGGCGTGCAGGCGGGCGATCTCGGCCTCCTGTTCGCGCAGCCGCTGGGTCATCTGCTCGAGCACCAGGTCGACGGCGTCGGTGCGGTAGCCGCGGGCGGCGAGCTGGAAGCGCACGGCGCTGATGTCGTCTGCCGACCATCCCTTGCCAAGTCCGCGCGGGGGCTCCTGGGCCTGGTCGCGTCCCATGGCGCTGTTGAAGCCGCCGGTGGCGCCGAAGATGGCGACGACGGCGAAGAACACGACAGCGCACACACCGAGGATGATGTAGATCGACATAGCGGTATCGTCTCACAGCCCTGTCGGCCACCGGCGCACTGTGACGGGCATGCTGGAACGCTCTGTCAGGCCTCGGAGACGGAGGTGAGGATCGAGACGGCCTCGTCCGGGTCATCGGTGAGGCTGAGCCGGTCGGGGTCGTCGAGGCTGATGGTGCCGTATTCGACCGGCTTGGACTTCAGCCAGTCGACGAGACCTCCCCAGTAGCTGGTGCCCATGAGCACGATCGGGAATTTGCGCACTTTGTGCGTCTGCGCCAGCGTCAGCGCTTCGAAGAGCTCATCGAACGTGCCGAACCCGCCGGGCAGCACGACGTAGCCTTGCGAATACTTGAGGAACATCGTCTTGCGCACAAAGAAGTACCGGAAGTTCACACCCAGGTCGACGTAGTCGTTCATGCCCTGTTCGAAGGGCAGCTCGATACCCAGACCCACGGAGAGTCCCCCGGCATCATGCGCCCCGCGGTTGGCCGCTTCCATGATGCCCGGCCCTCCCCCGGTGATGACTCCGTAGCCGGCCTCGGCGATGCGGCGGCCGAGATCCCGGGCGGTCGCGTAGTCCGGTGAGGTCTCGGCAGCCCGGGCCGAGCCGAAGACCGAGAAGCACGATTTGAGCCCGGCCATCGCGCCGAAGCCCTCGACGAACTCCGACTGGATGCGCAGCACCCGCCACGGGTCCTCGTGCTGCCAGGCGGCCTCATCCGGGCATTCGAGCAGCTGTTCGTCAGCGGTCTTCTCTGGAACCTGGGAGCGGCGCAGCCGCAGCGGTCCGCGGTTGTAGATTCCTGAGGTGAACATCGGCAGACTCCTGGCGTTCGACGGACACAGATCACGTCCAGCCTAGTGTCTCGCCGGCACACAGACCGATAGGCTGGTGTCATGACTCAACGTTTCGTCTCAGCCAAGGGTGTCGCCACGTACCACGGCGACACGATCCTGTGCGTGTGGTACCCCGCTCCCGTCCTCACCGGCGATGAGGCCTCGGCAGCCAAGCTCGCCGCCGACGCTGTCGACGATGACATCCTCACCCCGCTCACGGCCGCCGATGAGGCCCGCGGCACCCGCGGTGAGCTCGTCAGCGTCACGATCGACCTCGATGCCGCCCCGGACAGCGCCGCAGACGGCTACCTGCGCCTGCACGCCCTGTCCCACCGCCTCGTCAAGCCCAATGACCTCAACCTCGACGGCCTGTTCGGCCAGCTCAGCAATGTCGTGTGGACCTCTGCCGGCCCGTGTGCTGTCGAAGGCTTCGAGATCACCCGCGCCAAGCTCAAAGCACGCGGCCAGCTCTCGGTCTACGGCATCGACAAGTTCCCGCGCATGACCGATTTCGTCGTACCCGAGGGTGTGCGCATCGCTGATGCCGACCGGGTGCGGATGGGCGCCTACCTCTCACCGGGCACCGTCGTCATGCACGAGGGCTTCGTCAACTTCAACGCCGGCACCCTCGGCCAGGCGATGGTCGAAGGGCGCATCTCCCAGGGCGTCGTCATCGGCAATGGAACCGACATCGGCGGCGGCGCCTCGATCATGGGCACCCTCTCCGGCGGCGGCGCACACCGCATCGAGATCGGCGAGGGCACGCTGCTCGGCGCCAATGCCGGCGTGGGCATCTCACTCGGCGACAACTGCATCGTCGAAGCCGGCCTCTACGTCACTGCCGGCACCCGCGTCGTCCTGCCTGAGGAGGACGGCAGGGTCGTCAAGGCCGCCGAGCTGTCCGGCAGCGACAACGTGCTGCTGCGCCGCAACTCCGAGACCGGTGCCGTCGAGGCCCGGGCCCGCACCGCCCAGGGCATCGAACTCAACCCCGACCTGCACTGATCAGCCGGACACGGCACACTGACCTGCCGGGCACGGGAAAGGGGACAGACCAGATGGTCTGTCCCCTTTCGCGTATCCGGTGTCAGTGCACCGCGTCTCAGCGCTCGCTGATGTCGGTGTAGCTGCGCTTCGGCTCGCCGATGTAGATCTGGCGCGGGCGGCCGATGCGGGTCTCGGGATCGTTGATCATCTCACGCCACTGCGCGATCCAGCCCGGCAGACGGCCGACGGCGAAGAGCACGGTGAACATGTCGGTCGGGAAGCCGAGGGCCTTGTAGATGAGGCCGGTGTAGAAGTCGACGTTCGGGTACAGGCTGCGCTCGACGAAGTAGTCGTCGGCCAGTGCGATCTCCTCGAGCCTGAGGGCGAGTTCGAGCATCTCGTCGTTGCCGCCGGTGCGCTCGAGGATCTCGTGGGCGGTCTTCTTGATGATCGCTGCACGCGGATCGTAGTTTTTGTACACGCGGTGGCCGAAGCCCATGAGGCGGACGCCCTGCTCCTTGTTCTTCACCCGCTCCATGTACGACTTCGCGCCGTCATCTGAGGCGAGGATCTCCTCGAGCATCTCCAGCACTGCGGAGTTCGCACCGCCGTGCAGCGGGCCGGCCAGAGCGTTGACACCGGCTGAGATCGACTGGAAGATGTTGGCCTGTGCCGAACCGACCAGGCGCACCGTCGAGGTCGAGCAGTTCTGCTCGTGGTCGGCGTGGAGGATGAACAGCTGGTCCATCGCCTTGACTGCCAGCGGATCGAGTTCGTACGGCTCGGACGGGTAGCCGAAGTTCACGCGCAGGAAGTTCTCGACGAGGTTGAGCGAGTTGTCCGGGTGGACCACCGGCAGGCCCTCGGACTTGCGGTGGGCCATCGCTGCGATCGTCGGCATCTTGGCGAGCATGCGGATCGTGGACAGGTCGATCTGCTCGTCGTCGAAGACGGAGAGGTTGTCCTGGTAGAAGGTCGACAGCGCCGAGATCGCCGAGGACACCATCGGCATCGGATGGGCGTCGTAGGGGAAGGCGGTGAAGAAGCGGCGCAGGTCCTCGTGCACGAGGGTGTGGCGACGCAGACGGGCGTCGAATTCGTCGTACTGCTCCTGAGTGGGCAGCTCGCCGTAGATGAGCAGGTAGCAGACCTCGATGAAGTTCGACTTCTCAGTCAGCTCTTCGATCGGGTAGCCGCGATAGCGCAGGATGCCCTCGTCGCCGTCGATGAAGGTGATGGCCGAGGAGGTGTTGGCCGTGTTGGCGAAGCCGGGATCGTAGGTGACCTTCCCGGTGTCCTTGAGCAACGAGCCGATCCGCACAGCTTCCGTGCCTTCGGTGGCAGTCACCTCAGGGAGGGAGACCTCCTGGCCGTCGATGTGCAGTACTGCATCCTCTGCCATATGTACTCCTCGAAATGTCTGATCTCCGGCCGGGGATTCGAGCGTGGGGTGCTCACAGCGACCTGAGTGTTGTTTCACAGTCACATCAGAGACTACCGGCTTTGGTAGGCCAAGGGTAAATCGGGGTGGCCTGTCACCTGGGCTTGGTACCCTGCCTCGCTCCCCCGCGCGGCAGGCGGCGCGGTGCGCCCAGCCCCGAGGCAGTGGCCGCCTGTCCGGAGCCGATGGCCGCCTGCGCCTCAGGCCTCGCGCAGGCGTGCGGCGGCTGCCTGGATCCGCTCATCGGGCGCTGTCAGCGCCAGGCGCACATGCTGGCCGGCGGCGGCGCCGTAGAAGGCGCCGGGCCCGGCGATGATGCCCAGGTCGGCGAGCGCTGCGATGGTCTCCCAGCAGTCCTCATCGCGGCTGGCCCACAGGTAGAGCCCGGCTGTCGAGTGGTCGATGCGCAGCCCGAACGCCTCGGCTGCCGGCAGCAGCTCCGTGCGCCGGGCGGCGTAGCGGGCCTTCTGCTCCTGCACATGGGCGGTGTCGCGCAGGCCTGCGATCATCGCCGCCTGGATCGGGGCAGGGAGGATCATCCCGGCATGCTTGCGGGAGTTGGTGAGGTTGCGGATGAGCTTCGGATCGCCGGTGACGAATGCCGCCCGGTAGCCGGCGAGGTTCGACTGCTTCGACATCGAGTACACCGCCAATAACCCGGTGTGCTCCCCTCCGGTGACGGCCGGGTCGAGGATCGAGGGCGCCGCGGTGTCGGCGGCCCAGTTGAGCAGGGCGTAGCATTCGTCGCTGGCGACGATGACCCCGGCTTCGCGGGCGCGGGCGACGACGGCGGCAAGGGTGTCGGTGTCGAGCACCTCGCCGGTCGGGTTGCCCGGCGAGTTGAGCCACAGCAGCCCGATCCCCTCCAAGGAGGCACCGGCGAGGATGTCAGCGGCATCGAGGCGGACGCACTCGACGCCTGCCAGCCGGGCACCCATCTCATAGGTCGGGTAGGCCTGCGACGGGCAGGCGACAGCCACGGGCCGCTCCAGACCAGACGCTCCCCGAGCCGACAGCCCGAGCAGCGTCGGCAGCCAGGCGACGAGCTCCTTCGACCCGACCGTCGGCAGCACCTCGGTGGCGGGATCGACGGTCACACCGCGCCACTGGGCAGACCACCAGGCGATCGCCTCGCGCAGCGCGTCGGTGCCGGCGGTTGTCGGATAGCCGTGGGCGTCGGCGGCCTCCCGCAGCGCCTGGCGGATCACCTCGGGGGTGGGGTCGACCGGCGTGCCGATCGACAGGTCGCACACCCCACCAGGATGTGCGGCAGCACGCTGTCGGTACGGGGTCAGGGTGTCCCAGGGGTAATCCGGCAGCTGGAGTCCGTACATGGATTCTTACTCGTCGTGGTTCTGCGGCGGCAGCGCCTTGATGATCGGATGGTCGAGACCGGTGTTGCCGAGCTTGGCAGCACCGCCGGGTGAGCCGATCTCGTCGAAGAACTCGACATTGGCGGTGTAGTAGTCCGCCCACTCCTCGGGGACGTCGTCTTCGTAGTAGATCGCCTCGACCGGGCAGACGGGTTCGCAGGCGCCGCAGTCGACGCATTCGTCGGGGTGGATGTAGAGCGACCGTTCGCCTTCGTAGATGCAGTCGACGGGGCATTCGTCGATGCACGCCTTGTCCTTGAGATCGACGCACGGTTGTGCGATGACATACGTCACTGTCAGTCTCCTTGAGTCAGCTTCGATGCGAAAAGTCCTTTCTCCAGGGTACTCCCTTATAGGCTGGGAGGGTTGGCACACCACCGTCGAAAAGGTCACAGATGTTCGATCCCCGTCCCGGCATGCGCGTCGTCCTGCGGTTCCGCGCAGGCTCCGGCGCCTCCGATGCACTCGGTCAGGTCACCGCGGTCGACGACGCCTCGGTGACCGTCGAGACGAAGCGCGGGCCGGTCCGCGTGCCGCGGGAGGACATCATCCTCGCTCACGAGGTGCCCCCGGCCCCGCAGCGTGCCGGGCGGCTGCATGAGGTCGTGTCAGCTGCCGATGTCCGCCGGGTCGCCGCCCACGCCTGGCTGCCGCCGGAGGTCACGTGGCTCAACCGCGACAATCTGCACCGCGATGCCGCGCAGGCCGCCGGTGACGATGCGGCCGGTCCCGAGGCATTCGTCCAGTCCGGCTGGCTGCTGCGGGCTGCCGGCGGGGTCGGGAGGGAGGCGGCGAACGCCGCGCTGCCCCTCGACCCGCCCGGCGTCGAGACTGCTGAGGCACTCGAGATGGTCTCCCAGTGGTACGGCCAGCACGGCCTGTCGCCGATGGTCCAGATCTACTCGGAGGCTGAGGCGGCTGAGCTGGCCGCACCGTGCCGGGAGGTCGCCGGCCTGTTCCGGGATGCAGGTTTCTCCCCGTCCGAACCTCAGCTCGCGCTCACCGCTGCAACCGCCGAGGCGGCTGCCGGGCTGTCCGATCCCGCCGCCGCTGCCCCGGCTGGGCTGTCGATCGTGCGCTCGGATGCCCCGCACGCCCTGCACTATGACGCATGGGGGCACCCGAAGGGCTCGGAGCGCCACGAACCCTTCGCTGCTCTCATGACCTCAGCTGAGCAGATGTTCATCCTCTCAGCGATCACCGGTCCCCTGCCGAGGCAGCCGGATGCGGCCGCCCCGTCTGCCGGTCAGCCGACTCTCATCGGCACCATCCGGGTCGCACTCACCCACCGGTGGGCGGTGGTGTCCCATCTCATCGTCCATCCGTCTGCCCGGCGCCGCGGCGTCGGCACCGCACTCGTGCAGGCCGCGGCTGCCGCGGCATCCCAGCAGGGGATCCGCTCGCTGCTGGCCGATGTGCCTGCATCGAATGAGGCCGCGGTCGCACTCATGCGGGCACGCGGGGCTCGCGAGCATCACCGCCACTGGTTCGCTCTCAAGGCAGGGTGAACGCGGGCGGCCCTCTGCTCAGCCGGGCGGCCCTCTGCTCAGCTGGGTGGCGCCCGTCCGCTCAGCCGGGCGGCCCTCTAATCAGCCGGGTGGCGCCCGTCCGCTCAGCCTGGTGACCTGCGAGTGCCCTCGTCCCACAGCGGATCGGATTTCTCGGTGATCGGCACGTCGACGTCGAGGTGACCGCCGCGGGCAGGTGTGGGGCGGGTGAGGTTCATGAGCACCGCCAGTGCCGCTGCCGGTACGATGCCCGAGGTGAGCAGCACCTTCGCGGTGTGCGGGAACAGATCGACCGATTCCGGAATGGCCGCAAACCCCTGTCCGACACCGATCGACACGGCGATGACGAGCATGTCGTGGCGGTCGAGGGCGGTCTCGGCGAGCAGTTTGATGCCAGCGCCGATGAGCATTCCGAACATCACGACCGCTGCTCCTCCGATGACAGCCGAGGGCATGACGGCGATGGCGGCGGCGAACTTCGGCAGCAGCCCGAGCAGGATGAGGAATCCGGCGCCGATCGAGACGACGTGCCGGCTCATGACGCCGGTGAAGGCGACGAGGCCGACGTTCTGGCCGAACGAGGTGTTGGGCAGGGCGGAGAACAGTGAGGCGAACGCGGTCGCCACGCCGTCGGCCATCACGCCGCCGGAGAGCTCCTTGTCGGTCACGTCTCGTCCAGCACCGCTCTTGGTGATCGCCGACAGGTCCCCGATCGTCTCCACGGCGGTGGCGATGGCCATCGCACCCATGCCGATGAGGGCAGCAGCCGGGAAGTCGAGACCGAACTTCAGCGGCACCGGGATGGCGAACCAGGCCGCGTCGCCGACGGCGGAGAAGTCGACCCGGCCCAGAGGAATCGCTGCCAGGTAGCCGACGATGAGGGCGAAGAGCACTGAGGCCGCCCCGATGATCCCGCGGCCGAAGCGGTAGAACAGCAGCATGACGAGGAGCACCAGACTGGCCAGGCCGAGGTCTGTCCACGAACCGAAGGTCGGTGAGCCGCTGCCGCCAGCGTAGAGTGCCATGCCGGTGGGCAGCAGTCCGATGCCGATGACGAGGACGACGATGCCGCTGACGAGCGGTGGGAACAGGGCTTTGAGCCAGCGCAGGCTCATCCCGAGGATCACCTGCACGACACCGGCGAAGATCGCCCCGCCGAACACGGCGGCGATGCCGTAGGACTCTGCGAGCGGGATCGCGACGACGAGGAAGCCGAAGCTCGTGCCCTGCACGATCGGCAGCCGAGAGCCGACCGGGCCGATGCCGATCGTCTGCATGAGCGTCGTGAGCCCGGCGACGAGCAGCGCGACCTGGACGAGGAAGGCGGTCTCACCGGTGGTGGCGCCGATCGCGGTGGCGAGGATGACGGGGATCGTGACGTTGCTCGCCATCATCACGAGGACATGCTGGATGCCCAGCAGCACTGCCTCGCCCAGCGGCGGCATCTCGTTGATCCGGTAGCGCGGGGTGATCTCTGGGTCAGGGGCAGGCATGGCTCTCCTCGGGCGCGGCGGCCGGCGACTCTGCCTGCCGTCGTGGTGTGTTGTGTGTCACATCACGCTAGGTGCACGTGCCGCAGCGCTGACACAGCACTTTCTGCCGAATGGATGCGGTGCCGCTTGGCGCAATCTGACGTGTTCTGCACCATATTCCGATCAGTACAGTGAGTGGCACTCAGGGACTGCGGTGACGGCGCCGCGCGCCGGTGCGCAGTCGATGACAGCCTCTCCGGCATCACCCGCCGGGTGGGAACGACACTCTGTTGGGAGCAGCCACATGCCACAGCCGATCGAAGTCCGGAAAGTCCCTCTGCACAGCGTCTCCGATGCTTCGGAGATGTCGAAGCTCATCGACGACGGTATCCTCGATGCCTCGCGCGTCATCGCGATCATCGGCAAGACCGAGGGCAACGGAGGGGTCAACGACTACACCCGCATCATCGCCGACCGCGCCTTCCGTGAGGCGCTCATCGACAAGGGCGCCCCGCCGGAGCAGGTCAAGGAGATCCCGATCGTGTGGTCCGGCGGCACCGACGGCGTCATCAGCCCGCACGCTACGATCTTCGCCACCACCGAGGCGGCGGACACCCCTGCCAGCGGTGCCGCGCCGGGAGTCGATGACAAACGGCTGTCGGTCGGGTTCGCGATGAGCGAGCCGATCCTGCCCGAGGAGATCGGCCGCACCGGCATGGTCGACAAGGTCGCCGATGCCGTGACTGCGGCGATGGAGCGCGCCGGCATCACCGACACCGCCGATGTCCACTATGTGCAGACGAAGACCCCGCTGCTGACGATCGACACGATCCGCGATGCCCGCTCCCGCGGTCACGACGTCTTCACCGAGGACACGCTGACGTCGATGGACGTCTCCAACGGCACCACCGCCCTCGGCATCGCCCAGGCGCTCGGCGAGGTCAGCGACGTCACCGATGACGACGTCATGCGCGATCGATCGAAGTACTCCGCTGTCGCTTCGTGCTCCTCCGGTGTCGAGCTCGACCGCGCGCAGGTGGTCGTCGTCGGCAATGCGCCCGGCATCGGGGGCCGGTTCCGGATCGGCCACGGGGTGATGGATCATGCTCTCGATGCCGACGGGATCTGGGAGGCGATCACCGATGCCGGTCTCGACCTGCCGGAGCGGCCGCACCGCGACGACCTCGGCGGTCGTCTCGTGAATGTGTTCCTCAAGTGCGAGGCCAGCCAGGACGGCTCGGTGCTCGGCCGCCGCAATGCGATGCTCGATGACTCCGATGTCCACTGGCACCGGCAGATCAAGGCCGCTGTCGGCGGCGTCACCGCCGCAGTGACCGGTGATCCGGCCGTGTTCGTCTCTGTCTCTGCTGCCCATCAGGGTCCTGACGGCGGCGGGCCGGTCGCTGCGATCATCGACTTGGGCGAGGATCCCAGCGGCTACACGTTCGCAGACTGACCTGCTCCTGCATACCCGTGCCCGGCACCGTGATTCCGGTGCCGGGCACGGCTGTGCTCGGGGTCGTTCAGTCGCCCGTCCTGCACTGCACGCGGTTGACCGGACGGTAGACGGTGGTGAAGTCGTCCTTCTTCACGACCTTGCCGGTCGAGTGGTCCTTGATCGTGCGGTAGATCGTGATCGACCAGCCTTCCCGCGGTGACTGCGGTGAGCAGGAGGGACCTGATTCGGTCACGGTGCTCGGCGAGGTGAATGCGAACCGGCTGGAGGCATCGGCTTCGACATCGACGGTCTTGACGCCGAAGACCCGGGCGTGGACTTCGCCGTCCTTGAGATACATGTCGAGCACCATCGGCTTGTCGGTGCTGTTGGTGAACTTCAGATCGATCGACGTCCAGTCCAGGGTCGTCTCCCGGCCCTCCGGGTAGCGGGAGATGTACCGGGAGTGCGCGCGATGCTCATCGAGGTCGAGGCCGGCGAAGAAGGCCGCGTTGAACAGCGTCGTCGACACCTGGGAGACACCGCCGCCGAAGTCGGTCTTCATCTGACCTTCGGAGATCACACCGGCCGGCTTGTAGCCGTTGGCTGCGGTGCGCTTGCCCAGCGTTTCGTTGAGGCTGAACTGCTCACCAGGCAGCAGCACAGTGCCCGAGACCTTCTTCGAGGCCACCCGCAGGTTGGTGTCGCGGTTCGGCTCGGAGTTGTACGGGGTTGCGAACTCGGAGATGACGGTGTCGACATCGGCCTTCTCGGCCTCCTCGGTGGAGAACTCCGGATCGGTCTCGGTCAGCGTCACCTCGGCGGTGCGGTCATCGGAGGTCAGCGCCGGCAGCACTGCGGCAGCGAACTCCTTCTCGTCGACGGAGATGCCCTTCTCGCTCGGCACCACCTTCGGTTTCCCGTCGACGATCTCGTAGCTGGCGTTCTTCATCTCCTGGCCAACCTGCGGGCTCTCAGCCAGCGCCAGCCGCTTGAGCCGCTTGTCGTCGAACACCGGTGTCAGGTCGCTGTCCTTCGTCTCGAACTCCAGCGTCTGCGACACGGTCTCCGGCGAGACCGTGATCGTCCCGCCCGTCACGTCTTCATGGTCACCGGGGTCGGCGCTGACCGTGACATCATCGCTGATCGCCGGCTCGGCGATCTCCGTGCGGGCCCGCTCGGCCTCGGCGGTGGTGATGTCGGCTTCCCTCTCCTGCGCCGCCACCGTCAGCGGTCCGTCTTCGCGCAGCCATGCCGTTTCGATCGCTTCCCGGATCGCATCGGCGGTCACAACCGTGCCGTCGCTGCTGTCGGTGACCTTCGGCTTGCCGTCTTCGTCGTAGTCCAGCGTCGCGTCGACGGGTTCGGTCGACATCTCCGAGCCGACTTCCGCAATGACGGACTTCTTCGACTCGTCGACGGTGATGACCGGATCGATGACGTTGTCGTCGAACAGCCGCTGGTAGATGCGCACCGGGTTGAGAGTGAAGCCGGCGCCGCGATTGACGGTCGCCTGGGTGTCCAGCGCGATCCCGGCATCCGCCGGATCGATCTTCGCGGTGTTGTCCTCTGCGGCGATCTCGATCGGCTCCTCGGCACGCGGTGCGAGCTGCTCGTCGAGGGTCCGCTTCGCCTCGGTCTCGGACATCCCGCCGACGTCGATCGCGGCGACCTGCGTGTGACGCGGCATGCCGTTGGAGGCGAAGAACGCCGTTGCCACGTAAGCAGCGCCGAGGGCGAGGACGGCGGCGACGATGGCGATGATCGTCGTACGGCGGCCGCGCGCCGAAGTGGAGTCAGAGGCCATGGAGTCACTTCGCGAATGTCGGCCGGGCAGCAGCCCGGAGCGGGTGGGCGTTCGTTGCAACTATAGCCAGTGGCGCTGCGCTGACCTGCGGCTGCCGGGTGACAATCCTGCTACAGTTCGGTCTCGGCTGCCGGCCCGGCCGTCGGTGTCACGTCCGCTGAGTCGGTGTCACGACCGTTTCGTCGGTGTCACGACCGCTTGGGAGCCTTGAGCGAGGGCAGCATGAACGCGAGCACGGCGGCGATGCCCATCGGTGCGACGAGCCAGACGATCGAGCGCAGATAGGCTGCGACGATGAGGTCGGCGCCGGGCAGCAGACCCTGCTGTGTGAACAGGAACGACACCATGCAGATGATCGCCGCGCACAGCACCATGAGCGATGTCGACCGGTACAGCCCGGCGATGTGCCACATGCCCGCCGTGCTCAGCGCAAGCGCAAGCGCCAAGCCCCACGGGGCGATGATCTGCTGGCCGCCGAGCTCCCAGGCGGTCGCGTTGAGGTGCTGGAAGGAGCCGAGCACGCCGATGAGCAGGCCGACGAGGATCGCATGGATGATCGCTGCCGCACCGGTCTTCGGACGTCCCGGAGACTCAGTGCCAGCTCTCGCCGATCCGGCTCCGGCAGCTGTCACCGCTCCAGTTCCGGCGGTGCTCGCAGCACCGGGTGCTCCGTGCGCTGCCGAGGCGGTGGCGGCGGTCGCATCGTCAGTGCCGGAGCCGTCCGGAGTCGGGTAGGCGCGGGTCTCGACTGGGACGGTGACGGCATCAAGGACATTGTCGACCAGCGCGTAGGGAGCCGGTTCGGGGCCCGGATAGGCGGCGTCGGTGTAGCACTCGACGTCCATGACCTTCTGACCGATGCCGTTGGACAGGGCGAAGAACTGCCCGGCCACGGTGATCTGTGTGCGGTGAGCGGCCATCGCCAGGCTCTTTGCGCCGATGACGGCGTCGACGTCGTGGGCGACGGCGATCGGCGCTTCGGCGGCGATCGTCGGGATCGATTCGGCCGAGGCGAAGCCGGTGAGGTCGAAGCCGGGTGCCTGCGGGTCGAAGGCGTCGGCTGCGGCGTCGGCGGGGGTGTCGAAGAACAGCAGTGTGGCCACCTCGTCAGCGGTGCCCTCCACTCGCCGGCAGGCGGCGACTGTCGCCTCGTGCATCCGCACATGGTCGGGGTGGCCGTAGCCGCCGCCGCTGGAGTAGGTGATGACAAGCTGCGGACGCACCCGGCGGATGACGTTGACAAGGTATCCGGCTGCTTCGCTCACCGGGGCGGCGCACAGCGCCTCGGGCACCATGTCATCGGGTGGCACGGCGTGCCCGTCCGGGCCCCAGGCCATCCCGGAGTCCTCGAACCGGCGAGAAGGCAGGCGCTCGTCTGCTCCCCCGCGCTCACCGTCGGCCAGGAAGGCATGGTCGTTGACCCCGAGGATCTCAAGCGCCTGGGCGAGCTCCTGCTCCCGGTGGGCTGCCAGTTCGGCCCGGTTGCCCTCCAGTCGTTCCTGCAGCTCGCCGATCACCTCACCGCCCTCACCGCGGGTGGCGGTGACGAGCGCGACGTGAGCACCGGAGGCGGCAAGTGCGGCCATCGTCCCACCGGTCATGATCGACTCGTCATCGGGGTGAGCGTGGACGAAGAGGACGCGCGCCTGCGCTGCGGGAAGGGTCTGGGTGGCACTCATGCAGTGATCAGTTCTTCTTGCGGCTCGAGATCTTGTGACGCTCCTTCTGGTCGAGTACGACCTTGCGGATGCGCACATGCGTGGGCGTGACTTCGACGCACTCGTCGTCGTTGGCGAACTCGAGGCTCTCCTCCAGGGTCAGCGCCCGCGGCGGGGTGAGGTTCTCGAAGGTGTCCGCCGAAGCTGAGCGCATGTTCGTCAGCTTCTTCTCCTTCGTGACGTTGACGTCCATGTCCTCATTGCGAGAGTTCTCACCGACGACCTGACCTTCGTAGACCTCAGAGGTCGGCTCGACGAAGAAGCTGCCGCGATCCTGCAGGTTGAGCATCGCGTACGGGGTGACCGAACCGGCCCGGTCGGCGACGAGCGAACCGGTCGTGCGGAAGGCGATGTCCCCTGCCCACGGCATCAGGCCGGCTGACAGGGAGTTGGCGATGCCGGTGCCGCGGGTCTCGGTGAGGAACCGGGTGCGGAAGCCGATGAGGCCGCGGGCCGGGACCCGGAATTCCATGCGCACCCAGCCGGTGCCGTGGTTGCTGATCGACTCCATCTGGCCCTTGCGGGAGGCCATGAGCTGGGTGATCGCGCCGAGGTATTCCTCGGGTGCGTCGATCGTCATCTGCTCGACCGGTTCGTGCAGGACGCCGTCGATCTCCTGGGTCACGACCTGCGGCTTGCCGACAGTGAGTTCGAAGCCCTCGCGGCGCATCTGCTCGACGAGCACGGCCAGGGCGAGTTCGCCTCGGCCCTGGACTTCCCAGGTGTCGGGGCGCTCGGTGGGCAGCACGCGCAGCGAGACGTTGCCGACGAGTTCGGAGTCGAGACGGTCCTTGACCATGCGGGCGGTGACCTTGGTGCCCTTCTCGCGGCCGGCCAGCGGCGAGGTGTTGATGCCGATGGTCATCGAGATCGCCGGTTCGTCGATCTCGATCGCCGGCATCGGGCGCGGATCCTCCAGATCGGTGATGGTGTCGCCGATCATGATGTCGGGGATGCCGGCGATGGCGACGATGTCGCCAGCTGAGGCTTCTTCTGCCGGGACGCGTTGGAGGCCCTTGGTTTCGAGCAGCTCGGTGACCTTGGCCTGGCCGATGTCTCCGCTGCCGCGAGCCCAGGCCACCTGCTGGCCTTTCCTCAGGGTGCCGCCGTAGATGCGCAGCAGCGCCAGGCGGCCGAGGAACGGTGAGGCGTCGAGGTTGGTGACGTGTGCCTGGAGCACTCCGTCATCGTTGTAAGCCGGGGCCGGGATGTGCTCCAGGATGGTGGAGAACAGCGGTTCGAGGTCGTCGTTGTCGGGCACATCGCCATCGGCGGGCCGGCGCAGAGAGGCGCGGGCGACCTTGGCTGCGGCGTAGACGACGGGCACGTCGAGCACGGCATCGACGTCAAGGTCGGGCTGCTCCTCTGCCAGGTCGCTGGCCAGGCCGAGCAGGAGGTCCTGGGCTTCGTCGACGACTTCGGCGATGCGGGCATCGGCGCGGTCTGTCTTGTTGATGACGATGATGACCGGCAGGTTCGCCGCCAGCGCCTTGCGCAGCACGAATCGGGTCTGCGGCAGCGGTCCTTCCGAGGCGTCGACGAGCAGCACTACACCGTCGACCATGGACAGGCCGCGTTCGACCTCACCGCCGAAGTCGGCGTGGCCGGGGGTGTCGATGACGTTGATGGTCAGCGGACCGTCGGCGGCGGACGGTCCTGCGTAGCGCACGGCGGTGTTCTTCGCCAGGATCGTGATGCCCTTTTCGCGCTCGAGGTCGCCGGAGTCCATGACGCGGTCCTGCACTTCGCCGTGGTCGCCGAACGCTCCGGTCTGTTTGAGCATCGCATCGACCAGGGTCGTCTTGCCGTGGTCGACGTGGGCGACGATCGCGATATTGCGGCGATCGAGGCGGCGTGCGGTGTGTTCTGTCATCAACATCCTCAAGAATTGTGTGCGGCCCGCGCCCCGGTGGGAGCACAGGCGGGTGAGGTCTCCGCGCACCTTTCACGGGCTCTGACCCAACACACCATTATAGGGGCCCGGCAGGCAGTGCCCTGCACTCGAAGATGCTCAGTGCACGCCTTCGGGTGAGACGATTCTCGAGTTGAATGCCTCGACGACGAGCTCAAGCCGCGAGCGGACGTTGAATTTGCGCATGATCGAGGTGACGTGCACTTTGACAGTGCCTTCGCGAATGTCGAGCTTGCGGGCGATCTCGTGGTTCGACAGTCCCTGGCAGAGCAGGTAGAGCACGCCCTCCTCCCGATCGGTCAGGCCGAGCCGGGCGATCTCCTCTGCCGGGCTGCCGGCGGCTGCTGGCTCGTGGGTGATGGTGGCGCCGAAGCCTGCAGCGTCCGGTGAGATGACGGCGGTGCCGCTGAGCACGGCGTCGATCGCCGAGCGAATCTGCACGACATCGGCCGTCTTGATGAGGTAGCCGTTGGCACCTGCGGCAAGTGCCTGGATGAGGTTCTCTTCGCTGTCGAAAGATGTCAGCAGGATGATCGGCACACGCACCCCGGCGGCGCGCAGGCGACGGGTCGCCTCGATGCCTCCGACCTCGAGCATCGAGATGTCGCAGAGGATGACATCGATGCTCTTGACGGCTTCGCGGCCGAGTGGCTCGACGGCGGCGAGCATCTCTGCTCCGTCGGAGAATGTGGAGTCGACGCTGATGGCGGCGTCGTTGCCGAGCAGTTCGGCGATGGCGTCTCGAGTGAAGGCATCGTCATCGGTGATGATGACCCTGATGCGGTCGTAGGGTTCAACGATTGTCACTCGTTACCTCCGTGTTGGGCGTGGGTTGCCCAGCTGGTGCTGCGGGGAGTTCGACGCAGAGCTGCCACTGCGAGCCCGGGGCCTCAGCGCCTTCGACGACCGGCGGTGTGAGCCGGCCAGTAGTCAGGATACCCCCTGCGGCCTCGATATCGCGGGCGAGATTTGCCAAGCCCAGACCTGAGCTGTCGGCAGGGTTGGGATTGCCCTCCGGAGATTCGGTGTTGCTCAGCACGACTTTGACGTGCGTTTCGGACCGCGTGAACACCGCATGCACGGGCTCATCAGGTGACGCGTATTTGATGGTGTTGAGGATGCTCTCATCCAGCAGTCTGCCGAGCAGCCGGATGTACTGCTCCAAGGCCTCGGCCGCCTGCGGTTCGACGGCGCTTTCGACCGCGAAGCCGTAGATGCGCAGCCGGTCGGAATAGGATCGCAGCAGCTGCCGGACCGTCATCGGGCCGTGCGCGACAACAGGGTCGCTGGCGCGTGTGCCCGTCGCCGCCTTCCTGGCCGAGCGCGGAACGTCGGACCCCGACTCTACCCCTCCGTCGCTGCGGATCAAGTCGTCGACATCTCTGAGCCGGCGAAGCAGCAGCCGGACTTCACTGCTGGCGGCATGGGTTTCGGCGACGATGAGATCGAGATTCTCCGCTGCCTTGCCCCCGCCACTCGCACGAGCCTGCTGGGCGAGCAGGGATACGCGTGTGAGCACTCCACCGACAGAGTCGTGAAGATCGCGCGAAAGCTGATCGCTGAGCTCATCCAGTGCCTTTCGGTTCTGTTCGACAGCCGCTTCCTCGCGAGCAAGCAGAAAACGGATGACGCCTCCAGCACCGAGCGCCAATGCAAACACGACGCTCCAGAAGACCAGTGAGGATACGATGATCGAGGCGTCATACCCGTGAAGACCTGGTGCCATCGCGGAGATGACGAACAGGCCGCTGAGCGCGAATGCCGGCTTGACGAAGCCGCGGGCGACGAAGTAGGCGACGATGACCGGCAGGAGCATGCTCGCGATACCCAGAAAGGTCGTATTGGTGATGAAGAGGTAGGCGCCCGCGCAGGCGACGGCTGCGACCATGACCCATGGCGACAAGGGAATGGCAACCATGCCGATGCCGAGCAAGGTAAGCGGAATGAGCGGAAAATCAGCACTCTCGACCTGGGTCGCATCCATGATCCCGAGGCCGACAAGCAGGAGCGTCAGGAGAATGGGGACGCCGTACTGCCCGAGCTGGGTGCGCGAACTCACTCGCCGAATCAAGGACCTGTTCTCCCGTACGTCGGCCATTGCTTGATGGTACTACACCGTCAAGGCCCGCATCGGACACTGAAACGACCGCGCACCTGCTGCGTAGGCAGCGAGTGCGCGGCGCAAAGGTTGGGAAGCCTCAGCCCTTGGGCGGCTTCACATTCGAGCAGAGCTGGGCGACTTTCCACACCAGGCAGATACTGGGATAGTCAGGGGCGGGTTTTGCCTGCACAGCCGCAGCAGGAGCAACGGTTCCAAAGGACAGCATGACAGCTGCCGCGAGCGTCAGGCCGAGTGATTTCTTCATGACTCCATCATGCCTGCCGCTGTGACGTGAGCCAATACGACTTTCGTCGTAGCTCATGGACCGAACAAGCCGGCGGCGAGAGGAGTGCCTGAGGCCGATTCTGGCCACCACACGGATCCCCCCCGCCCACGCTGTGCGGCTGACGCACCGGCACCGCTGCAGGTCATGGCCGAAACCTCAGGCCGCACGGTCAGCGAACAGCGCGAATGCGTCGGAGACCGGGCCGGGCAGAGCAGCAATCGCTACCAGCTCTCGCAGAAGGCCAGTGACGTCGGCGGCGCATTCTTCAATGAGCACAGCGAACTCGCCGTCCAGCCAGCAGCCGGCCTGCTCAGCCGGTTTCCCAGCGGCGACCGCCGACCAGGGTCGTGCGGTCGCCCAGGTCTCCGGTCTCTCAGCCTCCCCGGTGCACACCGCGCCCGGTGTTCCCGGCGGCGCCCACTCCGCCGGCGGTTACGCAGTCCGCATGACCACCGGCGGCTGGCCGAACCGGTGGTGCTTCAACGGCGGATACATGGGGGCTCCTCCTGCTTACAGCGGTACAGGATGCACTGGAATACTACGACCTGCGCTACGACCACAGCGGATCGATCTCCCTGGGCCTCCGCAGGGCTGAACCGGAGGCAGCTGCTCACAAAGGCACGGGCGTGGTGACCCGGGATGCTGGGACGAATCGCATGATTCGCCCCAGCGCTTCTCAGCGCCCACAGCGCACCTGACATCCCTTCGGCAGAAAAACTTCTGCCAGCCGCCGCCGCGCACCTACGACGATCGGAGAGTGAGGTGGCCATATGTCTTAGCGAAGTCTGAACGCCGGCTGTCCGGCGCCTGGGAGCGGGGTAGGCGAACCTGTATGCCGTCTGACCACACGGTCACAAGAGGCTGAGGGCATCCCTGGCCCGCCGCATCGGGAGCGGGACGCTATGCCGTTGGTCCATCGTCTTTTGACCAAGGCGCAATATCGCCACCGGTGGGATCTCGGAAGAGTGAGAGCACCAACCTGAACGACTCTCACAAGGAGAAGACTCGTGAAACGCACGTTCGTCCACGCGGCCCTCGTCGGCTCGCTGGCCTTTGCAGGAATGGGAGCGTCGATGCCGGCTCTCGCGGCACCGGGAGGAGCGGCCGATACGGCCATCCAGAAGTCCCCGGCAGTCAAGAAGGTCGAGGCCGACTTCAGCGACAAGGAGCTGAAGATCATGGCCGAGTCCTCGGGCCGCACGGTCGCAGCCCAGACGGACCACCTGCAGGCGCAGTTCACGCAGAACAACGACTACTACGACCTCGTGCAGGCCGGCAACACGTACGACGGCGCGTTCTTCAACGACGAGAACAAGCTCGTCCTGCAGGCCCCTGCCGGATCGCAGGCCGCCAAGGCCGCCGAAGCTGCCGGCTTCGAAGTCCGCGACGCCGCCAACGGCGAGAGCAAGCTCAATGACATCGCCGATGCGCTAGCGGAGCTCGCCACCGCTGACGCCGGTGTCGTCTCCGTCGCCCCGCGCATCGCTGACGACGCCGTCGTCGTCACCGTCACCGACCCGAAGGCCGACACCGCCGTGCTCGACAAGGCCGCCGAATACGGCGACGCGGTCACCGTCCAGAAGGGTGAGCGCAACGAGCTGCACGCCACTGCCAAGGGCGGCGACAAGATCGGCCTGGGCGGCGGCTACTGCTCGGCTGGATTCCCTGCCACCGACGGTGAGGGCAACCACGTCATGGTGTGGGCCGGTCACTGCATCGAGAATCAGGACAGCTTCACGGTGGAGGGCCAGGACTTCGGCTCCTACGGTGAGACTGCCTTCAAGTCCTACGACGGCCAGCCGGACCGCGACATCGGATACGTTGTCCTGGGCGACGGCAATGAGGTCAGCACCGAGGCCAACACCTACGGCTCAGACCACGGCATCACCAACGCTGAAGAAGGCGCGTGGCAGGCCCCGATCGGCACCGAGCTGTGCCGCACCGGCGCGACCTCCGGTGTCACCTGCGGTGAGGTCACCGGCTACAACGCCACCGTGAACTACTCCGATTCGCAGGGCCGCGACATCGCCCAGGTCTCCGGGCTCGGCGAGTCGACCGTCTGCACCGCTGGCGGTGACTCCGGTGGCGCCTACACCGCCGGCAACCAGGCCGTGGGCATGACCTCCGGCGGACCTGCCGGACAGGACTGCGGCTTCAACGGCGGCTACGTTGACGGGTCCTCGTACTTCCAGCCGGTGCCCGACGCGCTGGACTACTACAAACTGGAGTACGGCCACAAGTGATGAGAATGTCGTCTCTCATCTGACGGTCCCCCGTTCCCTCGCGGGGTGACACACGAGGGATACTCACAAAGGTAGGGTTCACAGCCCGCGGCGCCGGGGCGAAGCAGCAGCTTTGCCCCGGCGTCGTCTGTGTGTGCGGGCAGCGCGGTTGCCCTGCCTGCTCCGTCGCCGCGCCGGTCGCTGAGTGGCAGGGTCCCAGTGCGCCCGCCCGCCGCGCCCGAGGCGCTGGTCACCTGGAGCGCCGGGGTGCTGCGGAGGGAGACCGGTGCCGGTCTCCCTCCGCTTCGTGCGCGGTGCGTGCGGCTCAGTCCTCGCGGGTGGCGGAGATCATCGCATCGCGGGCTGCGCGGCGACGGCGCTGCTCGTTCGGATCGGGCACCGGCACGGCAGCGAGCAGGCGCTGCGTATACGGGTGCACCGGGTCGGCGACGATGTCGCTGGAGTTGCCGACCTCGACGAGGTAGCCGTGGCGCATGACCGCCACGCGGCGGGCCAGCATCTCGACGACGGCGAGGTCGTGGGAGATGAACAGACAGGCGAATCCCTGCTCACGCTGCAGCTGCTGGAACAGCTCCAGCACCTTGGCCTGTACGGAGACGTCGAGAGCCGAGGTCGGCTCATCGGCGATGAGCAGCTTGGGCTGCAGCGCCAGCGCACGGGCGATGCCGATGCGCTGACGCTGGCCGCCGGAGAGCTCATGCGGGTAGCGGTTGCGCATCGAGGTCGGCAGCTCGACCGAATCGAGCAGTGCCTCCACACGCTTGTTGAGCGCTGATCCCTTGAGCTTCTCGTGCAGGAAGATCGGCTCACCGATCGATTCGCCGACCGGCAGTCGCGGATTGAGCGACGACCCCGGGTCCTGGAACACGATGCCGACGTCGCGGCGCAGGGGCCGCAGCTGCCGGTTGCTCATGTTCGTGATGTCGGTGCCGTTGATCTCCAGGGAGCCTTCGACGACCGGCAGCAGACCGAGTGCGGCACGGCCGATCGTCGTCTTGCCCGAACCTGATTCGCCGACCAGGCCGACGACCTCGCCGGGAGCCACTGACAGGTTGATGTCGTGGGCGGCCCGGAAGGCCGGCGTGCGGCCGATCTTCGGGTACTCGATCGCAGCGTCGGTGAGCTTGAGCGCCGGCGTTTCGGTCGAATCGAAGCTCTCATCCGGGTGCGCGATCGTCTCAGTCGATTCCAGCGTGATGCCGGCCGGCACCCAATTGCGATCGGCCAGCTCCGGCGTGGCAGCCTCCTTGACGTCGTCGACGGAATCGCCGAAGACACGCTCTTCCTTCTCACCCAGGTGCGGTACCGAGTCAAGCAGCTGCTTGGTGTAGGGGTGCTGCGGGTTGTAGAAGATCTCATCGGCGGTGCCGGTTTCGACGACCCGTCCGCTCTTCATCACGAGGATGCGGTCGGCCATATCGGCGACGACCCCCATGTCGTGCGTGATGAGGATGATGCCGGAGTCGATCCGCTCACGCAGATCGCGCATGAGCTTGAGGATCTCCGCCTGCACCGTGACATCGAGCGCGGTCGTCGGCTCATCGGCGATGAGCAGACGCGGATCGCAGGCCAGAGCCTGGGCGATCATGATGCGCTGCCGCTGGCCACCCGAGAGCTGGTGCGGGAAGGAGTCGAACCGGCGCTCCGGTTCGGGGATGTCGACGAGCCGCATGAGCTCGAGCGCCCGTTCCTTGGCAGCCGAGGGCCCCATATCGAAATGAGTGCGCAGAGTCTCGACGATCTGGAAGCCGCAGGTGTAGACCGGGTTGAGAGCGGTCATCGGCTCCTGGAAGATCACCGAGATCTCCTTGCCGCGGATGCGCTGCATCTGCGCCATCGGCATGTCGACGAGCTCACGCCCGTCGAGCTTGGCGCTGCCGGTTGCCAGTCCGTTCTTAGGCAGCAGTCCGATGAGCGACATCGAGGACTGCGATTTGCCTGAGCCGGACTCGCCGACGATGGCGAGCACCTCACCGGGGTAGAGCTCGTAGTTCAGGCCCTCTGCGGCGGTGAACCATTCGCCGCCGACCCAGAAGTTCACTCCCAGATCGGTGACGGACAGGATCGGCTCGCCGCCGGTGCGTTCGCGCCCCGTTCCCGAGGCGGTGGCTGCGCTCTGCGTGTCCGCAGCGGTGGGCCCAGCGCCGGTGGCGGCGTGTGAGCCGCCCGGCCGCCGCTGGGCAGGGGTGTTCGTGGTGTTCTCAGTCATATCTGCCCTCCTAGCGCCGCGGCTTGCCGTCGTGTTCGTCCCCAGTCTCACCGGGGTCGTCATGGGTGTTGACGGTGCCTGCTGGCCCGGGATGGTCCGGTCCCTGTGCTGGCGTGCCTTCAGCGAACGGCATGCCGGTGGCGCCGGCACCGGTGGTGACAGCGGCTGCTGCCTCCTCTTCGGTGCGCTCCGGCGTGCGGATCTGCGCCTTGAGCATCTCCTTCTTCGACGGGATGCGCTTCTGACGTGGGTCGAAGGCATCGCGGAGGCCGTCGCCGATGAAGTTGACGCACAGCGCGATGATGATGATGAACAGACCCGGCCACCAGAACAGCCAAGGACGGGTGGAGAAGGAGCTCTGGTACTCGTTGATGAGCTGGCCGAGGGAGACGTCCGGGGCGCTGACGCCGAAGCCCAGGAAGGACAGGGCGGTTTCGAGCACGATCGCCTGGCTCATGAGCAGCGTCGTGTTGACGATGATGACACCCATCGCATTGGGCAGCATGTGCTTGAAGATGATGCGGAAGTCGCTGGCCCCGGCCACACGTGCCGAGTCGACGAACTCGCGTTCACGCAGCGACAGGAAGTCACCGCGGACCAGACGCGCCAGGCCCGGCCACAGGATGAGACCCAGGCAGATCGCCAGCAGCAGCGGCGAGGAGTACTTGCCGGCGAGCACACCGAGCACAGCGCCGACGACGATGACCGGCAGGGTGATGAACAGGTCGGTCAGACGCATGAGCACATCGTCGACGCGCTTGCGGTAATAGCCGGCCAGCGAACCGATGACCACACCGACGACAAGCGAGATCGCACCCATGACGAGCATCACCATGATCGAGATCTGGGTGCCCTTCATGACGCGGGCGAAGTTGTCGCGGCCGATGTCGTCCTGTCCGAACGGATGCTCTCCGAAGGAGAAGATGTTCGACAGCTGCCAGGTCGGCGTACCGCCGTTGAGGACGTCGTTGGTGTTGTAGTGGTTGAACTTCCACCAGCCCGGGACCGGGCCGAAGCCAACGGACGAGTAGGCCAGGATCGCGATGAGCAGCACGACGGCGAGTCCGCTGAGCGCGCCTTTGTGCCGGATGAAGCGGCGCCAGACGATCTGGCCCTGCGACAGGCCGGCGGTCTCCTGGGCCTCGATGGCATTGTCGCCTTCGAGGGTGTGTGTGTCCTCGTGCTTCGAGGGATCAGGAAGTGAGGTGGTCATGCGTTCACCCGAATCCTTGGGTCGAGGATGGCGTAGACGAAGTCGGCGACGATGTTCGCCACGACTGCGAGTATTCCGGTGATGAGGATGTAGGCCATCACGGGATCGATATCGGCCTTGCCGAGCGAGTCGACGAACATTCTGCCCATGCCGGCCCAGCCGAAGATCGTCTCGGTCAGCACAGCACCGCCGATGAGCGTGATGATGTCGACCGGCACGATTGAGGCCAACGGCAGCAGCGCATTGCGCAGTGCGTGGCGCATGATGACGGTGCGCTCGGTCAGGCCCTTGGCGCGTGCGGTGCGGATGTAGTCCTGGTTCATCACTTCGAGCATCGATCCGCGCGAGTAGCGGGTGTAGGTGGCGAAGGAGATGAGCACGAGGGCGATCGAGGGCAGCAGCAAATGTGTGAAGCTGTCGACGGTCTGGATCCAGAAGTCGCCCTGCAGCCCAGGGCTGGACGCACCGATCGTGGCGATCGGCCTGCCGCGGATCTGCGGCAGGTTCGAGTAGTTCGACCACACCTGCATATTGCGGTCGACGAAGACGAGCAGTGAGGCGATGATCGCGACGATTGCTGCGGTGCGGGCCGAAGCGCCCTTGTCGGGTCCGCCGAAGGCGAAGCCGACACCGACGCCGACGAGGATCGCGACGACGAACAGGCCGAGGATGATGAACCAGTTCGCCGGTACGAAGTAGAAGAACCACTGCATCGCGTAGTAGAACACTCCGCCGAGCACGGCTGTCGTGAGGGCGGCGTAGAAAGCGCGCTTGTTGTGCAGGCCGGTCGACAGGTGGGTCACGAGCACCGCAGCGGCAAGCGACGTCACGGTCACGCCGATGAGTCCGATGCCGGGCTGCAGCAGCCAGTTGGAGCCGAAGAGGAACGCAAGCAGCGTGAACGTGACGATCGTGCCCGCGGCGAGGTTGATGTAGCGGCGCCGTCCGCTGCCGCCCATCGCGCCCATCCAGAAGGCGCCTGCGATCAGCGAGATGACGACCAGCGCCAGCCAGTTGACCTCGGGGTCGCGCAGGAAGTTGTTGAATTCGATCGCGCCGTACTGCTTGAGGAGCACGGCCACCCAGAAGACGGGCAGCGAGTACAGCAGGAAGGTGATGAAGGTGATGGCGTAGTCGAAGCCGGTGTACTGGCGGATGGCCGAGACGAGGCCGACAGTGACGCCGAGGATGATCGAGACGAAGGTGGCGACGAAGACGAGCTTGACGGAGTTCAGAATCGCGCCCTGCAGCATGCTCGTCACGGCCTGGCCGGTCAGCCAGGATGAGCCGAGGTCGCACTGGCCGATGAGGCAGCCGCCGACTCCGGTGAGCCACCAGAAGTAGCGGATGGGTGAGGGGACGTCGAGCTGGAGATTGCGGATGCGGTTCTCCATCAGCTGGGCCGCGTTCGGTGACGTCGAGGTCCGCAGATCTTCCAGCGGGTCGATCGCGAGATCGATCAGCACGTACATGAGGAACGTCACGACGAGCATGACGAGAGCGGCTGACAGGAACCGACGGATGAGATATCTGATCATTTCGGGCTTCCCGGGAGGGTCGTGGGACAGGGAGCGGCGGGGGGGGGGGGGGGGGGGGCCCCCCCCCCCCCCCCCCCCGACGGAGCCGCCACGGGGGCGCCGAGGCCGGTTCTG
>NZ_JALXKS010000014.1 GCF_025144725.1 Brevibacterium sp. p3-SID960 | reverse complement strand
GCATTTGCGCTACCCGCGGGTTGCTGTTGCTTGAGGTGGGCTGCCCGGGGTGCGTTTGCCCGGGGTGCTTCTGCTTGGGGTGGGCTGCCCGGTGCGGGGTGCGGCCCGGGCTGGTTCAGTGGCGGCCAGCCAGGCGGCTGGGCCCCGCGGAAGCAGACCCTGCGGCGCCGACCGCGTTCAGTGCAATATCCGCGCTCGTCGATGCAGCACTCAACGACGACGAATTGGCGGTTTCATAGTCGTTGACTACCACATTCAAACGTCTCGATGTTGCAATGAATGCGCATACGGTCTGAGATCGAGCTTCAGAGCCGGCCGCAGCGCCAGCCCAACAGCCGGTTCCAGCCAGCTGCTGTACAGCAGGCCCCTGAACCAACAGGCCCCAGAACCGGCCAGCCCCGAAACCAGTCAGCCCGAAAACCTGCCCGCACCCTTTAGAGCAGCGAGCTCGTCAGCCGGCAGACGTTTTCCAGGTACCTTTGTCCCGCCGAGCGCTCCATCCACTCCTGCCGGTCGACCTTGACGCTGTTGGCCCGGTAGTCGGCAGTCTCGAGGTCGTACATCGCCTGTGTGAAGGCGCGGTCGACGATGAACATCGAGACCTCGAGATTCATCGCAAAGGATCTGGCGTCCATGTTCGACGAACCGATGATCGTGACCTCGTCGTCGATGAGGAGGAACTTCGAGTGCAGCACGGTCGGCTCGTGGTACTGGAAGATCTGCACTCCGGCATCGAGCAGGTCGGCGTAGTAGGACTCCTGGGCCTTCTGCGTCACCCAGTGATCGCTCGTGGCCCCGACGTAGATGCGCACGTCGACCCCGGAGTGGGCCTCGGTGACGAGTGCGTGCATGAGCGACTCATCGGGTACGAAGTACGGCGAGCAGATGACGATCTGCTCATTGGCGTTGTAGATGAGGTGGTTGAACAGCCGCAGGTTGTTCTCCAGGTCGAAGCCCGGCCCGCTGGGCACCACCTGCGCCATCGCCCCGCCCTCATGGACCGGGTCGAGTTCGGTGTCGAACTCCTCGAACAGGATGACCCCGGTCTCGGAGTACCAGTCGGAGGCGAACACGGCGTTGAGCTCGGCGACGATCGGTCCTGCGCAGCGCACTGACAGGTCCTTCCACTCGAAGCCCTTGCGCAGGTTCGTGCGCTTGTTGTACGAGCGGTGGATGACGTTCTGGCTGCCGGTGTAGGCGATCTCACCGTCGATGACGAGGATCTTGCGGTGGTTGCGCAGATCCGGGCGCTGGTATTCGCCCTTCCACGGCCGCAGTGGCAGGCTGCGCCGCCAGGGCACTCCCGAGGCGTCGAGCTCCTTGACGAGATCGGAATACCCGGGGTAGCCGAGCGACCCGACGTGGTCGATGAGGATGCGCACCGTCACCCCCCGGGCGTGAGCGCGCAGCAGCGCATCGAGCAGCGGCCGGGAGGCATCGTCGATGGCGACGATGTAGAACTCGAAGTGCACGTACTTCTGCGCCTGATCGACCTCGCGGGCCATATCGAGCATGCACTGGTGGTTGTCGCCTTCGAGGGTGAACTCATTCCCGTGGACCATCGGCAGGGCGCCGAGTGAGTAGTTCAGCTGCGCAGCCGTCGACAGCGGCTCGGGCAGGTGGTCGTCGCGGCCGAGGATCGACTGGCCGCCGGTCTCATGCTTGATGAGCCAGTTGATCTCCGTCTGCATCTCCCGGCGCTTGCGCGGCAGCTTCGAGGATCCGAACATCCAGAATGCCAGCAGCCCGATATAGGGGATGAGGAAGATCGCCAGCAGCCAGCCGAGGGCCACCGACGGTTTGCGGCGGTAGGGGATCGCACCCAGCGCGACGACGCGGATGACGAAGTCGACGGTGATGAGCGCGATGATCACCCACAGCGGCCATCCCGGTTCGACGGGGATGAAGGTGAAGAAGTTCACCGCTCCATCCTACTGGCCGCCGCTGCGGCCGCGCTGGCGCATCCCCTGCCGCAGCAGTGGTCCCGGACCCGAGGCGATAGTCCCGGACCCGAGGCGGTCGTCTCGTTCCCGAGGCGGTCGTCTCGTTCCCGAGGCGGTCGTCTCGTTCCCGAGGCGGTCGTCTCGTTCCGGAGGCGGTCGTCTCGTTCCCGAGGCGATGACCGCCTCAGCGCAGGCTGGCAGCGATCCGGGCGGCCCACACCTCGGGTTCGGGCAGGGTGGCCCGGTTGAGGGAGTCATTGCCGATCGTCCAGTCCTCTGTCGCCCGGCCGATCGCCGAGAGCCCGGGCACCGGCTGGCCGTCGGCGCCGACGAGCTGGAGCGATTCGGTGACCTGGATGCCGCGCTGGACGGCCGGTTTGGCGACGATTCCCTCGGCGATGAGCGAGTCGATGACCTCGGTGCGGGCGTGCACCGCGCCGGGCGGGGCGAGCACGGCGAGCACGTGCAGGTCCGGGTGGCCGAACATGTGCGCGGCCTCCTCCCCTGGTCCTGGGCTCATCATCTCCAGGTCGATGACCCCAGCGCGGACGAGGGCGAGCAGCTTCTCGGCATTCACCAGCGGCGGGCCCTCGGCAAAGCGCATGAGCTTCGCGCTCAGCGCCAGGAACTCCTCCCACTGGGCCGGGTCGTGGGTGCGGAAGGACAGCACCTCACGGATCCGGGGCAGCAGACCCGTCCAGGCCTGGCCGAGGGCACACTCGGCATCGGGAGCCTGCAGGCCGCGGGCAATGAGCACCGAACGCTCCAGTGCGGCCTTCGCCGAGGTCGCCAGACCCGGACCCCAGCCGGACTCAGCGGTCTCGTCGACGGCAGCGACCGCCTCGGCGCCGGCAGGATCCTCCCACGCACCGGGCCGGCCGATGAGGATGTCGGCTGCCAGGTGACGCAGCGCGGCCGCGACCTCGCGCGGGCTCGCGTCGTCGGCGAGTGCGGCGGCGTGATGGCCGGTGAGCTCGTCAAGGTCGGCCTGCTGCTGGCCGCCCTCGGCGGGGATGCAGAAGCTCGGCGGCTTGGCGTTGTAGAAGCGGCCGGACAGGCAGGTCGGCAGCAGCACCGGCTCGGCTCCGCAGGCGCGGTAGATGAGGTCGCCGGTGACGACGTTGCGTTCGAAGTGCCCGCAGCGGTTCTCAGTGACCATGAGCGCGAAGTCGATGAACGTCAGCGCCGCCCCGCTGGTGAGCACCCGCTGGCCGGGTGAGATGCGCGCGACGGTCGAGTAGTCGTCGTGGCTGAGCGTGCGGGTCTCATCGTGGACGTCACGGGTGGTCAGTGGTCGGCTGTGGCGGCGGGCGTGGCCGGTGGACAGCAGCACTTCGTCGTACGGTTCCCGTACCTCGGGCTCGGCGTGGACCTGCCAGCCCTCGGCAGCGCGGCACAGCCGGCGCACCCGCGCAGGCACGACGGTGACGGTCATCGACTCGGGCAGCTCGGCGATGACGGTCTCGAATGCCCACGCGAGGTAGGCGCCGATGGCTGCGCGCGGCGGGAACGGGTCGAGGCGATGCTCGGGGGCATGAACCTCAGCCCATGCGGAGAAGGACTTGCGGGCCTTGCTGGCGGCGGCGCGGGAAGCCGGCCAGGCGCTGACGATCGCTGAGGTGACGTTGAGGACGAAGCAGCTGGGCTGGTCGGTGCGCCAGATGCGCCCGGCGCCTGGGGTGTCCTGTTCGTAGATGTCGACATGGAGGTGCCGCTGGCCGGCAGCCGGGTGGTCGCGCACAGCTGCCGACAGGCTTTCCAGGGCGTAGAGGCCCCTGGGGCCTCCCCCGACGATCGCGACTCTCAGTGCTGTGGAGTTCACGGGTCTCTCGCAATCTGCGTGGCGTCGCCGCGGCCGGCGCCGACCGGGCGCTCAAGTGTCAGCTGGTGAACGAGCTGCTGCACTCCTCAGGCTACAGGCGTCGGCTGACAAAGACATGAGCGTGAGACGAACGGGCGGCGACGAGGGCGATGCTCCACAGCGGAAGTATGCGGGGCCCGTCGCACCTGCACAACGGCATGGTCGTCGCGATAGCGCAGCGGCGCCTTTGCCACTGCTTCGCGCCTTTTGCCGAGGCGCAGGAAGAAGGTGCGGACACCCGCAGTGTGATCGAATATCCGGGGCTCGGTGCAGCCATGGGGGTCCTCTCCACAAGGTTCGGGTTTTCGTATGTCGATCAACGGGTTTCCGCATGCCGATCAATTCCTTCTGCTATTCGAAAAATCGACCAGCCGATAGACTCATCTCACAATCTGTTTCACAGGCACGCTGAGCCCCGCCCCGCCGTGCAGCTCACCGGGACCTCGGCCCACTTCTCCCCAGGAGGGACCTCGCACCATGTCGCGCAACGCAGACGAAACATCACCCAGCCGCCCCGCCAGGGGCGGCGTCCAGTCCGTCGAGCGCGCCTTTGACCTGCTGAACCTCATCGCAGACGCCGGTGGCCACACCACGCTCAGCGGACTGGGCGCGGCCGTCGACCTGCCCATGCCCACGATCCATCGCCTACTCAAGACCCTCGTGGGTCTCGGTGCCGTCCGCCAGCTCCCGGACCGGGGCTACGCCCTGGGCCCTGGCCTCATCCGCCTCGGGAACCTGGCCGGCGAGCAGCTGGGCGCTATCGCCCGCCCCTACCTGCGCACCCTCGTCCAGAACCTGAGAGAAAGCGCGAATGTCGCGGTGCTCGATGGCGACATGGTCGTCTATGCAGACCAGGTGCCCTCGCAGCAGCAGATGCGGATGTTCACCGAAGTCGGGCGCCGGACGCACACCCACGACACCGGAGTGGGCAAGGCGATCCTCGCCGGACTTCCCGCCGAGCAGGTCCGCCGCATCGTCGCGACCGCCGGCATGCCGACGCCGACGTCGCACAGCATCGGCACGGTCGAGGCGCTCGAAGCCGAGCTGGAGCGGATTCGCCAGCAGGGTTATGCCGTCGATGAGCAGGAGCAGGAGCTCGGGGTGCGCTGCTTCGCGGTCGCCGTACCCGAGGCGCCGACGCCGATGGCGATCTCGGTCTCCGGGCCGACGAGCAGGGTGGATCAGAAGTTCGCTGACAGGGCGGTTCCGCTACTGCAGGCCGCTGCCGCCAAGATCGCTGAGGAACTTCGCGCCGGTTGACCCCTTGACTCGCCTCCGGTGACTGGTAACCACGAAGAGGAATCTTATTTTCACTGACCTCATCCGGTTCTGTGCGTCAGGACTCGAGCACTGCAGCGGTGCTGGCAGCCGGTGAGAGGTCGAGACGGCGCAGCAGCTGCGCGTTGAGCGCCACCACGACTGTGGAGGCGGACATGAGAATCGCGCCGATGCTCATCGGCAGCACGAAGCCGACCGGGGCCAGTGCGCCGGCGGCAAGCGGAACCGCGATGAGGTTGTAGCCAGCAGCCCACCACAGGTTCTGCTTCATCTTCCGGTACGTCGCACGGGACAGCTCGAATACCGAGAGCACCGAACGCGGATCAGACGAGGCGAGGATGACACCAGCGGAGCCGATCGCCACATCGGTGCCCGCACCGATCGCGACGCCGACGTCTGCCTGGGCGAGCGCGGGAGCATCGTTGACGCCGTCCCCGACCATCGCCACCCGCCTGCCCTCACGCTGGAGCTCCTTCACTGTGGCGGCTTTGTCCTCGGGCCGGACGCCGGCGAACACCCGGTCTATGCCGAGCTCTGCTGCGACGGAGTCGGCAACCGCCTGTGCGTCACCGGTGATCATCACGACCTGCACCCCGGCTGCATGCAGAGCAGCGACGGCATCGTGGGATTCCGCGCGGATCTCATCGGCCAGCCGCAGCGCACCGATGACGGCGCCGTCGGCCAGCACGTGGAGGATGATGGCGCCTTCGCCACGCCACTGCTGGGCGACCGGAAGTTCCTGCTGGCCGCTCTGCTCCAGCAGATAAGGGCCGCCGACTTCGATGACTGCCTCGCCGACGCGTGCACGTACGCCGACTGCCGGGGAGGACGTGAACTCCCGGGCGGCGGGAACGTCCAGGCCGCGAGCAGCGGCGGCTGCCGTGATGGCCCGCGCCAAGGGGTGCTCGCTGTCGGCCTCGGCGGCGGCAGCCAGCGCGAGCACCTCGTCGCCGGTGCGGTTGCCGACGGGCGCGCTGCCGGTGACGGTGGGTTCGCCCCTGGTCAAGGTCCCGGTCTTGTCGAACAGCACGGCGTCGACGCTGCGCATGGACTCCAGGGCGAGCCGATCCTTGATGAGGACACCGCCGCGGGCGGCGCGCTCAGTGGCAATGGACACGACAAGCGGGATCGCCAGGCCCAAGGCGTGCGGGCAGGCGATGACGAGGACGGTGATGGCGCGCACCACAGCTGCGCTGGGCATCCCGAACAGCGACCACACCACCGCAGTGATGACAGCGGCGCCGAGGGCGAACCAGAACAGCCAGGCGGCAGCGACATCGGCGATCCGCTGCGCGCGTGAGGACGAGGACTGCGCGTCGGTCACGAGTTTCCGGATCCCGGCCAGCGCGGTGTCATCTCCGGTTGCGGTCACTTCGACCCGGAGTCCGGAATCTGTGGCGACCGTGCCGGCGACAACGGGGTCTCCTGTCTGCCTGCGGACGGTGGCTGACTCACCGGTGACCATTGACTCGTCCATGGAGGCTGAGCCGTCGATGATCGTGCCGTCAGCAGGCACGGCAGATCCCGGGCGCACAATCGTCACATCTCCGACGACCAGGTCAGCCGGTGCAACAGCGACGACCTCGTCACCGACGAGCTTCTCCGCCTCATCGGGCAGCAGCGCTGCCAGCGAATCCAGCGCCGAGGTGGTCTGGGCCAGTGAGCGCATCTCGATCCAGTGGCCGAGCAGCATGATGACGACCAGCAGCGCCAGCTCCCACCAGAAGTTCAGCTCATGATCGAGCAGGCGCAGGCTGGCACCCCAGGACGAGAGGAAGGCAACGGTGATGGCCAGCGCAATCAGCAGCATCATGCCGGGGGCGCGCGACCGGATCTCGGAGACAGCCCCGGTGAGGAAGGGCCAGCCGCCCCAGACGTACATGACGGTACCCAGCACCGGCGACACCCACGGCACCCAGGCGGCGTCAGGCAGCTGGTAGCCGAGCAGATGAGCGAACATTGCGTTGAAGCCGACGACCGGGACGGCGAGGACGAGCATGGTCCAGAACAGCCGCCGGAACTGCCGCACATGGTCTCCGTGACCTGCGTGCTCGCCATGCCCACTGTGACCGCCGTGACCATGCCCACCGTGACCGCCGTGCTCGCCGTGCCCACTGTGACCGCCGTGGTTGTGCCCGCCGTGCTGGGAGTGGCTCTCGGCGTCGGCGTGCTTACGGCCGGCGACGTGGTCGGCTTGGCTGCCGTCTGTGCGGTCGCCTGAATGGGCGAGGTGTTCGTTCATTCTTCCCTCCGGTGGGTCGGGACCGTCGCGAACGTGGCGGTGAGGCTGCTGCGTCGTCATTGCGAACGACTCGAACACCGTGATCATATACCCTATAGGGGTATTATGGGAAGGCACTCCCACCCCACCGCATCATGTGCTTCGTCGAGTTGCGCTGACCGCCGCACATGCACCCGAAGCCTGGCCGACAGCCACTGCTGTGGGACATGATTTGACGATCGTCACCCGCAACATCAGGGACTTTCAGCTCCCGGGGGCGAATCTGGCCGACACCCCGGCGCTGTGAACCCAGCCCCGGGCCCGCCATCAGCCCGACGCGCTGGCCTCACAGATTGCGGCCGCCGGAGATCTCCAGCACGGTGCCGGTCATGTAGCTCGACATGTCCGAGGCGAGGAACAGCGCGACCTGCGCGACCTCGGCCGGTTCGCCGAAGCGGCCGAGCGGGATCTCGGTCAATCGCTGGGCCAGCACATCGTCCCGCATCGCCTCGATCATCGGGGTGCGGATGAGGCCGGGCTGGATCGCGTTGACGCGCACGCCGGCGAAGCCGACCTCCTTGCATGCGGCCTTCGTCATCCCGACGACCCCGGCTTTGGCCGCCGAGTAGTTCGTCTGCCCCGGATTGCCGACCTTGCCGGAGATCGAGGAGACGTTGACGATCGAGCCGCCTGACTCCTGCCCGCGCATGAGACCTGCGGCGGTTCTGAGCCCGTTCCACGTCCCGCGCAGGTGCACGGAGATGACCTGGTCGAACTGCTCCTCAGTCATCTTGCGCATCGTCGCATCGCGGGTGATGCCGGCATTGTTGACCATGACATCGAGCGCACCGAAGGCATCGACGGCCTTCTGGCACAGGGCTTCGACATCGGCCAGGGCGACGACATCGCAGCCGAGACCGATAGCACGCTCACCGATGTCCAGACGCTCCGCCGCCGCGGCGACGGCCGACCCGTTGAGGTCTCCCAGCACGAGGTTCGCACCTGCGGCGGCATACGCATCGGCGATGGCGAACCCGAGCCCCTGGGCGGCACCGGTGATGACGGCGGTGCGCCCAGCGAGCAGCCCGGAGCTCACTGTTCGACCATGAGCGACACACTTTCGGCGATGCAGGCCGGGCGCTCAGCGCCGTCGATCTCGATGACGTGGGTCATGATGACCATGACGCCGGCGTCCTTGCGCTCGACGCTGTCAAGGGTGATGGTGTCGCGGATGCGGGCGCCGGAGGGCACCGGCTGCGGGAAGCGGACCTTGTTGAGTCCGTAGTTGATCTTCATCTTCATGCCGGTGACGTCGACGGTGCGCTGCGAGAGCATCGGCAGCAGCGACAGGGTGAGGAAGCCGTGGGCGATCGTACCGCCGAACGGGCCGGCCTTGGCCTTCTCCTCATCGAGGTGGATCCACTGGTGGTCGTCGGTCGCATCGGCGAACAGCTGAATCCGATCCTGGTCGATCGTCACCCAGTCGCTTGACCCGACCTCGTGTCCCACGAGCTTCTCCAGCTCGGCGATCCCGTTGATCTCACGCACCATTGCTACTCCTTCATCGCCGCAGGCGGCACTTGCGCAGCCCGCTCGATTGGCACCGTGGCAGGCCGCAGTCGTCTTGCATCAGGCCGCGGCCGGCACCTGTGGCCCGCCGCGTCCCTGGTCAGTCTAATGGGTTAGGGTGACAGACGACACATCTGGTGACCGCTGACTGGAGGCATGATGGTCCGCAATCTCGGCCCGGAGGGAACCGACCGCTCCGACGTCGTCGACATCACCGATGCGACCGTCATGCCCGCCGACCCGCACGCCGTGCCCGTCCGCCCGGCCGTCAGTGTGCTGCTCATCCGCGACGGTGATGAGGGCCTGGAGGTCTTCGTCCAGCACCGGGTGGCGACGATGGACTTCGCCGCAGGCGTCGTCGTCTACCCCGGTGGCCGGGTCGATCCGGTCGATGAGACGACCGGGGCGAGCCTGGCGACCGCGCCCGAGGTGGTGGACACCCATGAGCAGGCGTGGCACTTGAGTGCGTGTGCCGAACTGCCCGGAGGCGCCCGGACGCTCATGGCGTGTGCGATGCGCGAGGTCGCCGAGGAGGCCGGCGTTGTGCTGGCGGCTGAGGATCTCAAGCCGTGGGCGA
Source organism: Brevibacterium sp. p3-SID960 (assembly GCF_025144725.1). Lineage (GTDB taxonomy): Bacteria > Actinomycetota > Actinomycetes > Actinomycetales > Brevibacteriaceae > Brevibacterium. The sequence goes on along the minus strand of NZ_JALXKS010000014.1, from coordinate 50,760 downwards.
ACTGGGTGACCCCGCCGGGGCGGTCCCGCCGCTTCGACACCTACTTCTTCGTGACGGCCCCGGAAGATGCCGATGCTGCGGTGCATCAGACGACCGAGGCCGAGAACTCCGAGTGGATGAATGTCCGGCACATCATCGCCGAGGAGGAGGCGCAGCGGCTCAAGCTCATGCGCCCGACGCTGGCGCTGCTCGGGGAGATCGAAGCGCTCGGTTCGGTCGAGGCGGTCATGGGCAGTGATCACGAGATCGTGCCGGTCAAGCCGCGCGAACCCGGCAAGCACAGCTGAGGATCTGCTCGCCGAGAGTCTGACCGCCGGACGACCGCAACGGCGAGCACGAGACCGGAGACGCTCGCAGTGATGCGCAGCGCCAGCGGAGCGCGGGGCTTCCGGCCGCTGGGAGCGGGGCCGCCCTGAGCGCGGTGACCTGGGGCGATGTCGGGGGATGTCGGGGAGCTGTTCATCTCGTCAGCCCAGTCCCGCCATCTCCACCGCGACCTTCACGAGCCCCACCTGCGGCAGGTCAGCCAGCTCATCGAGTGGGATCCAGGCCGCCCGGTCGCTCGAGCCGCCGACCTCGTGGCGCAGCTGCCCGCCGGTGACTCTGGCGGTGTAGATGATGCGCAGTGCGTGCAAAGTCTTCCCGGGTTTGAGCCGGCGCTCACCGGGCACCACGAGCGAATCGATGCCGAGCAGCTCACCCAAGGCGACCTCATAGCCGGTCTCCTCATACACCTCGCGCACGGCGGCATCGGCCGGATCCTCACCCTCCTCGAGTCCGCCGCCGGGCATCGACCACAGCGGCACGGGTCCTTCGATCCAGCGGGACATGAGCCGGCGACGCTCGTCATCGACGATGACGCAGTAGGCTCCCACACGCAGACGCATGATGCCAGATTACGGCACCCCGGTTCGCTGTGAGCGAGAACACCCATGCGGCTATAGGCATCTGGCGGCCACCGGAGTAGTGTGGTGCTCTCGTCGGTCGGCCGCCGGCATTGTGCATCGGCCCGCAGACTCACGACTGCCCCGTCGCTGCGTCCACCTGCCAGCACCCCCGCCGCAGGCGTGCCACGATCTGCCTTCCGTCACTGCCGACAGGAGGTCCGCTCGCCGCCTACGGCCACCGCCTCGGCGGCGTCAACCACGCGCATCAGGGGAGACATGCTGCTCACGCTGCTCAAACGGTACCTGCGCCCCTACACCGGAGCGCTCGCCATCGTGCTCATCTTCGAATTCGTCCAGTCCCTGGCCGCGCTCTACCTGCCGACCCTCAACGCCCACATCGTCGACCGTGGTGTCGCGCAGGCCGATGTGCCGCTCATCTGGCGCCTCGGCGGCCTCATGCTGCTGGTGAGCTTCGTGCAGCTGGTCGCGATGATCATCGCGGTGTACTTCGGTGCGCGCACCGCGATGCGCGCTGGCCGCGACCTGCGCCGCGACGTCTTCCATACCGGCCAGTCCTTCTCCCAGCACGAGGTCGCTCGCTTCGGCGCGGCCACCCTCATCACCCGCAACACCAACGACGTCCAGCAGGTGCAGATGCTCATCCTCATGAGCTGCACGATGCTTGTCATGGCCCCGATGATGGCCCTGGGCGGGATCATCATGGCGCTGAGTCAGGACCTGCGGCTGTCATGGCTCATCCTCGTGGCCGTGCCGCTGCTGCTCGTGGCGCTCGGCATCCTCATCGCCCGGATGATCCCGCAGTTCAAGGTCATGCAGACCCGCATCGACACGATCAACGCCGTCGCCCGCGAACAGCTCACCGGCATCCGCGTCATCCGCGCCTTCGCCCGCGAGGCCACCGAACGCGGCCGCTTCGACATCGCCAACCGTCAGCTGACGGAGACGAACTTCCGGGTGGGCATGCTGTTCGCGCTCATGTTCCCGCTCGTCATGGGCATCCTCAACGTCTCCTCCGTCGCCGTCGTCTGGTTCGGCGGCCTGCAGGTCGAGGCCGGCATCACCGAGGTCGGCACGATGATGGCGTTCATGCAGTACCTCATGCAGATCCTCATGGGTGTGATGATGGCGACGTTCATGACGATGATGATCCCGCGCGCGGCTGTCTCGGCCAAGCGGATCGGCGAAGTGCTGGCCACCGCCCCGACGGTCACCCCGCCTGCTGATCCCGTGCCCGAGGTGGAGGTCCCGGGTGCCGTTGCGCTCACCTCGGCGACGTTCGGGTTCCCCGGGGCCGAGGCGCCGGTGCTGCGCGGAGTCACTGCCGCCTTCCAGCCGGGGACGACAACGGCGATCATCGGTTCGACCGGGGCCGGGAAGTCGACCCTGCTCGGGCTCATCCCCCGGCTGTTCGACGTGCAGTCCGGAACGGTCGAAGTCGGCGGCGTCGACGTCCGCCGGCTCGACCCTGCGGTGCTGCACGCCCAGATCGGGCTCGTGCCGCAGAAGGCATTCCTGTTCTCCGGCACGGTGGCGAGCAATCTGCGCTACGGCAACCCGGAGGCCACCGATGATGAGCTGTGGCAGGCCCTCGAGGTCGCGCAGGCGGCCGGGTTCGTAGCCGAGATGCCCGGCGGACTGGAGGCGCGCATCGCCCAGGGCGGGCAGAACGTCTCCGGCGGGCAGCGCCAGCGGCTGGCGATCGCCCGCGCGCTCGTGGCGAACCCGCCGGTGCTGCTGTTCGACGACTCGTTCTCCGCCCTCGACACGGAGACCGATGCCCGGCTGCGTGCGGCTCTCGACGAGCACTACGGGCATGCCACCCGGATCATCGTCGCCCAGCGCATCGCCTCGATCACCGATGCCGACCAGATCATCGTCCTCGACGACGGTGCCATCGTGGGCACCGGCACCCATGACGAGCTCGCTAGCGGCAATGAGGTCTACCGCGAGATCGTCGAATCCCAGCGCAGCGTCGGGAGTGCACTGTGAGCCCCGTGAATCCAGAGAAGCCCACTGCGACGGAACCGACCGACCCGACCACTGATCCGGCCGCTGACCCGGCCGCGGCGGGCACCACCTCGGGCATGGCACCCACCGCCACGGGCGCGGTCGACGAGGCAGACGACAACCAGCCCCCGCCCTCAGCCGGCGACTGGGGGACAGCGCCGATGGGCAAGGCGAAGGCGTTCTGGCCGAACTTCAACCGGCTGGCCGGCTGGTTCCGCCCGCACGCGCTGCTGCTCATGCTCGCGCTGCTCTCCGGCGTGGCTGCGGTCGTGCTCACGGCGCTGGGGCCGAAGATCCTCGGCGAGGCGACGAACATCGTCTTCGAAGGCGCGATCGCCTCGCGCCTGCCGACCGGTGTCAGCCAGGACCAGCTCGTCGGCCAGCTGCGCGCCGAAGGCCGCACCACCGAGGCCGACATGCTCGCCGCCATGCACATCACCCCAGGCCAGAGCATGGATGTCCACGCGCTGGGTCAGACGCTGCTGCTGGCGCTCGGGGTGTTCCTTACCGGGTCGGTGATGCTGTGGGCGATGTCGGCGCTCGTCAACGTCGTCATTCAGCGGGTGATGCGGCTCATGCGCACCCGGATCGAGGACAAGATCCACCAGGTGCCGCTGTCGTACTACGACCGGATGCAGCGCGGAGATCTGCTCTCGCGACTGACGAACGACCTCGACAACCTCAGCCAGGTGCTCAACCAGTCGGTCGGGCAGATCGTCAACAGTGTGCTGACGATCATCGCGGTGCTCGTCATGATGCTGACGATCTCGCTCAAGCTCACGCTCGTCGCTCTCGTCGCGATCCCGCTCATCGCGGTGGTCGTCGGGATCATCGCGACGCGCTCGCAGAAGCAGTTCGTCGCCCAGTGGGCCGAGACCGGCAAGCTCAACGCCCGGGTCGAGGAATCCGTCACAGGGCATGCGCTCGTGCGCGTGTTCGGCCGCAGCGGCGACGTCCAGCGGGCCTTCGATGCCGAGAACGAGCAGGTCTACCAGGCCAGTTTCAAGGCGCAGTTCCTCTCGGGTGTGCTGATGCCGATGATGATGTTCCTCGGCAACCTCGTCTACGTCGCCATCGCCGTCGTCGGTGGGGTCATGGTGGCGACCGGGTCGCTGCGGCTGGGTGATGTGCAGGCGTTCATCCAGTACTCACGCCAGTTCATGCAGCCCCTCGGGCAGCTCGGCGGGATGGCCGCTCAGCTGCAGTCGGCCGTGGCGAGCGCCGAGCGGGTCTTCGAGTTCCTCGACGTCGAGGAGGAGGTGCTCAACCCGGATCCGGTTGAAGGTGCGCGCCCGGTGCGCGGGGCGATCGACTTCGAGCACGTGCGCTTCTCCTACTCGCCGGACAGCGAGCTCATCCGCGACATGAACCTGCATGTCGAACCGGGTCAGACGGTTGCGATCGTCGGGCCGACCGGGGCGGGGAAGACGACGCTGGTGAACCTGCTTATGCGCTTCTACGAGCTCGACGGCGGGCAGATCCTCTTCGACGGTGTCGACACCGCGCAGATGTCACGGGCCGCAGTGCGTCGCAGGATGGGCATGGTGCTGCAGGATACCTGGCTGTTCGGCGGCTCGATCGAGGAGAACATTGCCTACGGCAACCCGGATGCCGGGCCCGATGAGGTGCAGCGTGCCGCCGAGGCGACCTATGTCGACCGGTTCGTCCGCAGCCTTCCCGCCGGCTATGACACGGTGCTCGATGAGGACGGCACGAGCCTGTCGGCCGGTGAGAAGCAGCTCATCACGATCGCGCGCGCCTTCGTCGCCGACCCTCCGGTGCTCATCCTCGATGAGGCGACCTCCTCGGTCGACACCCGCACCGAGGTGCTCGTCCAAGAGGCGATGCATGCGCTGCGGGCCGGCCGGACGAGCTTCGTCATCGCCCACCGGCTCTCGACGATCCGCGATGCTGACGTCATCGTCGTCATGGAGCACGGCGACATCGTCGAGCAGGGCTCGCATGAGGAGCTCATCGCCGCCGGCGGCGCCTATGCCGGGCTGTACCGTGCGCAGTTCGCGCAGGCGGTGGCCAGCGGCGAAGAGGAGTAGCAGGCTGGCAGCGGCCGGCGGTGCGCACAGGGCTGCGCTGGGCCTCCCCGGAGGACGGCGGCAGCGCTCAGCGCTTGCGGGCTGCGAGCTCGGCCATCCGCTTCTCGACTGCCTGCTGCTGTTCGGGTCCGCCGATGAGCGAGCGGATCGCGTCCTGTTCGGCGGCGAATCCCGCTGTGAGATCGGCGGTGGCGGCCAGGTCGACGAGCTGCTTGGCTGCCTGCAGGGCCGGGCGGGACTTCTCGGCCAGCTCGCGGCCGAGGGCGAGCGCTGCGGCGTTGGCGTCATCGGCGAGTTCGTCGACCATGCCCCACGCGAGTGCGGTGTCGGCGTCGATGACGCGGCCGGTGAAGATCGCCAGCTTGGCCCGGCCGGGCCCGATGAGCCGGGTGAGCAGCTGGGTGCCGCACATATCGGGGATGATCCCCCAGTTGACCTCCATCATTGAGGCCTTGAGCTCGCGGCTGGCGATGCGCACGTCGGCGCCGAGGGCGATCTGCAGCCCGCCGCCGTAGGCGACCGACTGCACAGCGGCGATGACCGGGGCGGGCACCAGCGACCATACGTGCACGCACTGCTGGGCCAGGGCGCGGGCGGCGCCGAGGGGCTCCTCGGACTCCGGTGATCCCCCGCCACCGGAGACCATCCGGCCGAATTCGCTGACATCGAGGCCAGCGCAGAACGCCCGGCCGCGCCCGGAGAGCACGACGGCGCTGACATCATCGCGGTCGATGAGGCCTGTGCCGATCTCGACGAGGTCGGCCATCACCTCGCCGGTGAGCGAGTTGAGGGTCTCGGCCCGGTCGATTTCGACGTGGGCGAGGCCATCGGTGACGGTGAGGACGACGGTGCCGTGGGAGGCGCGGGTCTCGGTCATGGTGCTCCTTTGCAGGCCAGGGGCGGGCGGGACAGGTGCCGTCAGCCTATCGCGAGAACCGCCTCGGGAACCGATTCCGCCTTTGGGGCGGTCGCGGATCCGGAGAGTCGCCGGTGCTGGGCGCGGCGCCACCCTTTCGCTGATCGTCTCGTCGATGGTTCTGGCCAGCAGCTGCGTCGTCTCGAGGCGGTGCAGTGTCAGCCAGGTCTCATTTCAGTTCGCAATCATTCTTCTCGCAGACGCTTTCAGGCAATCGGACGGGCCGGTGCAAGTCAGAACACGCCCGACATGTGAGCGGTCCCACTTTCGTTCGTATCGATGACGACGCAGGTCAGAGGGCACGAGTCAGTCAAGGGCACTTGCATTCATGCACAGGGAGGAGGACAGTGGAAACCGGAGTGGACGCCATGCCCGCCGGAAAGGTCAGCGATGTGCAGGCTTGTCGGTCTCAGCGCTGGGCGGCAGCGCGTGGAAGCGACAGTCTGGCTGAACGCCGTCCCTGCCGCCGACGACGAGTCCTGCGCTCTGCGCTATCCCGGCACCCACGAACTCCATCTGCTCAGCCGCGAGATTCCGGCCCTCCCGCGCACCAGCCCGCCACCCGCATCACACGGCCTCCGCCTCGGCGACGGGACGCAGCCGCGCCCACAGCCACCCGCACCTGACCACACGGACGCACACGAGTAAGGAGCCCATGCCATGACGACGATCGCCGAGCACATCATCCGCACCCTCGCCGACCACGGGGTCGAGCAATCCTGGGGTGTCGTGGGCGATGCGCTCAATCCGCTGACCGACGCGATCCGCCGCGACGGGCGGATCCAGTGGATCGGGGTGCGGCACGAGGAGGCGGCCGCGTTCGCCGCTGGCGCCCAGGCTCAGCTGAGCAATCGCATCGGGCTGTGCATGGGCACCGTTGGGCCGGGTTCGGTCCACCTGCTCAACGGCCTGTACGACGCGAAGAAGTCCCACACCCCGGTGCTGGCGATCTGCGGGCAGGTGCCGAGCGCTGAGTCCGGCAGCGACTACTTCCAGGAGGTCAACAACGACCTGCTGTTCGCCGATGTCGCGGTGTACAACCAGACGATCACCTCAGCTGAGCAGGCGCCGCAGATGCTCGAGCAGGCGATCAACACCGCCTACGCCGAATCCGGGGTCGCGGTGCTCACGCTCCCCGGCGATCTCGGCACCCTCGAACTCGACGATCCGGTCGAGCCGGCCCTCGCCGGTCCGCTGCCGGCCGGAGCGCCGGCGGCAGCCCAGCTCGATGCCGCAGCTGCCGCGCTCAACGATGCCACGGCTGTCACGGTGCTCGCCGGCATCGGGGCGCGGGAATCCCGGGCTGAGGTGCTCGCGCTGTGCGAGACGCTCAACGCGCCGATGGTCGTGACCATCAAGGGCAAGGACGCCTTCGACGACGACAATCCCTTCAACGTCGGACAGTCCGGGCTCATCGGCAATCCGGCCGCAGCCGAGGCCTTCGACGGCTGCGATGTGCTGCTCATGCTCGGCACCGACTTCCCATACCGGGAGTGGTTCCCCGAAGGCAAGACCGTCATCCAGGTCGACGTGCGCCCAGCCCACATCGGCCGGCGCACGCAGGTGAACCTGCCACTGGTCGGCGATGTCGGTGAGACCCTGCGGGCCCTGCAGCCCCGGCTGCAGCCGAAGAAGGACGACAAGCTGCTGACCAAGGTCCAGAAGCGCTACGCCGACTGGCGCAGGCACCAGGGCATCCTGTCTGACCCCGAGGGCGGCACCGCCTCGTTGCTCGAGCGGATCCGCGGGCTGTTCGACAACCCTGATGACCGGGTCCGCCCGGAGATGGTCGGCGCACTGCTCGATGAGCTCGCCCCGGCCAACACGGTCTTCACCTCCGATACGGGCATGTCGACGGTGTGGATGTCGCGGTTCATCAGCATGCGCGATGAGCGCCGCCTGCTCGGTTCGTTCAATCTCGGGTCGATGGCCAATGCTCTCCCGCAGGCCCTCGGTGCGCAGGCGCTCGACCGGTCTCGGCCGGTGGTGGCGATGTGCGGTGACGGCGGGCTCATGATGCTGCTCGGCGATGTGCGCACCGCGGTCACCTATGATCTGCCGGTCGTTGCGGTCGTCTTCAACAACTCCCGGCTCGGCATGGTCAAGCTCGAACAAGAGCAGGGCGGGCTGCCGGAGTTCGGCATTGAGCTCGACAACCCGGACTTCGCCGCCGTCGCCACGGCCATGGGATGGACCGCCCGCCGGGTGGAAGAGCCGGAGGACCTGGAGGAGTCGCTGCGCTGGGCGTTTGCACAGAGGTCCCCGGTGCTCATCGATGTGCTGACGAACCCCGAAGAGATCTCCGTGCCGCCGAAGCCGACGGTCGAACAGGGCTGGGGCTTCGCGATCGCGAAGGTCAAGGAGACCCTCGAAAGCCGCCGCTGAGTTTTACGGTCACCGGCCTGATCCCCCGGACCGGTGCCCTGGCCTCGTCGAGGTCGGGGCCCCGCTGTGGGCGATGGCGGACGAATCGACGTTGACTGCGATCTCGAGAGCGCTCGAGTTTGGTACGGGTGCCCGCGACCGATGCGACGATCATCAAGCAGGTCCTCGATCTGGGAGCGCAGAACATCCTCGTGCCAACGGTCTCGACGCCGGGCATCGACGGGGTGTGCGTCGGACCCTCCGACCTCGCCGCCGCGATGGGGCACCTCGGCAAGCAGACCCACCCCGAGGTGGTTGCTGCGGTGCCCAGTTCATCCTCGTCGGCGCTGATGCCGCGATCGTCGCCCGCGGGGCGGAGAAACTCGACGCGGACTTCATCGGGAACTGAAGATGCACAGGCATTGCCCTGATGCTCACCGCCGCCCTACGATGAGGATTCTACCGCCGGGATCCGGGCAGGCCGCGCCTGCCGGGCTGAAAGGAGAGACGATGCAGATCACCGGAGCCGTCCTCGAACAGATCGGGGCCGACCGCCCCTACGCCGACACCCGGCCGCTGACGATCAGCCACCTCGACCTCGACGAACCCGGTCCTGAAGATGTGCTCGTGCGCATCCGCGCAGCTGGGCTGTGCCACTCGGATCTCTCCGTCGTCGACGGCAACCGGCCCCGCCCCACCCCGATGCTGCTCGGCCACGAGGCCTCCGGCATCGTCGAACAGGTCGGTGAGCAGGTCACCGACATCGAGCCCGGCCAGCAGGTGAGCACCGTGTTCCTACCCCGCTGCGGGCAGTGCGCCAACTGCGCGACCGAGGGCAAACTGCCGTGCACTCCCGGCACTGCGGTCAACAACGCCGGCACACTCGTCGGCGACCGGATCCTGCTGAGACGCGACGGGGCTGAGGTGCGCCACCACCTCGGCGTCTCCGGTTTCGCCACCCATGCGGTGCTGCACCGCTCCTCGGTGGTGCCGGTCGGAGCGGATGTGCCTGCCGACATTGCCGCGGTCCTCGGCTGCGCGGTGCTCACCGGCGGCGGCGCGGTCATCAACGCCGGCCGCCCAGCTGACGGCGATGACGTCATGGTCGTCGGGCTCGGCGGGGTGGGGATGGCTGCGCTCATCACCGCACTGTCGCTGAAGAAGCGCGCCCGGGCCGGCAGTGACGATGGTGGCGGCGACGATGGTGGCGGCGATGTCGGCAAGGTGATCGGCGTCGATGCGAATCCGGCGAAGCTGTCTCGGGCGATCGAGCTCGGCGCCGATGCCGGTTACACCCCAGCCGAGGTGGCCGAGAAGGGTGTACGCGCCGCTGTCGTCATCGAGGCCGCCGGACACCCGAAGGCCTTTGAGACCGCCGTTGCTGCGACCGGGATCGGCGGGACGACCGTGACCGTCGGCCTGCCCGCACCGGATGCGCGCTCGGAGATCACCCCGCTCGTGCTCACCGCTGAGGCGCGCACGATCATCGGCTCCTACCTCGGCTCGGCTGTGCCGGCACGCGACATCCCGGTCTATGAGCGACTCTGGCGTGAGGGTGCGCTGCCGGTCGGCGAACTCATCTCCGGGCACATCCGGCTGGAGGAGATCAACGACGCCCTCGACACCCTCGCCGACGGTCAGGCCGTCCGCCAGGTCGTCATGTTCGACGAGCCGGCGGAGGGCTGAGGGCCTCATGCAGAGCCCGCACTTCTCAGCGGCTCTGCGCCTGTGACACGGCTGAGCCATGAGTGATCCGAAGAAGAAACTCAGTCCTGCAGAGATCGCCGGGGCGAAACTGACCGGTTGGGAGCAGCGCGACGAGACGATCGTGGCGACGTTCCGCACCGGCGATTTCGCCGCGGGCCTGGAGTTCACCAACCGGATCGGCGCTGCCGCTGAGGACGCCGACCATCATCCCGACATACTGCTGTCCTACCCGCAGGTGCAGGTGACGCTGTGGAGCCATGATGTCGGAGGGCTGACGAGCCGTGACGTCCGCATGGCCCGGAAGATCAGCCAGCTGGCAGCCGAAGCGGGCATCGAAACCGTCTGAACCCGGCTGTGAGCGATGGTGTGCACGTCGTGTGGAATGGAGACTTCTCGGTTCCACACGAAACGCACGCTGATCCGGCGATGGTGCGCACGTCGTGCGGAATCGGCGTGCGTCGAGTCCACATGAACTGCACGCGGCCAGCCGGGCCAGCCCGGTTTCGGGACCTCAACAACGTTCACTGCAACATCAACGCTCGTCGATGTGGTAGTCAACGACTATGAATCCGGGTTCTGATGGTCGTTGAGTACCACATCCAGGCTCGTCGATGTGGTGGTCAACCAGGCTCGTCGATGTGGTAGTCAACGGCGATCGCGGCTCTGACGGGCTCAGCCCCGCCCTGTCAGCCGGTGCGTTCCGAGCATTTCATGCCGGGTCGGCCCGTGCCTGCGGTGAGAAGCGACAAGACTGATCTCCTCGACCCGCCACCGCAATACGGGGAAGGCGTCGAGGATCTGCAGCCATTTCGTCGCGTTGATCGCCTGCCTGCAGGTGCGGGCGATCGTCAGGTGCGGCACCGGGTCGGTCGAGTCGACACGGGTGCCGGCATTGTTGGCGACATTGCGCGCCCGATGCTGCAGGCGGATGACCTCATCCCGCCCAGCCCCGATCCCGAGGTAGAGCACCTTCGCCTCGGCCGCGTTCGGAAACGCTCCTCCCCCAGCCAACTCGATGTCGAAGGGCGCGATCGTCTGGGCGGTCTCGGCGAGCATCTCGTCGATCCGGTCCTCGCAGTCGGTAGTGACATCGGGCATGAACGCCAGCGTCACATGCCACAGCCGTTCAGCTGTGAAGCGCAGGTTCTCGTCGATCCCGCGCCGGGGCTCGACGAGCTCACCCAGCGTCTGCACGATCTCAGACGGCGGGTGGATGGCGGTGAACATCCGCTGTCCCATCAGTCCTCCCCAATCCCGAACCCTGACCGGCCCCTCAGCCCTCGCCGCGGTCCCGCTCGGCCTTCCGGACCATGTCCGGGTTGAGGTCCGCGAGAGTTGCGGCACCCATGAGTTGCATGGTCACCCGCATCTGCGCTTCGAGCAGTTCGAGGACCTTGCGCACGCCGGCCTCACCAGCGGCCATCAGGCCGTAGAGGTACGCCCGGCCGATGAGCGTGAAGTCGGCACCGTAGGCGAGCGCAGCGAGGATGTCGGCACCGTGCATGATTCCGGAGTCGAGGATGATCTCGACATCGTCTCCGGCGGCGGCACGCACCACCGGCAGGGCATCGAAGCTCGTCGGCGCGCGGTCGAGCTGGCGACCGCCGTGGTTCGATACGACGAGGCCGTCGGCGCCGTTGTCGAGTGAGCGCTGCGTGTCCTCGGCGGTGAGCACACCTTTGACGAAAAGCTTCCCGGGCCACTGCTCGCGGATCCAGGCGAGGTCCTCCATCGACAGGGTCGGGTCGAACATGCCGTTGACGAGCGCCGCCAGCGAGGACGTGTCATCCGACAGCGACGCAAAGGTCAGCGGGTCAGTGGTGAGGAAGTTGAACCACCATTCGGGTCGGTAGGACGCGTCGAGCACGGTGCCCAAAGTCAGCTTCGGGGGCACGGTCAGGCCGTTGCGCACGTCGCGCAGCCGCCGCCCGGCGATCGCGGTGTCGACGGTGACGAGCAGGTTGCGGTAGCCGGCAGCCCAGGCCCGCTGGATGAGGTCAAGAGACGCTTCCCGGTCGCGCCACAGGTACAGCTGGAACCACTTCGTCGCATTCGGTGCGGCTGCGGCGACGTCCTCGATCGACTGGGTGCCCATCGTCGACAGCGAAAACGGCACGCCGGCGCGTTCAGCCGCTCGCACCCCGGCGACCTCGCCCTCGGCCTGCATCATGCGGGTGAAACCGGTCGGCGCGATGCCCACCGGCAGCTCGAAGGTCTCGCCGGCGACCGTGGCGCGCAGATCGATGTCGTCATTGGCGGCCAGGATCGCGGGGATGAATGTCAGTTCGCCGAAGGCATCCCGGTTGCCATAGTGCGTGCTTTCGGATTCGGCTGCCCCATCGACGTAGTCGAACGGTCCGGTCGGGGTTCGCCGTTTGGCGATCCGCCGCAGATCCTCGACGCTGCTCACCCGGCTCAGCCGGGCCTGGCGGCGATTGCGCTGAAGGTCGAACTGCAGCAGCGGGCCCAGATCGGCCCAGCGGGGTATGCGTCGTCGTAGTGCCATGGCCACAGGCTACCGTCTTGCCCGCCGTCGCCGAGGCGGTGGTCGCCAGAGGAGATCCGGACCCAGACGGTCTGGGCACCACCGGGTGCGTGTGCCAGGATGAGGCCATGGCTGATCTTGTGCTCTTCCATTCCGCGCTCGGGCTGACCGAGGGCATGTCCCAGTTGGCAGCGCAGTTCTCCGACGCCGGCCACGCTGTTCACACCCCCGACTACTACGAGGGCAACGTCTTCGACACCGTCGACGCCGGCATCGCCTACCGCGATGAGGTCGGCTTCCCGGAGCTGGCGAAGAAGGCCGCCAGTCTCATCGAGGACCTCGAGGGCCCGCTCGTCTTCGCCGGCTGGTCACTCGGTGCCGCGATGGCGCAGTCGATGGGCAAGCGCGATCCCCGCGCGGCCGGCGCGCTGCTCTTCCACGCCGGAGGTGTGCCGAAGAAGACCTCGTGGCAGGCCGGAGTGCCGCTGCAGATCCACTATGCGATCGGCGATGAGTGGATCGATGCCGGTGCACCGGAGCTGCTCGTCGCCTCCGTCGCCGAGGCGGGGGCGAGCGCCGCGCAGTTCGTCTATTCCGGCAGCGCGCACCTGTTCACCGACCCGTCTGCCCCGGAGTACGACGCGGACCTGGCCCGGCTGCTCATGGCCCGGGTGCAGGCGTTCCTGGCAGTGGAGATCGACCGCAGCTGAGAGGCGCGGCGCCGCCCGGCGATGAATTCCTCCAGCGCTGCACCGGTCAGCAGTGTGCTGTCGTTGCGGCGGTCGTCGCACCCAGCCGATCGCCCACCGAACCGGAGGAACTGCCCACCGACGGCTCAGTCCATCACGAGGCCGTTGTCGACGATGAGGTTCTGGCCGGTCACCGCACGCGAGGCGGGTGAGGCGAAGAACGTCACCGCCGAGGCGAACTCCTCCGGCGTCGTGACATGCCCCAGCGGCGTGGTGGATGCGATTGCGTCGAACACCTCGTCCGGGGTGGCCGAGGACGCGTCGGTGGTGCGCAGCAGCCCGCCGGAGACCATGTTGACGCGCACGCCCAGCGGGCCGAGGTCCTTGGCGTAGGTGCGGGTGAGCGAGAGCAGCGCGGCTTTCGCGGCGGTGTAGTCGTGGTACGGCACGACGGGGTTCTGGAACAGGTTGGTGCCGATGTTGACGGCCCGGCCCGAACCGATCTCGCGGAATCCGTTCATCGCCGCCTGGATGACGTGCATCGCTCCGCCGACGGTGCCGCGGAACTGCTGCTCGAAGGCGGCGAAGGCGATCTCATCGGCGTCCGGGCGCTCATCGCCGTTGAAGGAGAAGTCGACAAGCGCGTTGTTGATGACGGTGGAGACCGGCTGGCCGAACTCCTCGCGGGCGGTCTCGAACATCGCCACCACCTGGCGGAAGTCGGTGACGTCGGCTTCGACGGCCAGCGCGCGACCGCCTCGGGCCCGGATCTGCTCGGCGAGCTCCTGGGCCTGGTCAGCCGAATAGCGGTAGTTGATGACGAGCGCCGCGCCCTCGCGGTAGAAGGCCTTGACGAGCGCGGCGCCGAGCCCGCGGCCGCCTCCGGTGACAAGGACGAGCTGTTCGTTCAGCGGCAGCGCCGCCGTCGTGTGAGCCTGCGCGTTCGACATCGAAACTCCCTAAGGCTGGGGCCGCACGCGGCCCGTGGACGTGAGGTGTCACCAGCCTATCCGGTTCTCACGTGTCTGAGCAGACGGCCCTCAGGCGGGCTCAGCCCCGTCCGGCGCGTTCGGCTGCGCGGCGCTGCCTGCGGGAGAGGAACTCTGCGTCGCCAGCGGCCTGATCCGCTCCCGAGGCGGTGGCGGCCGATTTCGAGCCGGTGGTGACCGGTTCAGAGGCGGTGGCGGCCGGTTTCGAGCCGGTGGTGACCGGTTTCGAGCCGGTGGTGACCGGTTTCGAGCCGGTGGCGGCCGGTTCCGAGGCAGAGGATCCCGCCTCGGCGACGTCACGCGCTGGGCCGGAAGCCTCACCCGGGCGGGTCGCAGCAGCGCCGTCGGCGGGACGGTCGCCGTCCTCACCACCGGGCAGTTCCGAACGGTCGAAGCCGAGCTTCCTGCCCTGGGCGGTGAGAGGGTAGAGGATGAGGAACCACAGAGCGATGAGGACGCCTGCGATGATGAGGATGTTGCCCCAGGCCGGGATCGCGCGGTCGAAGGTGAGAAGCGCCTCCTGCCGCGCTCCGGCGGTCGCGGTGGGGATGACCTCCGGGGCGCCGACGAGGCCGTTGGTGGCCATGAAGCGAGCAGAACGCACACCGCCGGGCCTCGGCGCAGCGGGGAACGGAGGGTGTTGGAACAGCCGTCTCCCTGCCTGGCCCCGGCGATCGCGGCGCGCCTCACGGCGCGCTGCGCGCCCACACCCCGGTGACCACAAGCCTCCTTGCCCTCAACGATCAGCCGCACACCGCCTCGGCCCCGGTGCCGTCACTCCTCGCCTCCAGATCCCTGCTCGGGGCCGAGACCGCCGCCTGACCGCACAAGGACGCCGTACGCCGGGCACCTGCCCGTTGCAGTGATTTGCCAGCTTGGGTATTAGGATGAGTCGGAGACTCTGCACCGTCAACCTCGCGAAACGGACCCTTCTTTGAACGGCAATTCGACTTTCCGGCATTCCAACGTCGCACTCCTCGGCCTGGCCGAGGTGACGGCACCCGTGGAGGTCACTTCGGCCTCCTTCGACGAGCGGCTCGGCGGAACCCTCGAACGCCTCAACCTGCCTCACGGTCTGCTCGAGCGCGTCGCCGGTGTGCGTGCCCGCCGCAACTGGGAGCACCCCTCGGACTTCTCCACCGGTGCCGCCGAGGCCGGGCGCACGGTGCTGCGCGAGACCGGCATCGACGCCGAACAGGTCGGGCTCATGATCAACGCCTCCGTCACCCGCGAGAAGCTCGAGCCCTCAGTCGCGGTGTCGGTCCACCACGGCATCGGCCTGCAGCCGCACGCCATGAACTTCGATCTCACCAATGCGTGCCTGGGGTTCGTCAACGGGATGACCCTGGCAGCGACGATGATCGACTCCGGCCAGCTCGACTACGCGCTCATCGTTGCCGGTGAGGACGCCTCCCGGGTGCAGGAGTCGACGATCCAGCGGCTCTCCCGCTCGGATATCACGCGCGCGGAGTACCTCAACGAGTTCGCCTCCCTGACCCTGGGCTCCGGGGCGTCGGCGGCCCTGCTCGGCCCAGCCGACAAGCACCCGGAGGGCCACCGGATCCTCGGTGGGGTGACCCGGGCGGCGACGTGGAACCACCAGCTGTGCGTCGGCGACCACGACGGTATGTTCACCGATGCCAAGGGCCTGCTGGAGAACGGCATGGAGCTCGTCACCACCGCCTGGCACACCGCCCACGGCGACGGCTGGGACTGGCGGAACATGGACGCCTACGTCATGCACCAGGTCTCTGACATCCACACGAACTCGATCGTCAAGGCCGTCGATCTCGACACGACCCGGATCCCGAAGACCTACCCGCAGCTCGGCAACGTCGGTCCGGCTTCCCTGCCGATCACGCTCACCCGCAAGGCCGCAGAGCTCACTGCCGGTGACCGCGTACTGTGCATGGGCGTGGGCTCGGGCCTGAACACGGCGATGACGGAGATCGAATGGTGAGACTGCCCGGTCTCAGCCCCCGCCTGCCGGCCCGCCCCGCCCAGACGCCCGGTGAACTGCCGGGCTGGGATGAGCAGTGGTCGCGGCTGGTGACCGTCGGCACGGTCGACGGCGAGCGCACCTTCCACGTCCTCGACACCCTCCCGGCGCTGCAGGCCGAAGGGCTCGCACCAGCCGGCACGATCCTCGCTCTGCACGGCAACCCCACCTGGTCCTACCTGTGGCGCCACCTGGCTGCCGCCTCCCTTGACCGTGCCCGAGGCGGGGGTCCCGTCTGGCGGGTCATCGCCCCAGACCAGCTGGAGATGGGTTTCTCCGAACGCCTCGCACACACCGGCCTGCCGACCACCCACGGTCCTGGCTTCCGGCGCATCGCCGAACGCGTCGCGGACTTCGACGCCGTTGCCACCGAGCTCCTCGCAGAGTCCCCGACCGAGCGCACCGTCACCCTCGGCCACGACTGGGGTGGGGTGCTGTCGCTGACGTGGGCGGCGCGCAATCAGGACCGCATCGACGCGGTCGTCTCCCTCAACACCGCCGTCGCCCAGCCGGAGGGAACACCGATCCCGGCACCCCTGCAGGCAGCTCTGGCCGGTCCGATGCTGCCGCTGTCGACGGTGCGCACCGACTGGTTCCTGCGCACTACCCTCGCCCTGGCCCAGGGCTCGCTGAGCGATGAGGAGAAGGACGCCTTCCGCGCCCCGTACCGCACGGCTGAGCTGCGCGGCGGGATCGGCGCCTTCGTCGCCGACGTCCCGGCGGTCGAAACCCACCCGTCGTATGCCGAGCTGCAGCGGCTCGGCGACGACATCGCCGGCATCGACCTGCCGGCCCTGCTCATCTGGGGGCCGAAGGACCCGGTGTTCTTGGAGCGGTTCCTGCGCGATCTGCGCCACCGCCTGCCCCAGGCGGATATCCACCGCTGTGAGAAGGCCTCCCACCTCGTCAGCGAAGACGCCGATGTCGCCGGCATCGTCCTCGACTGGCTCACCGCCCAGTTCGGCGCACCCAGCCAGGCGGCCGGTGCGGTTGACGCGACCGACGCCGTGGGAACAGCTGACGCGACCGGCGCCGCGGGGCCGGCTGACAACCAGCGGCCGGCGACCAGTCAGCAGACGGCGGCCGCTGCGCCGATGATCTTTGATGCGCTGGCCGAACGCGCAGACGATGAGGCGATCGCCTCGGTCGACATGTCCCAGCGGCCCCCGCAGTCGGTGAGCTGGCGGCAGCTCTCCAGCGTCGTCGACGGGATCGCAGCCGGGCTGCAGGCCCGCGGTCTGGCACCCGGTGACCGCGTGTCGCTGCTCGTGACCCCGGGCAACAACCTCACCGCCGCCGCATACGGCGTGCTCAAGGCAGGCGGCACCGTCGTCGTCGCCGACGCCGGCCTCGGGGTGGCCGGGATGACCCGGGCGATCCGGTCTGCCGACCCGCAGTGGATCATCGGCGAACTGCCCGGCCTCACCCTGGCCCGCACCGCCGGCTGGCCGGGCCGGCGGGTCTCCATCAGCCCCCTGCCGGGCCCCGAGCGGCTGACGCTGAACGTCGAGACCTCGCTGACCGAGCTCATCCGGGAAGGCCACGCCCACCTCGCCGCCGGCGAGCCGCTGCGAACCCCAGCACCTGCGGACCTCGCTGCGGTGCTCTTCACCTCCGGATCGACCGGCCCGGCCAAGGGCGTGCGCTACACCCACGCCCAGCTCTCTGCACTCATGGACGTGCTCACCCGGACCTTCGGCATGCGCCCGGGTGCCGGGCTCGTCGCCGGGTTCGCCCCCTTCGCACTCTTCGGCCCCGGCCTCGGGGCCACGAGCGTGACCCCGGACATGTCGGTGACCAAACCGCGCACGCTCACTGCCGCGGCCCTAGCCGATGCGATCGCCGCGGCGGACTGCACGATGGTCTTCGCCTCACCGGCGGCCTACACCAATGTCTGCGCGACTGCCGCTGCGCTCACCGAGGCGCAGCGGGCCGCCTGTGCTGGGGTCGAGCTTGCGCTCTCGGCCGGGGCGCCGGTGCCGCTGTCGCTCATGGACCAGGTGGCCGAGATCTTCCCGCACGCACAGATCCACTCCCCCTACGGGATGACCGAGGGCCTGCTGCTGGCCGATATCGACCGGCACGACGTGGCCGCGGCCGAGGCGGAGGGCACCGCTCGCACGGGTGCCACGAGCACCGACGGCTTTGCACGCACAGACGGCACCGCTGACGCAGGCCCGGGTGCACAGGCGGCGCGCGGCGTGTGCGTCGGCACCCCGATCGACGGGGTGCGCTTCGCCCTGGCCCCCATCGACGCCGACGGCCGGTCTGCCGATGAGCTGCTGACCGGCACGGACGCCCAGCAGGTGCTCGGAGAATTCGTCGTCTCCGCCGCCCACATCAGAGACGGCTACGACCGGCTGTGGTCGACCGACCAGCAGGCCGGCCGCGACACCCTCGACGGGCAGCGCTGGCACCGCACCAACGACATCGGCCACATCGACGCTGCCGGCCGCATCTGGCTCGAAGGCCGCCTCCAGCACATCATCACCACCCCGGCCGGCCCGCTCGGCCCCGGCGGGATCGAAGCACTGACCGACCGCGACCCGGCAGTCTTGCGCTCTGCGGCTGTCGGCGTCGGACCGACCGGCACACAGGCACTCGTCCTGGTGCTCGAACCCGCAGCCGGCAGCGACCCGGAATCCGGCGAACCCCTGGCCCCCGGCCTGGCACCGCTGCCGGTGGCCCAGCGGCTGCGCGCTCACGTGGCCGCCGCGACCGGCGCGGACGTCGCCGCCGTGCTCATCGCCCCGTCCTTCCCGACCGACATCCGCCACAACTCGAAGATCGACCGCTCCCGGCTGGCCGACTGGGCCGCTGCCGTGCTGGGCGGCGAGCCGATCCGCACACCCTGACCGCCGCCTCCGGCCCGCCAGCACGCGCGCCGCACCGGCCAGCATTCCAGGAGGAACAGTGAAGATTCTCGTCACCGGCGCATCCGGTCTGCTCGGCTCCTCAGTCGCTGCCGCGCTGGCCTCCGCCGGTCACACGATCACGACCCTGCAGCGCCGCCCTTCCGGGGTCGGTGGGGCCCGAGACATCGCCGCCTCGATCACTGATGCCGCCGCCGTCGCCGAGGCGGTGGCCGGCCAGCAGGCGGTCGTCCACCTGGCCGCGAAGGTCTCGATGACCGGGGATCCGGCCGACTTCGAGGCGATCAACATCGCAGGCACCCGCACACTGCTCTCAGCGGCCCAGGATGCAGGCGTGAGCCGGTTCGTGCACATCTCCTCCCCCTCGGTCGCCCACGCCGGTGACTCCCTCGTCGGTGAGGGCGCGGGCCCAGCTGATCCCGAACATGCCCGCGGCGAGTACGCCCGCACCAAAGCCCACGGGGAACTGCTCGCCCTGGCTGCTGACAGTGCAGACTTCCGGGTGCTTGTGCTGCGCCCGCACCTCATGTGGGGTCCCGGTGACACGCAGCTGACCGAGCGGGTCATCGACCGCGCCCGCGCCGGTCGGATGCCGGTGCTCGGCACCGGGGCCGCGCTCATCGACACGCTCTACATCGCCAATGCCGTCGACGCGATCGTCGCAGCTCTCACGGCAGTCGAGCACCACCACGGTGAGGCGCTCGTCGTCACCAATGGACAGCCGCGCCCGGTCGGTGAGCTCATGACCCAGATGGCACTGGCCGGAGGGGCTCGCCGCCCGAAGCTCAGCGTGCCCGTGCCCGCCGCCCTGGCCGCCGGCGCCGTCGTCGAGAAGGTCTGGGATCTCGTCGCCGAGGTTGAGGACACGCTGACCGACCGGCTGCCCGAATCGGCTGCCGCCCGCCTGCGCGAGACGCTGTCCGATGAGCCGCCGCTCACCCGGTTCCTCGCCGAGCAGCTCTCGACCGCTCACTGGTTCGACCAGCGCCGCACCCGCGAAGTCCTCGACTGGCAGCCAAGGGTGAGCATCGACGAGGGCCTGGCCGAACTCGCCGCCCACTACGGCGGCACCGCCCCCGAACCTGGGACCGCGCTGACGGCAGACCGCTGATGCTCACGACCGAGAGCCTCGTCGCCGGCTACCCGGCCGGCTTCGCTCTGCCGCCGCTCAACCTGCAGCTGACGCCAGGGTCGATCGTCCGGCTGGCCGGTGCGAACGGGGCCGGCAAGTCGACGCTGCTGCAGACGATCGCCGGCCGCCAGACCCCGCTGTCCGGCCGCGTCATGCTCGGCGGCGAACCGGCCGATCACACCGGGCCCGTGTGGAAGCGGCAGGTCGCAGCCCTCCTCGGCGACGACGCCTGGCTCACCGGGCTCACCGCCGGTGAGCACCTGACGCTGCTCGCCCGCGCCCACGACGTCACCGCTCTCGAGGCGGCCATCACCGAGATCTGTGCCGCCCTCAACCTGCCGGTCCGGTTCCTCGACGCATACCCGGAGGCGCTCTCCAGAGGGCAGCGGCGCAAGGTGCTGCTGGCCAGCGCCCTCATCCGGCCAGCCGGCATCCTGCTGCTCGACGAACCCGAGCAGAACCTCGACGCCGCCTCGGTCCAGGCGCTGCGCCGCCTGCTGATTGCCCGCGCGGAGAGCGGCACGGCGATTCTGCTCGCCACCCACGACGACGCCCTCATCGACCCCGAACGCACCACCACCGTGCAGATCTGCGAACACCCCGACGGGACGCTGGGCTATGACGCCGCCTGAACGGGCCCTGCCGCACCCCCTCACCCCTGCCGGCCTCGCCCGGCTCACCCGCAGCCGCCGCCCGCACACGCTGAGCGCCGGGGCGGTCTACACCTACGCGCTTGCCGCAGCCGTCTTCATCGCCGTCCTCGCCTCGGCCGCGCAGTCCCTGGCTGCGCCGCTGCTGGCAGCGCTCACCGCCCTGCCGGCCGGTACCGTCGCCGAGGCGGTGGTCGCCTCCCCGTTCCCCGTCCTGCAGTCGGTCCTCATCGCCGCTTGCGGGATGTCTGTGCTCACCTGGCTGCTCACCCGCCTCGGCCCGCTCGGGCTGCCCGAACCGGTACGCGTGTGGCTGTTCCAGCACCCGGGCTTCAGCCCAGCCTGGCTGCGCCGCCGTCTGAGTGCCGTCATCCTCGGCGGGGTGGCCGGCGGGATCATCATCGGGCTGCTGGCGGTCGTGCCGCACCTGTCCTGGCAGGCCGCCGGTGGCGCGGTGGTCTTCGACCTCGGCATCACCGCAGCTGCCGCGATCGCGCTTGTGGCCGTGCTGGCGGCCACCGGGGCGGCTGGTGCCCTCATCCTCATCGGCCTGCAAGCGGGCCTGTTCGGCATGACAGTCGACACCGAGCATTTCGGCGACAGGCTGCTGTGGGCAGCCGTCGCCGCACTGGCGCTGCTGGCCCTCACCGCACCGCTGGCCGACCTCGCCGGCACAGTCATGCATGCTGCAGCGAGCGGTCTGAGCGCACCGGTCGCGCTCGGGTTCGCCGCGGTCCTGGTATTGCTCATCATTGCCGCTGCCGCTTGGATGGTGCGGCGGCCTCCGGTGGTGTCGTGGCCGCAGCTCGAAGCCGGGTCGCGGTCCTCGCAGCTCATGCGCTTCGGGCTGGTGACCGCCGATGCCAATGCGATGGCCACCACCCTCTTCGCCCGCCTGCGGGCCCGCCGCGGAGGGCGGTCCGGCCAACTGGCGGCACGCCTGAAGCGACTGCCGTCTCTACTGGCCCTGCCGACCGGACTGCTCATCGGGCTGACCCGCACGGCAGGCGCACCGGCACTCCTCGCCATGGCGGTGCTGCTGCCGTGGGCAGCCAGCGCCCTGCCGCTCGGTCAGCTGCCGGTCGCCGGAGTCCTCATCGCCTGCCTGAGCCTGGGGATCGCCGGCTGGCTGGCCGTCATGAGCGTTCGCACCTCTGCTGCGAACCCGTCCTTCACCGAGGCGTTCCCGTTCAGCCTTGCCACCTGCCGGCTCCTCATCGCACTCGCCCCCGCGGCGGTGCTGCTGCCCGCCGGTCTGCTCGTCTTCCTGCCGGTGACCGTGCAGCTCGGCCAGCCGCTGCTGCTCGCCCTTGCCTACCTCTTCGCCCTCCTCTGCGCTGCGGCCGCGACACACGCTGCACTGCGCCCGCCGCCGAACTGGCTGGCACCTGCGGTCATGACCGAAGCCGGGGCGCTGCCCGTCGGCGTGATCGCGCAACTGACCGCCCCGATCCTCATGACGGCGCTCGGGGCACTGGGAATGCTGCTGGCCGCCACCACCGCAACACCGCCCTCAGCAGCAGCGGTGCTCCTCACCGGTGTGGCCGGCTGGGCGGTCTGCCGGCTGCGCTGCAGCGCACACCCGTGACCGGCTGACGAGAAGTCTCAGTCGGTGCCGTCGGGCCGCCGGGCGCCCGGTTCACCCGGCTCGGCCTGCTCGCCGCGGCGGCGGGCATTGCGGGCGGCTTCACGCTGGGCGCGGCGCAGCTCGCGCTGCTCGTCCTTGGCGGCCTCTTCGACGGCGATGCGCTTGTCGCGGTCGGCGTTCTCCTCACTCGGGCTGATGATCTCCCAGACGATGAGGGTGGCCACCAGCGTGACACCGGCGACGGTGCCGAGGCCGAGCGCGCCCCACGGGCGGGGCAGCGTGCCGAGCCCGATCGCCCAGTGGACGCCGAGCACCGCGAGCGCGGCCAAGGCCAGGGCAACGACGTAGCGCATGTTCTTCCAGCTCCTTCACCGGTGCTCCTGCGCACCGGCACGTGTCTGCAGACCCGACCACCGCCTCGGCGACGGCACCCATCCCTGCCTGAGGGTGAGCCGTGACGTTCGGGGACCCGCTGTTCAACTCTAGTGTGTCGTAGGCAACAATAGAGTATGAGCGATCACACCGACAGCGCCGCCTCGACGGCGCAGCAGCCGACAGACACTCCCTACGACCGCGCCTTCGCCCGGGCCGCCGCGGACCCTGAGGGCTTCTGGCTCGATGCCGCTGAGCTCATCGACTGGGTGAAGAAGCCGACCCGCGCCCTCGACACCTCGCGCGCCCCGATCTACCGCTGGTTCCCCGACGGTGAGCTCAACGTCTGCTACAACGCCCTCGACCGGCACGTCGACAGCGGCCGCGCCTCCGACACCGCGGTCATCTACGACTCCCCGGTCACCGACCAGGTCAAGCACTACAGCTACGCCGATCTGCTCGATGAGACCGCCCGGTTCGCCCAGGCGCTGGCCGAGCGCGGCATCAGCAAGGGGGACACCGTCGTCATCTACATGCCGATGATCCCCGAGGCGGTCATCGCGATGCTCGCCTGCGCCCGGCTCGGCGCAATCCACTCGGTCGTGTTCGGCGGGTTCTCCGCCAACGAGCTGGCCGTGCGGATGAACGATCTGCGCCCGAAGGCGATCATCTCGACGTCCTGCGGCATCGAACGCAACCGGACGATTGAGTACAAGCCGCTGCTCGACGCCGCGATCGAGAAGGCCGAGGAGGACCCGGAGTTCACCGTCATCGTCCAGCGTCCGCAGCATGAGTGCGAGCTGACCGACGGCCGCGACCTCGACTATGCCCAGCTGCTCGCCGCGACCACCGAGCACGCCCCGTGCACACCGGTCGCTTCCACCGATGAGCTCTATGTGCTCTACACCTCCGGCACCACCGGCAAGCCCAAGGGCATCGTGCGCGACGGCAGCTACGCGACCGCACTCGCCTGGTCGCTGCCGAACATCTTCGGCTTACATCCCGGCGACACGATGTTCACCGCCTCAGACGTCGGCTGGGTGGTCGGCCACTCCTACATCGTCTACGCTCCTCTCATCGGCGGGGTCACGACCGTGCTGTTCGAAGGCAAGCCGATCGGCACCCCGGATGCCTCGACGTTCTTCCGGATCGTCTCCGAACACGACGTCGACGTCTTCTTCGCCGCCCCGACTGCCATGCGCGTCATCCGCAAGGAGGACCCCGACGGCGAGATGATGAAGCGCTACGACATGGCCTCGCTCAGGGCCTGGTACATGGCCGGTGAGCGCCTCGACCCGGACACCTATGAATGGACGACCGAGAAGCTCGCCGAGGCCACCGGCCGGTCCATCCCGGTCATCGACAACTGGTGGCAGACCGAGACCGGTTGGCCGATCGCCGCCAACCCGATCGGCCTGCACACCTACCCGCTCAAGGCCGGCTCGCCGACCAAGCCGGTGCCCGGTTACCAGGTCGAGGTCCTCGACGCCGCCGGCAATCCGGCGCCGGCCGGCCAGGACGGACTCGTCGTCATCCGGCTGCCGATGCCGCCGGGCACGATGGCCACCGTGTGGGATGATGACGAACGCTACGTCTCCTCCTATCTCTCAGCCTTCGACGGCTATTACCTCACCGGCGACGGCGGGCTCATCGACGACGACGGCTACGTCTACGTCATGGGCCGCACCGACGACGTCATCAACGTCGCCGGTCACCGCCTGTCGACCGGCATCATGGAGGCCGCGATCGCCGCCCACCCGGCTGTGGCCGAATGTGCGGTCATCGGCGTCTACGACGCGACGAAAGGCCAGATCCCGCGGGCGTTCGTTGTGCTCAAGGACGGCCCGGAGACCGACGAGGAGGAGGTCAAGGCCGATCTCGTCTCGCTGGTCCGCTCGGATATCGGCCCGGTGGCGGCGATGAAGCGCGTCGACATCGTCTCCGCGCTGCCGAAGACCCGTTCGGGCAAGATCCTGCGCAAGACGATGCGCGAGATCGCCGACGGCCGCGAGGATGTCGTCGTGCCCTCGACGATCGAGGATCCCGACGTGCTGGAGAACATGCGCAGCGCACTGCGGGAGGCCTGAGCCGCATTGCGCTCACTGCGGGTTCTGGCTCGATAGCGGCCAGGGCCCGCAGTGCTGTCACCGCACGATGGTCGGAGACGCTCGGGACAGGGCGCGACACGTCTACGACGAAGGTGCATAGAGCCCCCGCGAAGGTCGTAAGCGATGAGGCCACCTCGGCTTCAACGTCGCTGAAGATCTCTCACAGTACGGACGCGTGGAGGTTTCTTTCATCTGCCCTGGTTGAAGCGCCCAGTCCAACGGTTGAGAGCTCAATGACCGCGCCGGTCCGCATGTGCATGCCGGATGCGGCAGGTGAGTGTTTGAGCTGCAAGCCGGAATTCCCACGCACAGTGCAGCCGATGATCAGGGTGCAGTCAGGTTCGAGGCCTTGAGAGATCACAAAACGGTTGCGATTGTTAAACACGTCGCCGAGACCGGGACGGGAGACGATCCCCAGACTTCCTGTCAGCCTCACCCGGGCAACTGGGCTCAGCAGACACAGCACAGAGTCAATCAACCCCTGAAAGAGCACCATCATGAAACTCTCCAAGACACTGCTGACCACCGCTGTCGCTGCCGGCATCCTCGGCGGCGGGATCATGGGGTCACCGGCGATGGCCGCCCCGAGCTTCGACCCGGCCGCGGCTCCGGTCGAACAGCGACAGGAGGCATTCACCACGGTGGCCGACCTCGACCAGACACAGATCGACAACGCCCGCACCATCATCGGTGTCGGACGCGGCGGCGCACTGCCCGACCAGGGCATCGTCATCGCCCTCATGACCGCAATGCAGGAATCCTCGATGTACAACCTCGACTACGGCGACCGTGATTCGCTCGGTCTGTTCCAACAGCGCCCGTCGATGGGTTGGGGCGCTCCGGAGCAGGTGACCGACCCGGTCTACGCCTCGAAGTCCTTCTACGGCATCAATCCCGAGGGCTCGAACCCCGGTCTCATCCAGATCGACGGCTGGGAGAGCATGGCCCCGACCCAGGCCGCGCAGGCAGTGCAGCGCTCGGCCTACCCTGATGCCTACGCCAAGTGGGAGCCGCTTGCCCGCGAACTGCTCGCCGCCCACGGCGACGCACCGGCGATCCCCTGACCCCGCCGGTCGTCCGCTGACCCCGCCTGTCATCCCCTCTGACCCGATGGCTTCCTGAGGGCAGCCCAGAACCCTCAGGAAGCCCGCTCCTCCCCTCGCCCGGACGCATTCCGGCACCGACCATCCCCACACCCTGTGACGAACGGAGCAAACCATGTCGATCACACTTCTGTCCGCCACCGCCCGCCGCATCGGCACCACCGCCGCTGCCCTGACCCTCGCCGCAACCGGCATCGCCGTCGCCCCGGCGACCGCCGCCTCGGGACCGGAAACCGCAGCCGCCCAGGAGCAGACCGCCGAACACGACCGGCGGACCGAGATCATCAACCGCGCCCAGTTCTGGGTCGACCAGGGCGTGCCGTACAGCATGTCCGCCTACTACCCGGACATCAACGGCAAGAACTACCGCACCGACTGCTCAGGATTCGTCTCCATGGCCTGGGGACTCGACGACAGCCTCAGCACTGTGACGCTCGTCGACGTCGCCCATCCGATCGCCAAGGAGGACCTGCAGCCAGGTGACGTACTCATGCGCGGTGGCCCAGGCACCGGCGGCGCCGCAGGCCATGTCGCCATCTTCAACGGCTGGGCCAACGACGAGCAGACCGCCTATCACGGCCTCGAACAGGCCGGCGACGCCGGAGCTGTGGCCCGGGAGATCGGCTACCCGTACAACGGACTGGAGGGCTTCGAGGCCTACCGCCTCAACGGCCTCTGATTCCAGAGCCATCCCACCGGCACCGACATGAGAGCGGGTCTCAGCGCAGCTGGGGCCCGCTCTCGGCGCGACTCTGCAACCGGGGCCCGCGACTGTGACGAAGCTTGCACCGCACAGCCAACCGAACCTGCTGTCGAAGTCCGCCGGGCACGGGCTAGCATGTCTGCCATGGCCAGCTCCACCCGCCGACTGCAGCTCATCGGCCCCGCCATCGGATTCAGCATCACCGCAGCGATCCTCGCCGCGGTGTTCGTCGTCGTCTGGGCCATCGGCGCGATGGGCGTGACCGGCCCGACGATCGTGCGCCAGTGGGAGCTCAGCCACGTCGACCGGCTCAACAGCAGCCAGCTCGAGAACGCCGAGACGATCATCGGCGTCGGCCGGGATGCGGACCTGCCCGATGACGCCATCATCATTGCGCTCATGACCGCGCTGCAGGAGTCCTCGCTTCGCAATCTCGACCACGGCGACCGCGACTCACTCGGCCTGTTCCAGCAGCGGCCGTCGCAGGGCTGGGGCACACCTGAGGAGGTGCAGGACCCGGTGTGGGCCGCGCGGTCCTTCTACGGCATCAATCCCGAGGGACGCAACCCGGGACTGGTGCACATCTCCGGCTGGGAGTCGATGACCCCGAACGAGGCCGCCCAAGCGGTCCAGCGCTCGGGCTTCCCGCACGCCTATGGCCGGTGGCAGTCACTGGCCGAGGAGATCCTCGAGTCCCACGACACCGTCACCGCGTCATCCTGACACCCACGAGGATTCAATGGCAGACCACACGATCGCTGAGCACACCGTCGCAGCATGGGCGAGCGATTCACAGCATGGTCGAGCGATTCACAGCATGGTGGAGCGATTCACAGCATGGTCGAGTCGGCTGCGACGACCCACACATGCTGAGCGCGACACATCCATGTATGCGGGATTCCCGCTAGATTTCTTTGAGCCTTTCAGAGGAAGCCCAGCATTTTCTGATAATTTGGCTATCCCGCAGTACAACAACCGCGATGCGACTGTCGTCGCTTGCGCCCCGTCGTCCAAAGGTACAGTCCTCCCATGCGTAACGAAGCCGACGTATATGCCCTCCGACGTACACACGACGACCATCCCCACGTCTCCGAAACACCGCTGACCGACGTCCCCACCAATGTGCCCGATGATCTGACGATCACCCGCACGGCAGAACTGTTCAAGGCCCTGGCGACCCCGTCTCGGCTGCGCATCCTGCTCGTGCTCTCACACGGTCCGACGACCGTCTCGAGCGTGGTAGAGCAGACGGCGCTGTCCCAGCCGCTCGTGTCCCAGCACCTCAAGCTGCTGCGCGGGCTGCACCTCGTCAGCGTCGACCGCGTTGGCCGCGAGGCGATCTACTCGCTCAAAGACGACCACGTCGCACACATCATCGTCGATGCCATGACCCACGCAACCGAACAGCACTTCTGATCCCCGGTTCGCTGCTGAACACCCTCACCCCTCAGTATCACCTTCGATACGACGCCTAAGCCCCGCTGCGGCCAGCCTCAGCGGGGCTTATTGCTGCTCAGGCTGCCTCTGGCACGTCGGGGGCGCAGCAGGCGCATGCCCCCGGAGACGAGCCACACCACTGCGATGACGACTGCAATGCCGGCCCACTGGCCGATCGCCAGCTGCTCTCCGGCGAGCAGCGTGCCGAGCAGAACCGCAGTGATCGGCTGAGCAAGCATGAGCGAGGCGGTCTCAGTGACCGGCAGGCGAGTGGAGAACACCGCCAGCAGGCCCCATGCGCCGGCCTGGCCGAGCACTGCCAGGCCGACCATCGCCGCCCAGCCGCCGATCCCCAGATCGAAGTCGAAGCCGCCGAGGATAAGCCCGCCGATGAGGGTGACGGCGCCGGCCGAGGTGGTGGCGACGAGCACCGGGGTGACGATGAGGCCCGGGTCGAGCACTCGGCAGCGGTGGGTGCCGTAGATGTAGACGCCGTAGAGCACACCAGAGAGCACCCCGAGGATCGCCCCGCGCAGGGGTGCGGCTGCACCGGGGTCGACGCCGAATGCGCCGCCGGTCAGCAGCATGCCCACGAGCATGATCGGCACGCACCACAGGAACAGCCGGCCGGGGTGCTGACGATGCAGCAGCCACACAAGGCCGGGGAAGACAACGACCTGGACGCTGATGAGCACCGTGGAGACGCCGACGCCGGCGTCATAGACGCTTTGGGCCCACATGATGTAGTCCAGACCGAGGAACGCTCCGGCACCTGCGGCGACTCCGACTGTCCGGCGACCGGGCAGACCACGTCGGGACACCTCGGCGACGGCGAAGGGGGCGAGCGCGATGATCGCCAGGGCGCAGCGCAGGAACGCCGCCGTCGAGGGGGTGGCCTGGGCGAGGATGAGCAGCAGCGCCGCCGAGCCGAGACCGACTGCGGCAGTCAGCACTCCGAGGCGGGCGAGTGCCGGCGAGTCGGTCAGGCTCACCGGCGCCTCGGGGCTGCGGAGGAGTCAGGCTGCATGGCGCAGCCGTTCGGTGAAGGCCCTGATGCGGGCCAGGGCTGCGAAGATCTGGTCGGGGCCGGCAGCCAGCGACAGGCGCACGCACTCGTCGCCGTGGACGTTGTCGAAGTCGAGGCCGGGTGAGAGTGCGACCCGCTCCTCCTCCAGAAGTGCCGCGCACCATTCGGTGGCTGTGGTGTAGGGGCCGAGGACGTCGGTGATGTCGGCGTACATGTAGAAGGCGCCGTCGCAGGGGGCGAGGTCCTTCCAGCCGAGTTCGTCGACGGCGTCGAGGACGTACTGGCGGGCGGCGGCGAAGCCGGCCACGGCAGCCTCACCCTCGGCATAGGCGGCTTCGGAGAAGGCGGCGACTCCGGCGTGCTGGGCCGGCACGGGGGCGCACAGGGTGATGTTGCCGGCTAAGCCGGCGGCGGCCTGCTGGATCTCCGGGGGCATGATCGCCCAGCCGAGCCGCCAGCCGGTCATGCCCCAGTACTTCGAGAACGAGGAGATGACGATGGCGTCGGGGTCGTAGGCGATGGCGGTCTCGCCGTTGGGGTTGCCTGATTCGGTGGCCTGCGTGCCGGGGAAGGTGATGCCGTGGTAGATCTCATCGGAGATCAGCTGCACACCGTTGTCACGGCACCACTGGCTCAGGGCGATGAGGCTGTCCTTGTCGAGCATCGTGCCGGTCGGGTTGGCTGGGGAGGCGACCATGAGGCCGCGCAGCGGAGCCTCGGCGTGGGCGGCTTCGAGCAGTTCGATGGTGGGCTGGAAGCGCTCGTCGACGCCGCAGTCGAGTTCGACGACCTCGCAGCCGAGGGCGGTGAGGATGTTCTTGTAGGCGGCATAGCCGGGCCGGGCGAGTGCGACGCGGTCGCCGGCGTCGAAGGCGGCGAGGAAGGCGAGCAGGAACCCGCCGGAGGAACCGGTGGTGATGAAGAACCGGTCGGCCGGCACATCGAGGTCGTACCAGCGGCGGTAGTGACCCGACAGCGCCTCGCGCAGCTCGCGGATGCCGGTGACCGGCACATAGCCCAAGTCGGTGCCGTCGCGCATGATCTCCTCAGCCCGCGCGCGCACGGCGGCCGGCGCGCCCTGGCCGGGTTCGCCGACGCACAGGGAGATGACGTCCTCACCGGCGGCTTTGAGTTCGGCGACCCGGGAGACGATGTCCATGACGGCGAACGGGCGGACGGTCTGGGCTCGCTCAGAGATGCGGATGCTGCGCTGTGTCATACCGCCAGCTTCTCATACCATGCCCGGCCGATCCCGGCCCGACAGGCGCGAGAGCCCGCCGGGGCGCAGCGCCTGTTGCCGGGTCCCAGCTCCTGTTGCCGCACCGTGTGGCATCGCCTGTGGCCGCACCGGGTGGCATCGCCTACCGCCGCAGCGGTCGCCTACTGGTCGCCGACCGGCCAGGTGTGGACCGGAGCTCCGGTGGACTGGTGGCGGATGTAGAGCTCGAGCAGTCGCCTGAGGGCGTCACGGCGCTCGGCGGTGTCCGGGTCGGTCAGCCGCGGTTTGAGCGCCATGAGCGTGCGCAGCTGCCACGTCGCGCCGTTCTGCCGGGTGCGGGCGCGGGCTTCGATGATGTCCATGTACTCGTCGATGATCGCTGCGTCGACGTCGAGCATCTGGAGGCCCTTGCGCGCCTGCGGCACGAGGGTGGTGCGGATCAGTTCGGCGACGTCGACGCGGCCGAGCTTAGGCCACAGGATCCGCGAGTACAGCCCGGAGCGGGCAGCGGCGAAGAAGTTCTTCTCCGCATCGGGAAACGACAGCCGCGACCACACCGGCCGGTTCTCCTCGCCCATGTACTTCACCACGCCGTAGTAGAAGGCGGCATCGGCGACGAGGTCGGTGACCGTGGGCCCGGCCGGCAACAGCCGGTTCTCCAGCCGCACATGGGCGAGATCGCCGTCAGGAGCGTAGATGGGCCGGTTCCAGCGCCACACAGTGCCGTTGTGCAGATTGAGGTAGTGCAGCGCCGGAGAGCTGCCGAGCATCACCGGGGTGCCGGACTCCTCGCGGCTTTCGGGCAGCATCGGCGGGAAGTAGCGCACATTCTCCTCGAAGAGGTCGAAGACGCTGGTGATCCACCGTTCGCCGAACCACACCCGCGGGCGCACTCCCTGGGTGACGAGCTCGGGGGTGCGGGTGTCGATCGATTGGGTGAAGACCGGGATGCGGTTCTCATGCCACAGCTTGTACCCGGCGAACAGCGGGGCGTTGGCGCTCAGCGCCACCTGAGCTGCGGCCATCGCCTGCGAGGCGTTCCAGGCGGTGGCGAACCGGTTGGGCGGGACCTGCAGGTGCAGCTGCATCGAGGTGCAGCTCGATTCGGGGGCGACATCGGCGAAGTCATGCCGGTAGTACTCGCGGTCGTGGATCTCGATGCGCACCAGCTCACCGCGCATGTCGATGACGGCATTGCTCAGCGCCCGGTAGCGGTTCTCGTCGGTCACCCAGCTGGGGTCTTCGAGGAACTCGGTCGTCAGCGTCGGCAGCGTACCGATCATCGCGACCTTCGCACCGTGCTCGGCTGCTGCGGCATGAGCCATGTCGAGGCGGGACTGCACCCCGCCCTGCAGCTGTGTGAGCCCATCGCCCTGGACGGTGAGGACGGGATGGTTGAGCTCGATGTTGTAGGCGCCGATCTCGGACTGGAAGTCCGGATGGTCGATCGACTCGAGCACCTTGTGGTTGACCTTCACCGGCTGCATGTCCGCGTCGACGAGGTTGAGCTCGAGTTCGAGGCCGATCGTGCCCTGACTGGAGAACTCCGCCTCCTGCAGATACGAATCGAAGGTCTCCAGATCCGCATTCAGCTGCTCACGGTACGTCGTCCGCTGCTCCGGCGAGTAGCGCTGCCTCGAAACGTCATCTCCCATGACCCAATGATACGTGCCGGATCCCCGCCTGGGCAGGCCTGCGGCATACAATGGTCCCGACTGATACGCCGCTGTGTGGAATTGAGGACCTGATGACTGACCGCTCCGTCGACTTTGCCGCTCTGCCCGATGCCGCCCAGGCGCGGCTGCCGCAGATGCTGACCGATCTGGAGCGGGTCATCACCCTGGAGACGCCCTCGCAGGACCACGCTGCGGTCGCCGCCGGCGCCCGTGACCTCGCCGCGCTCATCCAGGAGCGGGTGGGCACCGCGCCCGAGGTGCTGGAGATCGATGGGGTGACGCACCTGCGCCTGCGGTTCGGTTCCGGGCCGGTCAAGGTGGTGCTGCTGAATCACCAGGACACCGTGTGGCCGCGCGGCACTCTTGAGCGGCTGCCGTTCTCGGCCGCTGACGGGATCCTGCGCGGGCCGGGCAGCTTCGACATGCTCACCGGCACGATCATGAGCGTCCACGCCACCGCGATGCTGCTCGAGCAGGCCGGTGACAGTTCAGCCCTCGACGGGCTGACGATCCTCATCACCGGTGATGAGGAGCTCGGTTCGACGACGTCCTCTCAGCTCATCCGCGAGGAGGCCGCCGGCGCACGCGCCGTCTACGTCATGGAGGCCTCGGCTGCCGGTTCCCTGAAGCTTGCCCGCAAGGGCACCTCGGACTATCAAGTCACCGTCCACGGCCGCGCCGCCCACGCCGGCCTCGAACCGGAGAAGGGCGTCAACGCCGGTCTCGAACTCGCCCGACTCATGCCGCTCATCGCCGATATGGCCGATGTTGAGAAGGGCACCACGGTGGTGCCGACGACGATCACCGCCGGCACCACCCCGAACACCGTGCCGGCCACCGCAGCGGTTCACGTCGATGTGCGCGCGAGGCTCATCTCCGAGCAGGAGCGCATTGACGAGGAGATGAGGGCACTGAGAGCTGAGATGCCCGGTGCCGAGGTGGAGGTCACCGGCGGGATCAACCGGCCGCCGTTCGAACGCGATGCCGCAGCTCACCTCTTCGACCGGGCCGTGGCCCTGGCCAGTGAGATCGGCATCGCCGAGCCGACCGGCACTGCCGTAGGCGGGGCCTCGGACGGCAACTTCACCGCCGGTGACGGCATCCCCACCCTCGACGGGCTCGGGGCTGTCGGCGATGGCGCGCATGCCGAACACGAGCACGCGATCATCTCCGAGATCCCACCGCGCACGGCGATGCTGGCCGCCCTCATCGCCGACCAGCTCGCCGACTGAACCACCGCCTCGCGACCGGCGTCACACTCCATTGCTATGGTGGCGGTACCATCTGCCGCCGCACCGCACAGGAGCCTGCCCCATGAAACTGACCTCGCTGACCCTCCACCAGATCCGGCTGCCGCTCGTCAGCCCCTTCACCACTTCGTTCATGAAGGAGACGGAGAAGGACTGCTACCTCGTCGAGGCGCACTTCGACACCGGCAGCGGCGAGGTCATCGGCTGGGGTGAGTCGGTGGCGATGGTCGGTCCGCTGTACTCAGATGAGTACACCGCAGGCGGCATCGCCGTCACCCGCGACTGGCTGGCACCGGCGCTGTTCCGTGTCGAGCACCTGACCGCCGAGACCGTCGGCTGGCACCTGCGCCACGTCGTCGGCCACCCGATGGCCAAGTCGGCGTTGGAGATGGCCGTCATCGAAGCGCAGCTGAAGGTGCAGAACCTGTCGTTCAAGGACTACCTCGGTGGGGTCGTCGACCAGATCCCCTCCGGTGTCTCGGTCGGCATCCAGGATTCGATCCCCGAACTGCTCGCCGCGATCGGCGGCTACCTCGAGGAGGGATATGCGCGCATCAAGCTCAAGATCAAGCCCGGCGCCGATATCGAACCGGTGGCAGCCGTGCGCCGCGAGTTCGGTGATGACTTCCTCTTCCAGGTCGATGCCAACGCCGCCTACACGCTCGTCGACGCCAACCACCTGAAGAAGCTCGACGACTACGGCCTGCTGCTCATCGAGCAGCCGCTGGGCGAGGCCGACATCCGGCAGCATGCGCAGCTGGCGAAGCTCATGGACACCCCGATGTGCCTTGATGAGTCGATCGTCTCCGCGGAAGCAGCTGCAGATGCGATCAGCCTGGGCGCCACCTCGGTCATCAACATCAAGCCGGGTCGGGTGGGCGGTTATGTCGAGGCCAAGCGCATCCACGACCTGTGCCGCGCCCACGGTGTGGCCGTCTGGCACGGCGGCATGGTCGAAACCGGACTGGGGCGTGCGGCCAACGCCGCAATGGCCTCGCTGCCGGGCTTCACGCTGCCCGGTGACGTGTCCGGTTCGAAGCGGTTCTTCCACGAGGACATCACCGAGGAGATCGTCATGCACGACGGCGTGGTCGATGTGCCGAAAGGCCCCGGCTTCGGTGTGACGATCGACCCGACGCAGCTGGAGAAGTTCCGCGTCGCCGAATACACCATCACGCCCGACTGAACTGCCATAAAGCCTCGCTGACATGCTATGAATCCCGGCTGGCATGCCACGCGGCCGGCTACTGGGATGTTCCCGGTGGCCGGCCGCAGTCGTGTGCAGTGTGAGGCGCTCAGCCCTTGGGGATCGGCGGGCCGAGGAACAGCAGCACACCGAAGAGGCAGGCAACACCGACGAACCCGACGACGAGTGCGGCGAACGGGCGGCGGATCGCCCAGTCGCACCATCCTTCGAAGAAGTTCCGCGGCGCGCGCTGGCCTGAACCGAGCTCCCAGGATCCGTCGAGCAGGCCGACCCGCCGGGCGTGGATCTCGAAGGGGATCGTGGCATACGGGACGATCGCCGAAAGCAGGCCGGCGGCGATCTGCCCGGCCTTCCACCGCTGCGAGGTGCCGATGAGCACCGTGACGACGCAGTAGGTGAGGAATACGAAACCGTGGATGCCTCCGCCGATGCGCACACCGAGTTCGGTGGTGTGGGTGACGTATTTGAGGATCATGCCGACGATGAGCAGGGTCCAGGTGATGGCCTCGGCGATCGCGAACGTGGTGAAGAGCTTCTTGGGAGTCACCCGACCATTGTGCCGAAGCAGTCTGAGTGAATACGCAACAGGGCCGGGGGCGTGTGCCACCGGCCCTGTGATCTCAGCTGAGGGATCTCAGCTGATCATCAGGTGTCCGATCAGAGGCTGGACTTCCGGCGCAGGGTTGCGGCGGTGATGCCGACGCCTGCGATCAGCAGTGCAGCAGCACCCCAGACGAGCGGTCCGGCTTCGCTGCCGGTGCGCGGCAGCTTGCCCTTGTCGTCCTTGCCCTTGTCGTCTTCGCCGCCCTTGCCGTCGTCGTCCTTGACGTCGCCGACGGTGAAGGTGCCGGTGAGGTCGTCGCCGCCGTCGCAGGCAACGCGGACATCGTAGGTGCCGACGTAGCTGTTCGGGCGATCGGCGTTGACGCCGTGGACGGCGAAGGTGACGTTGCCGTCCTCATCCACGGTGGCGGTGTCCTCGTGCTTGAGGACGTCGATGCCGCGGGCCTCAACGGTCAGCTTGGCTTCGGTGCCCGGGGTGCAGCCGGCCGCCGTGATGGTGACGCCCTTGTCCTCGTTGACGAAGTCAGCCGGGGAGATCTGCTCGGGCTTGACAGCCAGGCCGCGCTCCGTCGGAGCCTCATCGTCCTTGCCGCCATCGTCATCGCCGTTGTCGTCTTCCTCTTCGAGGTTGTAGGCGAGCGTGTGGGCGGCGAAGGCCATCGCCGGAGCGAAGATGTCGAGCGACTCCTGGCTGACGTTCTCCAGGTTGTCATCCGGCTTGTGGTAGTTGCGGTCGCGCGGGACGCCGGCGGTGCCGTCGAACTTCTCGACGTCTTCCTCGGTCTTGATGCCGTCGGCACCGGAGAACAGACCGGAGACCGGGACACCGTTGTCGATGAAGGCCTGGTAATCCGAACGGCCCGAGAACTCGGTGCCGATGTGCGGCTGACCCTTGTCATCGAAGAAGTCGGTGAAGATCTTCTCGAGCTCAGCCGAGCCCTCCGGAACGGTGACGCCGTCCGGGATCGGGACATCCGAACCATCGGAGTCGAGGGTGCCGACGACGTAGTTCTCCGAGCCGATCATGTCGTAGTTGAGGTACGCCTTGATCTTCTTGAGCTCTTCAGGGTTGGTCTGCGCGAGGTCGTTGACGTAGTGGGTCGAGCCGACGAGGCCGACTTCCTCTGCGCCCCAGAATCCGAAGCGGACCTTGTTATCGACCTCGTAGTCGAGCCCGGCCATGCCCTCGGCAACAGCGAGGAGTCCGGCCACGCCGGAGGCGTTGTCGTTGACGCCCGGGCCCTCGGGGACACCGTCGAGGTGAGCGCCCATCATCTGCACGTTGTCCGGGTCACCGGCCTTGGTCTCGGCCATGACGTTCCAGGTCTTGACAGTCTCGAAGGTCGTCTCGACCGTCATGTCAGCGGTGACCGCGGTCTCCTGGTCCTCCGGGTCGACGGCCTTGATCTTCTCGACCAGGGCGTCGCCCTCGGCCTTGCTCAGCGCACCAGCGGGGGCATTGCCCTCGACGCGATCGCCGGCGGTGAAGTTGCTGGCGCCATCCTGGTTGTTGTAGATGATGACGCCGGCCGCTTCGGCCTTGCTCGCGTTGGTGATCTTGTCGCCGAAGGCGCATTCGCCGCGCTGGATGAGGACGATGGTGTCCTTATTGTCCTCGGTGAAGGCCTCACCGGAGCAGCCCAGCCCGGCGTTGTCAGCTGCACCAGCTGGCAGCGTCATCGGAACGTCTGTGAGCGGCTCCTCGGTGCCTTCGGCGTTCGAGATCGTGCCGAAGTCCTTCTGCTCCACGCCGTTGACGCTCAGGCTGACCTCGTCGAAGGTCTGCCGCGGGAGATCGAACTCCTGACGCTCAACCTCGAAGCCGGCTTCCTTCATGACGCCTTCGACGTACTCGGAGGCCTCTTCATAGCCCTTGGTGCCGAGCGCGCGGTATCCATCCTCCTTGTTGGCCTCGGAGATCTCGCTGAGCTCGGTGAGGTGCTTGAACACCTGGTCACCGGTCACACCCATATCGATGTGCTCTGTCACTGGAGCGGCCATTGCCGGGGAGGTCATCCCCAGACCGAGCGCCGCTGCGGCCGTAACCGCTACTGCGGCGCGTGCCAATCGATTCGACATAACAACCTTTCGGTCCATCTGACGGTGCTGCACCTCGGTGTGCATTACCCCGTGATAGTCATCACACAATGCAACACAGTATTACAGTTCTCTGCATGTTTGGTAACGGAATGATAACGACGGCATCGGCACGGTAACGAAACCCACCCGGATCCGCGGATGCACGCGGAATCCGGGCGTTCAGAAAGCACACAGAAATATTCTTTTGCTCATCTGCGCAAGTGTTGTACATACAAACGTTTGCGCCTATCATTGAACGTATGCCCGAGACCCGCGCCGCCGTGCCCGCTGAGCCGAGCCCTGCCCTCATCCGACGATGGCAGCGGCACCTGGCCAATGAGCGCCTCGAAGAGCGCGTCTACCGCAAGCTCGCCGCCCGCAAGCAGGGTGAGGAGCGCGAGATCCTGCTCGCCATCGCCGATGCCGAGCGCCGTCACCAACAGCACTGGATCGACCTCCTCGGCCCCCATGCCGAACAGCGCCGCGCCCCGGATCTGGGCACCCGCATCCTCTCGCTGCTCGGCAGCATCTTCGGCTCAGTCTTCATCCTCGCCCTCATCCAGCAGCAGGAGACCTCCAGCCCCTACGACACCGACCAGTTCGCCAGCGACCAGATGGCCGCCGATGAGAAGGTCCACGCCGAGGTCGTCCGCGCCCTGGCAGCGAAATCCCGCGCACGACTGTCGGGCAACTTCCGCGCCGCAGTCTTCGGCACCAATGACGGGCTCGTCTCCAACCTCGCCCTCGTCCTCGGCGTCGGCGCAGCCGGCATGTCGAATCCCGTCATCCTGCTCACCGGCATCTCCGGACTGCTCGCCGGGGCCCTGTCGATGGGAGCCGGAGAGTACATCTCGGTGCGCAGTCAGCGCGAGCTGCTCGAGGCCTCCCAGCCGGTGCGCCAGCCCGCCGAGGCACTGGCCTCACTCGACTTCGACGCCAACGAGCTCGCGCTCGTCTACCGCGCCCGCGGCTACGCCGAGGACGAGGCACTGGCCAAGGCACGGCGCACCCTGGCCCGCGCCCACGGCGGCACCCTGCCCTCCCATACCGCACCGGCCGGCAAGAAGAACGAACACGAGGAGCTCGGCACCGGCCTGGGGGCTGCCGCCTCCTCATTCTGCTTCTTCGCCTCCGGGGCGATCGTGCCGATCCTGCCCTACATCTTCGGCATGCACGGGATGCCGGCGATCCTCACCGCCGCCGGCCTCGTCGGCGTTGCGCTGCTGGGCACCGGCGGCACCGTCGGTGTGCTCTCCGGCCGCCCGCCGCTGCCGCGCGCGCTGCGCCAGCTGGCGGTCGGCTTCGGCGCGGCCGCTGCGACCTATCTGCTCGGCCTGGCCTTCGGCACGACGCTGAGCTGACCCCTCGGGAGCGGACGTCAGCAGCCAAGCGACAGGCCGGACAGCAGGGCCCAAGTGCTTTAATTGAGGGCATGACCCTCACCCATTCCCTGGCCCTCATCCACGTCAGCGCCGGCACACACGAGCTGGCCGACCTCGCAGCGGCCCACCTGCCGGTCGATGACCTCTCGGCCCACCGCGGTGACGGGATCTTCGAGACCGTACTCGTCACCGTCGCCGGCGGCACACACTCAGTCAAAGCCCGGCGACTGCACTTCGACCGGTTCCGCGGCTCAGCGCGCGCCCTCGAACTGCCGGTGCCCGTGCCCGAGGTGTGGGACGCCGCTGTCGACGACGTCGCCCGGGCCGTCATCGCCGGCAACCCCGGGGTCACCGAATTCAGCGTGCGCTACACGCTCTCGCGCGGACTCGATGCTCCGCGCGGCTGGGTCATGTCGATCTCGCTGCCGGAGGCGTATCCCGCCCAGCGCCGGGAGGGGGCTGACTTCATCAGCCTCGACCGCGGCTTCGAGGCCTACGCCGGGCAGTCCGCGCCCTGGCTGCTGCTCGGTGCTAAAACCCTGTCCTATGCCGTGAATATGGCAGCGACCCGCTGGGCGCAGGAGCACGGCGCCGATGACGGGCTGTTCATCAGCCGCGACGGCCTCGTCCTCGAAGGCCCGACCTCGAATGTCATCATCCGCCGCGGCCACGAGCTGCTCACCCCGGACCCGAAAGCCGGGCTGCTGCACGGCACCACCCAGCAGACGATCTTCGCCGCCGCTGCCGAGCACGGCTACCTGTGCTCATATGCCGACCTCACGCGCGATGACCTGCTCACCGCCGACGGGGCGTGGATGGTCTCCTCGGCCCGGGTTGCGGTGCCGTTCCGCAGCCTCGATGGGGAGGCGGTGACGATGGATCCCGAACTCACCGGGCAGATGTACGACTGGGTGACCGGCGCCCCTGATGACAGGACTGCAGGTGATGCCACGGCTGGGACCGACACCACGGCTGGGACCGACACGACGGTTGGGACCACTGCCGCAGACGGTCCGCCGCAGGCAGAGGCGCCGTGACGATCGGTGCGATTCTCTTCGGGCTGCTGACCGGTTCGGTCATCGGGGTCACGGGCGGCGGTGGGGCGATCGTCGCCGTGCCGGCACTCGTCTACGGCCTCGGCATGCCGATGGCCAAAGCAGTGCCGACTTCGCTCATCGTCGTCGCCTCCTCCTCGATCGTCGGCATCCTGCCGCGGCTGCACTCGAAGATGGTCGACTGGACGACCGCCGGCACGTTCGGCGTCACCGGCATGTTCACCGCGATCGTCGGGGCCCGGGTGCACGACATGTTCCCCGAGAAGGGGCTCATGATCGCCTTCGGCGTCCTCATGCTCATCGCAGGGATCCGCATGTTCATGCCGATGCCCTATACAGACCCGGACACCAGGGCGTTCACCGGCCGGCGGTTCGCCAAGGGCATCGCCGTCGGTGCGGTCGTCGGATTCCTCACCGGCCTGCTCGGCGTCGGCGGGGGATTCCTCATCGTCCCAGCACTCACGATCCTCATGCACGTGCCGATGCACATCGCCGTCGGCACCTCCCTGACCGTCGTCGCGCTCAACTCGATCGCCGGAGCCATCGGTTACTTCGACCGGCTGCCCGCGATCGACTGGCCGATGGCCATCACCTACACCGTGTGCGCAATGACCGCGGCGCTGGTGGCCGGTCAGCTCGGCCGGAAGCTGCCGAACACCGTCGTCCGCTACGGCTTCGCCACCCTCGTCGTCCTGCTCGCCGGGTTCGTGTTCTTCGAGACCTTCGTCCTGCAAAGCTAGGGACACGTGACCCGGACACGGACTGTGGCGGTAGGCTAGGACACAGCAGTCCCGTAACAGACCTCAGATCCGCAAGGGAGATGGAGACATGGGCAAGATCGCTTGGCAGATCCTCGGTGTCGGCGGCACCGCACTGGCAACGCTGGCCGCACGCAAGGCACTGGGCATCGTGTGGGAGAAGACCACCTCGAAGCCGGTGCCGATCAACACCGAAGACGACGAGGTCGGCCTGAGCGAGGCGCTGGCATGGACGATCATCTCCGGTGTCGGCATCGCCGTCGCCCAGCTCGTCGTACAGCGCTATGCTGCATCAGCCGTGCGCAACCGCTTCGGTGAGACCGCACTGCCCAAGAAGCTGCAGAAGGGCGCCGACGTCGACTGAGAACCCGGCAGCAGAGAGGATCCGCAGCCCCGGCACGTGACGCCGGAGCTGCGGGTTCTTCCATGTACCAGGCGCGGCTCTGTTGACACACTCGCCCAGCACGGCTCAGACTGTGAGCCATGACACAGCCGCGTGCTCCCCATCCGGGCCTGCACCCGCCGGGGGTCACCACCTCGGGCACGGGCCCGGCCACCGCCTCGGGCACGGACCCGGCCGCCGCCTCGGGATCAGGTGACATCCACAGCATGCGCCCCGGCGGCTTCGGAGCCGAGCGCCGGCCAGAACCGCGGCCGGGAGACGCCGGCACACCGGGGGCTGGCGGACTGCTGTTCTCCGCTGAGGAATACGAGCAGCGCCTGGCCGCCGTCCGCCGCCGGATGCGCGATCAGGGCCTGTCCGGGCTCATCGTCACCGACCCGGCGAACATGTTCTACCTCACCGGTTACAACGCCTGGTCCTTCTACACCCCGCAGCTGCTCTACGTCCCGTCATCGGGCCCGATGACGCTGTTCGCCCGGGAGATGGACGCCCACGGTGCGCAGCGCACCTGCTGGCTGCCGGAAGAGGACATCGTCGGCTACCCCGAGCGCTACGTCCACCGCCCGCACATCCACCCCTTCGACTGGATCGCGTTCGCCCTGCGGCAGCGCTGGGAGGTCGCCCCGGCCGCCCACGGCTGCATCGGCGTGGAGATGGACAGCCACTACTACTCCCCGCGCGCCCACCGCGCACTCGTCCACGGCATCCCGGAGTGGACTCTCGTCGACTCCTTCGAGCTCGTCAACTGGATCCGGGCGATCAAATCCCCGGCCGAAATCGCAATCATGCGACAGGCCGCTCAGGTCACGACCGCGGCGATGAACGCCGCACTCGACGCTGTTGCGGCAGGCGCCCGGCAGAACGACGTCGCCGCCGCGATCGCCCATGCGCAGGCGGCTGGCACCGCCGAGGTGTGGGGCGACTTCCCGGCGATCGTGCCGATGCTGCCGACCGGTGAGGGCGCCGACACCCCGCACCTGACGTGGACCGACCGCAGGCTCAGGTCCGGGGAGCCGGTCGTCATCGAACTCGCCGGCGCCCATCACCGCTACCACGTGCCGCTGGCCCGTACCGTCATGCTCGGCGACCCGCCGGCTCAGCTGCAGCACACCGCGGATGTCGTCGCCGAAGCGCTGAATGAAGTGCTGGAGACGATGCGCCCGGATGTGCCGGTCGCCGATCTCGCCCGGGTGTGGAATGCTGTGCTCGCCCGCTACGAGATGGTCAAGGAGTCCCGGCTGGGCTATTCGATCGGGATCGGCTATCCGCCGGACTGGGGTGAGCGGACGATCTCGCTGCGCAGCGAAGATGAACAGGTGCTCGCCGCCGGCATGACCTTCCATGTGATCGCCGGCATGTGGCTTGATGGCATCGGCTATGAAGTGAGCGAACCAGTCGCCGTCACCGCCACCGGCGTTGAGCGCTTCACCGACTTCCCGCAGAATCTCATCCGGAAGTGACAGCGATGACGGGCGGGGCTGCGGGCGAGCTGGCCGCCCGGCTGGCGGAGCTGACCGGGGACCTCATCCGCGCCCGAGGTGAG
The DNA here is from genome assembly GCF_025144725.1 of Brevibacterium sp. p3-SID960. GTDB lineage: Bacteria > Actinomycetota > Actinomycetes > Actinomycetales > Brevibacteriaceae > Brevibacterium. The sequence continues at coordinate 8,516 of NZ_JALXKS010000014.1, read as the reverse complement.
AATCCCGGTGGCACCGAAGAGGCGAGCGTGGGTGTCATCGCCGGGTTCGCGCGCGCTCATGGGCTTCACGTGCACATCGCCGAGGTGGCCAGCGGCCGGCCGAACATCGTCGTCACCGCACCAGCCGCGGCGAGCACTGCGCCGGACGAGCCGGCAGAGGGCCTGCTGTTCCTCGGCCACTCCGATGTCGTGCCCGCCGGAGACGGCTGGTCAGGCGATCCGTTCGAACCCCGGCTGGCCGCGGGCTGGCTCACCGGGCGCGGGGCAGCAGACATGAAGGGCGGGCTTGCCGCGGTCTTGTGCGCGCTCGCCGACGCGCATGCCGCCGGTTGTCTCGCGGCTGCCGTGAGTCTGGCGGTCACCGTCGACGAGGAGGACCTGGGCACCGGCATCCGGCAGCTGGTGGCAGACGGGCTCGGCCCGCACGCCGGGCAGCACTTCGCCGCGTGCATCGTCGCCGAGCCGACGGATCTGGACATCGTCACCGCCTGCCGCGGAGACGCCTATCTGGAGGTGCAGCTGAGCGGCGTCTCGGCCCATTCGGGCAGGCCAGCCGATGGCCGCTCGGCGATCATCGCCGCAGCGAGGCTCATCACCGTGCTCGTGGAGAACCAGGAACATCTCGACGCGCATGCGCATCCGCTGCTCGGGGCCGGGTCGTGGAGTCCGGGCATCATCACCGGCGGGCAGGGCACCTCGATGGTCGCCGATGCCTGCCGAATCTCACTCGACCGCCGGCTGCTGCCCGGCGAAAGCGCCGAGCGCATCGCCGGCTGGCTCATGGCTGCCGCTGCCGAGGCCGGCATCACCGGTGATGGGATCGGCCTTGATGTCGAGGTGACGATGGAGATGCCGGGCTTCATCACCGACCACGACTCCCCTGCCGTCACGACGCTTGAGGCCGCAGCCGAGGCAGTGACCGGGCAGGTGCCCGAATGCACGGTGTGGACGGCAGCCTGCGACGGCGGCTACATCGCCCGGGACTTCGGGGTCCCGACCATCGTGTACGGCCCAGGCAGCATCAGCGAACAGGCCCACCATGTCGATGAGGCGATCGAGGTCGCCGAGCTCGTACGCGCCTGCCGGGTCTACCGGCAGCTCATCGGCACGACCTGCCGGTGAGCCGTCTCAGTCCTCACCGGCGAGGATCTGCAGGGTCTGACGCACCTCGGGCACGGACACCTGACCGGGGGCCGAACCTTCGCCGACGGTCGCGAAGGTGGCGACAGAGCCGAACTCGCCGCCGATGAGCCGGGTGAGCCTGCCGCGCCGGCCCATCGCGATGACGATGATCGGGATCCGCAGGCGGGCCCGGCCGCGGTCGGCGGCTCTGAGCGCCTCGAGCACATCGGAACGGTCATGCGGCATCACCGCGATCTTCGCGACATCAGCCCCGAGGTCAGCCATGCCCTTGAGGGTGCGCAGCAGCTGCTTCGACGGCGGGGTGTCGGTGAAGTCGTGCGCCGAGGCAACCGAGGCGACCCCCGCCTCGGCGGCGGCGGTGATGAGCTCACCGGCATCCCGGCGGGCGAACTCGATGTCGACGGCAGCCGGGCCGGCAGCGATCGCCTGCCCGATGAGCGCGGTGTAGGCGTCCTCGTCGAGGTCCGCGGCCCCGCCCTCGGAATCGGTGCGGATGGTGAGCAGCACGGGCAGGTCCGTGTGCGCACGGACCGCCGCCAGCCCCGCGGAGAACACCCCACCTGCCGCCGCGCTCAGCCCGGCGGCCAGGGCATCGACGCGCCATTCGCGCGCGTCGATCCCGGCAGTCTGTGCGCAGTCGGCGGCGAGCCGGCCGAGTGCGTCGAGGTCCTCGGCGACGAGCGGGACGATGACGGCAGGCGGCTGATCTGACGCCACGAACGGCAGCGATGTCATGGCACTACCCTAGAGCACTCACGACTCGAAGAGCGCCTGGCCGATGTACTCGCCCTCAGCCGCGCCCGGCGGGATCGCCCACACGGTCGAGCCGATCGGCGCGGTCCACTGATTCAGCAGGTCGACCTCGTCGAGGCGTTGCTGGATCGGCAGGAACTGCCTCTCGACCGAGGCCTGGTAGGAGGCGAACATGAGCCCGGCCGTTCCGACGATCGCACTGCCGGTCGGCCCGGTGGCAGCATCGGCGGCGTCGGGCACCGAATGGTAGTTGTACACGCGCCTGAAGATCTGCTGCTCCGGGGCTGCGTTGTTGCGGCTGCGCGCGACATGGCTGGCCGGGGAGATGATCGTGAAGCCCTTGTCGTCGGTGGCCTCCAGATCCGGGATATCGTGCTCCTCGGTGCCGGTCATCGGAGCGCCCTTCTTCAGGTCGCGGCCGATCGAGAACTCGCGGGCCGGCCGGTCGGCCTCATCCCAGGTGGCGAGGTTCATCTCGATGTCGCGCAGCACCAGCGACGTCCCGCCCTTCAGCCACTCCGGGTAGTCGGCTGCCAGATCGAGCGGGGGTTCGCCGCGGGCGGAGAACACCGGGCTGGCCTGCCCGAGGCTCGTGCCCCACACCAGCCGGGCGAAGTCCTCCGAACCTGGTCCCGGGTTGGCGGTCCCGTCGACCTGGCCGAAGAGGTTGCGGGTCGTTGTGCCCTGCGGATCGGAGCCGTAGGAGCGGCGGAAGCTCGACCGCGCCCAGGCGACGTCCATGAAGGCGCGGGCGTCCTTGAGCAGCATCCGCACCGCATGCGCGATGGTGAACGGATCATCGCCGCACACCTGCAGCAGCAGGTCGCCGCGGCACAGCCGGTCCTCAAGCCGGTCGATGCCGAATGCCGGCAGCGGGCCCAGCCAGCCGGGGACGTGCTGGCTGCCTGCGAGCTCGACGAGCCCGCGGGCGAACCCGAAGGTCACCGTCAGCCGGGCCGGGCGCTCGTTGAGCTCGGGTTCGGTGTCGGCCAGGGGCGCGGCACCCTGGGTCATGAGCGCGGCATCGTCGGTCAGCAGCTTGAGCATCCGGATGAGCCGCGTGGCATCGGTGTCATCCTTGCGTGTCAGTGAGACGAACATGGCGTGCGCCTGCGGGATCGTCTCGACCCCGGACTGGTGCTCGCCGTAGAACGGCTCGATCTGGACGCCGTTGAGGCCCGAGGTGTCGGGCTGGGGCTGGGCCGTGGCGGCTGGCTGCTGACGGCCGGTCAGGAACCCGAGTCCGGCACCGGCGGCTCCTGCCCCGACGCCGAGCGCGGAGGCGCCGAGCAGACGCCGGCGATCGATCTCCACAGAAATCATCTCCTCAGAGGTAGGCGGCTGCCCGGACCGGCCGGTCGGCACCGGCCGGCTCCAGGCAGCAGGTCAGGGCCGATCAGTGATCGTGTCCGTCTTCCTCATCGCCGTGGTCGTGGGCCTCGTGGTCGTGGGCCTCGTGGTCGCCGTGGTCCTCGTGGTCGCCATGGTCCTCGTGGTCGGCATGGTCCATGTCCGAGCCGTCGCCCTGGTCGTATTCCTCCTGGGCGCCGGCGAACTCCTTGGCCGGGACGGTGACGTCGAAGTCACCGGCGTCGGTCTTGAGCGTCGTGGTGACCTCGGCACCGGGCTCGATGCTCTCCTTGAGCTTCATGAGCATGATGTGGTCGCCGCCCGGCTCCAGCTTCAGCTCACCGCCGGCGGGGATGACGAAGCCGCCTTCCTTCTCCTGCATCTTCGTCGAGCCCGAGTTGTCTTCGACGGTCTCGTGCAGCTCGGCCATTCCGGCGACCGAGGACTCGGCGGCGGTGAGATGGATGTCCTGCTCGGAGCTGCTCTTCAGGGTGCCGAACACGGCGATCATGCCGTGGTCCTTGTCGACGGCCTTGACCCAGCCGTCTTCGAGGGTCAGGGCCGATTCGGCGGTGGCCGCCTCGTCCTCCTGGGCGTCGGTGCCGTCGGCCCCGGTGGAGGCGTCGCTGCCGTCGGTGCCGCCGCAGGCGGTCAGGGTCAGTGCTAGGCCGAGGGCGGAGGCGGCAGCGGCGGTGCGGAATGCGATGGTCTTCTTCACTGTGGTGAGTCCTTTGCTCTTGCGTGCCGTGCACGCTGGTGCACGCAGGGCAGCACCGCAATCGGGGTGCTGTGAGGGCCCTGCCGGGGCACAGGGTTCAGATGGGTGAGGACCTGCGCCGCTCCCGAGGCGGGAGACCGGTGGTGCAGATCAGGCAGGCGTGGGTGCCTGCAGGCGGGTGAAGAGGACCGACGGCGGGCCGCGTCTGAACCGGGAGTCGAGCACAGCGGGCGTGACCGCGGCCAGCGCCGGAGCGACCTGCAATGGCAGCCGCGGGGGCATGACGAGCGGGACGAAGCGGGTGAAGGCAGTGGCGATCGGGCCGACGGCTGCCTGGATGAGGGCGAAGACGAACTCTTCACCGCATTTGAGGATCGCGATCGTGACGACAGCTGAGAGCAGGTGGGCGATGAGCATCGAGGCGCCCGCGCCGGTTTGTGCGGCAGCCTGCCCGGCGGTTGCGGCGGCCTGCCCGGCGGTTGCGGCGGTGTCGGCGACGGCGGCCGAGACCTCGGCGTCGGTCAAGTGGTGGGCGTGCGCACCGCTGCCGGCACCGGTGCCCAGCTGCAGGTAGACCCGGCCGCTGTGGCCGCTGATGATGAGCGGGACGTGGCTGAACAGCGTCATGAGGTGATGCAGCGCCAGCTGCGCGAACGCCACGATCGCGCTGAGCGAAAGGATCCCGAGCCGCCGACCGGCCAGCAGCACGCCGATCCACAGGGTGAGCACGAAGCACACGATGCCGGCCAGCAGTGAGGCGCTGCCGTGGGCGCCGAGATGGAAGAGCGTCGCGATTGCGGTGGCGATGAATGCCGCACCAACCGACCGCCAGATGCGCAGCTGCCTGCTCATGCCACCTCCCCAGCTCATTCCTGCCGGCCCACACCCGCGGTGCGAGCTCGTTTGATTCTACAACTTGTCGTGCAAACCCCGGGCCGCGGGTGTGGCTGTCGAGAGCTGACGGAGCCGCGCCTACGGCAGATGTGCTCCCAGTGCGCCGCACGCCGCTGTGCAGCAGTCGTCAACCGTGGGCGGCGTAACGATGGGGTAACGTTCTGATTTTCAGTGTTTGCCCAGGTCATCTCGTCTTTTCTGAGCAGTTCGCGAGAGCGAATCGTGAGGCAGCCCTGCGTCGTCAGGGTGTCTGCGGTGTGCGGCTCCATAGACTGGTGGTCGTGGCCTGGCAGCGCTCTGACCTGCTTGTCGGTCGCCAGCCCGGGATCGACCACAGCCTTGCGCGCTCTCCTGTTCTCTTGCTGCGCTGGGTCACGCACCTGTGTTGCCGAAAGAAAGGTATCCGACCGCAGTGGCAGTCGTCGAAGCCTCACACGTCTACAAGGTCTTCGGAAAGCGCGGGCGCGACGTCGTCAAACGCCTCGAAGCCGGCGCCGACCGCGAAGAGCTCTCCCACCTCGGTACCGCTGCCGTCATCGACGCCAGCTTCACCGTCGAACGCGGTGAGAGCTTCGTCGTCATGGGCCTCTCCGGCTCCGGCAAGTCCACCCTCATCCGGATGATCAACGGACTGTGGTCGCCCACCTCGGGAACGGTGCGCGTGGCCGGCGAGGATATCTCCCAGATGTCGGCAGCCCAGCTGAGGCGCGTGCGCCGGGACAACATCGCCATGGTCTTCCAGCACTTCGCGCTCATGCCGCACCGCACGGTGCGTGAGAACGCCGCCTACGCCCTTGAGATCAAAGAGGTCGCCAAGACCGAACGCCTTGAACGCGCCGATCACTGGCTCGAGGTCGTCGGTCTCGACGGGTGGGGCGACAAGTATCCCAGCCAGCTCTCCGGCGGCATGCAGCAGCGCGTCGGGTTGGCCCGCGCGCTCGCCTCGGAATCAGACATCCTCCTCATGGACGAAGCGTTCTCGGCACTCGACCCGCTGATCCGGCGCGAGATGCAGGAGCAGCTCGTCGAGCTGCAGTCGTCGCTGAACAAGACGATCATCTTCATCACCCACGACCTCAACGAGGCGATGTACCTCGGCGACCGGATCGCGGTCATGCGCGCTGGCCGGATCGTGCAGATCGGCACCGCCGAGGAGATCCTCACCTCCCCAGCCGATGACTATGTCGCGTCCTTCATCCAGGATGTCGACCGCACCCGCGTGCTCACGGCCGGTTCGGTCATGAAGACCACCGATGCGGTCGTGCCGGTGAGCGCCGGCCCGCGGGTGGCCGCCCGCACGATGGAGGAGCACAACGTCTCAGCCCTGTTCGTCACCGACCGCTCCCGCCAGCTGCTCGGTATCGTCACCGATGACGATGTCGTCGCCGCCGCCCGCGCAGGAACCAGCGACCTCAGCGGGCTGCTGCGCACTGAGGGCCTGCTCAGAGTCTCAGTGGACACGCCGCTGTCCGACCTGTTCGCCCCCAGCGCCGAGGCGCTCGCGCCGCTGGCGGTGACCGATGACAAGAACCGGCTGGTCGGCATCATCCCGCGCATCCAGCTGCTCAATGCGATGGCCTCCGCCACGAGCGACACCTCGACGGCGTCCCCGCCGGAGGCTCTGACAGAAGCCGGCGCGGCCGCCGCCGGCGGGTCATCCCCGGCGAGCGGCTCGACTGCCGCTGCAGTCGACGACGAGCAGAATCAGGAGGACTGAGCATGGACTTTCTCAAACCGCGCATCCCGCTGGGCGACTGGGCGGAGGCGTTCCTCGACTGGTTCGAAGACGCGTTCGGCTGGCTCATCAACGGCGTCACCTGGCTGCTCGACGCTCTGTACGACAACATCGAGTCAGCGCTGACGTATCCGCACTTCCTCATCATGATCCTCATCTTCACCGCAGTCGCCTGGGTGGCGGCGTCGTGGAAGCTGGCGACCTTCACCCTGCTCGGCTTCTACCTGCTGGCCGCACTCGATCAGTGGGAAACGGCCATGTCGACGATCTCCCTCGTCATCGTCGCCGTCATCTTCGCGCTGCTGCTGGCCCTTCCGATCGGCATCCTCGCAGCTAAGTCGCAGGTCGTCTCCACCGTCGTGCGGCCGGTCCTCGACTTCATGCAGTCGATGCCGGCGCTGGCTTATCTGGTCCCTGCCATCGTCATGTTCGGCGTCGGCCAGGTTCCCGGGGCCATCGCCACGATCATCTTCGCGATGCCGCCGGGCGTGCGCCTGACCGAACTGGCCATCCGCCAGGTCGACCGGGAGGTCGTCGAGGCCGGTCACGCCTTCGGCGCCTCCGAGGGGCACATCCTCGGCCGCGTCCAGCTTCCGCTGGCGATGCCGACGATCATGGCCGGTGTCAACCAGGTCATCATGCTCGCCCTGTCGATGGTGGTGCTGGCCGGTATGGCCGGTGCCGGCGGGCTGGGCGGCCAGGTCATGCGCTCGATCAGCTCACTCGATGTGCCGCTCGGCGTCGAAGCTGGACTCGCCGTTGTCATCATCGCCATCTATCTCGACCGCGTCACCGCCGCCCTCGGCGCCCGCAGCCCAGCCACCCGGGCTGCGGCGGCCTCCACCGGCTGACCGTCCACCGCTCTCATACATCCGCAGAAGAACACAGGAAAGAGGTATCGTCCAATGAAACTCTCGACTCTGACCAAGACCGGCGGCATCCTGGCCGCATCGGTTCTCGCGCTCACCGCATGCGGCGGCGGATCCGAATCCAACGGCGGATCAGGCAACGGCGACGGCCCTCAGGCCGAGATGGCTGACCCGGATCGCGACTGGGAGAACTGCACCCCCGGCGCCACCGCCCAGGACATCACTGAAACCGAGGCAGACGACAACACCGACATCACCCTCGGTGCATTCGACGGCTGGGACGAGTCCTTCGCCGCAGCCCACCTGACGAAGGCTGTCCTCGAAGAGGACGGCTACTCCGTCGACATCGAGAGCTTCCAGGCCGGGCCCGGCTTCACCGGTGTCGCCAACGGCGACATCGACGTCGTCCTCGACGGCTGGATGCCGCTGACGCACAAGGACTACATCGAGGAATTCGGCGACAAGATGGAGGTTCACGGCTGCTGGTACAACAACGCCAAGCTCACCATCGCCGTCAACGAGGACTCTCCAGCCCAGTCCATCGCCGACCTCAAGGACATGGGCGACGAATACGGCAACGCCCTCTACGGCATCGAGCCCGGCGCCGGTCTGACATCGACGACGGAGAATGAGGCCATCCCGACCTATGGTCTGGACAACCTCGACTTCAAGATCTCCTCGACCCCGGCGATGCTCGCACAGCTGAAGAAGGCCACCGACTCCGGTGACAACGTCGCTGTGACTCTGTGGCGCCCGCACTGGGCCTACGACGCCTTCCCGGTCCGCGACCTCGAAGACCCCGAGGGCGCCATGGGCGGAGCTGAAGTGATCTACAACTTCGCCCGTGACGGCTTCGCCGAGGACAACCCGAAGGCCGCGCAGCTGCTGCAGAACCTCGTCCTCGATGACGAGAACCTCGCCAGCCTGGAGAACGTCATGTTCTCCGATGAGAACTACGGCGGCGAGAACCTCGAAGAGGCCGTGGCCGAATGGCTCGAGGACAACCCAGATTTCGCCGAGGACTGGAAGGCCGGCAAGCTGAGCTGAGTTCCCG
>NZ_JALXKS010000013.1 GCF_025144725.1 Brevibacterium sp. p3-SID960 | reverse complement strand
CTGTGTCGGACGGTCATGCCTACGCGGTGTCACGATGCAGGCACATTCCGCAGGCAAGCGATCAACCGCGATGCCGCACCCCTGAAAGCATCAAGCCCCCACACGGGTGACGCCGTAATGGTACAAGTCGTCTTCTTTCACAAGAGCATCGAGTTCATCCGCAAACTTCATTCGTATATCGGAGGGCAGGAAAGTAGCCAAGTTCAGAAAGGCCCAGTACATCGACTTGTTGTCGGTATCACGCAATCGAGCCTTGAAGATCTTAGGCGCTCTAGGACTGTCGACCGTCGGCCTGCGCCAAAGCCGCGCGTGATGTGCCACTAGGTTACGAAGGTAGGCCAAGGACTTGATCTGGGTTTCGAAGACCCTGGCACTAATGCCGAGGTCATTCGCTACTTCTCGCCACACCGGCTCTTCTCTATCGGTGTCACAACACATGATGAAATGGCCCAGAAGACCCAGGCTGAAGCTGTCGATGACGGCCCATAGAGGTAAGACACTCGCAAGCTCAACACACAGCTCATGACTTGCCTTTTCATATGACTTGGGCACCGCTACGCCACTCACCTCTGCGATCTCTCGTAGACGGTCCTTCACGTAGGGCTCGTCATGGCGAAAGATATGCATGAGAACGTTCTGCACGATGAGGTTCGCACTGCCCGGCTCAGTCTCCCGGAACTGCCTGGGTGAGAGGAATGAGGCGGCTGGGTCAAACTTCTGGCAGTAATGCCGAACCGCCGACGCCCTCAATCGCCATTCAACCGCACGAAGGGCGCTGTGCAGGGCGGTCGAGACGCGCATGTCGTAATCGACGACTCGTAGGACATCGTCAGGTGCTTTCAGAGACCTTTCAATAGTTCCGCGTCCGACGAGCGCTCGATAGTTGCGCGCATAACCGAGAAAGTAGTGAAAGTTGAGATGCGCCAAACGTTGCTTGTGGTCTTCGGAGATCGTGCCGCGACTGAAGTACTCACGCTCATATAGATAATCCACCTGTTGTTCGAGCGTGAGGAAAGGAGGAACGATCACGTAATAAGTCCTGACAAAAGAGGACCCCCGCAGGGTGCATCACCGATACGGTGAGAGGCAGCGGGGGGACTATTAGTCTTTACGATAGTCGCGCACGAGCCACGTGTCAAAGTAACCTCACAGCGGCCAGTGAACCACGCGCAATGACGCACGCAGGTCGCGGCGCACCGATTCCAGACCGAAGATTTCAGACCGAGCGTGGTTCAGGCGCGGCGGCGGGCGAGCACGTCGTCGATGCTCGCAACCCCAGCACCGGAGTCGGTGCCGGTGGCCTTGAAGCGGATCGCGGTGCGGCCGTGGGACAGCGGGCCGGACTCAGCGTCCTCGTCGCGGGCAGCGTCCTGGAGCTCGGGCCGGTAGCCGAGTTCGGCAGCGAACATCTCTGCCAGGGATTCCTTCGACTGCGGTTCGAGGGTGAAGGAGGTGGCATCGGCAACGACCGGCCCAGGCTGATCGCGTTCGACGACCGGGGCATCGACGTAGGTCGGCTTCGGCAGCGGGCTGGGCTTCCAGCCGGTGGCCTGCAGACGCTGGGCGAAGGGATCGGTGCCCACCGTCTCTGCGGGCTCGCCCTCGGCAGCGGCCTCGGCCTCAACCTCGACCTCAGACTCGGCGGCCTCGGTTTCGGCGGCCTCACCGGCGGCTGCGGTGTCCTTTTCCTTCGCCGGCTTCGGCCCGAAGCTCAGCGACAGGGCGGCCTCAGTGGTGCGGGAGACGATGACGGTCGTGTCGTGCTCGGTGTTCGAGTCCTCATCGTCCTGCACGGCCTCGGCAACCTGGACCCTGCCCGATGTGTCAGCCGGCGCCTCGGTTTCGGCGGCCTCGGCCGGTGCTGGAGCTGGTGCTGGCGTCGGGGCTGCAGCGGTCGCCGGCTCGGCGGCGGTGTCGTCTGCGGTCGTCTTCTCGGCAGCCGGGGTCTCGTCGATGTCGAGGATGTGGCGCGGGAAGCGGCGGGCCTGTGAGCTGGCCGGCACCGAGGCGGGCTGGCTGGGCTCGGAGCTGTCGAGGACCTCGGCGGCGTGGGCGCGGCGCGCGGAGACGACCTCAGCGGTGCGGCGCTGCTGGGCCGGTTGCGAGGCCCGGCGTTCCGTGCCGCGTGCAGGTTCGTAGCTGCGTGCCGTGTGTGCGGCCGGTGCGGCTGCCTCACGGCGCAGGGTGCGCACACGCTTGTTGAGTGAGCCGACGAGCACGACGGAGCCGGCTGCGATGAGTGCCGTCAGCAGGGGCACCGCCCACGGCACGACGCTGAAGGCGGCGAGCACGGCGGTGACGAGGGTGGCGGCGAGCATGCCGAGGAACACCACGGAGACCATCGGGATGATCGAGCGGATGCCGGCGATCTTCTCCGCTGTCTGCCCTTCGATCGTCGAAGCCGGCCGGCGGGCCGGGTGCCCGGTGCCTGCCTGCGGTGCACCGCCTCGGGGGCGGTGGCTGCCGGTCCCCGCACCGGGGCGGGCGGCTCCCACACCGGGGCGGGCGGCTCCCGCACCGGGGCCGGCGGGTCGGCGTGCACCGGTGGCGGCCTGCGTGCGGGCGGTGTCGTGGTGACGACGCAGGTGAGCTGGCATGGGAGCCGGGCGGCCACGGTGCGTCGGGGAAGATCCGGCGTCGGGTGTGTTCGTCATCATGGCATCCAGGTGGTTGTCGGGGCGGCGGTCGCGCAGCGTCGTCGTCTGCGCGGAGGTGTGCAGCTGTGTCAGTGCAAGGGACTGGCCGGCAGCCAGCGGCAGCTCGATGTACTCGGCCTCCGCAGTCTCAGCCTCTGCGGCCTCAGCTTCTGCGGTTTCGGCTTCGACGGCGGTGTCTTCGGCTCCGCCGTCGATGACGGACAGCGCCGGGGCGGGGCGGCGCAGGCTCAGCTGCGCAGGTTCGGTCACGACCTCGACACCCGGCGGCGGGGCGTAGCGGGAGGCGGGGGTGGAGGCGGTGAAGAGCTCAGGGCGGGCCGGCTCCTCAGTGCACGGTTCGGCGGCCGGGAGCTGGCAGATCTCAGCGGTTTCGGGCACCTCGCTGAGCTCGCGCTGTGCCACTGCGCGATCCGTTCGCCGCAGGATTGCCGGCAACGTGAACGCGAAGAGCACGACGAGTGCGATGAGTACCGTGATGCTTGCCTCCACACGACAACTGTATGGCCGCAGCGACTGTCACGATCGGATCACGGCGGGTGTGTCGAGAAACTGCCCCTCAGGGGTCCGGCCGGTTCTCCGCGCGGGTGCGCCGCCAGTAGTCGAGCAGCCCGAAGGGGACGTCTTCGCGCAGCAGCGCGAAGCTCACGTGGTCAGCCCAGGCACCGTTGATGTGCATATAGCGTTCGCGACGTCCCTCATAGCGGAAGCCGAGCTTCTCGACCACGCGCAGGCTGGCGGCGTTCTCCGGGCGGATGTTGATCTCCATCCGGTGCAGCCCCAGCGTGGTGAAGCAGTAGTCGGTGGCCAGCGCCACAGCGGTCGGCGTGTGCCCGCGGCCGGCGAGCAGCTCGTCGAGCCAGTAGCCGAGCTGGGCGCTCATGAGCGAGCTCCACTGGAACCCGGAGACCGTGAGCTGGCCGCGCAGCCGGCCGCCGATGTCGATGACGAAGGGCAACAGCCTGCCGGTCTTCGCCTGCCGGTGGAGCAGCCGGCGCAGGTGGTGGAAGTCCGCAGGCTCCCCGCCGCGCGGGTCGGTGGCCTCCCAGGGGCTCAGCCAGGCGTGGTTGCGGGCGCGCACCTCGGCGTAGTCCTTGGCGTCGCGGCGGGTCAGCGGGCGCAGCAACAGCTCGCCCTCGCGCAGCTCAACCGGCCAGTAGGAGCTCACGGATACTGTGGGTCGTAGTCGGGGCTGCGGTTGAGCGGGACGACCTTCGGGCGCAGATCGTGGACGACAGCACCACCACCGGTGTCGTCGTCGCCGGCCTCCTCGGCGTCCTCGCGCAGTTCGTCGAGCACATCGAGGATGATCGCCCCGACCTCCTGGATGGCCGCCTGCACGCCGGTGACGTCATCGGGCAGGGTGAGCACGAGGGTGCCGCCGATCCAGCCGCAGGCCGGGGACTCGAACACCGACCGGGAGTATCCGGCATCGAGTTGGGCGCGGCGGATCGACTGGGCCAGTCCCGGCACCGAATGGTCAAGTGCCTCACCGACGTCAGCGGCGAGGTCACGGCCGCAGCCGACTCCCAGCCGTCCGACGATGATGACGAGCCGGATCTGCGCATCGACGCCCGCGAGGCCGGCGAGCCGCTCGTGCAGCGCCTCACCCACCTCGGCGGCGGTCGTCTCGACGTCGAAACCGTACTCATCGAGCATCGTCTCCGCCGCCTCGGCAGCGGCTGTCACCTTCCGGCCTGCCAGCGGGCGGGACCGGCCTGCGGCAATGACGAGCGCGCCGTAGGTCTCGGCGGCCTGGGACCCGCCGGCAGAGCTGCCGAACAGTCCGGTCATCACGGGACTCAGCTGTCGAGGCCGGCGACGTATTCGCGCAGCCAGCCGTTGAGTTCGTCTCCGAGGTCGTCGCGGCGCCCGGCGAGCGTGATGACGGCCTTGAGGTAGCTGATCTTCTCGCCGGTGTCGTAGCGGTCGCCGGAGAACACGACGCCGTAGACGCCGTTGGAGTTCGGGTCGGCGGCCAGGGTCTGCAGCGCGTCGGTCAGCTGGATCTCGTTGCCGCGTCCGGGCGGGGTGTTGCGCAGGACGGGGAAGATCTCCGGGGCCAGCACGTAGCGGCCGATGATCGCCAGGTTGCTCGGTGCCTCGGGCGGGTCGGGTTTCTCGACCAGGCCGGTGATGCGCACCGCGCCGTCGATGTCGACGTTCTCGACGGCCGCGCAGCCGTAGAGGCCGACGTCTTCGTGCGGGACCTCCATGAGGGCGACGACGCTGCCGCCGGTGGCCTGCTGGACGGCGATCATCGATTCGAGGATCGGGTTCGATTCGTCAATGAGGTCATCGCCGAGCAGCACTGCGAAGGGTTCGTTGCCGACGTGCAGTTCGCCCTTGAGCACTGCGTGGCCGAGGCCGAGCGGATCGCCCTGGCGGACGTAGTGGATGTCGGCGAGTTCCGAGGAGTGCTGGACGGCGGCGAGCTTCTTCGTATCGCCCTTCTTCTCCAGGGCGCGCTCGAGTCCGTCGACGCGGTCGAAGTGGTCCTCCAGCGGGCGCTTGTTGCGCCCGGTGATCATGAGAATGTCGTTGAGACCAGCATGCACGGCCTCCTCGACGACGTACTGGATGGCCGGCTTGTCGACAACCGGCAGCATCTCCTTCGGGGTGGCCTTCGTCGCCGGCAGGAAGCGGGTGCCCAGCCCGGCCACGGGGATGACGGCCTTGCTCACAGCTGCGTTGCTATTCTCAGTCATATGCTCAGTGTACGCATAGGAGTGAGGGCAGTGACCGACACCTCGAACGCGGCCGCCAAAGCCGCGCTGCGCACCCGCATCCGCGCTGGTCGCCGCACCCGTGACGGGGCCGCGGCAGCCTTCGCCGAGGTGCTGGCCGGCTGTGTGCCCGGCGAAGGTGCGATCCTCGCCTACGCCGCCCTGGCCGGCGAGCCGAACCTCGATGCGCTCCTGGATGACCTGCGTGTCCGCGGCCGGACGGTCTACCTGCCGGTCACCACCCCGGGGCAGCCGCTGTGCTTCGGCCGGCTGGACACTGCGATGGAACGCCTGCCCCGGGTGGGCAGGTGGCAGATCCGCGAACCCGAGCCGGTGCTCACCGCGCCCGAGGCGGTGGCCGGCACCGCCGATCACCCGCCGGTGGGCGTCGTGTTCGTGCCGGGATTGGCCTTCAGCCCGGATGGCGCCCGGCTGGGCAACGGGGCCGGGTTCTACGATCGGACCTTCGGACCGCAGGGGCAGGTGCCCGCGGCCTCGGCGGCGGTGGACGTCATCGGCGTCTGCTACGCAGACGAAGTGCTGTCAGAGGTCAGGCGTGAGGAGTGGGATCTTGCGGTCTCGGCGATCGCGACCGAAACCGGCCTGCACCCGGTGACCGGAGGCGCCGGCGCGAGCGCATGCGAGTAGGGCTATACTTCTTGACGGATTTCCGCCCGTGAGAGAGGTCTGCTGTGCCCACCTACGCCTACCGCTGCACCGAGTGCTCCAACGCCTTCGACATCCATCAGGCGTTCACCGATGATGCGCTCACCGAATGCCCGCAGTGCCACGGACGGCTGCGGAAGGTCTTCGGCTCGATCGGGGTGAGCTTCAAGGGCTCGGGCTTCTACCGCAACGACCACGGCGCGACTGCCGGCAACGGGTCGGCCAGCAACGGCTCGGCGGGCTCGGCCGGTGGCGATTCCGGATCTTCCTCAGCTTCGTCTGCTGACTCCTCAGCTTCGTCTGCGGATTCCTCAGCTTCGTCCTCCAGCAGTGCGGCCAGCACAGCCTCAGCCGGTGCATCGAGCAGCACCGCCTCGTCGAAGACGGCAGCGACCTCCGCGTCATGACCACCGGTCGGGGTCCTGGTTGCCTGGGTATCTGCACTGGTCAGCGCGGCTGACATCCCCAGATGCGGTTGTGGATGGGAGGCAGATCGCTGTCCACAGCCTGCGCTGAGCTGCCTGCCGGGGTGTGCGCGCCGGTCAGACTCAGCGCATGGTCCTCTCGCTTCTCACACGCCTCACCCGGCAGCCAGCCAGCTCCCGCGAACCTCAAGCGAGTACCGCCTCGGCGGCGGTGCACGCCCGCACAGCTCTGAGGCGCCGCCGGATCCTCGGGGCGGCCGCACTGGCGGTGGCGACGATGCTGGCGGTGTGGCTGCTCATTCCACGCACCGGCGGCACGCACGTGCTCGTGGCCAGCGGGCCGATCAGCGCCGGAACCGAGCTGACCGCAGCCGATGTGTCGCTCAAACGCTTCCCACCGGACCTCGTACCCGAGGGCGCGCTGACCGACACTGCGACCGTCGTCGGGGCGACAGCGACCGCCGAGGTGGCGGCCGGGGCGGTCATCACCGAGCACACGATTCTCACCCCGCGCACTGAGCCGCTGCCCGAGGGCATGGTCGCCCTGCCGGTGGAGGTCGGCGACGCCGCGGCCGCACAGGTGCTGCGCGCAGGACACCATGTGCGGGTCTTCGCTGCCGGCACCGGCAGCGAACCTGCCGGAGACGACGGCGACCCGATGACCGGACTGCGGCGCGGCCCGGCAATCGTCGAGGACGCAGTCGTCGAGTCGATTCAACAGGCAGACGCCGGCAGCTCACCGCTCGATCGCTCGACAGTCGTGGTGCTCAGGGTGCACTCGGACGAGGCGGCAGCACTCGCCGATATCGCCGGCAGCGCGCTGAGCTTCGCGGTGCTCAACTGACCGGTTTCCAAGACTTTGTGCTGATGACAGGCCTGCAATCCGCCGCTCATATGAGCGGTCGGGTTATGATCGGAAGGTACATAGGGCAGCTGATGAGCGCGTCTTCGCGGTCAGGCTGCCGGGTCTGGAAAGGACATGACTATGCTCAAGGGCTTCAGAGACTTCATTCTGCGCGGCAACGTCATCGAACTGGCGACCGCAGTCATCATCGGCGGTGCCTTCACGGCCATTGTCACCGCGATCTCCGACAAGATCATCAACCCGCTCATCGCCGCCATCGGCTCGCCCGAGTCACCTGCACTGTCGTTCTACCTGCGTGAAGGCGTGGAAGCGACAAAGGTTGACATCGGTGCGGTCATCACCGCCCTCATCAACTTCCTCATCGTCGCAGCCGTCGTCTACTTCGTCATCATCATGCCGATGAACAAGATCAACGAGCTGCGCAAGCGCGGCGCCCCGGAAGAAGAGGTTCCCCCGACCAGCGAGGAGCTGCTCGCCGAGATCCGCGACCTCATCGCCCAGGGCCAGCAGAACGTCGTCGCCGACCAGCGGTTCGTCGAAGGCGCCTCCGGCACACCCGGTGTGCCCGGCGGAGCCCAGGACATGCCGAACTCGGCAGGCGAAGGCGACCCGCGCCACTGACACGCCACCGCGCACACGCCTCGGCGTGTGACTGACCGGAAGGGCCGGGAGGATCAGCGCGATCCTCCGGGCCCTTTCGCGTGTCCCGGCCCGCCTCTGACATGCTCGGCTGTCATCGTCGGGTGCGCCCGGCTACTCTTGACGCCATGACCGACGAGCAGCTCCCGCTCTCCCATCACCGCCGTGCGCCCGAGACCGAGGCACCGGCCGCGGACCCGCAGAACCGCGCTGAGGCACCCCCGGCCCAGCCGCAGTCGTTCAAAGACCTCGCTCCGTGGGAGGGCGAGGCCACAGTCGTCGACAAACTCCTGCTCGTCGGCGTGTTCGGCGTGCCGCTGTTCTACCTCGCGCTGCTGCCCTTCCGCCCGCAGCTCATCGCCAGCCATCCGGTGCTGCTGGAGTTCCTCACCGGCGCGAAGTCCGCAATCGTCGGGGCCGGCGCCTACGCCGGGATCGGCGAACTGCCGCTGACCCTCGTGTTCATCGCCGGCCTGGTCGGCATGGCCAAGTTCGACTGGATGTTCTGGCTGGCCGGCCGCCGCTGGGGTGACGGCGCAGTCAACCTCTTCGCCCAGTCCGAACGCCAACGCAGGCGCTTCCGGCAGCTGAAGAACCTGCCGGCCTGGCTGCTGTTCATCTTCGTCTTCATCTCCCGGGTGCCCGGCATCCCCGGCACCATCGTGTGGCTGGTCGCTGGCTACAGCCGGATGACGCTGCCGCTGTTCCTCACCGCCCAGATCTCCGGAGCCGCAGTCATGACTGCGGTCTGGACGGCATTGGGTTACAGCCTCGGGCAGGCCGCCGTCGACGTCATCCAGGTCATCGACCGCTACGCGATGTGGATCTCCCTGTCGATCATCGTCGGCATCGTCGTGTGGTCGACGGCTAAGAGCGTGCGCGCCGAATCCAAGCGCGCCACGGC
The DNA here is from genome assembly GCF_025144725.1 of Brevibacterium sp. p3-SID960. Classification (GTDB taxonomy): domain Bacteria; phylum Actinomycetota; class Actinomycetes; order Actinomycetales; family Brevibacteriaceae; genus Brevibacterium. Next base: position 52,851 of record NZ_JALXKS010000013.1, on the reverse strand, counting down.
AGCCGATGGCGCGGAGGACTCCACAGCTGGGGATCAGCGCTGAGTGTGCCGGGTCCCCTGCCGCCGGTGGACCCCGGGCAGTAACCTGAACGGGTGCGGCGGGGGTACGTCCGGTGCGGCCAGGTGCTCGACGGCCCGCTGGACACCCCCTTCGGCCGGCCGCCACTAGACTGGCCGGCATGTCGATCGTTCCCACACGCGACGAGATCACCGCCGCGCATTCGCTCATCAGCAGCCGAATCCGCCGCACCCCGCTGCTCGACATCACTCTGCCCGACGGCACGCCTGTCACACTCAAGCTCGAGCTCTTCCAGCACACCGGCAGCTTCAAGCCCCGCGGTGCTTTCACCGGCGCGCTCACCGCCGCTGAGCCGCCGAAGACCCTGGTGGCCGCCTCTGGCGGCAATCATGGTCTGGCTGTCGCGCACGCCGCCTCCCAGCTCGGCATCCCGGCACGCATCTTCGTCCCCTCAACCGCCCCTAAGGCGAAGGTCTCCCGGCTTCAGGCGATGGGCGCTGAGGTCACCGTCATCGGTGATGTCTATGCTGATGCGTTCGCCGCCAGCCAGGAGGCCGCCGCGCAGCCGGGTGCACTGGCCCTGCACGCCTACGACTCCCCGGCCACCGTCACCGGCCAGGGCACCCTCGGTGCGGAACTCGACACTCAGCTGCGCAGCCGCGCCGGTGAGCAGGGCCGCACCGCGGCCGAGGCGGAGGTTCCGACGGTGCTCGTGGCCACCGGCGGCGGTGGTCTCGTCGGCGGGATCTCCGCCTGGTTCGGCTCCGCCGCACACGTCGTGCCGGTCGAACCGGAAACCTGCGCTGCCCTGCACACGGCGCTGCAGGACGGCGAACGCACACCGATCACTCCCAATGGGGTGGCTGCCGATTCGCTCGGGGCGAGCACGGTCGGTGAGATCTGCTTCGCGGTCGCCTGCCGCAACGCGCTGCAGCCGGTGCTTGTCACCGATGCTGCGATCTGTGAAGCCCGCACGTGGCTGTGGCGCCAGACCCGCATCGCAGCCGAACCCGGTGGGGGTGCGGCACTGGCCGCGCTGCTCTCAGGTGCCTACCAGCCGGCACCAGGTGAGCAGGTCACCGTCATCGTCTGCGGTGCGAACGCTGACCCGTCTGACCTGCCCCTAGACTGAGGCAGTGGCTCTCAAGGATCTGCTCGCTGACACCCGGCCGCTGCGCACGCCGACGTTCAGGCGGCTGTGGTCGGCGAACATCGTCACCGTCATCGGTGCACAGGTCACGATCGTCGCCATCCCCGCCCAGCTGTATGCGCTGACCGGGCAGTCGAGCTATGTCGGTCTGGCCGGTCTGTTCGGGCTCATCCCGCTGGTGATCTTCGGCCTCTACGGCGGTGCCCTGGCTGATGTCATGGACCGGCGGATCCTCATGCTCGGCTCCGGTTGCGGCCTGGTGGCGGCCAGCTTCGGACTGTTCCTGCTCTCGGCTCTCGGGTCGACGAATGTGTGGCTGCTGTTGAGCGTCTATGCGATCCAGCAGATGTTCTTCGCGCTCAATCAGCCGGCCCGCAGCGCGATCCTTCCGGCGATCCTGCCCGGTGACCAGCTGCCGGCAGCCAATGCGCTCAACATGACGCTCATGACCTTCGGCGCAGTCGTCGGCCCGCTGGTCGGCGGGATGCTCATCCCGGTCATCGGCTTCTCCCTCCTCTACCTCTTCGATGCCTTAGCGCTGCTCGTGTCTGTGTGGGCGATCTGGCGGCTGCCGTCCCTGCCGCCGCAGCGCGCAGGCGAGGCGGCAGGCGCAGTCAGGCGCCGTGCGGGCGTGCGCAGCGTCGTCGACGGCTTCGCTTATCTCATCACCGCCCCGGTTCTGCTCATGAGCTTCGTCGTCGACATCATCGCGATGGTCTTCGGGATGCCGCGGGCGCTGTTCCCGCAGATCGCCCACGAGACGTTCGGCGGCCCCGGCTCCGGCGGGTTCGTCTTCGCTCTGCTCTCCGCCGCGATCCCCTTCGGAGCGCTGCTCGGCGGGATCTTCTCCGGTTGGGTCTCTCGCGTCAACCGGCAGGGCCGAGCGGTCGTCATCTGCATCCTCGTATGGGGTGCGGCGATGACCGGCTTCGGGCTGGTCCTGCCAGCGGCCGGGAACTGGTGGATGTTCGCCCTCATCGGCGCCGTCGTATTCCTGGCCATCGGCGGTGTCGCCGATGTCGTCTCGGCCGCCTTCCGCATGACGATCCTGCAGCAGGCCGCCGACGATGCGGTCCGCGGACGACTGCAGGGCGTCTTCATCGTCGTGGTCGCCGGTGGCCCGCGCATCGCTGATGTGCTGCACGGCTACGTCGCCACCGGTATCGGCACCACCTGGGCGACCGCCGGCGGAGGCGTGCTCGTCATCATCGGCGTGCTCATCGCTGCGGCAGCCGCCCCGAGCTTCACGCGCTACCGCGTCCGCTAGGCCTGCTGGGCGGCGGCGAACGGCAGCACGGCAGCTGCGCCTGCCTGCAGCAGTTGGCGGGCGAGGACCGTCATCGTCCAGCGGGAGACGATGAGCGCATCGACGAGCAGCACCGTCTTCCCGTTCACGGCAGCGGCCTGCTCGTCTGTCAGCCGGAACGCACCGGCGAGGTTCCTGACCCGGAACGCAGAGTTGACGTCAGGGGACCCGGGGTCGCGCAGCAGCTCGAACTCACCGATATCCTGCATCTGTCCGACCGCAGCGAGCCCGGCTGCCAGGGAACGGGTGAAGACCGGCCGCAGCGTATTCGGCACCGAGACCACCACCTCGGGCCGGGACTGCCAGTCCCAGTCGGCCAGCACCGTCACCGCAGCCTGGCCGATCGCCTCGGGCACCGGTGCGTCGACCTGCCCGGCGCTGAAGGTCTCGGCCAGGCGCTGACCGATCCCCAGGTCGGTGAGCCGGGCGATGACCCGTCCCTCGGCCGGCCGCTGCGCCGGGGCGATCTTGCCGCGCAGTTCGATGCCGAGACGGTCCAGGCCGGTCGGCCACTGGGCGCGCGGGGTAACCGGCAGTCCGACGCCTGCCAGCTGGCTGCCGGCAGACTGCAGACCGGAGTCGCTGACCTCGGTGGAGAACCACGAGCCGGCACAGTTGTCGCACCGACCGCAGTCACCGGTCGTGTCGTCATCAAGCTGGGCGGTCAGATATCGCATCCGGCACATCTGCGTGCGCTCGTACTCTCGCATCGCGTCGGCCTCATGGGTGCGTGTGGCTGCGACCGCGGCGTAGCGCTGGGCGTCGTAGGTCCAGCCGGCCCCGGTGGTGACGAATCCGCCGCGCACTCGGTCGACGGCCCCGTCGACCTGCAGGATCTTGAGCAGCAGCTCGAGCCTCGCCCGCTTCTCCCCCACGACGGTCTCGAGCGCCGGAATCGACATCGGCTCCTCGGCGCTGAGGTTGGCGAGCACCGCGGCGGCGGTCTCCTCGTCGGGCATCGATGCGGTGGCGAAGTACTCCCATATCCGCTCGTCCTCCGGCCCGGGCATGAGCAGCACATCAGCTGATTCGGTTGCACGCCCGGCGCGGCCGACCTGCTGGTAGTACGCCACTGGTGAGGACGGGGCGCCGAAGTGGATGACGAACCCCAGATCCGGCTTGTCGAAGCCCATCCCCAGCGCCGAGGTTGCCACGAGCGCCTTGACCTCATTTGCCTTGAGCGCAGCCTCCATGCCGGCCCGCTCATCGGCGTCCGAGGCTCCGGTATAGGCGGCGACATTCCAGCCGGCCTGCGTGAGCGCCCGCGCAGCATCCTGGGCGGCGGCGACGGTGAGCGTGTAGATGATGCCCGAGCCGATGAACTCGCCCAGGTGCTCGCACAGCCAGGCGAGCCGGCGAGCCGGTTCGGACTTCTCCATCACGCCCAGGCGCAGGGAGTCGCGGGCGAGCTGACCGCGGATGACCAGCGCATCGTGGCCGAGCTGCTCAGCGACATCGTCGACGACCCGCGAGTTCGCTGTCGCGGTTGTCGCCAGCACCGGAATCGCCTCGGGCAGCTCAGCGAGAATCGAGCCGATGCGCCGGTAGTCGGGCCTGAAGTCGTGCCCCCAGTCGGAGATGCAGTGGGCTTCGTCGATGACGACCATCCCAAGATCGGCCATGAGCCCAGGCAGCACCTCGGAGCGGAAGGACGGGTTGGCCAGCCGTTCGGGAGAGATGAGCAGCACGTCGACAGCACCGGCGGCCAGGTCGGTGCGCACCTGGTCCCACGCCTCGGCGTTGGACGAATTCATCGTCATCGCGCGCACGCCGGCGCGTTCGGCGGCTGCGACCTGGTCGCGCATGAGTGCCAGCAGCGGGGAGATGATGAGTGAGGGCCCGCGGCCGGCCCGGCGCAGCAGGGTCGCGGCGACGAAGTAGACAGCTGATTTGCCCCAGCCGGTGCGCTGAACGACGAGTGCGCGCCGGTGCTGGGCGACCAGCGCTGCGATCGCCTCGAACTGGCCGGGATGGAACTGCGCGTCAGCCCGGCCGGTGAGCTCGCGCAGCACCTCCAGGGCGGCCGCGTGCAGCTGCGGGTCGGGGGCCGCCGCCGAGGCAGGAGCCGGCTGGGGTGCAGATGCGTCAGTGCTCATGTTCCCGAGTCTAGGCACACCCACGGACGTCGCCGGCACTTCACCGTGTGACCAGGAACGATGCCCCGCCAGTCGGCTGGACGGGGCGGTATCCGTCCCACTCCGTATGATGGTCTGCGGTACAGATTCCCGTCCCCTGCCAGGAGGCTGTCGTGACTGCGCATCCGCATGGTCATCCCGGTGCGTCCAACGCTCCGGAGCCACCGCTCCATGAGCAGCTGCGCCGGGCGGTGCCCGGCTGGGTGCTGGCCGTGTCGACGGCCGCAGCCTGGGCGCAGGCGGCGGCGACGGCGTTCCTGTTCTTCAGCCTCGGTTCGGCCCTCGATGTGCTCAGCTTCGGTGAGCGCCTGATGCCGGTCGAGATCATCACCCTCATCCTCATCGCAGCCGCAGCTGCGATCTGGGCAGCCGCCGGTGCCGGGTTCTCCGCCTGGGCTGCCTCGGATGCCGAGAAGCAGCTGCGCGCAGCAGCACTCGGCAGCCTGTACCGCCTCGGCGCCGTCGACGTGCAGTCGCGCGCCGGGTCCCTGCTGTCGCTGCTGACCGACGGGGTGCAGCGCACCGCGAACTACCGGGCGGCGTTCATCGGCCCGATGATCGGGGCGCTGACCACCCCGCTGCTTGTGCTGGCGATCATGGCGCTGACCGTCAGCGGGCGGATCGCCGGAATCCTCGCGCTGCTGCTGCTCATCGTCCCGGTCGTCATCGCCGGGTTCCGGCGGGCGGTGCGCCCGATCGGCCGGTCGTACCGGATGACGCAGGGCCGGTTGACCGCTGCCTTCCTCGAGGCGATCCAGGCGCTTGACACCCTCGTCTACGCGCGCGCTGCCGGGCGCACCGCTGCTGAGCTGGCCCGCCGCGGCGAGGAGCACCGGTCGAGCATCATGCGGATGCTGGCCGGCAACCAGCTGCTCATCTTCGTCGTCGATGCCGCCTTCTCCCTCACCGTCGTCGTCGCCGCGACCGCCCTGGCGCTGCAGGGCTTGGCCGCCGGCACCCTGAGCCTCGGCGGGGCGCTGGCGGTCCTGCTCATGACCACGCTTGTCATCGGGCCGGTCGACATCATCGGCCGGTTCTTCTACATCGGCATCAGCGGCCGGGCAGCCCAGCGCAGTCTGAGTGAGCACCTGCATGCCGGCACCGCGTCCGAGGTGGCAGCCGGCGCGGATGCCGAACGTCGCGGGGATGTCGAGACCGCCGGAGCTGCGCTCAGCCTCCGCGAGGTCACCGCGGGCTGGCCGGGCGGGCCGCCGGTGTTCACCGGGCTCAGCCTCGATATCGCACCCGGTGAGCACGTCGCGCTCATCGGTCCTTCGGGTGCCGGGAAGTCGACGGTCGCCGCCCTCCTCCAGGCCCACCTGCTGCCGCGTTCTGGTGTGGTCGCCGTCGGCGGGCTCGACACGCAGGATGTGCAGTCGGCGGCGGTGCGCGATCAGCTGGCTGTCGTCGAACAGCAGACCTTCCTGTTCCTCGGCACGATCGAAGACAACCTGCGCATCGCCGCTCCCGAAGCCGCAGAGGAGCAGCTGTGGGAGGCGCTGGAGACCGCCGGGCTGGCCGCGGATGTGCGCAGCATGCCGGCAGGCCTGGCGACACCGGTCGGTGAGCACGGTCGGCTGCTCTCCGGCGGGCAGGCGCAGCGGCTGGCGATCGCCCGGGCTGCGCTGCGTGATGCCCCGATCCTCATCCTCGACGAGCCGACCAGCCAGGTCGATCTGTCCGGTGAGGCGGAGATCCTTGAGGCCCTGCGCCGGCTGGCTGCCGGTCGCACGGTGCTCACGATCGCCCACCGTCCGTTGGCGGTGCTCTCCGCTGACCGGGTCATCGACCTGCGTCAGCTGATGACGGAGGTGCCGTCATGACGCATGCGACTGCCCGCCGCCGGGAGCTCACCGGCTGGCTCATCGGCCAGACCCGTGGTCTGCTCGCCCCGCTCGGCCTGGCGGTCATCGCCCGGGTGCTCGGCCAGCTGCTCGGGGTCGCACTCTTCGTCTTCGCCGCGTCACTGCTCATCCGTGCTGCGGGCCCGCAGCTGTCAGGCCAGCCCGTCGGCATCGGGGTCGCTGTTGCCGCGCTGGCCGGCATGGCGATCGCCAAGGCGCTGCTGCGCTACGCCGAGCACTACGCCGGTCACTATGTCGCCTTCACCTCGCTGCAGCGGCTGCGCGATGCCTTCTTCGCCCGGCTGATCCCCCAGGCGCCTGCCGCGACGCAGGGCCGTGCGGGGGCCGAGCTGACGAGCCGGGCCACCTCGGACATCGACCGGATCGAGGTGTTCTTCGCCCATACCCTGCCTCCAGCTGTCTCTGCTGTCGCGGTGCCCGCGATTGCGCTCACCTGGCTGGCGGTCGTCGTGGATCCGCGGCTGGCGCTGACGCTCACGCTTACGGTCGCGGCTCTGCTCGCGCTGCCGCTGCTGACCCGGCGCGGGGCCGTCGACTCAGCCGATGCCGTGGCCCGGGTGCGCGGGCAGATCGCCGAGCGCCTCGGTGACGATGTGCAGGGGATGCGCGAGATCCTCGGCTTCGGCATCGCCGAGCAGCGTCTCGACGGCCTGGCCCGCGTCGATGCCGCACGCACCACAGCGGCCGCGCAGGTCGGTGCGAGTCAGGCGACCCGGGCGGGCCTGTCGGTGCTGCTGCAGGGTGGCGGGCTCATCGCCGTCCTCCTCATCGGCGCCGGCGTCGGGGCCTCACCGGCTGCGATCATGACAGCGCTGGCCGTCGGCATCGGGCTCATCGGCCCCGCCCGCGGGTTCGAGGACTACATCACCGGTCTCGACAACGCCTTCGCCGCCACCGCCCGCATCCGCGAGATCATGGACGCTGCTCCTGCCGTCACCGACTCCGCCAGCCGCACAGCCGCCGCGGCTCCCGCTGCCACCGGTGACCCATGCGAATCTGAGGCCACCCCCGGTCCGGCAGCGGCCGCCCCTCTCAGCGGTACAGCTGCCCCTCTCAGCGATACACCTGCCCCTCCCAGCGGCACGGCTGGCAGTCTCAGCGGTGCGGCTGGCTGTCTCAGCGGTGCGGCTGCAGGTATTGAGTTCGACGACGTCACCTTCAGCTATGACCCGAATGCCGGACCGCGAGCACTCGGCTGCGTGACGCTGCACGCTGAGGCGGGGACGTGGACGCATATCGTCGGGGTCTCCGGCAGCGGCAAATCCACGCTGGCTGGGCTGCTGCTGCGCGGCTGGAATCCCGAATCCGGTGTGGTGCGCCTGGCCGGCACCGATGTGCGCGAGCTGCCGCTTGCCGAGCTGCGCTCACGCATCTCATTGGCCCCGCAGCGACCGACAACACTGCGCGGGACCCTGCGGGAGAACCTCACGCTGGCCGCCCCTGACGCCACCGATGAGCAGATCGCTGAGGCGCTGATGCTCGCCGGCCTGCCCGACTGGACTGAGCGGCTGGCAGAGCCGGTCGGCGCACGCGGTCAGGGCATCTCCGGTGGGCAGCTGCAGCGGCTGTCGCTGGCCCGCGCACTGCTGCCGAACCCGCAGGTGCTCATCATCGATGAGGGCCTCAGCCAGCTCGATGCCGACACCGCAGCCGAGGTCCGGCAGCGGCTGCAGGCGATCGAGAACCTCACGATCATCGAGATCACCCACCGGGCTGACCTCATCGACGATGCGGCTGCTGTGTGGGTGCTCGACCTCGGCACGGTCGTCGAATCCGGTACCGCCGGCCAGCTGCGTTCACGCACCGGCCCGTTCCAGCGGCTTGAGGCGCGCATGGCCTACGATGCCTGAGTGATTCTCCACCTGCTCACCGGCGCGCTGACGGGCTGGTCGCTCATCATCGCCGTCGGCCCACAGAACGCTCTGGTGCTTCGGCAGGGCATCCGCCGCGAACACCTCGGCGTCGTGCTGGCCATCTGCATCATCGCCGATGTCGCGCTCATCGGCCTGGGCACTATCGGCATCGGCGGTCTCATACTGCTGGTGCCCTGGCTGCTGACAGCCCTCAAGTGGCTGGGTGCGGCCTATCTTGTGTGGTTCGCTCTCATCACGCTGCGCTCCGCCTGGCACGCCACCGGTCTGAGCGCCGATGCACAGCCGCGCACCCGCAGGCAGATCGTGCGCACGACTCTGGCGCTGACCTTCCTCAACCCCGGCGTCTACCTCGACACTGTCGTCATGGTCGGCAATCTGGCCAATCAGCAGGGTGCAGAAGGGCGGTGGTGGTTCATGCTCGGGGCGATGGCCGCCTCGATCAGCTGGTTCCTTGTCATCGGCTTCGGTTCCCGAGCGCTGGCGCCCGTCCTGGCCAAACCGCGCGTCTGGCAGGCCATCGACGTCGCGATCGCCGTTGTCATCCTCGGATTAGCGGTCCGTCTCGTGCTCTCCTGAGCCGGTATCAGCGGACGCCTCGCCTGCGTCGCCGGCGGCTGCGTCACTGCCGGTCTCGGGCACATCTTCGGCTGGGCGTGTGACGGAGTCGACCTGGCGTGGATTCGTCCGTGATGCCGGTGCCGGGACCGGGCGGGATCTCGTCGCCCAATGCGGTGGCCGGTCAGCCAGCAGCCTCTCGTCGCTGCTCGCCTCCGAGGCCGGCGCTAAGTCCCCGGATTCGTTGCGCAGGGTGCGCCGATAGGCCTCGATCGCAGCCTGCACTCGGGGATCTTTCGCCACGGTCTCAGGGCTTCCGCTTGTCAACCCCGGCAGCATCTTCGGTGGGCTCGTCGGCATCTGCCGGGGATGCGGAGTCCTCCACAGCGGAGGCATCGGCGGACTTCCGTTCGGCTGCCGTGCTGCCGCTGGATGAGTCGGCTAACGCAGCAGCGCTGTTGTCCTTGCTGTCCTCCGCCGCGGCAGAGGAGCTGCCCGCTTCGTCGCTGTCGATCAGCCCGGCGTCAAGCAGCTCCTGCTCGCGCAGTTTACCGGTGTCGTACTGCGGCATGACGGCGGTCTGATCCGGCCCGGCATCAGCGGCCGGGACGAAGACGTCTTCTTCTCGCTGACTCGTGGCCACATGGGTGGACTTGCGTTCGTTGGAGCGGCGGCGGAATCGCTGCACGGCTTCGGTGAGCACACTGTCGACGCGGTGGGCGCGGCTCTTGACTGCGAGTGCGGAGCGCAGCTGGTCTTTCAGCCCGGCGTCGGTGCGCGAAACACCATCGGATTGGATCCAGTCGAGCATCGCGTCGAGGTCCTCAGCCGAGTAGGTGTAGACCGGCAGGCCCGGGGTCACGCGCGGGCGGTTGCCCTGCCGTCCGACGACGACGGCTGCCGCGCGGGCGGCGTTGAGCACTGCCTGCGGGGAGAGCTCCTCGACGGTGTCCTTCCAGACGTCGAAGATCCGCTCGGCTTCGCGCTGCGGATCGACGAACGCATCGGTCGTCCACACGCGCAGGCTCCGCCAGCCGTGGCGGGCCAGGTTCTCAGGCCGCAGACGTTCGCGTTCGCGGATGCTTTGCCGGCTGACATAGGACGCCCCGTCGGACTCGACGGCGACGGCCATGCCCTCATCCCCTGCAGCGGAGACGGCGACAGCCAGGTCGATGCCGGCGTATCCGGCATGGGGTTCGACGCCCATGCGGATGAGGCGCTCGGCCAAGTCATCGATGACAGGGGCGACGTCGTTGTAGATCGCCAGCTCCACACCGGCATCCTCAACGGGTGCCGCCTCGGCATCGCCTGCCCCGGCGTCCGTGGTTCCGGACTCCGCCTCCGAGGTGTCGCCGTCCGTCTCGGCGATACGGCTTGCAGCAGTCGAGCCGTTGCCGATTCGCTGCGCTGGCGTGTGGGCTGCATCGTCGGTCTCGTCGTCACCGGCCGTCTCGGAAGCCTCACCGGCGGCAGAGGAGGTGCCCTCCGCCTCGGGGGCGGTGTCTGCCTGCGGGCTCAGCCCGCCGGCGGCCACGGCTGCCAGCAGGTCCGGCAGCACGGCGGCACCGTGGCGCAGCCGAGCGGGATCGAAGTCGTCGGCCTCGAAACAGGAGACGAGCGTGAGCTTGCGGCGGGCGCGGGTGACGGCGGCGGCCAGCAGCTTCTCACCGTCGGGTTCGGACAGGGCGCCGAAGTTGTAGATGACCCGGCCCTGGCGGGTGCGGCCGTAGCCGAGGGAGAAGATGACGGCGTCGCGGGCCATCCCCTGGATCTGCTTGCAGTCGGTGACGACGAAGGGCTCCTTCGACCCGTCCGAGAAGAAGGAGGCGACATACGGGTATTGGCGGATCGCCTGCTGAATGCCGGCGGCCACGCGCTTGGCGTGCCACGGAGTGAGGGTGATGACGGCCAGCGACTGGCGGGCGTTGGTGCGGGCGTGCTTGAGCACGAGATCCACGACCCGCTGCACTTCGGCATCAAGGCTCTCGACCTGGCCGGTGGCGGTGTCCGGGGAGCCGAAGGCGTCGGGCACATACGCGAACTCCAGGCCGGTGCCCTCGTTCGTGTGGGCGCTCGGCAGGCCGGTGATGGTGCCGTCATAGAACTGCTCGTTGACGAGCCCGAGCAGGCCTGCCGGGGAGAGCCGGTAACTGGTGTGCAGGCGGCGCACGGGCAGGAACTCGCGCAGCTCAGCGAGCACGCTCGGGGTGCCGGAGCCGTTGGGCACGGTGCGCCGGTCGACGGCGACGCTGAAGTCGCGCGGACCGAGCAGCCGGTCGTCGCCCATGGCGATGATCTGCTTGCCGCGGGCGATCGCCGGCAGCACCTCGGGTACGGACATCCGGCCGGCGTCGGCGAGGATGACGGTGTCGAACATCGGCAGGTCGGCGAAGTACTGCGGCACGTCGAACGGGCTCATGAGCCAGACCGGGGCGAGCGCGCCGAGCACGTCGGGAGCGGTGAGGCTCAGCGGTTCGACGTGGAACTGGCGCGAGCGCAGGGCTGCACGCAGCGCCTGGGCCTGCTGGCCGTGTTCGCCGATCGCGTGCTTCCAGCCCTGGGCGTGCGACCACTGCAGGCGCTGAGCGCCGGCAGCGACGTACTGGCGGTCGCAGATGCGGAAGTCGGCGGCGGTGCGGTGCATCGCCTCGGAGTCGTGCTGGCCGATCTGCGGATCCTCAGCGGCCAGGCGCTGCAGCACGGTTGCCCAGTAGGCAAGGTCGAACTCCTCGCCGACGAGCTCGTGAGCGGCGCGGCGGGAGCGCAGGTCGTCGATGAGCTCGGTGAGCCCGGCTTGGCGCAGCTCGGCATCGAGGTGGGTGCGAGCCGGCAGATCAGACAGGGCCTCCTTGTCCTCGCCCATCGCCTGCAGGCGGGCGTGGAGCTCCTCGACGAGCATCTCGCCGAGGTCGCCGCCGTCCGGGGTGTCGGCCATCACCGGTGAGAGCTTGTCGAGGTCGGCCTGAACCTCCTGGTACTTCTCATGGGCGTCGAGCAGCCCGCGGGGCACCTTGAGCCGGGTGCCTCCACCGGCCAGATCCTTGAGGGCGGCACGCTCGTCGCGCGCGTTGATGAGTGCGGTGTGCAGGTCATCGACATGGGCGCCGGGGCGCAGGAACTCACGGGCGGCCTTCTTCAGGCGGCGGCGCTCCATCATGCCCATCGGGTTGTCCTGCTCGGCGCGGTACTCGTTCGAGCCGGTCGCGGCGATGAGCTCGCTGAGGTTGTGCTCGTAGACATCGGGCGAGAACTTGTCGAGGGTGCGGCGCACGCCCAGCAGCACTGAGAGCGCCTGCCCCCAGCCGGCGACGGTGCGTTCGGGGTTGAGGCCGGCGTCGCGCAGCACCGGTTCGCACAGCTGCGTCAGCTGCGGGATCTTCGCTGCGACGCGTTCGGCGACGCTGCGGGCGGCCTCGGCGTCGGCATCGGAGTTGAAGCGGGCGCCGAACCACACGGTGTCCTCGACTTCGAGGGTGAAGGCACCGAGCGCTGAGAGCTTCAGCAGCTTCTCCCGCAGCCGGCTGCGGTGGCCGGGTTCAGCGGCCATGATGTCGTCGCCGAACCGCACCCCGGTGGTGGGACCGGGCTGTCCGGCGGTCAGTCTGGCGAGGTGCTGCATCGTCTGGTAGACCGAGACTCCCCACGGCTGGCGGATCCGGTGCAGGGATTCGGCGTGCTGGGACAGGGTGTCGCGCTGTTCGTTCAGCCGCTGCAGCAGGGTGCCCAGATCGGGGCGTTCGGCCTTCTCAGCCTGGGCGATGAGGCGGATGAGCTGACGGTGGATGTCGCGGGCGGAGTCGCGGCCGTCGATCGCCAGATCCGGCAGGCCGGCGGCCCCCATCCGGGTGGCGAAGTCATCGAGCGCATCGGAGTTCTGCGCGACGTAGAGCACACTGCGCCCGGTGTGGGCCAGGGTCGTGGCGATCGCGGTCGCCAGCTGAGTGGCACCGGTCCCCGGCGGGGTGTCGACGACAAGTGACTGGCCGGCCACCGCGGCATCGACGACGGCCTGCTGGTCCCCGTCGACGTCGATGGCGAGGAACTCCTCCTGCGGTCTGCGGTCCGGCAGCGGCACCGGACCCGAGGCGGTTCCCGCCTCGGCGCCGGCTGCCGCCTGTGCGGTGGGTTCGGGCAGCGCATCGGTCTGGCCGGCGAGCGCCCTGAGGATCGGGTGCGCCTCGGGCAGCTCCTCACCGGTGTACGGGGAGACGATGTTGGCGAATGTGGAGACGATGAGCCGCTGGTTGACGAGCAGGCCGGGTACGCCGCGGGCGACCTCGCGCAGCCGCTCGAAGACCGGGTTGGGGTCGAATCCATGGCTGTAGCCGGTGGAGGCGACCCATTCGTCGACGTCGATGGCGATGTCGTGTTCGCGGTGCAGGAAGTCGATGAGCGCGGGGTTGATGGTGATGCTCTCGTCGAGGACGATCTCGTAGTCCTCGACCCGGGAGCCGCGCGGAACGAGGCGCACGTGACGCAGCATCACCGGTGCGGCGTAGTCGAGACGGGCGCCGGAGTCGCTGTCCTCACTCCAGGTGGCGAAGCCGATGGCCAGATGGGCGGTGTTGATGCCGCGTTCGCTGGCGAGCTGGTCGGCCTTCTGACGGATCGAACGGGCCCGGCGGCGGGCATCGGAGAGCTGGTCATGATCCCGGATGAGGCTCGAGAGCCGGGTCGGTCTGCCGGCCAGCAGCTGTGCCAGGCCAGAGGGGTGGGCGCCGGTCAGTTCGATGGAGCCGTCGCGGGAGTCCCGATACTGCAGCATGGTGTCGCGTCCGCCGATCTTGGCAGCGCGAGCCTTCCACGCGGCAAAGGCCTCGCCGACTGTGGACTTCGTTGCATGTTCGGTTGATGACACACTTCGAGCCTAACCATTAGCCAGCGGATTCGCGCGCTGGCGCACCGGGGAGGCGGAATTTTCCACGCCGCTGGTACACTGGGCTGGTTGCCCAGCGGCTGCCTGCATGCAGGTCGGCGACCGGGCGCTAAGCCCCCGTAGCTCAGGGGATAGAGCACCGCTCTCCTAAAGCGGGTGTCGCAGGTTCGAATCCTGCCGGGGGCGCCACTCACACGTGCAGCAGCCCGAACCGTCGCGCGTGCGACCTGGCTCGTTCCAGATGGCCCGACCGGGCCGCTCCCACCCGTTCCAGATGAGCCGACCGGCACGCTCCTCCGGGCCCCGAACGGGTAAGGGTGACGCCGAGGCCCTGGAAGCGCCGGAGATGCCACTGCCCCTCATGCTCTAGATATGCACGTGCAGTGCATAATGTATGCGATCCGCCGCCAGCTGCCCTGGCCGGCCCATCCATGGCGCCGCGCGTGACCCCGCGTTCGCGTGCCGATCAGCATGAAGGAGCTCAGCTCGTGCCCGCAGGCAGAGACACGACACTGCCCCGCATCACGAGGCGACTAGTGTGGCTCGGCCTGGCCCTGCTGACAGTCGATGCTCTCTTCCTGCTGGCCGACATGCTCCACCGTCTCCACATCACGCGGGGAATGTTCCCGGCCTTCGCCCACCCTCTGTGGGAGGGCGATCCCGACGGCAGCCTGCTGGAGATCTGGGGTTACGTGAAAGCCGTCGCCGGTGGCATCGCACTCGTCTGGCTCTGGCGTCGGCTGCTCGCAGCACCAGTGCTGTTGGTCGCCGGCTGCATCCTCTTCTTCATCGCTGCCGACGACTCCCTGCGCCTTCATGAGGAGATCGGCGGGGCGATCGCCTGGAACCTGGGCTTCCCGGCGATGTGGAACCTGCGCGGGCAGGACTTCGGCGAGCTGCTGTTCTGGGTGATCACCGGCTCGGGACTGCTCGCCTGGTTCATGATCGCCTTCCGCCGGTCTACCCCGCAGCCGCGGCGCATCGTCTGGTTCCTCGTCCCGCCCCTGGTCTCTCTCGCCTTCTTCGCCGCGATCTTCGACGGCATCGGCCCGGCTTCTCGCCAGTGGGGCTGGTCAACGCGTGCCCGTTACCTGGCCACCTGGGCGGAGAGCGCCGGTGAGCAGCTGTCGATCACCGCGGTGGTCTTAGTGATCGCCTATTTCGTGTTCCTGCACGTGCGCAGCCGCGGCCTCCGCACCACCGGGACGCAGGGCCTCACCGACTGACAGTGCCCGGCCCCTCAGCAGCCGGGCGGTCGAAGGCGACGGAGCTCTTCGCCCGGGTATCGACGCGGAGGCTGAAGACATCGGGCCGGGAGTAGTGGCCGACGGGATCGAAGTCGAGGTGCGAGCGGTGCTTGGCTGCAAGATCGACATCGGCGTACAGGATCGTCTCCTCATCGAACACCGGGCCGGCGAGCACGGTGCCGGTCGGGTCGATGATGACGCTGCCGCCGCGAATGATCGACGCGGGGTTCGGCGGGTCGAAGTCGAACGGGTGATCGTCGGGCAGCGCGGAGGCCGGCAGGTACTGGCAGGCCGAGAGCACGAAGACCCGGCCCTCGATGGCGATATGCGTCATCGACGACTGCCACACATCGCGGTCGTCGACGGTGGGGGCGCAGTACACCTCGACGCCCTGGGCGTACATCGCCTGCCGCATGAGCGGCATGTAGTTCTCCCAGCAGATGACCGAACCGACCCTGCCGGCCGCGGTGTCCATCGTGTCGAGGGTCGATCCGTCGCCGAATCCCCACACGAGCCGTTCGATGCCGGTGGGCATGAGCTTGCGGTGCGCACCGGTGAGCCCATCGTCGGGTGAGATGAGCAGGGCCGTGCAGTACAGAGTATTGCCCAGCCGTTCGATGACGCCGATGACGACGGCTGTGCGGTGCTCGGCCGCGGCCTGGACGAGCTGGTCGACCTCCGGCCCGTCGAGCGTGATCGCCCCGGCCCGGTAGCGGGCGAACTCATCGCGGCCGCGCTCGGTGCGAAATCCCAGCGCTGCGCCGAATGCAGTGCCCTTGGGGTAGCCGCCGATGAACGCCTCAGGGAACACGATGAGCTCAGCGCCCCTGCCGGCCGCCTCGCTGATCGCCGCACACGCCTTGTCCGTCGAGGCCTGAGCGTCGAAGAGCACCGCGCCGCTCTGCACCACTGCCACTGTCGTCATGACCGTCTCCTCACATTGTGTGACCAGGTTCACTGCTCACCCTATCGAGCACCGGCCGGTGACGACAGGCGCAACCAGCCACCGCCTCGGGAGCGTGGCGTTCGGTAACGTCCCGGTGAACAGTGGGGATCGCCCAGCCGCTCTTGGCCGGCGGCTGGACTACAGTGGGAGCGACAGCTCTCCGTCCTGCATGTGAAGGAACCCCCCCGATGTCAGCATTCCAGGCCCCTCCGGGCATGCAATCCCCGATCTACGGCGCCGACTTCTCCGTCGCGCTCGTCCGCCTCGTCCGCAAGGCGCTCGTCTTCGTCGGCCGCTCCAGCCGCAGCGAATACTGGTGGGGCCTCCTCGGCCTCGTCCTCGCCAATATCGCCATCAGCATCCTCCAGTCGATCATCCTCGGCCCGGCCGAACTGCTCTCCGGGGCGTTCAACACCGGCGTCTTCTCCGGTTTCGGCAACCTGGCGACCATGCCGCTGTCGCTGCTGTCGCTCGCGCTCATGATCCCGCAGCTCGCGCTGAGCTTCCGCCGCTTGCACGACGCCAACTACTCCGGCTGGTTCGGTCTGCTCATCCTTCTCCCGGGCCTCGGCTGGATCGCCTCGATCGCCCTCGGGTTCCTGCCGACGGTGCAGAACACTCGCTATGAGACCACCGTGTGACATGGCTCAGCCACGCTTGAGCACACGACAGCAGCGGCCGCACCGATCGATGCGGCCGCTGTCGTCTGCTCGGGCCGGGCCCGAGGGGTGGGTTCAGTCGTCGACGGCGTCGCGACCGCGACGGACGATCTTCGGGTCAGCGGCGTAGACGACCGAGGAGTCCTTGCCGGCGTAGTCGAACTGGTTGAGATAGAAGCGCATGGCGTTGAGGCGGGCGCGCTTCTTGTCGTTGGATTTGATGGTGATCCACGGCGCGTGGTCGGTGTCGGTGCGCCGGAAGGTCTCCTCCTTCGCCTTCGTGTAGTCCTCCCAGCGGTCGAGGGACTCCAGATCCATCGGTGAGAGCTTCCACTGCCGGACCGGGTCGATCTGGCGGATGGCAAAGCGGGTGCGCTGCTCGGACTGGGTGACGGAGAACCAGAACTTCGTGATGTGGATGCCGGAGTCGATGAGCATCTTCTCGAACATCGGCGCCTGCACCATGAACTCCTCGTACTGCTCATCGGTGCAGAAGCCCATGACGCGCTCCACGTTGCCGCGGTTGTACCAGGAGCGGTCGAACATCACGATCTCGCCGTGGGTCGGCAGGTGCTGAACGTAGCGCTGGAAGTACCACTGGCCCTGCTCGCGATCGGAAGGCTTGTTCAGTGCGACGACGCGGGCGGCACGGGGATTCAGGTGCTCGGTGAAGCGCTTGATGGTCCCGCCCTTGCCGGCGGCATCGCGGCCTTCGAAGACGATGACGTGGCGCAGATCGTAGTCCTGGCTCCAGTACTGGAACTTCAGCAGCTCGACCTGAAGGCGGTACTTCTCCAGTTCGTACTCCTCGCGGCTCATCCGTTCGTCATACGGGTAGCCTTCGCGCCAGGTTTCGACCGCTCTGCCCATCGGGTCGATGAGGTCGGGGTCCGGGTTGTGGCCATCGGCGACGGTGTAGCCTTCGGTGTTGAGTCGATCGATGTATTCTCGGAGATTCTCGCGCTGTGACAGATCCACTGGTCCACTTTCTGTTCGGCAGCTGGTATTCGAATGGAGTTCCGGTGCCCCTGGCCCCACTGATGCGGGGCCAGCGGACGAGCTGGTGCGATAGCGGTGCCGGCCGACACCGCCGGTGATCAGCGGGAGACCCGCACGACCATCGTCGGGCATTTGGCGTAGGGCAGCACCGACTGCGAAGTAGAGCCCAGCAGCAGGCCGGCGAATCCGCCCCGGCCGCGGGAACCGATGACGAGGACATCAGCGGTGTCGGAAGCGCGCACAAGCACCTCGGCCGGCTGCCCGTCGAACAGCGTCCAGCGCACCGTGAGATCCGGGTGCTTCTCGTTGAGCGCGTCCCGGGCGTCGATGAGGGCCCCGGAGCTCTCGTCGATGAAGCGTCGCATATCGCCGGTGCTCGGCAGCCATTCCGGGCCGACGACGGCGGTGATCGTCACGCCGACGATGTGCAGCGGTGTACCGCGCTGGGCTGCCAGGGAGGCGGCTTCCCACAGGGCCGGTGAGTCCTTGCCGAGGGAGTCGACGCCGACGACGACGGAGTCGGAGAAGTCCATCCCGGGCACCGTCTCCATCTCCGAGTCGGTGTCGATGACGCCGTGCTCGTAGTGCCGAATCGGCCGTGAGGCGGTCTGCTTGGGCGCGCGCTCCCCGTCCTGGGTCCAGCCCACGGGGATGACGACGGTCGGGCAGGCGGAGTGGGCTGGCAGCGCCGAGGAGACGGTGCCGAGCAGCCGGCCTGCGAACCCGCCGCGGCCGCGGGAGCCGACGACAGCCAGCGAGGCGGCCTTCGACTCCTCGACGAGGACACCGGCGGCATCCCCGATCTCGATGACAGCCTCGACAGGGATGTCGGCGGCCTTGACCTCGGCGGCGGCTTCCTTGAGAGTCGCCGTCACTGAGGCACGGATCGCGGTGTCGTCGATCGGGACATAGGAGACGTCGATCGTGGCAGCGGTGACACTTGGGATCGTGTAAGCGCCGACGAGGCGGATCGAGCGGCCCAGCGCCTTCGCTTCGCCGATCGCCCAGCGCAATGCGTTGCGGCTGGCCTTCGAGCCGTCGATGCCGACGAGAATCGCTTCCGGGTCGGCGACATCGGGAGCGGACGGGTTCTGGGTGTTCGCGTCTTCGGTCACGGTAACTCCTTACAGCGGATTGTGATCCCCACAATACCGCCTCGGCCAGGCCGGCGGCCGCCCCAGGACACTGTCCGATCCGCCCATTCTCGGGATATGGTCAGTCACGCAGGATCCGACACACCCGGCGGACGGTTCCGCGCTCAGATTTCACACAGATGCCGCGCTTAGCCGCTGGGCCTGCCGGAATGCGCGGACAATCCACCTATTTTCGCCGATACACCGATCGTAACCCCGATTCGATGCGCAGGTGCGTTCAACTGTTATGCCATGCATGTGATCACAACCATATGAGTTTCAACTCAACAGCGGCTCATCCTCAAGGGAACTTGATAGGATCAAGGAGTAAGTGCAGGATCCACTCAGGATCCAGCCTCGGCCGGTTCGCCGGCGGAGGCGCAGATTCCGCGAATCGAAAGGAGCAACAATGGGCTTCCTCGCATTTCTTCTTCTCGGCCTCATCGCAGGTGCCATCGCCAAGGCGATCCTCCCGGGTCGTCAGGGTGGCGGCTGGCTCGGCGCGCTCGTCTGCGGTGTCATCGGCGCTCTGCTCGGTGGCTGGCTCGGCAGCGTTCTGTTCGGTAAGGGTGTCGACGCGTTCTTCGACATCGGTTCCTGGCTGCTGGCCATCGGCGGCTCGCTGATCGTGCTCATCATCTGGGGATTCATCTCCGGACGCACCCGGCGCGACTGATCTCAGCGCTCCAGCCTGAGACACAGCGGACAGGCGGTCTGACCTTCGGGGCAGACCGCCTGTCGGCATTCATGGGCGGCTTCCTGCTTTCGCGTGCGGCCCGCATCAGGCCGATGGCCGCACCAGGCATATCGAATGTGCGTTGAGTACCACATCGAGAGGCCTGAATGTTGCAGTCAACGACGTCGAAACGGCCAGATCATCGACGTTGAGTGCCACATCGAGCTCACTCGATGTGGCACTCGACGCTGACAACACCTGTCAGCGTCCTCAGGCAGCAGTCGCGTAGGACAGGAACGGCCGCCACTGTTCGGCGGGATTATCGAGTTCACGCAACCAGAACCGGCCGGTGCGCGGCGGGCCCGGGGTGAACGGCAGCGACCAGCCCATCTCCTCCGGTGTGCGGTCGCCCTTCTCGTTGTTGCAGGCCCGGCAGCAGGCGACGAGATTCTGCCAGGTGTTGCCACCGCCTCGGGAGCGGGGCAGCACATGGTCGACCGTGTTGGCGTGGCCACGGCAGTAGGCGCACGTCGCATCGTCGCGGCGCAGCACTCCCCTGCGTGAGAGCGTGACCGAGGCGCTGGAGGGCGGGCGGACGTAGCGTGTCAGCAGGATGACCGAGGGCTGTTCGAGCGACAGTGTTTCGCTGCGCACCTGCACGCATTCGTCTGCGGCAAGAACGGTCGCCTTTCCGGCCAGGACGAGGATGATGGCGCGTCTGAACGACACGACGGACATCGGCTCGTAGCCGGCGTTGAGCACCAGGGTCTTCACAGGTTCGCTCCTCTGCTGAGAACACACAAGGCGCTGCACATTCGTGCAACGCCTTGGAACTGGGAGATTTGCCGTGCAGGCACGGCGGGTATCGAGTCGACTATGGACTCGGCTATGGAATCGACGATGTCGAAGACGTCCACGGCGTCGGTGCGCTCGGGAAGCAGGCTCGGTGCCGGCGCGGTCTGCGCTGTCGTCATGGCCCGTCTCCCTTCTGTGCTCGACTGCCGTTCCCGGCGGCAAGCCGCCACCGAGGTGGACGTGGTCCATGTCACTGCGCACTAGAGTAGCGGAGCGCGCGCGTTTTCGCCTCCGACGCGCACACAGTGGGCGCAAGGTTGCCGAATTGACGGCATCTGTTCACCGGGATTCACCAGCGGTTCGCCGCCCGGGCGGGGATGCCGGCGCGCAGGCACTTGGGGCGGGAGCCTGAGGCCGGCGGGCCGAGAAGCGATCCGGGCGCGCCGCTTCGGCATGCACAGACGCCGCACGCCCGCGAACTGCCAGGACCATGGCAACTCGCGGGCGTGCGGTGTGAGAGCCGACTCGTCAGCGCACGGCGCTGAGCGCGGCGGAAAGATCAGAGGACGCGGATGAACTGGACGTTACCCATCCAGCTGATCGAGCGGTACGAGGTGGCCGACTTCGAGCTACCGGCGTCGTACATCATGCCGTTGCCGGCGTAGATGCCGATGTGGCCGGGATGCCAGACGAGGTCACCCGGTTTCGCCTCAGATTTGGAGACGACCTTTCCTGCGTTACGCTGCGCACCTGACGAGCGGGGCAAGTTCACGCCGACCTTGCCATACACGTATGAGGTGAAGCCGGAGCAATCCCAGCCGCTCGGCGTGGTACCGCCGTAGACGTACGGGACGCCTGTGTACTGCTTGGCGATGCCGATGACCTGCTGGGCCTTCGAGCCGTTGGGCATCTTGACGTCATCGGAGCTCTTCGAGTCATCGGAGCTCTTCGAGTCGTCGGAGCTCTTCGAGGAGCGATCAGAATCACGCGATGCGGCACCCGAATCACGCGATGCCGAACCAGAGTCGCGGGTCTGCGTCGGCGTGCTGGTCTGCGTCGGCGTGCTGGTCTGGGTGGGCGTGCTGGTCTGGGTGGGCTCTGGGCTCGGAGCAGCCTTAGCTGATCCGGTCTCGACGCTGGCGGTCGAGGTCTTCAGAGCGTCGCTGCTGTCCTCGGCATCGGGAGCGGTGACGCTGGCCTGGTTGACGAATTCTGGGGTCTGATCGACCTCGGAGTCCTGTGCGACGACCTTGCCATCGGCTTCAGCTGCCGAGTTGGCGGTCGGGAGTGCGACTGCCGCCATGAGGCCGCCGGCGGCGGCGACGACGGCCGCGCGACGTCCGACTGCGCCGGAGTTGGCGGCGAGGACGTCGGTGAGTTCAGTGAGTGGAGTCTTGGCCGGACCATTTGCCCGACGGCGACCACGCGTCTTTACTGCCACGAAAGTTCTCCTCCATTACCTACGGGGTGAGCTGTCGGGCTCGAGCTGGAGTTGCCCGGTTCCGGCTTGGAACTTAGCCCCGAGCTTCGCGGCCTGCCGGCCGGTGAAGCGAAGGTGGTTCCCCCGCTGCCGCAACGGTCCTTTTGGGTTTGTCTTCTGCGCTGAGTGCGGCACTCGGATTCTCATTGCAGAAGCGGGTTGTCTCAACCCGCGATAGCTACAGTAACCGACATCGCGGCCGAATGTCACATTATTGTCACAAGGATGTGAACAGCGCCGGGACCTTGCAGGTATCTGCCCAGGTCAGAGGTTATAAAAATTCTTCAAGAAAATGTTACGGAAGCGCCGCAATCGCGGCGCTTCCGTGATCTCATCCCTTGCGGCGCTCGCCTGGCGGGCGTCTGTCACTCCTGAGTGACGAAGATGTGCGCGGCGGTCTCGATCGGCAGGTCGAGGACATCCTCGACACCGGGAGCGCGCAGCGTGAGGTAGTCGCCGGTCGGTTCGCAGGCGACGGTGACCCCGGGCAGGATGCCGGTCTGCTTGAGCTGGCCGAGCAGCATATGATCGGTCTGCAGCGGCTCAGCAATCCATGCGATCGTCACCGTGCACTGCCGGTCACCGGGACAGGCCTCAGACAGGGCGACGATGTCGGCGCTGGGTTTGGGCGCCTCGCCGAGGGATTCGCGACTGGGCACCGGATTGCCGTAGGGGCTGGTGGCGTGGTTCTCCAGCAGGCCGACGAGCTTGTCCTCGACCTGGTCGCTCATGACGTGCTCCCAGCGGCACGCCTCGTCGTGGACGAGCTCCCAGTCCAGGCCGATGACATCGGCAAGGAGCCGCTCGGCCAGCCGGTGCTTACGCATGACCGAGGTGGCCAGGTCGCGGCCTTCGGGAGTGAGGATGAGGTGACGGTCGGAGCCGACGACGAGCAGGCCGTCGCGCTCCATCCGGGCTACGGTCTGCGACACGGTGGGACCGGAGTGGTCGAGGCGCTCGGCGATGCGAGCGCGCAGCGGCACCACGCCCTGTTCCTCAAGTTCGACGATGGCCTTGAGGTACATCTCGGTGGTATCGATGAGATCATTCACGAGCTTGGTCCATTTCCTTTCCGGCTGCCACCAGTCTATCCCGAGGCAGGAGACCCCGGCGATTTTTATCTGGAACTGTTCCAGTTTACGCCGTGTGGGGTGAAAAATCATCCCGAGCGCATCCGTTGCGGCTTCTGCTCCAGCGCGCACGCTGGTGGGCGTGTGCTGGAGCGTCAGCAGGCGCCTCGGGACCGGGCCCGAGACGCCTGCTGGGTCACAGCCGTCAGGTCGCGTTCAGGGGTTGACGTAGATGGTCTTGTGCAGGGTGAAGAACTCCCGTGCCGCCCGGCCCTGTTCGCGCGGGCCGTAGCTGGAGCCCTTCCGGCCGCCGAAGGACGTGTGGTAGTCGACGCCGGCGGTCGGGGCGTTGACCATCACCATGCCGGCCTGGGAGTGGCGCTTGAAGTGCTCGGCGTGTGTGAGGGAGCCGGTGTAGATGCCCGACGACAGGCCGAAGGTCGTGCGGTTGGCCACCGCGAGGGCCTCGTCGTAGTCAGCGACCTTGATGACGCTGGCGACGGGTCCGAAGACCTCCTCCTTGTTGATCGTCATGTCCTCGGTCGTCTCGGTCACCAGCGCCGGGGCGAGGAAGTAGCCTTCGGTGTCGGCTTCGACCCGCTCGCCGCCGTGGACGGTGCCGCCTTCATCAGCGGCCAGGCGGATGTACTCCTCGTCCTGCTTGAGCTGGTCTGCCGACACGACCGGGCCGATGACCGTCGACGCTGCACGCGCGTCACCGACGGTCAGTCCGGTCATCCGCTCCTTGAGCTTGGCGACGAGCTCATCGTGGACATCGGCGGTGACGATGAGGCGGCTGGAGGCGGTGCAGCGCTGGCCGGTGGAGAAGAAAGCGCCGTTGATCGCGGCATCGGCGGCCGCGTCGAGGTCGGCGTCGCCGAGCACGATGAGCGGGTTCTTGCCGCCCATCTCGCACTGCACCTTCGACCCGGCGGCCGAGGCGTTGGCGATGACGCCGGCGCCCACGCCGACGGATCCGGTGAACGTGACCGCGTCGACGTCGCGGCTGGTCGAGATCGCATCCCCGACCACCCGGCCGGGACCCATGACGAGGTTGAGCACACCATCAGGCAGGCCCGCCTCGCGCAGGATACACACGAGAGCGTGTGCGCTGGCCGGGACGATCTCGGCGGGCTTGAACACGATCGTGTTGCCGTAGGCGAGCGCCGGTGCGATCTTCCAGGCCGGGATGGCGATCGGGAAGTTCCACGGGGTGATGATGCCGACCACACCGACCGGCTCGTGGATCATCTCGACCCGCAGCCCCGGGCGCACGGAGTCGACGACCTCGCCGGTGTTGCGCAGCGTCTCACCGGCGAAGAACTTGAACAGCTGGGAGGCGCGCAGCACCTCGGCGGTGGCCTCCTTGAGCTGCTTGCCCTCTTCGCGGGCGAGCAGCTCGCCGAGCTGGTCGGCGCGCTCTCTGATGAGGGTGCCGGCGGTGTCGAGGATGTCGAAGCGCTGCTGGATGGGGCCGTGCGCCCACGTCTCGGATGCCTGTTTGGCGGCGGCGATGGCGCGTTCGACGGTGGCGGCATCGGCGCGGGCGAACTGGCCGAGGACATCGGAGGTGTCCGAGGGGTTGATGTTGCGGCTGCGGTCCTCCGATGGGACCCACTGACCGGCGATGAGGTTGTCGAACAGCTCGTCGGGACCATAGGCGGCCGGCGGGTTCTGGGTCATGGCAGCATCCTCTCTGATTCGCTCACGTGGCCGCGGGCGCTGCGGCCGTCGCGCTCATCCTATCCCCCGCGTGAGCGGCATCACTCACCGGTTCGCCCAGCGGTCCGCCCCCGTCTGCGGTCGGCCAGGGTCGCCCAGCGGTCCGCCTCCGTCTGCGGTCGGCCAGGGTCGCCCAGCGGTCCGCCTCCGTCTGCGGTCGGCCAGGGTCACCCAGCGGTCCGCCTTGGTCTGCGGGCCGGCGCCGAGGCGGTGGCCGGCTCAGGGGTTGAGGCGGGTGATCGACCAGTCGGCTGCGGTGGCGAGGTCGGCGGGCTGTCCGTCGGTGCTCATGTAGACGAAGCGGTCGTGGAAGCGGTGCGCCCGGCCCTGCCAGAACTCGATCTCGAAGGCGCGCACGCGGTAGCCGCCCCAGTTGCGCGGGCGGGTCACCTCGGTGCCCTCACAGTCTGCGGCTGCGGCGTCGTAGGCCTGCTGCATCTCCTCGCGGCTGGCGACCGGTGCCGACTGGCGGCTGGCGACCGCCCCGATCTGCGCGCCGCGCGGGCGCATGGCGAAGTAGGCGTCGGAGTCGGCTGCAGGGAGCTGCTCGGCGATCCCGCGCACGCGGACCTGCCGCTGGAGTTCCAGCCATGGGAAGGTGAGCGCGACGATCGGCTGGGCGGCGATCTGACGCCCCTTGGCCGAGTCGTAGTTGGTGAAGAAGGTGAACCCTGCCGCGTCGAAGCCTTTGAGCAGCACGATCCGGGCGGCCGGGCCGGAGTCGTCTGCGGTGGCCAGCAGCATTGCGTTCGGTTCGGTCACGGCGTCTTCGGCCTTGGCGAACCAGGTGCGGAACTGGGTGTGCGGGTCGGCAGCGACCTCGTCGAGATGGTCGCTGCCGTATTCGACGCGCCGGCGGGCCAGGTCGGCGATCGCCTCGCGCCCGGCGGCCTGCGTCTCGGGGGTCTCGGAAGTCATGTGCCCAGCCTACTCCGCGACCCTGTCCCCGGCCGGTCGCTGGCGGGTCGTAGAATCGGTGGGGTGAATGATGCACCGAATTCCGTGAAGATCCCATCCGAACTCCTGCCCGCCGATGGCCGCTTCGGCTCCGGGCCGGCCCGCGTGCGCGATGCGCAGCTGACGGCGCTGGCTGCGGCCGGGCGCGAGGTGATCGGCACCTCCCACCGCAAGGCCCCGGTCAAGAAGCTCGTCGGCCGTATCCGCACCGGCCTGACAGAGCTGTTCGACCTGCCCGCCGGCTACGAGGTGGTGCTTGGCAACGGCGGATCGACCGTGTTCTGGGACGTCGCGGCGTTCGGGCTCGTGCGCGAGAAGGCCGCCCACGCCCAGTTCGGTGAGTTCGGCGCGAAGTTCGCCACGGCCACTGCCACAGCCCCGTTCCTGGCTGAGTCCGCGATCCTCGACGCCGCGCCGGGCACAGGCGCCGTTCCCAAAGCGGTGTCCGGTGCCGACGTCTACGCCTGGCCGCACAATGAGACCTCCACCGGTGTCGCCACAGAGATCCGCCGCCCGGAAGGCATCGCAGATGATGCGCTCGTCGTCATCGACGCGACCTCGGGTGCCGGCGGCCTGCCGGTCGACATCCGCGAGACGGACGTCTACTACTTCGCCCCGCAGAAGAACATGGGCTCCGATGGCGGCCTGTGGATCGCGATCATGTCCCCGCGCGCGATCGAGCGGGCCTATGAGATCAAGGGCTCCGGCCGCTGGATCCCCGCCTCCCTCGACCTCGTCACCGCGATCGAGAATTCGCGCAAGGACCAGACCTACAACACCCCGGCGGTCACCACGCTGCTGCTGCTGGCCGAGCAGATCGAATGGATCAACGGCAACGGCGGGCTCGCCTGGGCGACCGAGCGGACCCGGACGTCATCGGAGCTCGTCTACCGGTGGGCGGAGAACTCCGAGGTCGCCGCCTGCTTCGTCACCGACCCGGCTGACCGTTCGGCTGTCGTGTGTACGGTCGACCTCGACGATTCCATCGACGCGGCAGTCGTCGCCGACATGCTGCGCGCCAACGGCGTCGTCGACGTCGAGCCGTATCGCAAGCTCGGCCGCAACCAGCTTCGCATCGCCACCTTCGTCTCGGTCGAGCCCGAAGACGTCAAAGCGCTGCTGGCCTGCATCGACTTCGTGCTCACCGCCGTGCAGCAGTGAGCGTCTGAGCCTTCAGCCCTGGACTTTCACACCTGATCCTTCAGCCCTGGACCTTCACACCTGAGCGTTCAGATCGCACAGCGGCCGGTCACCCTGCGGGGCGGCCGGCCGTTTCGGTGCTCGCACTCAGGCGCTGACGAAGGAAATGACATTGACGACGACGAAGGTCGTCAGTGCGGCTGCCGCACAGCAGAACTCGACGATGATGCCGATGCCCAGCGCCTTGATCGCCGTCCAGCTCGACTTCCAGGAGTCCTTCGGGTCCTTCAGCCGCCGGAATTCGGCGAGGTAGAGACCGGCGATGAAGCCGACGAACAAGCCGACGACCGGGATGACGAAGAAGCCGATGAACGCGCAGACCGCGGCGATCAGCAGCGAGGAGTTCGGAATCTGGCGGGCCTTGAGCCGCCGGCCGGTCAGCACCCAGGAGGCGGCCATGCCGATGCCCACGAGCAGCAGGATGACCGCCAGCGTCACCCAGCCGGTGGTCGTGCCGATGACGACGGACCACACGATCGCGGCGACGGCGATGAGAACGGAGCCGGGCAGCACGGGCACGATGATGCCGATGCAGCCGATGAGCATCGCCAGTCCGACGATCGCGGTGGTGATGATTTCTGCGTTCACTGCCAAGTGTCCTCACGTTGTGGGAAAGGAACAGGGTGCGCACTCAGTGTACGAGCACCACCCGGCACCGGCCCGGACAGGCGCGCCGTACCGGCTGGCAGCTCACGGCCGCAGACCTCGGGTGCGGTGGATCTCAGGGTTTGCCGTCGTAGCTGAGGTGAATGAGGCGCCGGCGCCGGCGGGGGCGGTGGACGCGCAGGTGCTTGGCGAAGATCATCCAGCCCAGCCCCACGGACAGGCCGATGACTCCGGAGAGCCCGCCGACGACGAGCGAGGCCCGGGGGCCGAGAAGGTCGGCGATGATGCCGGCGACCGGTGCGCCGATCGGGGTGCCGCCCATGACGACAGCGGCGTAGATCGCCATGACCCGGCCGCGGTAGCCGGCCGGAGTGGTCGTCTGCACGTAGGCGTTCGCAGACGTCATCATCGTGATCGCGGAGAATCCGACGCCGGTGAGCACGATGGCGAACGCCCAATAGCTCGGGGCGATCGCCGCCAGAAGGCAGGCGAGCCCGAATCCGCCGGCAGCGCCGAAGACCATCCGCAGCCGCGGCTTCTCCCGCTTGGCTGCCGTCAGCGCTCCGGCGACCGAGCCGATCGCCATGACCGAGGACAGCAGCCCGAACCCGCCGGCGTCCTGGTGGAACTCGATCTTCGCCATCGTGGCGGTGTAGACGCTGAAGTTGAATCCGAAGGTCGAGACGATCCCGAGGATTGTGAGCACGACGATGATGTCGGCCCGGGTCCGGATGTAGGTGAATCCACCGAGCACCCCGCGCCTGCCCATCTTCCGCGTACTCGTCGAGTGCAGACGGGCCCGGTCGAGGGTCAGCAGCACTCCGATCGTGGCGGCGAAGCCGAGCCCGGAGATGAGGAACACCGGTTCGGCACCGATGAGTGCGGTCAGTCCGCCGGCGATCGCCGGGCCGAACATCCGCGCGCCGTTGAAGGACGCGGAGTTGAGCGAGACGGCGTTGGGCAGCAGCTTCTCGCCGACGAGTTCGGAGACGAAGGCCTGCCGGGCGGGGTTGTCGATCGTGGCGACCATGCCGAGGGCGAAGGCGAGGACGTAGACGTGCCAGAGCACGAGCAGGTGGGTGATCGCCAGCGCGAAGAGCAGCAGCCCGCAGGCACCGAGCAGCGCCTGGGTGAGGATGAGCAGCCGGCGCTTGGGGAACTTGTCGGCGATCGCCCCGGCGACGGGGAACATGATGAGCTGCGGGCCCAGCTGCAGGGCCATGCAGACGCCGAGGGCGGTTGCGTCGTTGTCGGTCAGCTGCGTGAGGACGATCCAGTCCTGCGCCGTGCGCTGCATCCACGTTCCGGTGTTCGACACCAGCGCACCCGAGAACCACCGGCGGTAGTTGGGCTCGCTCAGCGACCGGAACATCGAGCTCATCGGCTGGCGTGTGCCTCCTCGCGTTCGGGTTCGGCGGCGGTGGCCGCGTCCGCTCCCGAGGCGGTGTGCGCCGCATCTGCTCCCGAGGCAGTGGCCGGCTGATCTGCTCCTGAGGCGGCGGCCGGCTGATCCTTGTCCTCACCGCTGGTCTCGCTGCTGCCGGACTGCTCGGTGCTGGTGGTGGCGACCATGTCGAAGTCCTCGTCCAGGTCGTCGATGACCGGGTCGGGGATCGGCTCGGGCCTGCGCCGCTCGTCGGTCTCCGAGTGCGCACCGCACCCGTTGTCGAGGGCGACGACGCGGCCGTCGAAGGGCGACCACTCGTTGGCGCACACACCGAACTTGGTGCGCAGGGACCCGGCCATCGGCATGAGGTAGCCGCATGTCGAGCAGTGCGCAGACGCCCGGCGGGCGTAGTCGCCCTCTGGCCCAGCGTCGGAGTTCTCCCAACGGGTCGCGGCATTGGCGATGCCCTCACGGGAGAGCACACGGCGCCGTCCCAGACCCCATTCGAAATTCGGAATCTGGTCGATCTCATCCTCAGGGCCCAGCCCGGTGCCCTCACCGCCGACCTGCTCGAAGCCCTGCTCGAGGTTCGGGTCGTCGAGCACCTTCGGCAGCACATCGCGGGCACTCATGTCACCGGGCTGCAGACGCTCGGTCCACGGCACCCAGCGCGGAGCCACGAGCGCGTCCTCGCCGGGCAGCAGCGCAGTCTCACAGACGGTGACCTTCTTCGAGCGCGGGGCGCGGGCGAGCACCGCGATCCAGTGCCAGCCGCGGTAGCCGGGCATCGTGCAGGCGAATGCGTGGGTGGCCAGGCGCTGGCCTTCCATGACAGCTGACAGGTGAGCGCCGATGTGCTCAGCCTCAGCAGCCTCAGCGATCGCTTCGCGGGCGGTGTCGACCGCAGCGAGCAGGAGGGCGTCGTCGGCGACCTTCGCCGGCCTGCGGGAGGCGCGCGGCACCTCGGCGGCGGTCTCAGGCGACTGCGGATCGGCAGCTGGGGCGGCTTCGACTGCCCCCGCCTCGGGCTCTCCGGCTGCTTCCGGCTCGCCGGAGTCAGCCAGGGCGGCGCCTGTGCGGCTGCGGCTGGCCCGCATGTCCTCTAGCCAGGCATCGAACAGGTGCGACATCAACCCTCCAGGTCATCGGCGATCGCGCGGAGCACTTCTGCCACCTTATGCGAATGTGCCGAATCGGGGTACCGACCGCGGCGCAGACCGGCGGCGGTGTCATCGAGCAGGCGGATGACGTCTTCGACCATGGCGACCATCTTCTCCGGATCGCGGCGGACTCTGCGCGGCGCGTCGAGCACGCGGGCTTTGAGCACCTGCTTGCCCTTTCGGCCGTCGACGATGTCGAAGTCCAGCCGGGTGCCGGTGCGCACCTGTGCCTCGGCAGGCAGGGCGGAGCCGTGGAGGAAGATCTGTTCGCCGTCATCGGCGGTGACGAAGCCGAATCCCTTGCCTTCGTCGAACCATTTCACGCGTCCGGTGGGCATAGCGTCCTTTCACATACGATGCTTCGCGCGGCGATCGTGCCGCAGCAGAAGCGGATTGCTCTGAGTTCAATGTTCGTGGTGCGGCCGCTGGGCCGGTGGCGCGGTGTGCGGTGTCAGCCGCGGGTGCCGGGCGGCTGTCGCGCGGGCGGGTCGGGCGGCTGGGCAGCTGCGCCGCGGCGCGCCAGCCTCAGCTGCTGCGGCGGCGCAGTGTCGCGCGGATGAGCACGGCCAACATTCCTGCAAACCCGATCGGCAAGCAGATCATTCCCGTATAGGTCATCAGCGCCGAGGGTCTGGCCTGCATGGCGGCCTGGACGAGCACGACCGCGATCGCAAGCACCCCGATGAACGAGAAGACCACCGCAGCTGCTGTCAGCACGGTGTCGGCTCGCGAGGTGGCGCGCCTGTGCGGCGGTGCCGTCTGTGTCTGTGCGCTCTGTGCGTGTGCGCTCACCGTGGCCACCTCCTTCTGCTGCGTGGCGGGCCTGTTGCGGCTGGCCAGACCATTGTAGCCGAGGCCCGAGCCGGGTGCGGCCGGCGGTACTAGACTGGGTTCGATGGCTACGCTGACCTCCTTCGCCGCCTGGCTGGGCGAGCTCTCCGATGCGGACTTCGCCGCCTTCTGCCGCGCCCGCCGCGATCTCATGCGAACCGACCTGCCCCGGCTGCGCGATGTCGCAGCAGCCGCCGGGTCACGCAGCGCGGTGGCCACCGGCCTCGAATCCCTTGACACAGTGGCCCTGCAGGCCGTGCACCGCGCGGCATGCGCCACCCGCGTGGATCCTGCCGTGCCGGTGGCCGCGCTGGCGGCCGCGCCCGAGGTGGTTCAGACGCTGCAGACCCGCGGGCTGCTGTGGCCTGTAGGCGACGATGTCTATCGCACCCACGCGGAGACGATGAGCCTGCTGCCGACCTCGGCAGCTGAGCTGCGCAGTCCCCCGGACTGGGTCGCAGCGACCGCCCCTGCCGATCCGGCCTCGCACACCCTCCCGGTCGCTGCGGCGATCGCTGCCAATGCCGAGGCGGCTGCCGCCTCGGCGACGGTGTCCGGAGTGCTCTCGGCTGTCGATGCGTTCACCTCCCATGAGGTCTCCCAGCTCACCAGCGGCGGGGCGGGCAAACGCGATATGCAGGTCATCGCCCGGGCGCTTGGGGTGAGCTTCGCCGATGCGGTGATGCTCACCGAGCTGGCCGCAGCCGCCGGGCTGCTGGGCATCGGCGGCACCGAGCTCGACCCCCGCTGGCTGCCGACCGCGGCCTTCGACACGGTGCTCGCCGCCGAGCGCAGCGAGGTCTATGCGATGCTGCTTAAGACCTGGCTGACCGGCACTGTCGATACGACCCATGTGCTGGCCGGCCGCACCGAGCGCGGGGACCGGCTGCAGTCGCTGGCCGCTTCGGCAGGTCTGCACCGGAAGGCTGCCTATGCAGGGTTCCCGCAATCGCAGCCGCCGCTGCCGCATGCCCGCTGGGCAATGCTGCTGACCCTCGCGGAACTGACAGCCGCCGCAGACGAGGCCACTGCCGATCCGCCTGGCAATCCCGCAGGCGCGCCCGCTGCTGGCAGTGACACTGCTGCCGGCGGTGTCACCGTTGATGCCGGCGCCCACCTGGCGGTGCCCGATGCGCTGCTCATCGCCCACACCCAGTGGCGCCACCCGCTGCTGGCCGCCGCCGGCACGACGACACTCACTCGGCTCATCGAGGAGGCCGCGCTGCTCGGACTGCTGTGCACCCCGCTGGCCGACGGCCGCGCCCACGCGCTCACGGCGCTGGGCCGGATGCTCGCCGCTCACCTGGCCGAGGCGATGGATGCCGCCCGTGCGGTCACCGGTTTCGACATCACTGCGGTGTCGGTGCCCGAATCGATTCCCGCCCGTGTCGATGGGATCCTGCCTCAGCTGCAGACGCAGGTGGTCGTCCAGTCCGATCTCACGGCGATCGCCACCGGGCCGCTGGCCCCGCAGGTCCATGCCGCGCTTACCGCGCTCGCTGAGGTCGACACTCGCGGGCAGGGCACCGTGTACCGGTTCACCGAGACGACGATCGCCGATGCGCTGAAGTCTGGGATGCGCGCTGACGACATCACCGCCCGGCTGCGCGAGGTCACCGGGCAGGACACGCTGCCCCAGCCGCTGGAGTTCCTCATCACCGAAACCGCCGGCCGGCTCGGCCGGATCCAGATCGCCGCCGCGCGCAGCGTCATCGTCGTCGACGACGAAGCCGAACTGGCCGCGATGCTCGCCGACTCCGCTCTCGTCCCGGCCGGGCTCACCCGCATGAGCGCAACGGTGGCGGTGTCGAACGTCTCCCGCGAACGGTTGGCGATGCTGCTCGAAGCAGCCGAATACCAGACGATGGCAGCGGCACCGGAGAACCCCACTGCCCCACGCGCGGCCAGCCTCACCCGTCGGCCCGCCACCGCCCGGCGCACGACCCGGGTGCCCGATTCGCAGCTGGCCTCCTATATCGCATCGCTTCGCACCGGCGGCGCGGAACCGGAAACCGACTCACCGTCGACGATCGCCGATGTGCTGCGCGAAGCCGCCGCCACCGGCACCGAGGTCGACCTCACCGTCGTCGGCCGCGAGGGCTCCCAGCGCCGGGTGCGCATCGCCCCGGTTCAGGTGGCAGGCGGGCGGGTGCGCGCCCGCACCGGCCCGGCCCGCGACACCGAACTGACCTTCGGGCTCGCCCGCATCATCTCCGCCGCTCCCGCCGGCACAGGTGACGGCGGCACCACACCCACCTTCGCCTCGGACACCCCCGCCTCAGGAACCCCCACCTCGGGCACGGGCAGCGAGGACAGGGGCAGCGAGGACACGGACAACAAGGACAGCCTGTGAACGGCCCCCTCATCGTCCAGGTCGATCGCACCGTGCTGCTCGAATCGACCCACCCGGAGGCTGCCGAGGCGGCGATCGCAATCGCCCCGTTCGCGCAGCTGGCCAAGACGCCCGAGCTCATCCATACGTACACGATCACCCCGCTCGGGCTGTGGAACGCTCGGGCCAGCGGCCACGATCCCGAATCCGTCATCGACGCACTGCTCCAATACGCCAAGCACCCGGTCCCGCACGAGCTGCTGCTCGACATCGTCGAAACAATGGAGCGCTTCGGGGTCCTCACTCTCGAGCAGTCCCCCATCCACGGGCTCGTCCTGCACAGCCGGGACGCGGATCTGCTGAGCGAGCTCATCGCACATCCCGAGATCGTCTCACTGGTGGGCACCCGGATCGATGAGCACACGGTGCGCGTGCACCCCTCGGAGCGCGGCGAGCTCAAGCACCGGCTGCTGCGGCTTGACCACCCGGTCTCCGACCACGCCGGCTACGTCGATGGTGAGAAGCATGAGATCGGGCTGTCGGCCACCACCGGGGACACCGGCGCCGGCGCCTCGGGCGAGGGCCAACGGTGGCATCTGCGCGATTACCAGCAGCGGGCCGTCGATGCGTTCACCCACGGGGAGTCCGGGGTCGTGGTGCTGCCGTGCGGGGCGGGCAAGACGGTCGTCGGGGCGGCCACGATGGCCGCCGTCGGCACGACGACACTCATCCTCGTGACGAATTCGGTGGCAGCCAAGCAGTGGAAAGCCGAGCTGCTCAGGCGCACCACCCTGACCGCCGACGAGATCGGCGAATACTCCGGTTCGGTCAAGGAGATCCGGCCGATCACCATCGCGACCTACCAAGTCCTCACCACCCGCAGGAAGGGCTCCTACCTCCACCTGGAGCTGCTCGATGCTCGCGATTGGGGCCTGGTGATCTACGACGAAGTGCATCTGCTGCCGGCCCCGGTGTTCCGGCTCACCGCAGGGCTGCAGGCCCGCCGCAGGCTCGGACTCACCGCCACGCTCGTGCGCGAGGACGGACGGGAGGAGGAGGTCTTCTCCCTCATCGGGCCCAAGCAGTTCGAGGCGCCGTGGAAGGAGATCGAAGCCGCCGGTTACATCGCCGAGGCCCACTGCTACGAGGTGCGCGTGCGCCTCGATACCGGCACCCGGCGCGCCTACGCACACGCCGATGGGGAGGACCGCTACCGGCTGGCGGCGGCTTCAGATGCGAAGATTCCGGTGGTCAGAAAGATCGCCGCCCAGCACGCCGGCCAGCAGGTGCTCGTCATCGGCCAGTACCTCGACCAGCTCGAAGAGCTCGGCGAGGCCCTCGGCGCACCTGTGCTGACAGGCAGGACACCGGTGAAGGAGCGCACGGAGCTGTTCTCGCAGTTCCGCGCCGGGGACATCTCGGTGCTCGTCGTCTCGAAGGTCGCGAACTTCTCGGTCGACCTGCCCGAGGCCTCGGTCGCCATCCAGGTCTCCGGCTCCTTCGGCTCCCGGCAGGAAGAGGCCCAGCGCCTCGGGAGGATCCTCAGGCCCAAGCCGCATGCTGAAGCTGCGACCTTCTATACGGTCGTGGCGGCCTCGACCGTCGACGAGCACTTCGGCGCACACCGGCGCCGGTTCCTCACCGAGCAGGGATACAGTTACACGATCCTCAACGCCGAGCAGCTCGGACGGTGAGGATGGCCGGTGAGCCGGGGACGTCGGCTGGCATGTATCGTAAGGGAAAGACCACCGAAGACGATGGAGTCGTGATGCGATAGAACCGCTCACCCTGGACTGACGTCTGGGGAAATCCCCACCTGCTTCCCATCGCCCTGGCGACTGTTGCCAGCGGCCTGGGCTTCTACGTCCCGGTCAGTGCGCTGTTCCTTTTGAGCCGGGGCCAGTCTCTCTCAGACGTCTTCATCTTCGAGACGATCCTCGGTGCCAGCATCCTCGTCGCGGAGGTGCCCAGCGGCATCATCGCCGATCGCATCGACCGCAAATGGGTGATCATCGCCGGGTTCGGTTTCAACGCTGTCGCCGAGACCTTGTTCGCATTCGCGCAATCGCATCTGAGCTTCAGCGTCTCCTTCGCTCTCAGCGGCATGGCCATCGCCATACTCACCGGAGCATTAGATGCCTATGTCTATGACGCACTCGGCGCTGCGGCTGAAAACAGAAGCGTCGGAGTCTGGGGGCACCTCAGTTCGCTGGAGTTGGTCGCCGGTGTCATCGCTTCGGCCTGTGGCGGCCTCCTCGCCGCGATTGATATCGCCTGGCCAGCGATCGCCACCGCAGTCGCAGCCTCAATAGGCGCTCTCGCCACAGGGCTCCTGCCAGCACAGCCGATGGGCACGAGTTCTCCGACGGGTGAGAGCGAGTCCTCGCTGCAGCAGCTGCGGCAGGGGGTTGTCCTGCTCTTCTCCACCCCGATCCTTCTGCATGTGGTTGCGGCCTCCGGCGCGTGCTTCGTGCTGTTCAATGCAGTCTTTACTTTGAATCAGCCGCTTTTCGCTGCCTCCGGCGTCCCGGTGGCCACGTGGGGGTTCATCGTCGCAGGCGCCCAGCTGACTGCGGCCTTCTACAACCACTGGGCTGGCTGGATCGAGGCGTCGATCGGCAGGAAGCGCGCCCTGCTGCTGGCGATGGCGTGCGGGGCTGCAGGGTTCGGCCTCATGGCGATGCCCCACGCCCTCTGCGGCGTCGGCGGTTTCTTCCTCGTTGTCATCGGCATGCACGCTCGCGGCCCGATCACTCTGGCTGTCGCGAATCAGGTGATACCGAAAGTACGGCGGGCGACCGTGCTCAATATCGCCAGCTCATTCGGCAGTCTTGTCGGGATCGCCGTGAACCCGATCATCGGCGCAGCTGCAGACGCCAGCGCGCCGCTGGCGTCTGCAGGGATCGCAGCGGTTCTGCTCGGCGTTGCCGTGTCCTGGATCCCGGTGGTCAACCGGTATCTGGGTGATCCGCAGCGGCCAGCCGATCGCAACGACTCCGAAGGCTGAGCCAGCGGGTCAGGCGCCGACTGCCTCGGCGGCGGCACTGCGGGCGCGCAGCGCCTCGGGAACGGCGACACATTCGATGACAGGAAGCGTAGCGGCCGGCACATCGGAGACGACGACTTCGCGGGCAGCAGTGCGGCTCTCGCCGATCTTGATGAACACGACGCCGGCGAGCAGGAGCATGCCGCCGACGGCCTGGGCGTAGACCGGAAGTTCGGCGAGAACGACCCAGGCGATGACGACGGAGAACGGCACCTCGATGAGGTTGACGAAACTGGCGACCGTCGCACCGATCATGCGGATGCCGAAGGCGGCGGTGACGTAGGCGCCGGCGGTTACGAAGACGATGAGGGCGATCGCCTGCCACCAGGTGACCGGCACTGAGCCCAGCGACATGGGCGCGGCGGTCAGCTCCTGGGCGCGCGGACCGGCGAAGGCATACGTGCCGACGGCGGCAGCTGCGACGAACATGCCGAAGCCGACGAGTGCGATCGGCGGAACCGGCATCTAAGCCTTGGCCGAGTCGAGGAAGTAGCACGCCAGGCAGACGGCTGCACCGAGGGCCAGCAGCACCGAGCCGAGGTGGAGCTGGGCGCCGCGCGGGTCGAGGATGAAGGCCAGGCCGAACATCGCCAGCCCCATGCCGACGAAGGTCAGTGAGCTGGGGCGGATGCGGCTGCGCAGCCACACCCACACGACGATCATGAGCGGGGCGGTCATCTCCAGCAGCAGTGCGATGGCGACGTCGAGGTGCTCGACCGACATGAAGAACAGCAGCTGGACTCCGGCGACGGACACGACCCCGAAGGTGATGACGTCGCGCCAGGTCTGCCAGCGGGCGAACGCGTGCCAGCGGCCGTGCATGGCGATGAGCGTGGGGATGAGGAGGACGAGACCGGTGCCGAGGACGCGGAGGAACACGACGACCTCCGGGGTCCAGCCGCCGGCATACATGACCTTGCCGATCGGCGCGGCGGCGGCGTAGCAGAAGGCGGACAGCAGGATGAGCACAAGGCCTGAGACAGCCTGACGATTCACGGTTTCCCTCCCCACGTGGAACTGAGTGGCGCGTCACGAGTGTCTTTCCTTTTACTCATGACGCACTCGCATATCTTCAAGTCAACAGCAGGCTGATGTCATGAGTCAATGCGATGATGGTCATGACGAGATAGAATTCGCGTGAGCTTGCTCACAGAGCGCATTCGCTACACTGTGGCCAGCATGTCTCTCACCGATGAAAACCGCTCCGTTCTGCTCATGCTCGTCGACCTCATCAACTCCGGGCGCAACGACCAGGAGCTGCTGGCCGACGCCGGAAACATCGAGGAATTCGCCCGTCGGCACGACTTCTCGGCCCCGATCGCGGCGACGAGCGCCGACGTCGACCTGACCCGCGCGGTGCGGGAGGACTTCGAGACCGTCTTCGACTCTGATGCGATCGAGGACGTGGTCGCAGCGGTGAACTCGACACTGCTGCGCTGCAATGCCCTCCCCCAGCTCGTGCGCCATGACGGCTGGGACTGGCACCTGCACGGCACCGCCCAGACCGCGCCGCTGCCGGACCGCTTTGCCATCGACATCGCCTTCGCGCTCATCGACCTCATCCGCGAACACGAACTCTCCCGCCTGCAGGTGTGTGCGGCCGAGGACTGCAACGCCGTGTTCGTCGACTTCTCCCGCAACCGCTCGAAGCGCTTCTGCGACACCGGCAACTGCGCCAACCGCACCCACGTGGCCGCTTACCGCAAGCGACAGGAGGAGCAACCGGCCTGAACTGTGCGCCGACAGCGCGAAAAGCAGGGCACGTTCCTCCCTCAGGCAGCTCGGCTTTGGTCGTAGGCTAAAGAATATGATCGCGATCGGTATCTTCATCGGCATACTCTTCGTCATGGCGGTCGGTGCGGCGCTGGCGCTGGCATTCAGCCCGTGGTGGTGGATCCTCGTCTTAGCGGCCGGCATCCTTCTGCTCGTGGCCGTCTACGACGTCGTGCAGCACCGATACGCGGTGCTGCGCAACTTCCCGGTCATCGGCCACGGCCGGTACATGATGGAGACCATCCGCCCGATGGTCCAGCAGTACTTCGTCGAGCGCAACTATGACGGCAAGCCGTTCGACCGCGATGTCCGCGACCTCATCTATGAGCGTGCCAACGGCACGCATTCGGTCAAGTCCTTCGGCACCGAGCTCGAGGTGCGTGCACCGGGCTACGAGTATCTCATCCATGCTGCACAGCCCGGCCCGATCCCCGAAGGTGAGCACCGGGTGCGCATCGGCGGACCGCAGTGCAGCCAGCCGTACGACTCCTCGCTGTTCAACATCTCCTCGATGAGCTTCGGCTCCCTGTCGAAGAACGCCGTCATGGCGATGAGCCAGGGAGCAGCCCGCGGCGGTTTCGCCCAGGAGACCGGAGAGGGCGGCCTGACGAAGTACCACCTCGAAAGCGGCGCCGATCTGATCTGGGAGTTCGGGTCCGGGTACTTCGGCTGCCGTGATGCCGAGGGCAACTTCAATCCCGAGCAGTTCGAGGAAAAGTCCCGCCACCCGCATGTCAAGGCGATCTCGATCAAGCTCTCCCAGGGCGCAAAGCCCGGTCTGGGCGGTGTGCTGCCGGCGGAGAAGATCACCCCGGAGATCGCTGAGGCCCGCGGCGTCCCGCTCGATGAGGACTGCATCTCCCCGCCTGCCCATTCGGCATTCCAGACCCCTCGCGAGCTCATGGAATTCATTTCCCAGCTGCGCGAACTCTCCGGGGGCAAACCGATCGGTTTCAAACTGTGCGTCGGTATGCGCCGTGACGTGCTCGGCATGTGCAAGGCGATGCTCGAGACCGGCATTCTGCCCGACTTCATCGTCATCGACGGCGCCGAGGGCGGCACCGGCGCCGCGCCCTTGGAATACGAAGACCACATGGGCACCCCGCTGACCGAGGGCCTGCACGTTGTGCACAACGCGCTCGTGGGCGTTGGGCTGCGCAAACACATCAAGCTCGGGGTGGCGGGCAAGATCGCCTCAGGCAACGACATCGTCCGCCGACTCATCCAGGGCGCGGACTTCTGCCTGGCAGCCCGGCCGATGATGATGGCAGTCGGCTGCATCCAAGCACAGCGCTGCCACACCAACCACTGCCCCACCGGCGTCGCCACGCAGGATCCCAAACTCGCCCGCTCGCTGCACGTGCCCTCGAAGTCCGTAGCCGTCCACAACTACCACAAGGCCACCGTCGATGAAGCCAAGCAGATGCTCTCGACTCTCGGCGTCGCCCGACCGGACCAGCTCTCGCCGAAGATGCTGCGCAAGCGCGTCTCGCAGACCGAGGTGATGTCCTACGCGCACGTCTTCAACTGGATGGAGGAAGGCGAGCTGCTCAAAGCTCCGCCGCGCGGGTGGCTGGAGGACTGGAACGAGGCCACTGCTGACTTCTTCGGACCCAACTGGGTCCATCAGGAGGAAGGCGAGGGCGAGACCGTCCACCCCGACGTCGAAACCGATGACAAACCGGTCGGTTGATATGTGATGCACACCACATTTGCATCCAGCTAGAGTCCAGAAAACTTCCAGACTCATGTGCCAGGATGGGGCCATGACTTCAGGACATCTCGAACACGAAGACATTGAGGCCACCCTGCTGGTCGTCGATGATGAGCCCAATATCCGCGAACTCCTCTCCACCAGCCTGCGCTTCGCCGGCTTCGACGTCATCTCCGCTGGCAACGGCGCTGAGGCCCTGCGCCTGGCCGAGCAGAGCGAACCCGACCTGCTCGTCCTCGACGTCATGCTCCCGGACATGGACGGCTTCACCGTCACCCGCCGGCTGCGCCAGACCGGCCGGCACATCCCGGTCGTCTTCCTCACCGCCCGTGACGACACCTCCGACAAGATCACCGGCCTGACCGTCGGTGGCGATGACTACGTCACCAAGCCCTTCAGCCTCGAAGAAGTCGTTGCCCGCATCCGCGCGGTGCTGCGCCGCACCCACAGCCTCGAAGAGGACGAGGGCGCAGTCGTGCAGGTCGGCGACCTCGAGCTCGACGACGACACCCATGAAGTGCGCCGCGGCGGGATCCTCGTCGACCTCTCGCCCACCGAGTTCAAGCTGTTGCGCTACCTCATGCTCAACGCCAACCGCGTGCTGTCGAAGTCGCAGATCCTCGACCACGTGTGGGAGTACGACTTCGGCGGCGACACCGGCATCGTCGAGTCCTACATCTCCTACCTGCGCCGCAAGATCGACACCGCCCCGGAAACCGATGAAGCCGGCAACCCGGTGCAGGCCGAATGGCGCCCGATGATCCAGACGAAGCGCGGCGTGGGCTACATGCTGCGCACACCCGAGACCAAGTGAGCATCTGACACCTGATCCCCTATCGAGCTGAGAATCGTCACGCCTGTGAATCGTCACCGCAAGAGCAAGCAGACCGTCCTCTGGGAAGAATGGTCGCTGACCACCAAGCTGCTGACGATTATGATGACGCTCATGCTGCTCGTGCTCACCGGCACGAGCGCATGGGTGCTCGAGAACCTCCGCGCCAGCCTCATCGAGCGCACCGATGAGCGGCTCATCAGCGCCTCGGATGCCCTGGCGATTCAGGCCGCTGAGCAGGTGTTCCTACCCGCACCTCTGCAGGGCGGGGATCAGGTGCAGTCGAATCCGCAGGAGGAGTCGCTGCGCAATCTGCTGCCCGGCTCCTATTACGTGCAGTTCTACTCGAACGACGGCAATACCGCCTTCGAGCCGGTCGCTCCGGACCCGACGAATGTGCCGTACCTGCCCGCTATCAATCAGTCACTCGTCAGCGAACGCGCTGGCCACCCGTTCACCGTCGAGGGCACCTCCTCGCATTGGCGGGCGCTCGCGCTCCAAGTCGAAGGAACCCCGTGGCTCGTCGCCGTCGCCGTGCCCTTTGACAAGGACGTCGACGGCATCAGCGAACGAGCCCGCAACACCATGGTCGGCATCGGCCTGCTCGCCCTGGCACTGGTGGCAGGCGTCGGCTACTTCGCGATCACCAACACCTTCCGGCCGCTGAAGAACATCGAGGAGACCGCCTCGCGAATCGCCGCCGGCGACCTCTCTCAGCGTGTGTCGAAGTATCCCCGCAACACTGAGCTCGGCCGACTCTCAGCAGCGCTCAACACCATGCTCGGCCGCATCGAGGACTCCTTCGACGGCCAGACGCGTTCAGAGAAGCGCATCCGCCAGTTCGTGTCGGATGCCTCCCATGAGCTGCGCACCCCGCTTGTGACGATCCGCGGTTATGCCGAGCTCTACCGGCAGGGCGCACTCAAGGACCCTGAGCACATCGGCCAGGCGATGGACCGCATCGAAGCCGAGGCCAAGCGGATGGGCGTGCTCGTCGAAGACCTCGTCGTCCTCGCCCGC
Organism: Brevibacterium sp. p3-SID960; assembly: GCF_025144725.1. Classification (GTDB taxonomy): domain Bacteria; phylum Actinomycetota; class Actinomycetes; order Actinomycetales; family Brevibacteriaceae; genus Brevibacterium. Next base: position 11,486 of record NZ_JALXKS010000013.1, on the reverse strand, counting down.
CTCGATGAACGCCGTGAGGCAGAGCTCGGCCCGGTCAACATCTGCGCGATCGTCCGCGACGCCGCCGCCGACGCCGCCGCCCAGGACCCGGATCGCGACATCAGCTTCATCGGCCTCGACGGCGGCGACGCTGATGAGAACATCCCGGTCATCTACGGCTCAGAGGCCAAGCTGCGCCAGGTCATCGTCAACCTCGCCGGCAATGCCGTGCGCCACACCCCACCGCAGACGGCGATCGAGTTCGCCGTCGGCGTCGTCGGCGTGCCCGCCGAGCCTCCCGCTCCCGAGGCGGTGGATCCGAAGCCCAAGGCGCCTGGTTTCGTCACCGGCCCGGTGCGGATCTTCAAACGCGACAAGACCGACAGAACCGACCCCAAGACCAGACCGGCCACCGGCAGCGCCGCTGCCTCCGAGACCGGAACCGCCGCCTCGGGCACGGCGCAGACAATCGTCCCAGACGTCTCCGCAGCCGGGGGTGTGAGCGTGAGCGAGAAGCTCGCCGGGTTCCCCGCCGGCCGGGTGCGCTTCGAGGTCCGCGATCACGGCGACGGAATCGACGCGGAGGACGTCCCGCGCATTTTCGAGCGGTTCTACCGCCTCGATGCCTCCCGCAACCGTGACACCGGAGGTTCCGGCCTGGGCCTGTCGATCGTCAAGGCGATCGTCGAATCCCACCAGGGCCGGATCACCGTGCACCCCACTCCCGGCGGTGGCGCGACCTTCCGCGTCGACCTGCCGATTCCACTCGACACCCCCGCTGCGTCCGAAGCGCAAGGAAAGGACACTGATGAGCCACACGCCTGAGCACCCTGCCGACGGCTACGAGCGCCCCGCCGGACCGGTGCAGCCCGGCCGCCACTCCCAGCAGACCCGGCGGACCTTCCCCACCAGCGACGATCCTCTGCGTCCCGCCTGGCCGACGGCGGCCTACGGCTCCCAGCCGGGCCGGCAGCCCGCTCCCGGACACGATCCGGGCCATGGCGCTGATGCTAGCGGCACGCCGGTCGGTCGGCCCTTCCCGCCGGCTGGCGGACCGCAGCCCAGCCAGCCCCCGCGCACATTCCCGCAGCCACCGGCGAGCGCACCGCAGGCATACCAGTCCGGCCCGCGACCGGGCGGTCCGGCCGGGTCAGGATCCGGCAGCGCCGGACCCGACCGCAGCGCCGGGCACTCAGCCGGGTCCGGGTCAGGTCTCGGAACCGAGCTTGGTGCTGGAGCCGGTGGGGACACGGCCAGCGGGTGGACGGCCGCAGGCCGCGCGATGGGCGCTGGCGCGCCGAGCTACGGCTCCGGTGGTGAGCAGACCCCGCCTCCTGGCGGTTCCCAGGCTGGCGGCCCTCTTACCGGCGGTTCCCACGCTGGCGGCCCTCTTAACGGCGACCCTCATTCCGCCCCGTCTCGCCGGAAGCGACGCGGTCCCGGCTGGGGTGCACTGACTCTGTTCACACTGCTCGCGGTGCTGCTCGGCGGTGCACTGGGTGCCGGCACCGTGTACGGGATGCAGGCTCTCGGCGAGCAGGAGTCCCAGACCGATCCGCAGAACACCCCGCAGCGCACGCAGGAAACCCCCGATTGGGCGGCGATCGCCGACACCGCCTCGAAGTCGGTCGCTGCGATCCGGGTCGGTGTCAACGGTGAGGTGCGCGGACTGGGCTCGGGCTTCGTCTACGACACCGCCGGCCACATCGTGACGAACAACCACGTCATCGCCGCAGCCGATACGCCCGGCGGCCAGGTCAACGTCGTCTTCAACAACGGCGACACCGTCGAAGCGGACATCGCCGGACGCGACCCCGAGACCGACATCGCCGTGCTCAAGCTTAGGCAGAGCCCCGAAGACCTGACCCCGCTGCCGCTCGGCGACGACAGCCAGCTGCGCGTCGGCGACCCGGTCATGGCACTGGGCAATCCGCTCGGCCTGGCCGACACCGTCACCACCGGCATCGTCTCCGCCCTCAACCGGCCGGTGACCACGGAGAACATCGGTGAGGACGCCGAGGACCCGCAGGGAGCTCTGACCATCACCAACGCCATCCAGACTGATGCCGCGATCAACCCGGGCAACTCCGGTGGTCCGCTCGTCGACGGCAACGGCAAGCTCATCGGAGTCAACTCATCGGCAGCGACACTGCGCGATTCCCAGCAGAGCGGGCAGTCAGGTTCGATCGGCATCGGGTTCGCCATCCCGGTTGCCCAGGCCAAGAACATCGCCGACCAGCTCATCCAGAACGGCAAGGCCGAGCACGCCGCGCTCGGTGTGGCGGTGCAGGACTCGCAGGTCGATCACAACGGGATCGCACGAGGTGCCGCGAAGGTCACCGAGGTGCAGGGCGGTTCGGCTGCCGAGCAGGCCGGGATCCAGGCCGATGACGAGATCACCGCTGTCGACGGCACCCAGGTGAACAACGCGGTCGCACTGCAGGCACTCATCCGCTCCCATGCGGTGGGCCAGACAGTCAAGATCACCGTGGTGCGCGGCGGACAGGAGGAGGAGATCGACACGACGCTGCTGGCGAAATGACAGGCGGTCTGCTGTGAACGGCAGCTGACACGGCGCACGGTCGGGTGTGGACACGCGCCGCTGTCCACACCTGGCCGGCTTCGTCTGGTGGCCGGCGATGCTCTGCCGTCCAATGGAGGACAGCAATTCTCCCCACACGAAAGGAGCCGGAGATGGCTGTCATCCAGGTCGATGCCCAGGAGATCGAAGCCACTGTCACGCGGACAAGGGAATCATGCACGGTCCTGCACGATCAGGCGGCCAGCCTCATGAGCCACCTGCGCAATCTGGAGAACTCGTGGCGCGGCGGTGCCGCTGAGAGCTTCCAGCAGCTGGCCGGCGAATGGGAGGTCGTGCAGCGGCAGGTGCAGGAGAGCATCGAGAGCATCCGCGACGCTCTCTCAGCTGCCGGGGTGCAGTACTCAGAGGTGGAGGAGGCCAACCGCAGGCGGTTCTCGCGCTGACAGTGCGCGCCGCCGGTGCGCCGACAGGCAGCTGGAGCCGACAGGCAGCTGGAGGAGACCGGGATGACCCGGCGGATGGTTCCGGCTGCAGCGCACCGGCGGCGCAGCACCATCCCGGGCCGCAGAACCCGCCCAGGGCTTGGCATTCAGGCCGATCCGACTCAAGCTTTTTCCACTTTCACGCAGTAGAGTGAGGGGGAACGCAGAACTGAGCTTGAGCTCGAAGGAGACTCCCCGGGATGGGCATTTTCAAACGCATCAAGATGATCTTCGGCGCCAAGGCCAACTCCGCCCTGGACAAAGCCGAGAACCCCAACGAGACACTGGACTACTCGTACCAAAAGCAGCTCGAGCTGCTGCAGAAGGTGCGCCGCGGGGTCGCCGATGTGGCCACGAGCCGCAAGCGGCTCGAACTGCAGATCGGTCAGCTGGAGAAGCAGCAGGACAAGCTGCAGTCCCAGGCGCAGAAGGCCCTGGAAGTCGGTCGCGAGGATCTCGCGCGTGAGGCGCTGACCCGCAAGTCCGGTCTGCAGCAGCAGATCGGCGACCTGCAGACCCAGCACCAGAATCTGCAGGCCGAAGAGCAGAAGCTCACGACGGCCTCGCAGCGCCTGCAGGCCAAGGTCGACTCCTTCCGCACCCGCAAGGAGACCCTCAAGGCCAACTACAACGCAGCAGAAGCGCAGACCAAGATCAGCGAGGCATACTCGGGAATCTCTGAGGAGTTCGGCGATGTCGGTCTGGCGATCCAGCGCGCCGAGGACAAAACCGCGCAGCTGCAGGCTCGCGCCGGCGCAATGGATGAGCTGCTGGCTTCCGGTGCACTTGACGATCCGACCGGCGCCCCGCACGACGACATCGACGCCCAGCTCAACGCGCTCTCCAGTGACAGCGATGTCGAAATGGAACTCGCCCGTCTGCGCGAGGGGCTGCCCAGCGGCCATTCGAACCGTCCGGAAATCACCCGCGAGGCCCCTGTCGACGCAGAGACCGCCGACTCGCAGGCCCCGGCTGAGAATCCCCGGCAGGAGGGCTGATCATGATCGTGCGCATCATGGGCGAAGGCCAGTACGACGTCGCCGATGTCGAACAAGATGCCCTCCAGGCTTACGACGACAAGGTCGAGCAGGCCGTTCAGTCCGGAGATGAGGAGCAGACGAGCGCCGCGCTCCACGACCTGCGCTCGTACATCCTCTCCCACGGCACTCCCGTGGCAGATGACTTCCTCGGCACCTCCGACATCGTCGTCCCGTTCGCTGATGCGAGCATCGACGACATCCGACAGTTGGTCGACGGTTCTGGCCTGATCCCAGACCTGGACTCCCTCGGCCCTCAGGGCTGAGCAGGACCAGCCGTCGGCACAGCAACAAGGCAGGAGACTATGAAGAACCGTTTCGTCAAAGACCACGGGCTGACATTCCGGATGAGCACGGCCATGTTCCTCAATGGCCTCATCTTCGTGCTGCTCATGGTGGCGATCTGGTACATCCTGGGTCGCAGCCCCGGTGGAGTCGTCATCGCGGTGATCGTCAGCGCTGGCGCCTTCTTCTTCCAGTGGTACTTCTCCGACTCGATTGCGTTGAAAGCGATGGGCGCCCGGGTCGTCACACCCGAACAGGCACCCGAACTGCATGTCATCGTCGATCGGCTGTGCCAGCTGTCGGACACCGTCAAACCGCGGGTGGCGTACTCCGATTCGCCTGTGCCCAATGCCTTTGCCACCGGCCGGTCGCCGAAGCACTCGGTCGTCTGCGTCACCCGCGGCCTTCTCGACACCCTCGAGCCCAAGGAAGTCGAGCTCGTCCTGGCGCATGAGCTCTCCCACGTCGCCCACCGCGATGTCACCGTCATGACGGTTGCCGGTGTTACCGGCGTCGTCGCCTCGCTCATGGTTCGCGCAGGCTTCTACACCGGCGGGCGCAGCCGCAACAACAACGGTCTGCCGGTGATGCTGGCGATGATGATCGTCGGTGCTGTCGTCTACGCACTCAGTTTCGTGCTCATCCGAGTGCTCTCCCGCTACCGGGAGCTGGCCGCTGACCGTGCTGCCGCGATCCTCACCGGCCAGCCATCAACACTCGCCTCGGCTCTGGTGAAGATCAGCGGTCAGATGACGCAGATCCCCTCGCAGGATCTGCGCAAGACCGCTAGCGCCAATCACCTCGCACTCGTCCCGGCCATCAACGGCCGCGACGTCCGCCAGTGGTTCTCCACCCATCCGACCCTCGAGAAGCGCCTGGAGCAGCTGAACAAGATCTCCGGCCAGCTCTCCCAGCCGTCATGACCTCACCGCTGGTTCCGCACCTGGGCCTGGACTCGTAAACTGAGACCATGGGACTCCTCGATGCGATTCTGGGCCGCAGCAAGCCGAAGCGAGCCAACCTCGATGATCTGTTCGCGCTGCCGAATGTGTCGCTGACCCTGCAGTCGTCCTCGACATTCGCGCCCACCGGCGTCGGTGCCGTTTGCTTTCGCGAAGTCGAAGGCCGCGCCTTTGCCGAAGCTGAGCAGGAAAGCCGTGAGCTCATCGCCAAGGATCCCGACTGCGACGTCGAGCAGGTCAACGACGGTTACGGCTTCACCTGGCAGGTCATCAGCGACGCCCAGGCGAACATCTCGAATCTGGCGACGAACATGCACGCGATCAACTCAGCGTTGGTCAACCAGGGCTTCGACACGATGCTGCTGTGCACCGCGCTGTATTTCCGTGACGCTGAGGGACGTGGGGCCGCGATCGTCTACCTGTACAAGCGCGGCACCTTCTACCCCTTCGTACAGGTCGGTCAGCATCGGCGGGACAACGCCCTGGAAATCCAACTCAAAGGTCTGCTCGAGGGCGAGGTTCCACTTGAGGAGGATCTGACGAAGTGGTCGCCGCTGTGGGATGCCCCGGGCATGGACCGGATGGCTGGTCCAGAGCTGCCCCGCTGATGAGGGCCCGAGTGCAGTCCGTGTAGACTCGACGTTCTTTGAGTCTGCACGCAGCATCAGGAACCGGACGCCGACGCTACCGGACGGTCAGCTGACGATTGGTGGCTCCAGTGCTTGGACGACGGTGAACTCGACGCCGGCAGCGGGCACGGCGACGACGTCGCCGGTGACGATCTTGGCGCTGCGACGCGTATTGACTTCGCCATTGACGAGGACATCACCGGCAGCGATCATGTCCTTGGCCATGACCCCGTGCTCGGCAACGCCGTGGAGTTTGAGCAGCTGACCGAGGCGGATATCGCCTGAGCGGATCTCGATCGTCTCCACGGATCAGAATCCGCCGAAGAAGTCGCCGAACCCGCCCCCGTCGCCGAGGCCGCCACCATCGAAGCCACCACCGTCGAAGCCGCCGGCATCGCCGCCGTCCATCCCGCTGGCGTCAGCATTCATTCCGTCGTTGAAGCCGTCAGCATAGGAGCCGTCCCAGCCGTGGCCGAAACCGTTGAAGAGCATCGCGCCCATCAGGACACCGGGCAGCAGACCGGAGCCAGCGTAGGAGTTGAAGTAGCCGCGGTTGTATTCGGCGTAGCTCGGGCCGGCCTCCCAGTAGGCGCGGCGGCCCAGCCCGTCAGCAGTGGCAACCTTGCGCACGGCCGGTTCAGCACCGACGGCAATGCGCTCAGCGTCGGCGGCGCACACAGGCACCGGACGCGGCTGGCCGCCGACGGGAGCCCAGTCGATCTCCTCAGCCGAGGGGCCGTGCTGCGGGTTGAAGAAGCACGGCGGGCGGCGGGTCGGGAGCGGCTCGCCGTTGACGCGGGCGCGGACGCACTTGGCGGCGTAGCGGCCGTCTTCAAGCGCTTCGGTCACGTGCCGGATGTCCTCGGGCTTCTGCACGCGATCAAGGGTTTCCTTGGCGGTGTCGTAGGCGTCGAGTGCGCGCTGGTAGTCCTGGCGGCCGCCCTCGTCGAGGTCAGCGCCGGAGGTGACGATGTCGAGATCAGCGACTTCCTCTCCGAAAGACGTGACGTCCTCGGCTGCCGACTGGGTGACGAAGCTGAGCTCCTCTGCCTGCTCCTCCTGCTCGCGGAGCTTCTGGCGCCGGGAGCCGAAGAACATAAGTGAGCCGACGATGATGAGCAAACCGAGAAAGACGTATCCCATGCCCCGTCCGATCCTTCTTCCATCACGAGTGCATCTGACTGCCCCATTATCACCGGCGAACCTTAGTGCACTCTGAGGAGCAGGCGTGAGTACGGCGCCCCGGGATCAGCTCACAGGCCCGCCAGCCCCTTGATGAGGGTGGCAGCACCGCCGGCCAGTGCGATGGTGATCATACCGATACGCGCGACTCTAACCGGGATGCGCTCGGCGGTCAGCTCGCCGATGATCTGACCGGCGCCCAGTGCGGCGAGGACCATGAGCCACTGACTGAGCCCGAGGTGCGGAATCGCGTTGCGATCGAATGTGACCTTGGCGATGATCGACATCACCGAGGCGATGGCCAGCAGCGGCTGCATCGTGGCAGCGAAGCTGCGCTGCTCCCAGCGGGTGAGGACCGCGTAGGTGCTGAAGGCCGGCCCGCCGACACCGGCGGCGGCGTTCATGAGGCCGGCGGCCAGGCCGGAGGTGGCGATGCCGACCGGCGTGACCGGAAGGACTTTGCCGACGCGGCCGATGACGATCGAGGTGGCCAGCGCGACGACGACGATCGCACCGATGAGAGTCTGCAGCGGAGCGGTCGGCATGACGGACGCCAGCCACGCACCGGGAATGGTGGCGATGACCGAGGACACGGCGAGGATCTTCAACGCCTTCCAATGCACCTCGCGCCAGGTGCGGGCGAAGACGATCGCGCAGGAGATGAAGCCGACGATGTTGACGAGCACGACCCCGGACAACGGGTCGAGCAGCAGCACGAGGAACGGACCGGAGACGAGGGCGAATCCCATCCCCGTCACACGCTGGGACAGTGCGCCGATGAAGACGGCGAGCAGGATGAAGGTGATGACGGGCATGATGAACTCAGCTTAGCGCTTCCTCAGCGCAGCACCGGGACGTGCGACGACCGCTGGGATACGGTCCGATGCGGTCCGATGCGACCGAAGCAGCATGCGGTGCGCTGCGGATCAGGGCGCTCACAGCGGCGGGGTGAATGACAGCAGGCGGGGTGGAAGAGTCGGACTCTTCCACCCCGCCAGGCCGAGTTCTGACGTGTCGGCTACGCGGCCGGCCGTTCAGTTCTCAGCAGCTCAGAAGCCCATGCCGCCCATGTCCGGTTCGCCACCGGGCATCGCCGGAGCCTTCTCCGGCTTGTCGGCGATGACAGCCTCAGTGGTGAGGAACAGACCGGCGATCGAGGCGGCGTTCTGCAGTGCAGAGCGGGTCACCTTGACCGGGTCGTTGATGCCGGCAGCCATGAGATCCTCGTACTCACCGGTGGCGGCGTTGAGGCCGTGTCCCGGTTCGAGGTTGCGGACCTTCTCGGCCACCACACCGGGCTCGAGGCCGGCGTTCGTGGCAATCTGCTTGAGCGGAGCGTCGATGGCGACCTTGACGATCGCAGCACCGGTGGCTTCGTCTCCGTCGAGCTGCAGCTTCTCGAATGCGGTCTTGCCGGCCTGGATGAGTGCCACGCCGCCACCGGCGACGATGCCCTCGTCGACTGCGGCCTTGGCGTTGCGCACAGCATCCTCGATGCGGTGCTTGCGCTCCTTGAGCTCGACCTCGGTCGCAGCTCCGGCCTTGATGACTGCCACACCGCCGGCCAGCTTGGCCAGGCGCTCCTGCAGCTTCTCGCGGTCGTAGTCCGAATCGGAGTTCTCGATCTCCGTGCGGATCTGCTGCACACGGCCCTGGATCTCGTCGGCGTCACCGGCACCTTCGACGATGGTGGTCTCGTCCTTGGTGACAACGACCTTCCGGGCGGTGCCCAGCAGGTCGAGGGTGGCGTTTTCCAGCTTGAGGCCGACCTCTTCGGCGATGACCTGGCCACCGGTGAGGATGGCGATGTCGGCCAGCTGCGCCTTGCGGCGGTCGCCGAAGCCCGGTGCCTTGACGGCCACGGACTTGAAAGTGCCGCGGATCTTATTCACCACGAGCACAGCGAGGGCTTCGCCCTCGACGTCCTCGGCGATGATGAGCAGCGGCTTGCCCGACTGCTGGATCTTCTCCAGCACCGGCAGCAGATCCTTGACGTTCGAGATCTTCGAGTTGACGATGAGGATGTAGGGATCCTCCAGCACCGTCTCCTGACGCTCAGCGTCGGTGACGAAGTACCCGGAGATGTAGCCCTTGTCGAAGCGCATGCCCTCGGTGAGCTCGAGCTCCAGGCCGAAGGTGTTCGACTCCTCGACGGTGACGACGCCTTCCTTGCCGACCTTATCGATCGCCTCGGCGATGAGCTCGCCGATGGCCGGGTCGCCTGCCGAGATGCCTGCGGTTGCAGCGATCTGCTCCTTGGTCTCAACGTCCTTAGCGGTCTCGAGCAGCACGTCGGAGACGGCTGCAACAGCCTTCTCGATACCGCGCTTGAGGCTGAGCGGGTCAGCACCGGCAGCCACGTTGCGCAGTCCCTCGCGGACGAGAGCCTGGGCCAGGACGGTGGCGGTGGTGGTGCCGTCGCCGGCGACATCGTCAGTCTTCTTCGCGACTTCCTTGACGAGCTCGGCGCCGATCTTCTCGTATGGATCCTCGAGTTCGATCTCCTTGGCGATGGAGACACCGTCATTGGTGATGGTCGGTGCGCCCCACTTCTTTTCGAGCACGACGTTGCGGCCGCGCGGTCCCAGCGTCACCTTGACCGCATCGGCCAGGGTGTTGAGTCCGGTTTCGAGTCCGCGGCGTGCATCTTCATCGAATGAGATGAGCTTTGCCATATGGCTGGTCCTCCCTGAACGGAGTGGCATGTCTTCCCGGTCCTGAGCGCCCGCGACGGCAGAGCCGGTTCTGCTGATTCCCTTCCACAGCAGCCTGTCTCACTTCTCGGGGCCGAGATTTACCAGTACTAGATTTAGCACTCTCAGGTCGAGAGTGCAAAACTGCACCCACACCTCGGGAACGGTGCAGGCACAGGGAGTCCGGACATGAGAAGAGCCGGGGGCAACCCGGCTCTTCAGGTGATCGGCGGGCAACGCCGGTCGACAGTGCTCAGAGCACCGTGACCGATTCTGCCTGCGGGCCCTTGCCGCCTTCGCCAACCGTGAATTGGACCTGCTGGCCCTCTTCAAGCGAGCGGTACCCGTCCATTTCGATCGCGGTCCAATGAACGAAGACGTCCTCGTCTCCGCCTTCCACGGTGATGAAGCCGTAGCCCTTCTCAGCGTTAAACCACTTGACCGTGCCTTGCGTCATTTCTACTCCATATCATGCGTACTGCAGCGGGGCACCTATCGAAGGAGCTCCGTTGTTCGAGCCGGGCACGCGACTGCCACAGTGCGACAGCAGCGCGATCGACGCGGTTCACTGTATGCCCGGAAGACTGTCGGTTACGGCAAGTTTCCTTGTATCTCATACATTGCCGACAGCCTATGCCACAGGTGGCGTTGTCTGCAAACACCGCAGCAGCGTCATACGTTTCGGACCGCATGCGCAATGAGAGCCCCCCACTCACCGGGGCCAGCTCTCAGTTGCCGGTACCAGCTCTCAGTTGCCGGTGCCCCCGGTGGCGCCCTCCGTCGAACCGCCGTCTCCGCCGAGGCTGTCGAGATCGTCATCAGCGATATCGGAGGTGATGAGCAGAGTCACCTGGCCGGGGAATTCGGCTGACTTCTCAACGGTCTCGACACCGAGCTCAGCGGCCAGGGCGCCAGCCTGGATCTCGTACTCGTCATCGGAGTAGTACACCACAGAGGAGGACTCGTTCGTCGAATGGTTGCCGACGCTCGTGACGTTCCAACCGCTGGATTCGAGGTGCTCGCGGAACTTCGCGGCCGCACCGGTGACTCCGGATCCGTTGAGGACGTGGACCTCGGCGGTCTTGTCGACGACGTCGACGGTCGGCTCGGAGGTCTCCTCGGTCGGTTCGGCCTCTTCAGTGGCGGTCGGCGACTCTGCCACATTCTCCTCGGGGTTCGAGGCGGATTGGCGGATGATGTTCAGGGCACCGAAGACGACGAGCAGTGCGGCAACGGCGAGCACAGCGATGAGAGCGATCGCTCCGCCCTGCGAGATCGGTCCGCCTCGACGATGGGCACCCTTGCGGCCGGTGGGCTGCAGGTCGTCGAATTCGTCGCGTGGGTACTTGGCCATCGGCTACCTCGCCATGCGCGCGCGGGCGCGGTGCTGGTGACGGCTCTCGCGGATGCGGCGCAGCCGTTTGATGAGGATGGGATCGGCAGCATAGGCTGCGGGGCTGTCGAGCAGAGTGTTGAGCAGCTGGAAATAGGCCGGGGCCGACATGTCGAACTCCTGACGGATCGCGCCGTCCTTGGCGCCTCCGTAGGTGTGCCACTGGCGCTCGAAGCGCAGCACACGGGATTCGAGTTCGGTGAGCTCCTGCTCGCTCATGCCACCTGCCTTCTGTCGGATAGCCACAGTCTAGCGAAGAATGACACGCATGTGCTTCAGGCGGGCGTGCCGGTCATGCAGAA
>NZ_JALXKS010000012.1 GCF_025144725.1 Brevibacterium sp. p3-SID960 | reverse complement strand
TGCGGGCCCGCCTTTGCAGTGCTTTATAGAGTTCTTACTACCTCAGTGCTGTTCGACGACGATGCCCTCATGCGGGCAGCAGCGGGCGGCCGGGTGCAGCAGTGAGCCGACGCCGGTGGCGTTCGCAACAGCGGCAGCGATGCCGTGGGCGACGGTCTCCTTGGACTTGCGCACCGCCTCGGGCACGGACAGGCCGGTGGCCAGGCCGGCGGCGATCGCTGCGGCGAAGGAGCAGCCGGCGCCGTTGACGAGGTCGTTGGTGATCTTCTGGCTGCTGAAGGTCGTCAGGGTCTCGCCGTCGTAGAGGACGTCGATGGCCTCATCGCTGTCGAGGCGCGCCCCGCCCTTGACGACGACGTTGTCAGCGCCCATCGCGTGGATCGACTTGGCCGCCTCTGCCATCTCATCGACGTTCGTGAGCTCGGCAGCCCCGACGAGGGTCGCGGCCTCTTCGAGGTTCGGGGTGATGACGGTGGCCAGCGGCACGAGGTTCTCGATGAACAGGTCCTTCAGGTCGACCATCGAACCCGTTCCCTTGCACACGAGCACGGGATCGAAGACGTAGGGCAGGTGGTTGTTCTTCAGCCGGTCGGCGAGCACGAGGGCGGAGTCGACAGAGCCGACCATGCCGGACTTGATGACGTCGTAGTCGTGGATCGCCAGGGTCGAGTCGAGCTGCTGACGGATGAAGTCGGCGTCCTGGAACTCAGCGGAATGGTAGAAGCCGTTGTCTGGGTCGAAGGTCACCACGCAGGTGATGACCGCTGCGCTGAAGACGCCGTATTCCTCGAACATCTTCATATCGGCGCCGAGGCCGGCGCCGCCGGAGACATCGAGTCCGGCCACCGTCAGGCCGCGAGGTGCTGTCATTGGGGTTCCTTTCCATCGGCCGCAGCCCCTGTCATGGCGGCTCCGGCGTATCCGTGCTGTCTCCATGCCTCGTACATCGCAACCGAAGCCGAGTTCGCCAGGTTGAGCGACCGGCGGGCCGGCAGCATCGGGATTCTGACCTGCTGTGCGATATGCGGATCGGCTAGCACCTCGTCATCGAGGCCGGTCGACTCCTTGCCGAACAGGAGCACATCGCCGTCAGTGTAGGCGATCTCACCGAAACCGGTGTGTGCGTGCGTGGTGAATGCGATGACCCGGCGATCGCCGAGGTGCTCCCACAGGTGCGCGAGATCCGGGTGGACGGTCACGTGCGCGAGGTCGTGGTAGTCGAGTCCGGCCCGGCGCAGCTTGGCATCGGAGAGGTCGAATCCGAGGGGTTCGACCAGGTGCAGATGCGCTCCGGTGACCGCTGCCAGGCGGATGGCGTTTCCCGTGTTTCCCGGGATCTCCGGGGTGTGGAAGACGATGTCGATATTCATGGCGTTCCAAGCTTAGCGGCTCAGCAGACCGGTGCTGTGCACCTGTTCGAACAGCATTGCCTGCATTCGAATAGGTGTTCTATAGTTATGGGTATGTCCGTCCACCATGCCGTCGCCGCCGACCCGCAGACGCTGAGAGAGCAGCTCAGCCGTCTCCCGGGTGTCACGACTGCGCGCGAGCTCTTCACCGGTCCCGAACCGCTGCCGGTGGACGGCATGCTGGCCCCGGTCTTCGCCCGCGGTGGACTGCCGCGCGGGGAGATCCTCAGCGTCACCGGCACGCTCGCGCTGTCCTTCGCGTGTGCGGCTGCAGCGAAGTCCACCCGCGAACAGCACTGGTGCGCAGCCGTCGACACCCCGGAGCTGGCGGTCGCCGGCCTGGCCGACCTCGGCATCGACCTGGAGCACTTCGTGCATGTGCGCACCCCGCCGGCGGACTGGCAGCGGGTTGTCTCAATCCTGCTGGAGACCTTCGATCTGCTCATCATCGCCCCGCCGGCTGCCCCGAGCCCACAGGAGCGCCAGCGCCTCACCGCCAAGGTCCGCGAACGCCGCGCCAGCCTCATCGCCCTCGGCCCGATGCCCGGCAGCAGCGAAAGCTGCGAAGTCTCCGTCGCCGGCTGGGACGGTCTGCACGCAGGCAGCGGACGGTTGCGAGCCTGCACCGTACGGGTGCGGCATCCGCGCACCGGTGAGCATCTGCTCACCTGGCCGCTGACCCCCGGTGCCGCCAGCGTGCAGCAGCTGCCCACCGCCTCGGGCGCGGAGGCTGCGACCTGCCGGCCGGCACATCCGCAGGTTCAGGTGATCGACGGTGCCGGCTGAGACCCAGCGGACCCTCGTGCTCACGGTCCCGGACTGGTCGGCGACCGCTGCAGCCGAGACGCACGGCTGGGCGGCCCACGAACCGGTCGCAGTGCTGCGCGGCGGGCGGATCGTCTCGTGCAATGCCGCCGCCCGGGCCGCCGGCATCACCACCGGGATCAACAAGCGCGCCGCCCAGCTGCGCTGCCCGCAGGTGCGCATCACCGGCTGGGACGAGGACCTCGACCAGCGGATCTTCGCCACCGGTCTCGATGTGCTCGAAACCAGCCTCGCCCGCTTCACCATGCTCGCCCCGGGGGAGGTGAGCATTCCGCTGACCGCACTCGCGCGCACCTACCCCAGTGAAGACGCCGCGGTCGAAGAGCTGCTCACCACCGTCACCGACGCCACCGGCTGGGAGTTCTTCGCCGGCATCGCCGATTCGGTCTTCGCTGCGATGCTCGCCGCCCGCACCGCCACCCGGGTGCTGCCCGGGCAGACGCCGGACTTCCTCGCCGCTCAGCCGACGGCCGCGCTGGCCTATGCCGATGCCCACACCTACGGCGAGCTCGTCACCGTCTTCGAACGCCTCGGACTCGACACCCTCGGAGCGCTGGCGCAGCTGAGCGAAGGGCAGATGCGCACCCGCTTCGGCACCCTCGGCGTGCAGGCCCACCGACTGGCCCGCGGGCTGCCGGTCCACCAGCCGGTCGACCACGTCCGCCAGCGCGAGCACCTCATCGAGGTGCCGATCAGCCCGCCGAGCACGCGCGGCGACGAGCTGTCCTTCCACGCCCGCACGGCTGCCGCCGAGCTGTTCGCCGGGATCCGGGCGGCCGGGTTCGTGTGCCCGAGCCTGACGATCGAGCTGGTCGCCGCCGGCGGGCAGCGCAGCCAGCGGACCTGGCGGCTGGAGCTCATGGACGAGAACCTCGTCGCCGACCGGGTGCGCTGGCAGTCCGAAGGCTGGCTGGCCGGACAGTCAGCCGTTGCCGCCGAACCGGTCGATGAGGGGCTGGCCGAGGCCGATGGCGTGTGTGCCCTGACGCTGGCCGCCGCTGAGCTGCTCGCCCCGCTGGAGGCCCACACCTCGCTGTTCGCCCAGCGTTCGGGCTATGTCACCCACACCCTGGAACGGCTGCAGGGCCTCTACGGGCCCGAGGCGGTGCGCGTGCCCCAGCTGCAGGGCGGCCGGGAGCCGGCGGAGACGAACCTGTGGACGCCATGGCAGCAGCAGCCCCGCCCCGAGCGCAGTGCGGCTGCCCCGTGGCCGGGCCGGCTGCCGGCCCCGCACCCGATGATCGTCGACCGCGCCCCAGTCGAGCTGCTTGACCGGCAGGGGATGAGCGTCATCGCCCGGCCCAGCGGACTCGACAGCACCCCGGTGCTCCTACGGCTGGAGTCCGGTGCCCAGTTCGGCATCGTCGATCACTCCTCGGCCTGGCCGGTCGAGGCCGACTGGTGGGATCCGGCACGCGCTCAGTACCGGGTGCGGCTGCAGGTGCTCACCGCCTGCGGGCAGGCCTTCCTGCTGTGCAAGGAGCACGGCCGCTGGCACATCACCGGACGCTACGCCTAGGAGGATCTGATGGGATACTGCAATCCGCCGATCCCATGGTCGGAGCTCGAGCGCCGGCTGTCCTCCCGCACCGCCGCCGAGGCGGCTGCTGAGCCGCTGCAGCTGCGTCCCCCTGACCTGCGGTCCGGTGGGACAGGTTCCGGTCGGACTGGGACGGAAGCACCGCCTCGGCGGCGGGGCCGGCCATGGGCGGAGCTGCACGTGCATTCGACCATGAGCTTCCTCGACGGGGCCTCAGAACCCGAAGAGCTCATCGATGCCGCCATCGACGCCGGGCTCGAGGCGATCGCGCTGACCGATCACAACGGACTCTACGGTGCCGCCCGCTTCGCCCAGGCAGCCGCCGGGCGGGGGATCGGCACCGTCTACGGCGCGGAGATCTCGCTGGGGCTCAGAGCGAAGATCCCCGGCCAGATCGACCCGGAGGCCGCCCACGCCCTCGTCCTCGCCCGCGGGGTGCCCGGCTACCGGCAGCTCTCGGCCACCCTGACGCAGGCGCATATGGCCGGGACGAAGAACCGACCGGTCATCGAGCTTGAGGACCTGGCCGCGGCCGCCGAGCAGGGCAGTGGGGACTGGTATGTGCTCACCGGCTGCCGCAAAGGGCTGCTCATCCCGCATCTGGGCGATCCTGACGGTGGGCTGGACAGGCTGCGCCGACTGGTATCGATGTTCGGCCGCGACCGTCTCGTCGTCGAGCTCACCCGCACCGGGCTGCCTGAAGACGATGAGCGCATCCGCCACCTGTGCGAGCTCGCAGCCCGGGCAGGGGTGCGCACGGCGGCGACGAACCAGGTCCACTACGCCAGCCGGGAGCAGTTCCGCGATGCGCAGGTGCGGGCGGCCGTGCGCGCGAACTCAAGCCTCGATGAGGTTGCCGGCTGGCTGCCGCCGGCGGCCCTGCAGCGCATCCACACCGGGGCGGAGATGGCCGGCCGGTTCCCAGCTGAGGCACTCGATGCGGCCGTCGAGATCGCCGCCGACTGCGCCTTCGAGCTGCGTGCCGCCCGGGCCGGCCTGCCGCAGGCGCCGATGCCAGAAGGGATGAGCGATGCCGCTTTCCTGCGCGAGCTCGTCACCGCCGGCGGGCTCAGGCTCTACGGCACCCGCGAGCAGCGCCCGGATGCCTGGGCGCTGCTGGACCAGGAGCTGTCCACCATCGAGCAGATGGGCTTCTGCGGGTACTTCCTCATCGTCTACGACATCGCCCGGTTCTGCCGGGAGCACGACATCTTCTGCCAGGGCCGGGGGTCGGCGGCGAACTCCGCGGTCTGCTACGTCCTCGGCATCACCGCTGTCGACGCGGTGCGCTTCGGGCTGCTGTTCGACCGGTTCCTCGCCCCCGAGCGCGAAGGCTATCCCGATATCGACGTCGACATCGAATCCGGCCGCCGCGAGGAGGTCATCCAGTACGTCTACGACCACTACGGCCGCGACCGGGCCGGGCAGGTCGCCAATGTCATCACCTACCGGGCCAAGTCCGCCGTCCGCGATGCCGCAGCCGCCTTCGGCTACGATCCCGGCCAGCAGGATGCCTTCTCCAAGGGCCTCGAACGCTGGTCGCGGCTGC
This sequence comes from Brevibacterium sp. p3-SID960, assembly GCF_025144725.1. Classification (GTDB taxonomy): domain Bacteria; phylum Actinomycetota; class Actinomycetes; order Actinomycetales; family Brevibacteriaceae; genus Brevibacterium. The sequence continues at coordinate 62,083 of NZ_JALXKS010000012.1, read as the reverse complement.
CTGAAGGCGACGATGACGACGACAGCACTGGGGGAGCAGGCGGGCAGCAGGGGGTGCCCGGCCCGGTCATCGCCGCTGCCCGCGGGCTGCTCGGCACGCCCCGCCATCTGGGCATCCACTCCGGGGGCATGATCTTAGCCGACCGGCCGATCGGCGAGGTCGTGCCGATCGAACCGGCGACGATGGAGCGGCGCACCGTCGTGCAGTGGGACAAAGACGACTGCGCACATATGGACCTGGTGAAGTTCGACCTGCTCGGCTTGGGCATGCTCACCGCACTGCACGAGATGGTCGACCTCATCGCCGCCCACACCGGTGAGCGCATCGAGCGGGCGCGGCTGCCGCAGGAGGACCCGGAGGTCTTCGACATGCTGTGCGACGGCGATGCCATCGGCGTCTTTCAGGTCGAGTCCCGCGCCCAGATGGCCACCCTGCCGCGGATGCAGCCGCGCTGCTTCTACGACCTGGCCGTCCAGGTCGCGCTCATCCGGCCTGGGCCCATCCAGGGCGGGTCAGTCCATCCCTACATCCGGCGCCGGCAGGGACTTGAGAACCCCGACTACCTGCACCCGCTGACCCGCTCGGCACTGGAGAAGACCCTGGGGGTGCCGCTGTTCCAGGAACAGCTCATGCAGCTGGCCATCGACGTCGCCGGGTTCTCCGGCGGCGATGCCGACCAGCTGCGCCGGGCGATGGGGGCCAAGCGGTCGAAGGAGCGGATGCGGCAGCTGGCCGACCGGTTCCATGCTGGGGCTGCGGCCCGCGGGGTCGATGCGCAGACCTCGCAGGTGATCTTCGACAAGATCGCCGCCTTCGCCAACTACGGGTTCCCCGAAAGCCATGCCATCAGCTTCGCCAACCTCGTCTACGACTCCGCCTGGTTCAAGCGCTACCATCATGCCGCGTTCACCGCCGGGCTGCTGCGCGCCCAGCCGATGGGCTTCTACTCCGCTCAGTCGCTCATCGCCGATGCCCGCAGGCATGGGGTGCGGATCCTGCCGGTCGATGTGCAGGCCTCCAGCGCGCAGGCTGATCTGGAGGCCGATGCGGATTCGACCGGCGGCTTCGCCATCCGGATCGGGCTCTCAGCGGTCCGCGGCGCCGATTCTGCTGCCGAGGTGATCGTCGCCGCGCGCGAGGCCGCCGGCCCCTTCACTTCGATCGGGGACCTCGCACAGCGCACCGGTGTCGATGTCGCCGTGCTCGAAAGCCTCGCCACTGCTGGGGCGTTCTCCTGCTTCGGTCTCGATCGCAGGCAGGCGCTGTGGGTGGCCGGCTCCCAGGGCGGGTCGGGTCCGGGCATGCTGCCGGGCACCGCCCCAGTCGCCGAGGCTCCGGCGCTGCCGCTGATGAGCAGCTTCGACATCACGCTTGCCGAGCTGTTCTCCACCGGCCTGACCGTCGACGGCTACCCGACCGAGCAGCTGCGCGCGAGGCTGCGCGAACGCGGGTACGCCTCGACCGCTGATGCCCAGCAGACCGTTGATGGGCAGACGATCACCGTCGCCGGGCTGGTGACGCACCGGCAGCGGCCCGGCACCGCCTCAGGGGTGACGTTCATGAACCTCGAAGACGAGTTCGGGATGCTCAACATCGCCTGCTCACCGGGTCTCATGCGCCGCTACCGGCCGATCTCCTACAGCCACAATGTGCTCGTTATCCGCGGGCGGGTGCAGCGGGTCGGCACGGTGGTCAGCGTCACGGCCGACAAGCTCATCCCACTCGACGTCAAGATGCCGGTGAAATCACGGAACTTCCGGTGAGACCACCGGCTCGTCCTGTCTCCCGCGATGCGGTTCTGCAGGCACCCCACGCCCGTGTATGACGGCATATGACGGCACATGACAGACAGATGACGGAAGGGGCCCGCCCGGTGAGGCCGGCTCCCTAGCGTGGACGACGTCACCACCGACCTGTACTAGCTTGAAGGAGCAACCCATGAGCGAACTGAGCTTCGAGACCCGCCAGATCCACGCCGGACAGTCACCGGATACCGTCACCGGCGCCCGCGCCCTGCCGATCTACCAGACCACCTCGTACGTCTTCGACAGCGCCGAGACCGCCGCCAACCGCTTTGCGCTGGCCGACCTCGGTCCGGTGTACACACGCATCGGCAACCCGACCGTCGAAGCCGTCGAAAATCGCATCGCCGACCTCGAAGGCGGCGTGCAGGGTGTCCTTGTAGCCTCCGGCCAGTCCGCGGAGTTCCTCGCCATCATCAACATCGCTGAAGCCGGCGACCACGTCGTCGCCAGCCCCAGCCTGTACGGCGGCACCTACAACCTCCTCGACGTCACCCTGCGCAAGCTCGGCGTCGAGACGACCTTCGTCTCCGACCCCGGCGACCTCGAGGCATGGAAGGCAGCCGTCAAGCCCAACACCAAGCTGTTCTTCGCCGAATCCGTGGCCAACCCCCGCTCCGACGTCCTCGACATCGCCGCGGTGGCAGAGACCGCGCATGCCGCCGGGGTGCCGCTCATCATCGACAACACCCTCGCGACCCCTTACCTCGTCCGCCCGATCGAGCACGGTGCTGATGTCGTCATCCACTCGGCCACGAAGTACCTCGGCGGCCACGGCACATCGATCGCCGGGATCATCGTCGACAGCGGCAACTTCGACTACGGCGCCGAACCTGAGCGCTTTCCCGGCTTCAACCAGCCCGACGACTCCTACGACGGTCTCGTCTTCGCCCGCGACCTCGGCCCGGATTCGGCGTTCGGCGCGAACGTCTCCTATGGCCTCAAGGCCCGCGTGCAGCTGCTGCGCGATCTCGGCCCGGCCGCCTCGCCGTTCAACGCCTTCCTCATCGCCCAGGGCCTGGAGACCCTGAGTCTGCGCATCGAACGCCATGTCGCCAATGCCCAGCGGGTCGCTGAGTTCCTGGAGAGCCATGACCAGGTCGAGAGGGTCCACTTCGCCGGGCTGCCGTCGAGCCCGTGGTACGAGCTCGGCCGGAAGTATCTGCCCAAGGGCGTCGGTTCGGTGCTCGGCTTCGAGATCGCCGGTGGCTACGACGCAGCAGTGACGTTCGTCGATGCCCTCGAGCTGCACTCGCATGTCGCCAACATCGGCGATGTCCGCTCGCTGGTCATCCACCCGGCCTCGACGACGCATGCGCAGCTCGACGAGGACGCCCAGCGCGCCGCCGGTGTCAGCCCGGCCTTCGTCCGCCTGGCTGTGGGCATCGAGGGCATCGATGACATCATCGCCGATCTGGAGAAGGGGTTCGCCGCCGCCCGCGGCTGATGCGCAATGCAGGTCGCCAGCCGCACAGCCGTCGCCGAGTTCCACGACGTCGTGCTCGAATCCGGGTACGTCTTCGAGCAGCTGCACATCGCCTACGAGACCTACGGGCAGCTGAACGCGGAGAGGTCGAACGCAGTGCTCATCGAGCATGCGCTCACCGGGGACCCGCACGTCAGCTCCGGGGTGGCGAACCCGGCGGCGGCTGCGTCACCGCGGTCGTTCGCCGCCGGCTGGTGGGAAGAGGTCGTCGGGCCGGGCCGGGCGGTCGACACGAACGAGTTCTTCGTCGTGTGCGCCAATGCGATCGGCGGCTGCAACGGCTCGACCGGTCCGACCTCACCCGCCGCCGATGGGCTGGCGCACGGGTCGCGATTCCCGGACGTGTCGATCCGCGATATGGCCGCAGCCGAGGTGCTGCTGAGCGACCGACTCGGCATCCCGGCTTGGCATGCGGTCATCGGCGGGTCGATGGGCGGGGCCCGGGCGCTGGAGTTCGCGTTGGTGGCCCCCGAACGGGTCAAGCGCGCCACCATCCTGGCTGCACCGGCATTCTCGGATGCCGATCAGATCGCCTGGGCGCACACGCAGATCCAGGCGATTGAACTCGATCCGGACTTCTGCGGCGGGGACTATGCGGTCATCGGCCGGTTCCCGCGCCGCGGCCTCGGGCTGGCCCGGCAGATCGCTCACCTGACCTATCGGGCGGACTCCGAGCTCAACGAGCGTTTCGCCAACACCCGCCAGGCGCAGTGGCCGGACCTCGCCCACCGGCCGCGCCCGGCCTCAGCGGGTGATGCCTACTACGCCATCCAGAGCTATCTCGACTATCAGGCGACCAAGCTCGTCGACCGGTTCGATGCGCAGTCCTATCGAATCCTCACGCAGGCACTGCGCGATCACGACGTGCGCCGCGGTCGCTCGACGAACCTCGCGGAGGCCCTGTCGGCAGCGCAGGCGAAGTTCCAGATCATCAGCGTCTCCAGCGACCGCCTCTACCCGCCGGCTCAGGTGGCCCAGCTCGCGGCCGCGCTGCCGGGCGAGGTCGAAACCCAGGTGATCGACTCGTGGGCAGGCCATGACGGGTTCCTCACCGAAGGCGTCCAGCTCTCACCGCACCTGCGCCGGTTCCTCACATGATCAGCCTTCCTCACACGATCAGCCGGCCACCCCAGACGGGGCGGCCGGCTGATCCCTGGCGCTCACCGGGCCCGAGGCAGTGGCCCGGTCGGCATCAGCTGCGCTTGGCCTTCTTCCCCTCGGCCCTGCGCTGCTTGTACAGGTGGCGCTCATCGACGGGGAAGTCGCGCTGGGCGCGCGCGTTCCGGTAGTAGTCCATCGCCTCCTGCTGGCGTTCGGCCTCGATGCCCTCGGCGATCGTGGCCCGGCGGTGCTTGGGCCCGTAGCCGAAGGACTCGCAGATGTCGCCGGCGTTGGCGGCCAGCTTCGCGCACAGGCTGTCGATCGTCGGGCCGATCTGGCGGGCTCGCGACATCGACAGCCGGCCGTACATGATGTGCCAGCCGATGTGGTCTTCGATGAGGCTCAGGCCGTAGAGGTCGCGGATGCGGCGCAGCAGCTTGGCCTCCTCCTCATGGCCGGTGCGCTTCTGCGCCTCATGCATCGCATCGTTGAGCGCTTCCCACTTCAGCGCTTCGATATAGGCGCGGGCGGCCTCGATGAGCTGATGCTGCACGCTGTTGAATACGTCGGCCGCCTTCGCCGGGGGCATCGAGGCGGCCGGGCGCAGCGTGCCGGCGAGGTCGGCGACCATGACCTCGACCCGGTTGTGCAGCATCGCCTGCTGCACATGACCGGAGCGCACCCGCTTGTTATTCAGTGCAGGGGTGAAGATGTCGCCGATGGTGCGCCCGACATTGGCCAAACCGGACCGGTACAGCGAATGCTCGGCGGCCTGGGTGCCGATGTAGCGGGCCACACCGCCGAGGTCGATGTCCTTGAATTCGGCGGCGTAGTCGCTCAGCAGGCGCTTGGCGACCAGCTGCAGCAGAACGGTGTTGTCGCCTTCGAAGGTGACGTAGACGTCGAGGTCTCCGTAGAGACCCACGAGCCGGTTCTCCCACATGTAGCCGGCGCCGCCGCAGGCTTCGCGGCATTCCTGGATCGTGCGCAGCGCATCCCAGGTGGTGATCGCTTTGAAGCCGGCGGCCTGGGTTTCGAGCCGCTGACGGGCCTCATCGGAATCGTCCTCACCGCCGAAGACCAGCTGGAAGGACTCCAGCAGCTGGTCGTGGGCCACCGCATTGGCGAACACCCGGGCCACCAGCGGCATGAGCCGGCGCTGGTGCTGCTGGTAGTCCATCAGCACCTCCTCGACGGCGTCGTCGCCACCGGTGAACTGGCGGCGCTCGAGCCCGTAGCGCATGGCGATGTCAAGGGCGAGCTTCGCTGCGGTGACGCCCGAGCCGTCGAGTGACACGCGGCCCTGGACGAGGGTGCCGAGCATCGTGAAGAAGCGCCGGCCAGGCGATTCGATGTCCGAGGAGTAGGTGCCGTCGGCTGCGACGTCGCCGTAGCGGTTGAGCAGGTTGGTGCGCGGCACGCGGACGTTGTCGAAGGACAGGCGGCCGTTGTCGATGCCGAGCAGGCCGCCCTTGCGGCCGTCGTCCTCAGGTGTGATGCCGGGCAGCGGTTCGCCTGCAGCGCCGTCGCGGATCGGGACGAAGAAGCAGTGCACGCCGTGGTTGACGCCGTTGGTGATGAGCTGGGCGAAGACGACGGCGGCCTCACCGTGGACGGCTGCGTTGCCGAGGTACTCCTTCGTCGCCGCCCGGAAGGGGGTGTTGATGACGAAGGTCTCGTCGGACGGATCGTAGGTGGCGGTGGTGCCGATCGAGGCGACGTCGGAACCGTGGCCGATCTCCGTCATCGCGAAGGCGCCGAGGAGCTCGCCGCGGATGGCGGGTTTGAGCCACCTGTCATGCTGTTCGGCATTGCCCAGATGCTGGATCGCCCCGGCGAAGAGGCCGAATTGCACACCTGCTTTGATCTGGATGCTCGGCTCAGCGGTGACAAGCTCCTCGAAAGCGGCGACGTAGCCGGCATGATCGTTCTGGCCGCCTTCGGATTCCGGCAGCGGCAGACCGGAGATCCCGGTGTCGATGAGCGCCTTGACGCCGGCGAGGGTCTCCTCACGCAGCTGGTCGAGGTCGCCGGTCTCACTGAGCACGGCGTGTTCGCTGTCGATGAAGCTGCGGCCGATGTAGCGCTGCTCAGCCCATCGTCCGTCGAGCACGGCACCGATGCGGGCGGGATCGACGGACAGCTGGTGCTTCTTGCTCATGGTCACTCCTTGGTTTCGGAATTCGGTGCGGGTGGAGTCGTGCGGGCGGACGCGCCCGAGGCGTTCTGGGGTTGCTCGGCGATGCCGGTCAGGGCGGTGCTGCGGGAGCTCCACAGCCAGGTCGTGAGCTGGTCGACGAATCCGGCTTGGTCAGTGGGGTGCAGCAACCAGCGTTCGGTGCTCGCACGAACGAACCCGATGGCGCCGTAGGCCCACTGCAGTTCGGCGTCGCCGGAAAGCTGGAGTCTGCGGCACAGCAGCGCGGTGATGCCCTCGAAGAAGGTGTCGTAGTCGTTGTCGGCCTTCGGATCTGCCGCGCTGGTCACTGCTGCGTCGCAGAAGCGGTAGACGTTCGGGGCCCGGGCGGCGAGATCGACGAACGCGGCGATCATCGCCCGCAGAGACTCACGCGGGGTATCCGGGCTGTAGTCAGCCTGGTCGAGGGAGCGGGTGATGGTCTTCATCGCCCACTCGCCCATGGCCCGCTGCAGCCCGCCGCGGTCGCCGAAGTAGCGGTAGAGCACCGTCTTCGTCGTCTGCGCCTTCACGGAGAGCTGCTCCATGGAGATCCCGGGACCGTAGTCGGCGACGGCATGGCGCACGGTGCGCAAGAGCATCTTGCGGCGCTCGCGGCGATGGGCGTCCCAGCGTGCGCGCCGGCCATCTTGAGTGACGGGTTTCATATGACGAACGGTATCAGGTACTGTCGGTCACAGATACTCATGGTGCGCCCGCATCGATCTGACAACCACGACCCCCGGAGGAATCACATGACGCAGCGCCGAGCCGCGGTCCTGGGAGGCAACCGCATCCCGTTCGCACGCAGCAACAAGCAGTACGCCCACGCTTCGAACCAGGACATGCTCACCAGCGCACTCGACGGCCTCGTCGCTCGCTACGGCATGGCCGGCGAACGCCTCGGAGAGATCGCAGGCGGAGCCGTGCTCAAGCACAGCAAGGACATCAACCTCACTCGTGAGGCCGTCCTCGGATCCGCACTCGACCCCCACACCCCCGCTTTCGACATCGGCCAGGCCTGCGCCACCGGCTTGGAGACCGTGGTCTCGATCAGCCACAAGGTCATGCACGGTCAGATCGAATCCGGCATCGCGTGCGGTGTCGACTCGGCATCCGATGCCCCGATCGTCGTGACCGAAGAGCTGCGGTCGATCCTGCTCGATCTCTCGCGCGCGAAGTCCAACGGCCAGCGCATCAAGGCCCTGACGCGGCTGCGTCCGCAGCACCTGGCACCACAGGCGCCGAGCACCGGCGAGGCCCGCACCGGCATGTCGATGGGCGAGCACCAGGCGATCAGCACCGCAGCCTGGGGAATCAGTCGCGAAGACCAGGATGCTCTGGCCGTCGAGTCGCACCGCAACCTCGCCGCTGCGTGGGATCGCGGATTCTTCGACGACCTCGTCACCTCCTACCAGGGCGTGAGTATCGATACGAATCTGCGCCCGGACTCGACGATGGAGAAGCTCGCCGAACTCAAGCCCGTCTTCGGCCGCAACCTGCCGGAGCCTGCGACCATGACGGCAGGCAATTCGACTCCGCTGACCGACGGCGCTTCTGCCGTGCTCATCGGCAGCGACGAGTACGCTGCCGCCCGCGGCCTGGAGCCGCTGGCATACTTCCGTGACGCTGAGGCGGCCGCCGTCGACTTCGTCCACGGGGGAGAGGGCCTGCTCATGGCCCCCACCTATGCCGTTCCGCGGTTGCTGGCGCGCAACGGCCTGACGTTCGCCGACTTCGACTTCTTCGAGATCCACGAGGCCTTTGCCTCGACTGTGCTGTGCCACCTTGCGGCATGGGAATCCGAGGAGTTCTGCCGTGAGCGCCTCGGTCTCGACGGCGCCCTCGGTTCGATCGACCGCACCAAGCTCAATCCCAACGGCTCGTCGCTGGCAGCCGGGCACCCGTTCGCCGCCACCGGCGGGCGCATCATCGCCACCGCAGCCAAGCATCTGAAGGAGACCGGCGGAACGCGCGCGCTCATCTCGATCTGCGCCGCCGGCGGTCAGGGACTCACCGCCATCCTGGAGGCATGACCATGAACGACAAGTACATTTCGCTGGCCAATGGGCCGCTCAGGAAGATCGTCAAGACCCTCGGCTTGCCCGCACCTGTGCCGCTGCGCCGCTTCGACCCGGCCGACAGCGCTCACGGTTACCTCAGCGAGCCGGTCCTCGTGCTCGGTGAGACCGAAGGGGCCGACGCGCTGAGCCAGCTGCTGCTCGACAACGGATTCAGCGTGCACCGCACCCCGAATCCGGGTCTGCGATACCAGGCGATCATCGCCGCCTACGACGGCCTGAACCACCCCGACCAGCTGCAGGACACGACCCTGGCCATCGGTGCGGCACTGCGCCAGCTGACCAGGTGCGGCCGGGTCATCACCGTCGCCGACGCCGGCGTCGTCTTCCCGCACACCACCGATGCCGACCCGGCGCTCAACGCCGTCCGCAACGCCGTCACCGGCATCACCCGTTCGCTCGCACACGAGATGCGCGCCGGCTCGACCGCCAACGGCATCGTCCTCGACGGCGTACCGCCCACAGCACCGTCGGCCGTAGCGGCCCTGTGGTTCCTGCTCTCGGCGAAGTCCGCCTACGTCTCCGGGCAGCTCCTCACCGTTTCCAGCGACCGCGGAACCACCACCTCGGCCGCGGAGTTCGCCGCCACCGGCCAGACCGGACCGCTCAACGGCGCAGTCGCTGTCGTCACCGGTGCCGCCCGCGGCATCGGCGCAGAGATCGCCCGTGTGCTCCACCGGGATGGGGCACAGGTCTACGGCGTCGACGTTCCGCAGGCCGGGCAGGCCCTGGCGCAGACGATGAACAGCATCGGCGGAGTCGCCATCCAGCTCGACATCACCGCTGAGAACGCGGGTCAGCAGATCATGGAGCGCGTCGGCGCCCCGATCGACATCCTCATCCACAATGCCGGCATCACACGTGACAAACTGCTGGCGAACATGGACGAATCCCGCTGGGCCTCCGCGATCGCCGTCAACATCTCCTCCCAGCTGCGCATCAACGAGTCGATCACCGCTGCCAACGGCTGGGGTGAGGCTCCTCGTGTCGTGTCGCTGGCCTCGATCGCCGGCCTGGCAGGCAACCGCGGGCAGACGAACTATTCGGCTTCGAAGGCCGGCGTGGTGGGAATGGTCGCAGCTGGCGCAGAGGACTTCGCTGCGCGCAGCGGCACGATCAACGCCGTGGCTCCGGGCTTCATTGAGACCGATATGACCGCGGCGATGCCGATGGTTCCTCGCGAGCTCGGCCGCCGGCTGTCGAGCCTGCAGCAGGGCGGCACGCCGCGCGACGTCGCCGAGGCCATCGCGTTCTTCGCCCAGCCGGCCGCCGGCGGCATCAACGGCAAGACGCTGCGTGTGTGCGGCCAGAGTCTGCTGGGGGCGTGATGACGAGATTCACTCGAGGCGTACCGCGGCCCATCAACTCCGGCGCAGTGCTCGCCAAAGCCGTCCTGCGCCAGTTCAAGAAGCGCCCGCACAGCTCTGCCCATATGCCGACCCGCTCGGTGGAGTCGACCACCACGCTCGATCCCGTCGAGGTGGCAGCGTTCCACCGCGTCGTCGAGGCACCGGTGACGGACTCCGTGCATCCGGGGTATCTGCACAAACTCGGCTTCCCGCTGGCAATGCAGCTCATGACCGACCCCAGCTTCCCGCTGCCGCTGCTGGGCCTGGTGCACATCGTCAACCGGTTCCGCCTGCACCGGCCGGTCCTCATCGGCGAAACCGTGACGACATCGGTGCGGATCGGGCAGGCCCGCAAGCACCGCAAGGGCACTGAGTTCGACGTACTCGTCACGGGAGTCGTCGACGGTGAGACGGTCTTCGAGGAGACCGCCACCTATCTGGCCGTCGGCAAGCACCTCAGCAGCGCCGAGTCCGAACGCGAGGAGGAGCGCAGCGAGTTCGAGGCCCCGGGAGTCCCGTCAGCCATCTGGAAGCTGCCGCGCTCAACCGGCCCGACGTATGCGAAGGTCTCAGGAGACTACAACCCGATCCACCTCAACCCGCTGGCTGCCAAGGCCTTCGGCTTCCCGGCCTCGATCGCCCACGGCATGTACACCGCCTCTCGTGCGCTGTCCGCGTCCCAGGCCCCGGCCGGCGGCTACGTGTGGGAAGCGCAGTTCGCCAAGCCGGTCATCCTGCCGGCGCGGGTGGGCTTCGGGGTCTTCGACGATCACGAGGGCGCCACTCGCCGCTATGCGGTGTGGAGCGTCAAGAACGGCAAGCCGCACGTGCTCGGAAGCGTCGCTCCGCTGGCGTGAATAGTGTGTCGGAACCCCGCCTGACCTGCGCGGATGCACGCAGCCATGCATGTTTGTGCGGTGTTCGTCACAGAGGGCGAAACCGATTTTGCAATCGGGTTCAGAGCATGTAATGTGTTCTCTGTTGCCCGCGCGGGTGGCGGAATTGGTAGACGCGCTAGCTTGAGGTGCTAGTGCCCACTATATCGGGCGTGGGGGTTCAAGTCCCCCCTCGCGCACAACCGGCTCAGGCCGCTGAAAGCCCCGGAACCATTGAGGTTCCGGGGCTTTCAGCATGTCGGCGACCCCTCCGTCTGCACGGGATTCTGTGACATACTCGCCGGTGAGGATGCAGCCCATCCGAACCGTGTTCCCGGCAAGACAAGGAAGTCATCAGTGCATTCTACGCGAAGTGAGCTCGTCACTGCCGCCGTCCACTATCTGTACGCGCTGTCACAGAACCTGACACCGGCAGCGGAGATCAGCGGTGCAGTCGAATTCGAGACCGCTGCGGAACTCGAGGAAATCCTGCACGAGCAGGGCAGGACACGTGCGGAAGTGATCAACGTCTTCGCATTGATCGCCGCCACCCGAACCGAGCTCACCACCGGATCAGCTGTGCCGTTCTCGAAGGACACCTACGATGCCGCGCGAGCGCGTGCCGTGCGCGGACTGGAGTTCGCCGGCCGGGCCGGTCACCAGATCTGGCCGCCGACGAGCCAGACCGTTCGCAAGCGCCTGGGTACGAACTTCTGGAACGATGCGCTGAGCTCACTGGGCTTCCCCACCTCGGGCGGCGGCCGCAAGAGAGGTGCCTTCCACTACTCTCCTGAGGCATTCCGCAGCGCTGTCATCGATTTCCTCACCGATGCGCGCGCAGATGGGGGAGCTGAGAGCTTCAACCGCTATGAGGCATGGGCCAAGGACGAGCGCGCCGCCGGCCGGACCAGGCCCTCAGGTGCCTCGGTGCGCAATCACTTCGGCAGCTGGAACAACGCCAAGGTCGCAGCCGAGCGGGCCTGATCCCGGCTCGTTCAGGTCGCACGCGGCATCGGCCGCCCGAACGTCTTGATCCGCCAACGCGGTGGCACATAGTCCGACCAGTGCCGTTCGATTGCCAGCTCGTAGCTCTCGACGAGCTTCTCCGTCGCTGCCCGCCAGCTGTGCTGCTCCATCTCGGCCTTGCCTCCGGCGGCCAATGCCGAGCGCAGGCTCTCATCTGCCAGCAGACGATTGACCTGAGCTGACATGTCCTCACTCGAATGGGGTTTGCACAGCAGACCGCCGACACCATCGGGCACGGCGAACGGGATGCCACCAGCCCGGGCAGCGACGACCGGCACTCCCGAGGCCATCGACTCCAGTGCCACCAGCCCCAGCGTCTCAGTCGTCGAGGGGAAGACGAACACATCGGCTGAGGCGTAGGCCTCGGCCAGCTCCTGACCGCTCATGTACCCGGTGAAGACCGTCGGCGTGCCGGCGAACTCGGCCTCCAGCTGGCCCAGGTGCGGGCCGGATCCGACCATTGCCAACCGGGTGCCCTCCGGAGCGCGGTCGATGACGCCGCGCAGCACATCGAGGTCCTTCTCCTTCGACATCCGCCCGACATAGACGAGCAGCCGATCCTCTGGATGCCCGTCGGTGAGTCGCTCACGCATCCGCTGCGAGTAGTTGCCCGGATGGTAGGTCTGCGTGTCGACCGCCCGCGGCCAGAGGTCGAGGTTCTTGATCCCGGCAGCCGCAGCCTGCTCGATCATCGGCTGCGAGGTGCACAGATTGACCTCTGCGAGGTTGTGGATCCACGTGATCCACCGTTCGGTCGTGTCGGTGATCCACTCAAGTCCGAGCCGCTGCGTGTATTCGGGCACGTTGGTATGGAACGACGCGAGCATCGGCAGGTCGCGCCGCTTCGAGGACATCGTGCCGTAGGCGGCCAGCCAGATCGGATTGACGGCATGGACGACATGCGGGTGGAAGCGCTCCATCGTCCTGGCGATGTTCGAAGTCGGCAGGCCGACGCGCAGCTCGGGATACCACGGCTTGAAGGACACCGAGCGCACCGGAACCACCCGGAACCCCGCATAGCGGGCCGGCGGATGGCCCGGCGCGAACACGACGACCTCATGACCCATTTCGGCCAGGTGGTCGAGGGTGCCCATGAGCCGGGTGACGACCCCGTCGATTTTCGGAAGGAAGACTTCCGTGAAGAGGGCGATGCGCATCAGCTGCCGGAGACCGCCGCCGTCTCGTCGTGGTCACCGCTGGCCTGCGCATCTGCCAGGCCCGAGGTGTCGGTCGGGACGGTCGGCACACCCGGCTGCTGGTGCTTGGTCCAGACAGAGGACGCGGGGATCTTCGACAGGTCCGCCCGGTGGGCATAGCGCTTGGCGGTCTCATTGACCTCCATGAGTAGCCCGTCGGACAGCGTCGTCGGCTTGAGTCCGAGTGCCAGGAACGTCGCATTCGAGGCGTGGAGGTCGTTCTCGGCCGACTCGTGCCGCGGATTGGGCACGTTCTCCAGGCGGGCACCGGTGATCGAGCAGATGAGTTCGGCGAGTTCGCGCACCCGGTGGGTCTCGGTCAGCTGGTTGAAGATCTTGACCCGCTCACCGGCCGCAGGCGGATTGTCCACCGCGATCTCGACGCAGCGGACCATGTCCTGGATGTGGATGAACGCGCGCGTCTGACCGCCGGTGCCGTGGACGGTCAGCGGGTAGCCGACCGCCGACTGCATGAGGAACCGGTTGAGCACGGTGCCGTAGTCGCCGTCGTAGTCGAAGCGGTTGACCAGCCGTTCGTCGAGTTTGGTCTCGGCGGTGTTCGTGCCCCAGATGATGCCCTGGTGCAGGTCGGTGATGCGCAGCGCGTCGTTCTTGGCGTAGTAGGCGAACAGGTGCTGGTCGAGCACCTTCGTCATGTGGTAGATCGAACCCGGGTTGGTCGGGTACAGGATCTGCTGTTCGACCTGGTACGGCTCGCATGGCCGTCCCTCGGCGTCCTTGTCGGCAGTGACCTGCACGTCGAGGTAGCCCTCGGGGATCTCCATCCCGGCGGTGCCGTATCCGTAGACGCCCATGGTGCCCAGGTGCACAAGGTGGATGTCCGAACCGTTCTCGACGATTGCGGCGAGCAGGTTGTGGGTGGCGTTGACGTTGTTGTCGACGGTGTAGCGCTTGTGTGCCGGGGACTTCATCGAGTACGGCGCAGCGCGCTGTTCGGCGAAGTGGATGACGGTGTCAGGTGCGTACTCGCCGAGCAGGCGCAGCACCGCCTCGTAGTCCTGAGCCAGGTCGATCTGGGCGAAGCCGATCCGCTTGCCAGTCAGCTCCTCCCAGGCGGCGATGCGGTCTTCGATCGAGGCGATCGGGGTCAGCGACTCTGCACCGAGCTCCTCGTCGATCTCCCGGCGCGAGAGATTGTCGAGGATAACGACGTCGTGGCCTCGCGCTGAGAGATGCAGGGCTGTCGGCCAGCCGCAGAACCCGTCTCCACCGCAGACAACAGTCTTCATCTTGCTCCTCCTCGATCGACGGCGGCGCGTGCGCGCCGGGACACTTAGTCGTAGTCTGTCATATGCGCTCCGCGCCCACGTACGTGCCGGCGCGCCGGAGGGCGCTGGCTGCAAAGGCGTTACGGGGTATTCATCTGCGGTTCGCCGATTTCCGGATGACGAACGGCTGCCGACGTGCATGTGCTTCGGGTGTACGCTCGCCTCAGGCCGGCCCGGCCGCACCGCCGGAAGTGAGAATGGAGAGTGTCGATGAGTCATCAGTTCGCCAGCGCCGAGGCAGAGGTCACCCGCCTGTGCCAGGAGCTCATCCGCATCGATACGCAGAACTGGGGCAACAACAGATGCAATCCCGAGCGCCCGGCCGCCGACCAGATCGCCGCGTGGTTCGCCGAGGTCGGCCTGGAGTCGCAGATCTACGAGTCCGCCCCCGGACGCGCGACGCTCGTGACCCGGGTGCCGGGCACCGATCCCGAGGCGCCGGCGCTCGTGGTGCACGGCCACACCGACGTCGTGCCCGCCGATGCCGCGGAATGGTCTGTCGACCCGTTCGCCGGGGAGATCCGCGATGGTCTCGTCTGGGGCCGTGGGGCCGTCGACATGAAGGACATGGACGCGATGATCGTCGCGGTCGTGCGGACGATGATGCGTGAGAATCTGCGTCCGCGCCGGGATCTCATCATCGTGTTCTTCGCCGATGAGGAGGCTGGCGGACTCTACGGCTCACAGTGGATGGCCAAGAACCATCCTGAGGTGTTCGACGGTGCCACCGAGGCGATCTCCGAGGTCGGCGGCTATTCCGTCGACATCCGCGGCCAGCGCGTGTACCTCGTGCAGACTGCGGAGAAGGGCATCGCGTGGCTCAAGCTCATCGCCCGCGGCACCGCCGGGCACGGTTCCCAGATCAACCGCGACAACCCGGTCACCAAGCTCGCCGAGGCGGTCGCACGGATCGGCGCGTACGAGTGGCCTGAGCAGATGCCGCAGGCCACCCGTGACCTGCTCGTCGGCGTCTCCGAGCTCACCGGGATCCCATTCAGCGCAGAGACCTACGGCGAGCTGCTCGACGAACTCGGATCGGTGGCCAAGTTCGTCGGCGCGACTTTCGCCAACACCTCGAATCCGTCGATGCTCGAAGCCGGGTACAAGCACAACGTCATCCCCTCGACGGCCTCGGCCTACATCGACTGCCGGCACCTGCCCGGTCAGTACGAGGACCTCAGACTCAAACTCAAGGAGCTCGCCGGCGAGGGCGTCGACATCGAAGAGGAGATCGTGGCCACTGCTCTCGAATCACCCTTCGGCGGTCGGCTCGTCGACACGATGGTCGCCTCCCTGCAGGAGGAGGATCCGGACGCCACGGTGCTGCCGTACACGCTTTCGGGCGGCACCGACAACAAGGCGCTCTCGCTGCTGGGGATCACCGGCTACGGCTTCGCACCGCTGCGTCTGACCCCGGATCTGGACTTCCCGGCGATGTTCCACGGTGTCGACGAGCGGGTGCCGGTCTCAGCCCTTGAGTTCGGCGCCCGGGTTCTCGGCCGGTTCCTCATGGAAGCCTGAGCCGGCCGCTCGTGCTCCCACGGCGACAGCCGCACGGATGTCAGTGGTCGTCGAGCCAGCGCTGACGGCGCTGGACCGAGGCGACGACGACGCCGAGGAGCACGAGCCCGATGGCGATGAACGTCTGCGGGCCGACCGGAGCTGCCCCGACAGGGAAGAGCAGATCGATGACGAGTGAGCCGAGCAGGTTGCCGAACAGCGCCAGCAGGCTGATGAGCAGCACTCCCAGACGGCCGACGGCCACGGTGGAGAAGCTGATGTACATGACGCCGAGCACACCGCCGAGGAGCATCCACCACTGGCCGGGCATCTCCGGGAATCCGGCGATCGGCACACCGGACAGGCGCACGATGACAGCCGCTGCGAGAAGGAACAGCGAACCGACGAGGAAGTTCGTGAACGTCGCCGCGTAGGCCGAGCGGGAGGCGGTGTTGAGGTTGCCGTTGAAGGCCTGCTGGAACGCCGTGAGCGCACCGGAGGTCAGCGGCAGCAGCGGCGCCCACAGGGGTACGCCGTGGGACAGCGCACCGGATGAGGACACGACGACGCCGAGCAGGACGATGATGACGCCGGCGACACGGGGGACGCTGGGAGCCCGGCGCCCGCCTGGGCTCAGCCGGGTGTTGTCGACGATGAGCCCGCCGAGCAGCTGACCGCACACGAAGGACATGATGAACGTCGCCACGCCGAACAGCGGGACGGTCAGCGACTGGGCGATGACGACAGAGGCGCCGCCGATGCCGCCGGTGAGCATCCACCACGGGAACTCACCGCGGCGCACCAGCTGCCAGGCGCGTCCGAGTCCGCGGCGGGCGCCGGGTTCGAAGGGGATGGCAAGGCAGAGGACGACGAAGCCGCCGGTGAAGGACAGGAATGCGGCATACAGGCCGTGGCCGAGGGCGGCGGCGAGGTGACCGTTGGCGGTGCCCTGGATGGACATCGCGATGCCGGCGGCGATCATCGCCGCGGCTGACAGCAGCGCCGGCCCGCGTGATGCGGTGGCCCTCATGCGGAGTGCTTGATGCGGATGATGCGGCGACGCAGCCACACCGTCTTCGACCCGCCCATCCCGATCCGGGTGCGTGCCAGCTCCCAGCGGCCGTATTCGGCTTCTTCGGTCAGGAGGCGGGCGGCTTCTGATCGGGTCATCTCCCGATGCAGGCTCACGGTCCGGAATTCGTACTCCACAGGTGTACGACGTCGCTTCACATTCCCTCCTTCGCTTCGATGAGATTATCACCAGGCGGGCCTGTTTCCCGGGCTGCTCGCAGGGCGGACACGCCGCACCCGGCGTGCATTATCCTGAGGCGTATGGTCCATCTGGTTCTCATCCGGCATGGGGAGAGCGATGCCAACGCCGCCGGCCTGCTCGCCGGCCGGACGCCCGGGGTCGCTCTCACTGCGGCTGGCCGCGCCCAGATCCGCAGTCTGGCCGGCGTCCTGCCGTTCGCCTCGATCACCGCGCTGCGGCACTCTCCGCTCATGCGCTGTGTGCAGACGACCGAAGAGCTGCTCGGCATCGTCACCGTCGCTCAGACCCGGGAGGACCCGGACCTGGCAGAAGTCGACTACGGGCAGTGGAGCGGCCAGCCGCTCACCTCGCTCAAGGCACAGCCTGAGTGGACACGCGTCGCCGAGTGCCCCTCGTCGATGGTCTTCCCCGGCGGAGAATCGCTCAAGGCGGCTGCCGCCCGGGGGATCGCTGCAGCCCAGGCGCTGGTCGCCGAGCTGCGCCAGCTCACCGCAGGCAGCGGTCAGGACGAGAACAGCTGTGAGGACGGCGTGGGGATCATCGTCAGCCACGGTGACATCATCAAGGCGATCCTCGCCGATGCCCTCGGCATCCCGCTCGACCGGTTCCAGCGCATCGCGGTGGCTCCCGGATCCTTCAGCGTCATCTCCTACCCGGCCACCGGGCATCCGGTCGTGACCGCCATGTCGGTCACCGCCGGCGGACGCCAGGCCAGCCCCGACCTCGGCGGCGGCCGGTAGCCGACCCCGCACTGGGCCGAACCCGCACTGGGACGAACCCGCGCCGCGATGGGCCGAACCGGCACTGGCGCGCAGCGCTTAGGTCAGATCGCTGAGATGACCCCGGCGCCCAACAGGGCGTAGATGACCAGGCCGATGATGACGCGGTACCAGACGAAGACGGCGAAGGAGCGGGTCGAGATGAACTTGAGGAACCCGACGATGACGATGTAGCCGACGACGAAGCTCACCAGTGTGGCCAGTGCGGTCGGCCCCCAGCCGAGCACCATCGGCTCGCCGATGCTCTTGAACAGGCCGTAGAAGCCCGAGGCCATCACCGCCGGGACAGCGAGCAGGAACGAATAGCGGGCGGCGGCTTCGCGCTTGAAGCCCATCAGCCGGCCGGCGATGATCGTGCCGCCGGAGCGCGACACACCGGGGATGAGCGCCATCGCCTGTGCCAGGCCGTAGAGGATGCCCTGACCCCAGGTCATGTCCTTGAGCTCATAGGTCCGCAAACCGTACTTGTCGGCCAGACCGAGGATGATGCCGAAGACGATGAGCATCGTCGCAGTGATCCACAAGCTGCGCAGCACCGTCTCGATCTGGCTTTCGAACAGCAGCCCGAGCACCGCGATGGGAATCGAGCCGAGGATGATGAGCCAGCCGAGCCGGACCTTCGGGTCGTCCTTGGGCCCGCGGCCCACAAGCGCCCTGCACCAGGCGGCGATGATGCTGGTGATGTCCTTCCAGAAGTACACGAGCACCGCGGTTTCGGTGCCGATCTGCACGATGGCGGTGAAGAACGCCCCCGGATCCTGCCCCGGCAGCAGGAACTCGCCGACGATCCGCAGATGTGCTGAAGAGGAGATCGGCAGGAACTCGGTGAGTCCCTGCACGATTCCGAGGATCGCGGCGATGAGCCAATCCATGCACTTGCTCCTAGCTGTAGGCACCCGCGAATAGCGGTGTGGGCAGACGCCCGCGCCGGGGATATGGCTGCGGGCTGAGGTGCTCGCGGCGGGGGCTTCGCTGAGAGACAGCGACGACGCACCGGCGGCCAGACCCACATCAGGGTAGACCCACTGATCAGGTAACCTCAAGGACTATGCACGTTCACCGCGTCGGAACATCAGGTCTGGAGCTCTCTGAGCTCGGACTCGGCACCTTCGACTGGGGCAGTCGCGTTGAGGCGGACACCGCCCAGCAGCTCCTCGATTCCTACAGCGAGGCCGGAGGCACGACTCTTGAGCTGCCGTCGTTCGCCTCGCCGGCGGCCGATCTGCTCGGCAAGCTGACAGTCAGCCCCGAAGTCACTGTGTGCGCCCGTGTCGGCGTCGCCCAGCGCGGGCACGAACCCGTCCTCAGCCTGTCCCGGCAGCAGGTGCTCCGACAGGCCCGGCAGCTCATGCAGCGGATGCGCCGGGACCACATCGATGTCCTCGTCCTCGACGGCTTCGATGCGGCCACACCGCTGGAGGAGACCGCCTCAGCGCTTGAGACGCTGCTGAGCGCCGGGGAAATCGGCTACGTCGCCTGTGCCTACCATTCCGGCTGGCAGCTGGCCGCCGTCGCCGGAGCCGGGATACCGGTGGTCGCCGCCTTCAACGAGCATTCGCTGCTCGAGCGCTCGGCGGAGTCCGAGGTCGCCCCGGCGGCCGACTACCTGGGCATCGGCATGGTCGCCGGTGCTGCACTCGGCCGCGGCGCGCTCTCGGGTCAGTACCTCAAGGCCGTCCCGGCGGATTCGCGGGCGGCGCTCCACCGGGACGGCTACATGCAGCGCTATCTGACCGACGACGCGCAGCGGATCGTGGCGGGAGTGAGCAAAGCCGCCTCGAGCCTGGAGATCGCCCCGGTGGATGTCGCGCTGGCCTGGATGCGCTCACAGGCACCGGCCTGCAGCCTCATCAGCCCGCGCACCACCGAGCAGCTCACCCAGCTGCTCAACAGCGATGCCGAACTGCAGCCGGAGATCCTCCAGGTCCTCGACCAGATCTCCGAACCCGGCTGACACCTCGGGCGCGGCAGCAGCCGCAGTCAGTCGAGGGTGGGACAGCAGCGCTCAGCGCTCACTGCTTGACGGAGACCTCATCGTCGTAATCATCGTCGTCGAAGTCGTCATCATCATCGTCGTCGTCGTAGTCATCGTCATCATCGTCGAAATCATCATCGAAGTCGTCGTCATCATCGTCGTCATCGTCACCGAGGTCAGCCTTGGCGTCTTCCTGATCGTCGAAGAGCTCAAACGGAGTGACCTCCTCGAACGCACGGTAGAGGGCGTCCTCGTAGATGTCGAAAGCCTCGGCCAGGGCCATGTAGGTGGCTTCGACTCGCGGGTCCTCATCGGAGGAACGGTGGGCCGCTGCAGCGTAGTGCTCGCGGATTGCCGAAAGGAACTCTTCCAGGGCCACATCGGGTTCAAGGCTCATGCCTCCAATGTACCCCCCTTCTGCAGGCCGCGTCACCAGTTCGAGCCGATGACGAGGGGAATCGAATGCCATAGGGTAAGGACTATGGCTGCCCCGATCTTCGAACACTCGTCGCCCGACCGGTTCATCGCCGGGACCGTCGGCCTGCCGGGCGAGCGCACGTTCTTCCTGCAGGCCGCCTCCGAGGGCGTCGTCACCTCGGTGACGCTGGAGAAGGAGCAGGTCGAGATGCTCGGGGAGCGGATGGACGAGCTGCTCGACATGGTCAGGGCCAAGGGCGCCAGCACTGTGCCGATCCCGGTCGGCCCGCTCGAGGAGCTCATCGACAACGCCGGCCTGGCGATGCCCGTCGACGCCGAGTTCATCGTCGGCACCATGAGTCTGGGCTGGGACACCCAGGCCGGTCTGCTCATCGTCGAATGCTTCGAACTCACCCAGCAGGACGCCGAGTCGGGCACCAGCGGCGACCCGGATGACGACACGCAGGAGCGACGCTCACTCAAGGTCACCCTCACCGCTGGCCAGGCCCGCGAGTTCGCCCGCCGCGCCGACCAGGTCGTCAATGCCGGACGCTCGGACTGCCCGTTCTGCGCGCTGCCGCTCGATCCGGCCGGTCACATGTGCCCGCGCGCCAACGGAATCGCCCGCTGATGCCGGATATGACCACCCGCAGCGGACACAGCGACTCCAGCCCCGACTGGCCGGAGATCTCCGTGCGCATCGACACACCGACGCACCTGTCAGCGGCAGACGACACCGCCAGCATCGTCGACGTGCTCACCGCCGGTGAGGTCCACCAGCTCGGGCGCATCCCGCACGCCTCGAATGACACGCGGCTCATCACGGTGACAGCAGGTGAGACTGTGCTGCGCGCGGTCTACAAGCCCGCCGCGGGGGAGCGGCCGCTGCATGACTTCCCCCACCAGTCGCTGGCCGGCCGGGAGGTCGCCTGTTTCGAACTCGGGCAGGCCATCGGGCTGCTGGTGGCCCCGCCGACGGTCATGCGCACTGACATGCCGGCCGGACCGGGCTCAGTGCAGGCGTATGTCGAGACGCTCAGCCACGGCGATGCGCTCGTCGACATCTTCGAACCCGACGAGGTGCCTGAGGGCTGGGCTGCGATCTTCGCCGCCGTGTCTGAAGACGGTGAGGACCTCATCGTCGCTCACGCGCTCGCACCGGCACTGCGGCAGATCGCACTGTTCGACCTCATCGTCAACAACGCCGACCGCAAAGCCTCACACATCCTCAGCGGGCACTACCGCTTCGACGGCACCGCACCCGGCGTGTTCGGCATCGACCACGGACTGACCTTCCACGCCGAACCGAAGCTGCGCACCGTGCTGTGGGGCTTTTGCGGCGAACCCTTCACACCTGCTGAGAACAGGCTTTTGGCCGAGGTCGCCGAGAGCACCGAACTGCGGCACCGCCTCGGGACCTGGCTCACCGATGCCGAGGCAGACGCCACCGCGGCACGCGCAGCGGCCCTGAGCGAGCTCGGGGCATTCCCGCTGCCGCCGGCGACCCGGACGCCGATTCCGTGGCCGCCGCTGTGACCGCGGCAGGCTGAGGTTTCCGATCCGGTGGGTGGACACATGCCGTTCCGGCGCGCCGGGAGATCTGCCGTGTTGAGGTCGCTGATTGCTCACTCGTATGCTGGGGGCGTGAAACCATGGCAATCTCCTGATGTTCCCAGGCTCTCCAGCTCCGGCCGCGGCCCCGATGTCTACTGCACTGCAGAGCAGGGTCCCGTACAGGCGCCGGGCAAGGAGAAGGTCGCGCGACTCTACGTCTGCGGGATCACCCCCTATGACTCAACCCACCTCGGTCACGCTGCCACCTATGTGGCCTTCGACGTGCTGCAGCGGGTGTGGCGCGATGCCGGTGTGGAGGTGTCCTACGTCCAGAACATCACCGACATCGACGACCCGCTCCTCGAACGGGCCGAGGCCACCGGCGTCGACTGGCGGGATCTGGCCGACGGTGAGATCGAACGATTCCGCAGCGACATGGAGGTGCTGCGGGTCATCGCCCCCGACCACTTCATCGGTGCCGTCGAGAGCATCGACCTCGTCGTCGACGCGGTCACGGAGCTGCTGCACAACGGCTATGCCTACCGGCTCGACAACGGCGATGTGTATTACCGCGTCAACGCCGCGATCAAGCCGGCGTTCGGCTCGGAGTCCCATTACGACCGCGACACCATGATGCGCCTGTTCGGCGAACGCGGCGGCGACCCCGACACACCGGGCAAGGAAGACCCGCTCGACGCGCTGCTGTGGCGTGCCGAACGCGAAGGCGAGCCGTCCTGGGACGGCGGCGAGCTCGGCCCAGGTCGCCCCGGCTGGCACATCGAATGCGCGGCCATCGCCAACGAGTACCTCGGCTTCCCGCTCACCATCCAGGGCGGCGGCTCAGACCTGATCTTCCCGCACCACGAGCTGTGCGCAGCCCACGCGACCGCACTGACCGGCGAGCCGTTCGCCCAGGTGTTCATGCATACCGGCATGGTCGGCTACGAGGGCGAGAAGATGAGCAAGTCCCGCGGGAATCTCGTCTTCGTCTCCGCGCTGCGCGAATCCGGTGTCGACCCGATGGCGGTGCGGCTGACCCTGCTGGCGCACCACTACCGCTGCGACTGGAGCTATTCCGATGAGGTGCTCGAGCAGGCCCAGCAGCGGCTGACCACCTGGCGCAGGGCCGCCGACCTCGGATCGACGGTCAGCGCCGCTGACGTCATCGACGATCTGCGCCACGACCTCAGCGACGACCTCGACACGCCCTCAGCGCTGTCGACGCTCGACCGCTGGGCTGCCGCGACGAGCAGCGAGGGATCGCGCGCCGACACCGAGGAGATCGTCGAGGCGATCGACGCCCTCCTCGGCATCAGGCTCTGACAACTCCGGCCGCACACTGACGGCCGGCCGCGCACCTCGTGGTGCGGGGCCGGCGGCGTCTCAGCCTCCGTCGCGGCGCCGGTGCTGCAGGTAGCGCTCGAACTCACGGGCGATCGCCTCGCCCTTGGCTTCGGGCAGCTCGGAGGTCTCCGCGACCGATTCGAGATGCTCGACGTGATCCTGCAGGTCGGGGTTTGCTTCGACGAACTCCTCGACGCCGAACTCCCAGGCACGGGCATCCTCGACGAGGTCGTGCTGAGGCACGACCAACCCGGTCAGGTCCTCGAAGGCGCCGAGGAGCGACAGGATCGCCTTCGGCGAGGTGGTGCCGGCGACATACCCGGGCACGGACACCGTCAGGGTGACCGCCGGGATGCGCTGCGCGGCGAGCAGGACGGCGAAGACCTCCAGCAGACCGGCAGTACCCTCACCGCAGGCCGATTCGACGCCGTCATAGGCGGATACCACATCGGACTGCTCGCTTGTGACCGCCGCCGGCAGCGGACGGCGATGGGACACCGATGCGGCAGCCCCGCTGATGAGCACCACACGATCGTCGGAATGAGCACCGTCCAGCAGCACCTCGAAGGCATCAGCCCAGTGGGAGGTCGGCTCCGGACCGATCGCGACGATCACGCTGATCGGCGTGCCCGGCACCGTCCCGAGATAGGTCTCGATGCACGGCCACTCGATTTCGGCGGTCAGACCGGAGCGGCGCAGCTGCGGACGCACCAGCGTGTAGTCGTAGTAGCCATCGGTCAGCAGTTCCTCAGCCGGGCGCAGATCCCACGCCTCGACCAGGTGATGCGCGGCGTCGACGGCGCTCTGACCTGCGTCATCCATACCTTCGACGGCGATGATCCGCAGCCAGCGATCGGAGGGAGGCAGAAAGTCCATGGGCACAGACTACGCTAGGAGTCATGCGATTCTACTCGGCAGTCCTGTGGGACATGGACGGCACTCTCGTCGACACCGAACCGTACTGGATCACGGCCGAAACAGAGCTCATGCGCGCTCACGGTCTCGACTGGGACGAGGAGAAGGGCATGCTCATGGTCGGCAACGAGCTGCTGACCTCGGCCCACATCCTCATCGCCCACGGCCTGACGCTGCCCGCTGAGGAGATCGTCGAACTGCTCCTCGATCGGGTCATCGAACTCATCGGCGAGCATGTGCCGTTCCGGCCCGGGGCACGTGAGCTGTTGGCAGACCTGCAGGCCGAAAGCGTGCCGTGTGCGCTGGTGACGATGTCGTATCGCCGGCTCGCCGAGGCGGTCGTCGCCGCCTGCCCGAACGGAGCGTTCGCAGCGCTTGTCACCGGCGACGAGGTGCCGGCCGGCAAGCCGGATCCAGCGCCCTATCTCATCGGCGCCGGGCAGATCGGCGTACCGCCCGGAGCATGTGTGGCATTCGAGGACTCTGTGCCAGGACTCACCAGCGCCGAATCCGCAGGAACGATTGCGTTCGGGGTGCCGCATCTGGTGCCGATCCCCGAACGACCGGGCCGACGGCTCGTGCCGACCCTGGAGGGGATGAGCGCCCAGTCCCTCGACGGCCTGATCGGCTCGGCCGTCCCGCACGGGCCCGGCGTCGCCGACGCTCAGCAGTCCAGCGACGACGGGTGAGCGAACAGACCCCTGCAGGCTGGCTCAGTCGGTGCTGCCTGAGAGCAGATCGACACCGGCGATCTCGGTGATCGGCGGGGGCTCCGGGGGCGTATTGCCCCATGCCGGGCACATCGGCTTGAACGAACACCAAGTGCACAGCGGGGAGCGGCGCGGACGCCAGCGCCCGGACTGGGCGGCATCGGTGATCTCGTTCCAGATGCCGCGGACTTCGAATTCGGTGCGCTCGATATCACCCATCGTCGGCTGCATGTCGATCGAGCTGCGCGAGCCGAGGTAGAGCAGCTTGAGGGTGTGCACGAGCCGGCCCTCAGCCAGGTAGTGCATGAGGGCATAGAAGCGCATCTGGAAATCTGCCTCGCGGCCGTACTGCGGTTTGGGCTGTTTGCCGGTCTTGTAATCGACCAGCCGCACCGCGCCACCCGGGGAGGCGTCGACGCGGTCGATGAACCCGCGCAGCACCGGCCCGCCCGCGAGCGGCACCTGCACGTACTCCTCCCGCCGGTCCGGTTCGAGCATCTGCGGAATCTCGAGCGCGAAGTACGAACGGCACAGCTCGGCTGACTCGTTGAGCAGGCGGCGGCGATCCTCCTCAGCGGGGAAGAGCTCAGCGACACGCCCGTCCTCGTCGGTCAGCCGCGTCAGCTCGATGGGCAGCAGCTCGATCGTCTTCTCCCACGTCCGCTCGGGGGCGACCGCGTCGAAGAGGCGCTCGAGCACGGCATGGACGAGCGTGCCGCGGAACGCGGCCGGCGACAGCGGCTCAGGGATCTTGTCGACGGTGCGGAAGCGGAACTTCAGCGGGCACTGGACGAAGTCATTGGCCCGGGACGGAGAGAGCGCGACGAGTTTGGCCATAACCGAAACCCTACCGGCCCAACACTGACCGTTCGCTCCTCGGCATGGACGGGCAGACTCTCCTCGGCATGGGCGCGCAGAGACAGCAGGGCATCCCCTTTAGGATGGTGGACATGACTGAGGCGAGCGCGAAGGCAAACCCCCCGGCCAAACGGACCGGGGCGTCGAACGGGCTCATCATCGGTTGGGTCTTCGGTGCTCCCGTCGTCCTCGCCTGGTCCTGGTTCATCGCCGCGGTCATCATCACAGTGCTCTTCGCCCCATGGGTGTCCAACGTTCGGCCCGACCTCGGGATTCTCTCCTGGATCGTCGCTTTCGCCTACGCGGTGTTCCTCTTCGTCTCCGTCTTCCTCCACGAACTCGCCCACGCGATCGCAGGGGCTGCCGTCGGGCAGAAGGTCGCTGCGATCGAGCTCAACATCTGGGGCGGCTTCACCCGGTTCGAACCCAAGATCGAGGAGGACCCGAAGCGAGCGGCATCGACGAGCTTCATCATCTCCGTCGTCGGTCCGGTCATCAACCTCGCCCTCGCCGGTCTCGGCTGGTTGGCCATGGGGGCCTTTGAACAGTCCTCGGTGCCATGGCTGCTGCTCATCGCCGTCACGTTCGCCAACGCCGCATTGGGCATCATCAACCTGCTGCCGGGCATCCCGCTCGACGGCGGCTGGGCGATCCAGGCCCTCATCTGGCGCGGCACCAGCAGCCAGTACCTCGGGACCGTCATCGCCGCCTGGATCGGACGGATCATCGCCGCCGGTTTCGTCTTCTGGGCTGTGGTCACCCCGCTGCTGCGCGGCGAGCGTCCCGACCTCATCACCGTGCTGTGGATGTCGGCGATCGCCTTCATGCTGTGGTTCTCCGCCAGCGATGCCGTCACCCATGCCAAGCGCGCCCGCCGCATGGAGACCTACGATCTGCACGCAGTCATCCAGCCGGCGATCGCGGCCACCCACGATTCGACCATCGAGCAGACCCTCGGCTTCGCCGACTCCCTCGGCAAGGGACCCTCAGTCATCATCGTCGTGCTCAACGAGCGCGGTCTGCCGTATGCGTTCCTCGACCGGCATGCCGCCTCCCAGGTGCCGATCGGTGCGCAGCGGTCTGAGACGATCGCCGACTATGCCCGGCCCTTCGGCGGCTGGATCGGGGTGCCCGAGGACATCACGGCCCCGCATCTGCTCGAGTCGCTGACCCATCGGCCGAAGGCCGCCTACTGCATCGTGATGCGCGGCTCCACACTCACCGGTGTCATCGACCTGCAGGAGTTCTTCGACGAACTCCTCGCCGACTGAACCGCCGGTGACCGCTTGCGGCCTGCGTTCACGCAGTGAGAGGCCTGACCAGCCGGTCAGGCCAGGGTCTAGAGTGGGGAGCATATGAATGCACAGCAGGCTTCCGGCGCGCCCGTGCGGCGCGGCCCCTTCCGGATCGGCGACAAGGTCCAGCTGACCGACCCGAAGGGTCGACTGCAGACGATCGTGCTGACTCCAGACGGCACCTTCCACGCCCACACCGGCACGCTCGATCACGCCCAGCTCATCGGCCAGCCCGAAGGCGTCATCGTGCGCAACTCCAGCGGCACCGCCTATCAGGCGCTGCGTCCGCTGCTGGAGGATTTCGTGCTGTCGATGCCGCGGGGAGCCGCGGTCATCTACCCGAAGGACGCCGCGCTCATCACCACGCTGGGCGATATCTTCCCCGGTGCAGTCGTCGTCGAAGCCGGCGTCGGCTCCGGCGCACTGACCCTGTCGCTGCTGCGCGCGGTCGGCGATCAGGGCCGCGTCCACTCCTTTGAGATGCGCCCGGACTTCGCCGAGATCGCCGCCGGCAACATCGCCGACTTCTTCGGCGGGCAGCACCCGGCGTGGTCGTGCACCACCGGCGATCTCGCAGAGGAGCTGCCGAAGGCCTTCGCACCCGGTGAGGTCGACCGGGTCGTCCTCGACATGCTCGCCCCATGGGAATGCCTGCCGGCTGTCACCGACGCCCTCATTCCCGGGGGAGTGCTGATCGTCTACGTGGCCACCGCCACCCAGCTCTCGCGCACCGCCGAGGCGATCCGCGCGACGCGCATGTACACCGAACCGCACGCCATGGAATCGATGATCCGCGACTGGCATCTCGAGGGACTGGCGGTGCGCCCGGTCCACCGGATGATCGGCCACACCGGGTTCCTGCTCTTCGCCCGCCGGCTCGCGCCTGGTGTCGACCCGCTCGAGCGCAAGAAGCGCCCGCAGGGCTCCGAACCCAGTGCCGAGGACCGCGCCCACTGGGAGGGAGGCGAGTTCACCGACGAGACCATCGGCCACCGCTATGCGACCGGCAAGAAGATGCGCCGCCTCAAACGCGAGGTCGGCTCCCGGCGGAAAGCCGAGGAGGCCGCCGAAGAGACGGCCGCAGCCGCCAGCGACGACCCCATCGCGAAGGAGGACCAGTGAGCCCCACCACCCCGGATCCCACCGCGGATCTTGCCAAGCTGCGCAAAGACTCAGCCCAGCTGCGCCAGCAGCTGTTCAACGCCTCGAAGCGCAATGAGGCCCTGTCGAAGACGCTGCGCCAGGCGCGTGACGAGCTCGCCCGGATCCGCACCGAAGCCGAGCGGATGTCCGATCCGCCGAACTCCTTCGGCACCGTCCTTGAAGTCGTCACCGACGCTGAAGGCGTGCCCGAACTCGACGTCCACGTCTCCGGGCGCCGGATGCGCGTGGCGATCTCGACAGAGCTCGACACCGCCGAGCTGCGCCCGGGCATCCAGGTGCGCCTGTCTGAAGGCCTCGTCGCCCTCGAAGCCTGCGACTACAACCGGGTCGGAGACGTCGTCACCGTGCGCGAGGTGATGAGCGATGACCGGATCCTCATCGGCACCCCCGGAGACGACGAGCAGGTCTACATCCTCTCTGCCGTCCTGCAGGAGGAGGGCGTGCGTCCCGGTGACGCGGTGCTCGTCGACACCCGCACCCGGTTCGCCTACGAGAAGATCGCCAAACCCGAGGTGTCCTCGCTGCTGCTCGAGGCCGTCCCGGACATCTCGTACAACGACATCGGCGGTCTGGCAACCCAGATCGAGATGATCCAGGATGCCGTCGAGATGCCCTTCGAGCACCCGGAGCTCTACACCGAGCACGGCCTCAAGCCGCCCAAGGGCATTCTGCTCTACGGCCCGCCCGGCTGCGGCAAGACGCTCATCGCCAAGGCCGTCGCCCACTCCCTGGCTCAGCGCCGCGCAGATGCGACGAAGCGTTCGTACTTCCTCAACATCAAGGGACCCGAGCTGCTCGACAAGTACGTCGGCGAGACCGAACGCCAGTTGCGGATCATCTTCGCCCGGGCACGGGAGAAGGCGACAGCCGGCTCACCAGTCGTGGTGTTCTTCGATGAGATGGAGTCGCTGTTCCGTACCCGCGGCACCGGCAAGTCCTCCGATGTCGAGACGACGATCGTCCCGCAGCTGCTGGCCGAGATCGATGGTGTCGAGCAGTTGGAGAACGTCATCGTCATCGGTGCCTCGAACCGCGAGGATCTCATCGACCCGGCGATCCTGCGCCCGGGTCGCCTCGACGTCAAGATCCGCATCCAGCGCCCGGACCGCTCCGGGGCAGCCGAGATCTTCTCGAAGTACCTCGTGCCCGAACTGCCGTTGCACGAGACGGTGCTCGACGCCGTCGAGGGTTCACGTGTGCAGGCCGTCGAGGCGCTCATCTGGCGGTGTGTGGAGCGGATGTACTCCCACAGCGAGGACAACGAGTTCGTTGAGGTCACTTACGCCGATGGCAGCGCCGAGGTGCTGTACTACTCGGACTTCGCCTCCGGAGCGATGATCTCCAACATCGTCGACCGGGCGAAGAAGCATGCGATCAAGGCGCTGCTGTCCGAGGGGCAGCGCGGCATCAGCTGGGCCCATCTCGAGCAGGCGATCGTCGAGGAGTTCTCCGAACACGAGGACCTGCCCAACACTTCGAACCCGGATGAATGGTCGCGGATCTCCGGCCGCAAGGGCGAACGCGTCACCCACCTGCGGATGCTCGGCCAGCAGCGCTCACAGGCCGCCGAGGCCGAGGTGCGCGCCGAACGCGACCGGCAGCTCGACGCCGAGGTGCGCGCCGCCTCGGGCACGGTGGTCGAACCGGAGACCGCGACCCCGGACTCGGACCTGCTGTGAGCCGGGGCTGCCCGTCAGCTCAGCGCGCCGAGCGTCCGGCTACGGCGGTGGCGATGACCCGCCAGCCGACGAGGGTGACGAGGTTGAGGCTGGCGGCCACGACGATGAACGGGCCCTCGGTGCCCTCGCCGGTCAGCGCCCGGATCACGAGGCCGAGCAGCACGGTCGTCGCCCACAGGCCGGTGCCGGTGCGCAGCGGCGCGAGCGGGGCGGCCCAGACGGCGTTGAGCAGCCAGGCGATGACGAGCCCGGCGAGGAACGGCCAGGCGGTGCTGAGGATCTGCTCGGGCACCAGCGACTGGTGGTGCGTGTAATGGCCGACGATCGTGAACAGCGCGACCAGGCACGCGTCGACGACGATGGCGATGAACAGGTGAGATGATTTCTTTGCAGCCACGCAGCGATTCTACGTCCGCGCCGGTGGCAGACAGGAGGAGGACATGCTGAGTGTCACACGGGTCATGGGGGCGGAGACCGAGTTCGGGATCTCCCAGCCCGGCCGACCACGCGCCAACCCGATGCGCGATTCCGCCCGCGTCATCGACGCCTACGCAGGTCCACGGGGCCTGAAGTCCGCGCAGAGCTTCTGGGACTTCGACACCGAATCCCCGCTGGCCGATGCCCGCGGCTTCATCATGAACGAAGCCCAGGCCCACATCTCACAGCTGACCCACCTGCCCCAGGCGCAGCCGGACGCCCAGTACCTGGCCAACGTGGTGCTGGAGAACGGCGCCCGCTACTACGTCGACCACGCCCACCCCGAGTACTCCTCACCGGAGACGCTGACCCCGCGCGATGTCGTGCTGTGGGACCGGGCCGGGGATGTCGTGGCGCTGCGCTCGGTCGAGGCGCTGGCCGGCGGCGAGGAGCCGGTCAACCTGTACAAGAACAACACCGACTCCAAGGGTGCCAGCTACGGCGCGCACGAGAACTACCTCGTCGACCGCAGCGTCGACTTCGACGAATTGGCCGCCTGCCTCATCCCGTTCTTCGCTACCCGGCAGATCCTGTGCGGTGCCGGCCGGGTCGGGATCGGCGCCTCAGGGGAGGAGCCGGGCTACCAGATCTCCTCCCGGGCGGACTTCTTCGAAACCGAGATCGGGTTGGAGACGACCCTGCGCCGCCCGATCGTCAACACCCGCGACGAACCGCATGCCGATCCACTGCTCTACCGGCGACTGCACGTCATCATCGGCGATGCGACGATGGCCGAGCCGGCCACTCTCGTGCGCTTCGGAGCGACCTCGCTCGTCCTCGGGCTCATCGAAGCCGGGCAGTGCCCGCGCATCGAGCTCGCCGACCCGGTCGCAGCTCTCCAGCAGGTCTCCCACGACCTCAGCCTCTCGGCACCGCTCGAGCTGGCCGACGGATCGCACATGACCGCCGTCGAGATCCAGCGGATGTACTGGCAGGCCGCCGCCGAGGCGGTGGGCGCCTCAGCAGATGAGGACACTGCCGAGGTGATCGAGATGTGGGATCGGTTCCTCACCGACCTGGCCGAGGACCCGATGCGCCTGGCCGGCGAGATCGACTGGATCGCCAAGCTGCAGCTGCTGACCGGCTATCAGCAGCGCGAATCCCTGCCGTGGAACCATCCGAAGCTCGCCCTCATCGACGTGCAGTACCACGATGTGCGCCCCTCCAAAGGGCTGTTCTACAAGCTCGAGGCCGCCGGGCGGATCCGCCGATTCACCACCGATGCGCAGGTCTCCCATGCGGTGGAGAACCCGCCGGAGGACACGCGGGCCTACCTGCGCGGCCGCGTGGTGGAGAAGTTCACCGATGCGCTCGTCTCCGCCAGCTGGGACTCATTGGTCTTCACCACCGGCGGCGAGCGGCACGTGCGGGTGCCGATGAAGTACCCGCTCAAGGGCACGAAGTCACTGGTCGGCGAGATCGTCGAATCAGCCGGCAGCGTCGGTGAGCTGTTGAAATCATTGGGCATCACTACACTTGAGGACAGCAGTCCAGCAGTCCACAGGGACAGGAATGAGGTGTGAGATGAGCGGCCAGGAGCAGATCCGCCACCATCGCAAGGACGGAGCCGAACCGCCGGAGGAGACACCGGTCGCCCCGCAGGCGCAGACCCAGATCAGCACGGAGGCCGTCGACTCGATCCTCGATGACATCGACTCGGTACTCGAGACGAACGCCGAGGAGTTCGTCCGCAACTTCGTGCAGAAGGGCGGCCAGTGAACACCGGCTTCGATCCCGCTTTCCTCTCAGCGACGACGAACTCGTTCACCGACTTCGCCCGCAGCGTCGCCCCCGATGTCCTGCCACATGTCTCATCCGAGCAGCTCGCGGCCGCTCCTGGTCACCGGGCCGGTGTGCCGGATGGCACGACGATCATCGCGTTCAAGACCGCCCACGGCGTGCTCATGGCCGGTGACCGGCGGGCGACAGTCGGCAACCTCATCGCCAGCCATATCATCGAGAAGGTCCACGCCGCCGATTCCGCCTCGGTCATCGGCATCGCCGGCACCGCCGGCCTGGCACTCGAGCTCATCAGGCTCTTCCAGCTCGAACTCGAGCACTACGAGAAGATCGAGGGCACCCCGCTGTCCCTGGAGGGCAAGGCCAACCGCTTGGCCTCGATGCTGCGCGCCGGACTCGGCCTTGCGATGCAGGGCCTGGCGGTCGTGCCGCTGTTCGCCGGCGTCGAACCCGGCCGGGACTCCGGGCGAATCTTCAGCTTCGACGTCACCGGAGGGAAATACGAGGAAGTGAACTTCCACTCGATCGGCTCCGGTTCGGGATTCGCCCGCGGTGCGCTCAAGAAGCTGTGGTCGCCGGGCCTGTCCGAGGCCGGGGGAGTGCGGGTCGCTGTCGAGGCGCTCATCGATGCCGCCGATGACGACTCGGCCACCGGCGGACCGGACTTCGTCCGCCAGGTCGCCCCGGTCGTGCGCGTCGTCGACGCCGACGGCGTGCGCCGGATCCCTGAATCCGAGGTGCTGCAGTACGCCACTGCGGTCGTCGCCTCCCGTGCAGAAGGAGACCGCCCATGAGCGCACCGTTCTATGTCTCTCCCGAGCAGCTGATGAAGGACCGGGCGGAGTTCGCCCGCAAGGGCATCGCCCGCGGCCGCTCGGTCGTCGTGCTGCGCTACGACGACGGAATCCTACTGCTGGCCGAGAACCCGTCGGCGACCCTGCACAAGATCGCCGAGATCTACGACCGGATCGCCTTCGCCGCTGTCGGCAAGTACAACGAGTTCGAAACCCTCCGGCAGGCCGGCGTGCGCTACGCCGATCTGCGCGGCTTCTCCTACGACCGTGCCGATGTCACCGCCCGCGGGCTGACGAACGCCTACGCCCAGACGCTGGCGAGTGTCTTCACCACCGAGTCGAAGCCCTTCGAAGTCGAGCTCGTTGTCGCCGAGATCGGTGAGCATCCCTCCAGCGACCGGCTCTTCCGGCTGTCCTATGACGGATCGGTCGCCGATGAGAACGAGCATGTGGCCATCGGCGGGCAGGCCGAAGAGATCGGCAAGCGCCTATCCGGGCTGCGCACGGCCGGCAAACCGCTGGCTGAGGTGCTCGCGATCGGCCACACGGTGCTGGGCACCGGACGCGACGAGGACGTCGACCTCGACGATCTCGAAGCCGCCGTGCTCGAACGCTCCGCATCCTCGCACCGCACCTTCCGCCGCCTGCAGCCTGATGATCTGCGCGCCCTGCTGGCAGCCCCGACCACCGACGAGGCGACCAGCGGCGAGGGGACCGGCGGTGACGAGGCGACCACCGCCTCGGGCGCGGACACCGAAGCCCGGGGGGACGAGGGCCAGTGAAGCGGATCTTCGGACTCGAAACCGAGTACGGGCTGGCATACACGCAGGGAGAATCACGGCGGGTGGGGCCCGAGGAGATCGCCCGGTATCTGTTCCGCCCGGTCGTCGAATGGGGCCGGTCATCGAACGTGTTCCTGCCCAACGGAGCCAGGCTGTATCTCGATGTCGGCTCGCATCCGGAGTACGCAACAGCCGAATGCGACCGGCTTCCCGATCTGCTCGCCCAGGATGCCGCCGGCGACCAGATCATGGTCGAGCTGCTGGGGCAGGCGCAGCAGGCGTTGACCGCCGACGGCATCGACGGCCGCGCCCATCTGGTCAAGAACAACGTCGATTCCGCCGGCAACTCCTACGGCAGCCACGAGAACTTCCTCATCCGCCGGTCGATGGACTTCTCCCATCTCACCACTGTGCTGCTGCCCTTCCTCGTCACCCGCCAGCTGCTCGTCGGTGCGGGGGCGATCATCCCGGCAAAGGTGACGACCGAGCTCAAGCCGGCTGATTCGAACCGCGCGAACCCGCACGCCCCGGCCCGCACCCCGCAGCTGGACCCCGGACAGCTGCAGTTCGGGCTCTCCGCCCGCTCCGATGTCATGTGGGAGGGCGTGTCGTCGGCGACGACCCGATCGCGGCCGATCATCAACACCCGTGACGAACCGCATGCCGATGCCGAGAAGTACCGGCGGCTGCATGTCATCGTCGGGGACTCCTCGATGTCGCAGACGACGACCGAGCTCAAGGTCGGCTCGGCTGCCCTCGTCCTCGATCTCATCGAAACAGGCGTGCCGATCGAGGACCTGAGCCTGCGCAACCCGATCCGCGACATCCGCCGTGTCGCTCGGGATCTCACCGGCCGCACCGAACTCGAACTGTCCTCCGGGCAGACGATGACGACCTTGGAGCTGCTCGGCATCTACCTGCGCCGAGCGCAGAAGCTGGTGACCAAAGGCGACCACAGCCTCGGCGATGATGCGACCGCCGCACGGGTCATCGACCGCTGGCAGCGGATGCTCACCGCCGTGGACACCGGTGACTTCGCGCTCGTGGCAGGTGAGATCGACTGGGTGATCAAACGCCAGCTCTTCGACCGCTACATCGCCCGCGGGGACATCGAACTGTCTGATCCGCGCATCGCCCGGCTCGATTTCGCCTACCACGACCTGACCCCGCAGACCTCGATCTTCAAGCAGTTCGAGGCCAAGGGCGCAGCCGCACGCGCCGTAGCTCCAGAATCCGTCGAGCAGGCACGCCACCACCCGCCGGCGACCACCCGGGCGCACCTGCGCGGCCAGTTCGTCGCCGGCGCCCAAGGCGCAGGCAAGGACTACACCGTCGACTGGGTGCATCTGCGGCTCAATGACCAGCTGCAGCGGGCGGTCGTGCTCAAGGACCCGTTCTCCGCCGAGCACGAACAGGCCGAGAAGCTCATCGCCGGGCTCGACGGTGAGCCTGCCGCGTTCGACGTCTGATCGCGTCTGCCGGTCAGCAGAGAGCGTCAAGGCCGCGTGCGTGCGACACACAGATCTATGCCAGTAAGATTCTGTACGTTTGTGGAGATCACTCCGACCTGAGAGGAATGCCCGTGCGAAGAACCCTCATCGGCGCGCTTGCCGTATCAGCGCTGCTGCTCACCGGCTGCGGTGCCGACGACAGCGCCGAAGGCAACCCGGCTGAGAGCCCGGCCGTCGACGCTTCGAATGCGAAGTCCACCTCGCTTGACGAGGTCGAGGTCACCGGCGAACCCGACCAGAAGCCGGAGGTCGCATTCGAGGCCCCGCTGGTCATCGAGCAGCCGGAGAGCACCGTCGTCTCCGAAGGCGACGGGCCCAAGGTCGAAGAGGGCCAGCAGGTGACAGCGAACATGACGCTCGTGTCGGGGAACTCCGGTGAGATCGTCGAATCCGGCTACGACACCGAGCAGCCCTCCGGCTTCCCCGTCGACAAGGCGCAGATCAACGAGGCGCTCTACGACGCCGTCATCGACGTGCCGGTCGGTTCGCGGGTGCTCATGAGCCTCAACGGCGCAGCGAAGTCCGGCGATGATCCGGAGACGCTCGTCTACGTCATCGACATCGTCAATGCGGAGAAGCTGCCCGAGCCGCTGGAGAGGGCCGAGGGCACTGAGAAGGAGCTGCCAGCCGGGTTGCCGACGGTCACCCGCGACGACACCGGCAAGCCCAGCGTCGAAGCCCCTGAGGGCGAGGCGCCCGAGGAGCTCGTCGTCGAGCCGACGATCGAGGGCGACGGGCCGGTGGTCGAAGAGGGCCAGACCGTCCAGGCCCACTACTCCGGCTGGCTGTACGACGATGTGACGAAGACCTTCGACTCCAGCTGGGACCGCGGCGAGCCCTTCTCGTTCACCGTCGGTGCCGGTGAGGTCATCAAGGGCTGGGACGAGGCGGTGGCCGGTCAGAAGGTCGGCTCGCAGCTGCTCGTCATCGCGCCCCCGGACAAGGGCTACGGTGAGCAGGGCTCGCCGCCGAACATCCCCGGCAACGCGACGCTCATCTTCGTCGTCGACATCCTGTCCGCCACCGGCGGCAAGTGATCACTGCCCACCTGCAAGCTACGAGAAGAGGAATCATGGCCAAGACGAAACCCGAAGTCGACTTCCCCGGCGAGAACCCACCGAATCAGCTCGAGATCATCGACGACATCGTCGGTGACGGCCCAGAGGCGAAGGCCGGCGACACCGTGTCCGTGCACTACGTCGGTGTCGCCCACTCCACCGGTGAGCAGTTCGACGCCTCCTGGGACCGCGGTCAGCCGCTGCAGTTCAA
Organism: Brevibacterium sp. p3-SID960; assembly: GCF_025144725.1. Lineage (GTDB taxonomy): Bacteria > Actinomycetota > Actinomycetes > Actinomycetales > Brevibacteriaceae > Brevibacterium. The sequence continues at coordinate 25,666 of NZ_JALXKS010000012.1, read as the reverse complement.
GCTCGGCGTCGGCATGGTCATCCAGGGCTGGGACGAAGGAGTGCAGGGCATGAAGGTCGGCGGACGCCGCACCCTGCGCATTCCGCCGCACATGGCCTACGGTCCCTCGGGAGTGCCCGGGGCGATCGCTCCGAACGAAAGCCTCATCTTCGTGTGCGATCTCGAAGGCGTCAGCTGAGCCGCTGAACCCGCAAGGGCGGCTGTCCTGGCCTCAGGCCAGCCGCCCAGCAGCACAGGTGCCCGCCGCAGCAGCGGCGATGAAGGACAGCGGGTCCTCAGACAAACCCCGTCCCATCGTCGACAGCCGCACGGGCACCTGCTGCAATTCAGCCAGCAGACCACGGGGGTCGACCCAGTCGACCTCCTGACGGGACAGCTCCGGCAGCTGGGAATCCACCGTATCGATGACCGCACGCGGATCGGCACCCTCGGCGCCGATCGCCGCTGCCACCTCGGCATCGGTCAGCTGGGTGAGGTCCGGCAGCGGGACGAGACAGCCGGGATTGGCCGCCCGCCCGACAGCAGTGAGCGTGTGGTGGGAGATGCCGAAGTGGCGGCCCCGGGCATCGGCATTCGACATCCGCGCCGCCGCGATCGGCAGCCCGCCGAGGAACGCTGCGGCATTCAGGTGATCGGCCACCATCATGCCTGTGAACCCGTACGGGGTGCCGGTGCCGAGGTTGCCCGGACCCTGGGAGACGATGACGACATCGGCGCCTGCCACCTCGGCGGCGGCCAGCAGCGCTGAGTGGATCGTCACTGCCTCATAGTCACCGCCATAGGCCTGCCCGACGCTGATCGTGGCAGCCAGCCAGCCGCACTCGCGCAGCTCGGCGACCGAACGGGAGAACGGCAACGGCAGCGCCGCCCCATCGGTCATGACGTAGACGACCCGCAGCTCGGGATTCGCCGCCCGGATCCCGGCCAGGATCGCCGGCAGGGCGGAGTGCAGATCGGCGACGACGACCGGCAGGCCGGACAGCGAGGAGGTGTCGCGGATCGTGGCGTGATGCTCGGATTCCTGGTCGTCAACGCCCAACACCATCGTCTGCAGCGGGGCGTAGCGGTCCTTGACCATGTGCCCTGGCTGCGGCGGGGGATCGTCCGGCAGCTTCTGCGGCAGCGCGACGATGAGCCCGAAGCCGCCGGTGCCCAGCCTGCGGGCCAGCGCCGAGACGTTGACGAGCACGCGGTCACCAGCCGCTGGAGTGCCGACCATGTCGGTGTAGGCGATCGCGGTGATGAACCGGTCATCATCCCCACGGCCGGGCAGCGCGGCAGTGAGCTCGACACGGGTCTGGTGGACGCCTGGCCAGGTCGTGGTGACCTCGCAGACGGTTCCTTCACGCCAATGGATCATGTGCTTAACCGTACCGGGCAAACGTAGTAGCTTAGAAGCGTGAACCAGATACGCCAGGCCACCGAGCGGCTGCTCAACCTGCTCATCGCCCTGCGTGCCGCCTCCGGCTGGGTCGATCGCGACACGCTCAGGCGCAGGATCAGCGGCTATCACGACCTGAGTGACGAGGCCTTCGACCGGATGTTCTCCCGCGACAAGGACGCGCTGCGCGAGCTGGGGATTGAGATCTCGACGACCAACTGGACGGACATCGGCTCGACCGACACCGTCTACGGTTACCGGATCACCAATGAGGACTACGAGCTGCCGGCCATCGAATTCACCCCCGCCGAAGCCGCGGCCCTGTCCGTCGCCGCCGACTGGTGGCGCTCCTCACCGGCCGCCGGGCAAGCCGAACGCGCCCGCTACAAGCTCACCGGCCTCGGCACCGAGCTCAGCCAGCCGGCCACCGGCCCCGAGGCGGCGGTCACTCCGTCCCCGGAGTTCTGGCCCGGCGACGTCGCCACCGCCATCAGCGTCACGAGCGAACGCCTGCCGGTGCGTTTCTCCTACCGCAAGACCAGCGGCGAGACCGCCACTCGCACCCTGGAGCCCTATGCGCTGCTGACCCGCGGCAACCGCGTCTACCTCATGGGCCGCGATGTTGACCGGAAGGCAGTGCGCACCTTCCGGCTCTCACGCATCATGGGCCGGATCCGCAAGGCCCCCAGGCGCACTGCTGGGGACTACGAGATCCCAGCCGGCTTCGACGCCGCCGCCCACTTCGATCCCGGCCCGGAGGCCGGCATCCGCAAACAGGCGGTCATCGCGATCGCCCCGGGTCGGGCCGAGCCGCTACGCCGCGAGGGCACCCACACCGGCACGACCGCTCGCGGCTGGGACACCTTCAGCTTGGAATACGAAGATGAGGAGCTGTGCGCGACGACACTGGCCGAGTTCGGCCCCAGTGTGCGGGTCATGAGCCCGCGTGAGCTCGCCGCAGCCCACCGCGTGCATGTGCAGGCGACGATCTCGGCACTCACCGGGCTGCTATCCGGTGAGGCGGGCGCGGGTTCAGCCGCCAGAGCAGGGGAGGAGGATGACGATGGCGCAGACGACACCTGAGCGGCTCAGCCGGCTGCTCGGCCTGGTCCCGTACCTGACGGCGAATCCGGGGGCTGAGCTTCACGAGGTGGCCGAGGCATTCGGCTGCACCCGTGAGGAGCTCATCGACGATCTGGAGCTGCTCTTCGTCTCCGGTCGCCCCGGCCACATGCCCGATGACCTCATCGAGGCAAGCTGGGAGGACGACCGCATCTACGTCTCCAACGCCGAGGAGGTGTCCGTGCCGGTGCGCCTGTCGCGCGCCGAGGCCGGCACCCTGACCTTGGCGCTCGAGACGATCCTCGCCCTCGACCCGCCCGACGCCGAGGCGGTGCGCAGCGCCACCGACAAGATCGCCGCCGCGGCCAGCCTGGAGGAGACCGGGCAGCGCTTCGACATTGTGCTCCCACAAGTCGACCCGCAGGTCAGACGTGTCATCGAGGAAGCCTTGGCCAGCGGTGATGACCTGCAGCTGTCCTACTACGTGCCCAGTCGCGATGAGCTCACCGAACGGGTCGTCGACCCGCTGACGCTGAGGCTCTCCGGCCGCTGGTACCTCGAAGCCCACTGTCACACCGCCGGCGGGCTGCGCAGCTTCGCCCTCGACAACATCCGCCGCATCCGCCCGGTGCCAGCCCGGGAACACGCAGGCGCGGCTGGTCCAGCCGACGCCACCGCCCCCGAGGCGGAGGGTACCGAGCGCGCACAGCCGGCCGGCGCCTCGGGTACGGTGACGATGACGCTGACGAGCACCGGCGCCCGGCTCGTGGAGGACCTGCCGGTCCAGACACGGTATGACACCCACGGTCCCGGGACGGTGACGATCACCCTGCCTGTGTACGACCAGGCGTGGCTGGTGCGCTGGCTGCTCGCCCACGGCAGGCATGTTATCGCCCTCGACCCGGTCGATGCCGCCCATGAGGCGCTGCGCCAGTCGAAAGCCGCCCGCGAGGAGATCAGCTCACCGCCGCACCGCGCTGCCGGGTAGCGCACAGTCCGACGGTGTGAAGCACACGGCCGGAAGGACTACAATCGAGGCAGTCATTGCAAAGGAGACTCCATGCGCCCGAGCCCTGTTCACTTTCTCATCCTCGTGCTTGTCATCATCGTCATCTTCGGCGCAGCCAAGCTGCCGATGGTGGCCAAGAACCTCGGCAAGTCGATGAAGGTGTTCAAATCCGAGGTCAAGGACCTCCGCGACGATGAGAGCGCCGACGACGAGGCCAAGGAGATCACCGACGCGCAGCGCCGCGCCGGCACCGGTGGCTCCCACCGGGCTGAGAGGACCGCAGAGGAGCGCATCGGCGAACCCCGCACCGAAGGTGAGCCGCGGCACGACGACCGCCTCTGAGGCCGTCGGTGGCGAAACTTCCCAGACGTCTGCCCCGACGTCAGAACCCCGAGAAGCGGATGTCCCTGGCCGGGCATCTCCTCGAGCTCCGCAACCGGGTCATCATCTGCCTCATCGGGCTGCTGCTCGGCGGGATCGTGGGGTGGATACTCTACGACCCGGTGCTGGAGATCCTGCAGACCCCGATCCGGCAGGTCGCCGAACAGGACGGCCGTGACGCGACCCTGAACTTCGCCGGCGTCGCCTCCCCGTTCGACCTCAAGATCAAGGTCTCGCTGTTCCTCGGCATCATCCTCACCACCCCGCTGTGGCTCTACCAGCTGTGGGCCTTCATCATGCCGGGGCTGACGAAGAAGGAGAAGCTCTACGCCCTCGGGTTCCTCGCCGCTGCCGTCCCGCTGTTCTTCACCGGCGCAGCACTGGCATTCTTCGCGCTGCCCAATGCGGTGCGCGCACTCATGACGTTCACGCCGATGGGAGCGTCGAACTTCGTGCCGGCGCAGGACTACTTCTCCTTCGTCATGCTCATCATCGTCGTCTTCGGCATCGCCTTCGTGCTGCCGGTGCTCATGGTCGGGCTCAACCTCGTCGGCATCCTCTCAGCAGACACGATCCGCCGGTCCTGGCGCTGGATCGTTGTGCTCGTCTTCGCCTTCGCTGCGATCGCGACCCCGTCACCGGATGCGCTGTCGATGTTCTTCCTCGTCATCCCGATGATGCTGATGTTCTTCCTCGCCTGGGTCGTCTGCCTGCTCAACGACCGCAAGCGCAAGAAGCGGATGATCGCCGAGGGCACCTGGGTCGATCCGGCAGAGCTCGACGAGGTCCGAGACCGCTGAGCTGACTGCCCAACGCCCGCTCGATCGCAGGCGCGCCCGCACCCGACGGGCCGCTTCCAAGACGGTAGACTGGTGCGATATGGAGCTCTCACCTGCCGAAGCCTATGCCGCTCACCAGCGACGCGTGAAAGAGGCGAGCTCACCGCTTGGCCGCTATGCCGCTGAACTCGACTATGAGCTCGATGACTTCCAGAAGACCGCCTGCCTGTCACTGCAGGCCGGCAAGTCTGTGCTCGTGGCGGCCCCGACGGGAGCCGGCAAGACCGTCGTCGCCCAGTTCGCTGTGCGGCTGGCCTTCGAACGCGGCGTGCGCGCCTTCTACACCACCCCGATCAAGGCGCTGAGCAACCAGAAGTTCCAAGAGCTGTGCGAGGAGTACGGCGAGGACAGCGTCGGGCTGCTCACCGGTGATACGACGATCCGCCGCGACGCTCAAGTCATCGTCATGACGACCGAGGTGCTGCGCAACATGATCTACTCCGGCACCGACCTCTCGAAGCTCGGCTTCGTCGTCCTCGACGAGGTCCACTACCTCGGTGACAGGTTCCGCGGGCCGGTGTGGGAAGAGGTCATCATCCACCTGCCGATGCACGTGGCGCTTGTGAGCCTGTCGGCGACCGTGTCCAACGCCGAGGAGTTCGGCGACTGGCTGGCCGAGGTGCGCGGCGACACCGACGTCATCGTCTCTGAGCACCGGCCGGTGCCGCTGTACAACCACGTCGCCGTCGGCACGCACCTCTATCCGCTCTTCGCCCCGGGCAGGAAGAACGCCCACAAGCTCAACCGCGATCTGACCTACGCGACGCAGAAGTTCACCCGCCGGCCCACCAGCCGCCGCGACCGCCGCAACCCCCGGCAGATGCGCTTCCGCCGGCCCTCGCGCACCTCCCTCATCAGCGAGCTGCTCCATGAGCGGCTGCTGCCGGCGATCTACTTCATCTTCTCCCGCAGCGCCTGCGATGACGCCGTCGAACAGTGCCTGGCCGCGGGCCTCGATCTCACCACCTCGACGCAGAAGCGCCACATCCGCGCCCGGCTCGAAGACCTGCAGGACGAACTGGCCCAAGAGGATCTCGGTGTGCTCGGCTTCCACAGCTTCGCCACCGGTATGGTCCAGGGGTTCGCCGCCCACCATGCCGGGCTCATCCCGCAGTTCAAGGAGCTCGTCGAGGAGCTGTTCGCCACCGGGCACCTGCACGTCGTCTTCGCCACCGAAACGCTGGCTCTGGGCATCAACATGCCCGCCCGCACTGTGGTGCTGGAGAAGCTGACGAAGTTCAACGGTGAGTCCCATGTCCAGATCACGCCGGGGGAGTACACACAGCTGACCGGCCGAGCCGGGCGGCGCGGCATCGATGTCGAAGGCCATGCCGTGGTGGTGTGGCATCCGACGATCGAGCCCGAGGAGATCCAGGCGCTGGCTTCGAAGCGCACCTATGCGCTGCGCAGCCAGTTCACCCCGACCTACAACATGGCCGCCAACCTGCTGGCCCGCATGACCAGGGATGATGCCGCGAAGGTGCTGGAGACCTCGTTCGCGCAGTTCCAAGCCGACCGCGGAGTGGTGGGTCTGGCCAAGAAGCTGCGGCGCAATGAAGAGGCCATGGCCGGTTACGAGCGTTCAATCGAATGCGAGGCCGGGGACTTCATGTCCTACGCGCAGCTGCGCCGGACGCTGTCGACGATGGAGAAGAAGGCCAGCCGGTACCGTTCGAAGGTCAAGCAGCGCGACGTCGTCGAATCCCTGGCCGGGCTGCAGCCTGGGGATGTCATTGTGCTGCCGTCTCACAAGTTCTCCGAACCGGCTGTTGTCATCCAGGAGATGCAGAGCCAGGACGGCACCAGCCGGCTGCCGACCATCCTCACCAGCTTCGGCAAGGTCTGGCATCTGCGCCCGCACGAGGTGACCGAGCCGGCCCAGCTGCTGGGCCACATCCGCATGCCGCGGAAATTCAACCACCGGCAGGTCGCTGCCCGCCGGCAGGTCATCGAGACGATGGAGGCCGCTTTCGACCGCGGTCAGCTCACCTCCCCGAAGGGCAAGCACAAGGCCAAGCACCGTCCGCAGCGCAGCGGCGAGGCCGAGATCGACGAGGTCCGTCAGCAGCTGCGCGCCCATCCGTGCCATTCCTGCCCGGAGCGGGAGAACCACTCCCGGTGGGCCGAACGGCTGTTCAAGCTGCAGCAGGAGACCGCCCAGCTGCGCAAGCAGATCTCCGGGCGCACCTCATCGATCGCCCACGTCTTCGACCGGGTCTGCTCGGTGCTCACCGCGCTGCGCTTCCTGCCTGACGATTCACGGATCCTGCGCCGCATCTACGGTGAACGCGACCTGCTCGCAGCGATGAGCGTGCGTGCAGGTCTGTGGGATGAGCTGACCGAATCCGAGGCGGCGGGGCTGGCCTCAGCGCTGTGCTACCAGTCCCGGCGCGAAGGCGGCTGGGGGATGCCCCCGATGCCGACATCCGCCCTGCAGGACGCGGCAGGCGAGCTGCGCGGTCTGTGGGCCGAGCTGTTCCGGCTCGAGACGGACTTCCGGCTGCCGCCGACTCCCGAACCCGACTTCGGTCTCGTGCAGGCGATCTTCCGCTGGACCGAGGGCAGGAACCTCAGCGGCGCGCTGGCTGGCAGCGATGTCGCCGCCGGTGACTTCGTGCGCTGGGCCAAGCAGACCCTCGACATGCTCGGCCAGATCGCCGACGTCTGCCCGCCGGCGGTCGAACCGACCGTGCGCAGGGCTGCCGATGCGATCCGCCGCGGTGTCGTTGCCGACTCCTGATACGCCCCCGGCTCACCGACGGGTGAGGCGGCGGCTTACCGACGGGTGAGGCGCGAGCGGTTCAGCGTCCCCGTGCCCGCTTGACGACGGTTTCGATGTCCGAGCCGAACGTCGACTCGGTGGTGAGATATGTCCACGTTGAGGATGGGCGCTTCATGCCGTGGGAGGGCAGGTCGATGCCGTCTCCGGTGATCTCAGCATCCTCCAGCGCCGCGGTCGCGGCGTCGAGGACGTCGGGCCAGAAGGTGTCGAAAGCCTGGATCGATTCGGTGTTGAATGCCTCGTGCGGGCGCTCCTTGGCCAGGGTGCGCAGGTGGATGCCCTCGCGCAGGTTGTTGAGATAGGCCAGGTGCTCGACCCACCGCTGGTCGAGCTGGAAGAGCAGCACATCGCGCAGCGCGTCGTCGACGACTGCACTGCCGAGCTTCTCATCCCAGGCTTCGGTCTGCTCCGGCAGCCGCTCACGCAGCTCATCCGCACCCGAATGCTCTTTGCGAATCCGGTCGCGCTTGCCCAGGACGATCTCACGCTGCTGCTTCATCAGGTGGTTGAACCGCCATGTATCGCGGTGCACGGCGGTGTTGTGGCCCTCCGACATGCGCTGGGCGTGTTCGACGAGCTGAGCTGCCCGCCGGTTGGCGATGTGGCCGGTCTCATCGCCTTCTTCGACGAAGCGCTTGGCTTCGGGCACCCGGCTCATGAGCTCGTCCTCAAGGCTGGTGAAGAACACCGAGGAACCCGGGTCGCCCTGCCGGCCGGCACGCCCGCGGAGCTGATCGTCGAGGCGTGACGACGGGTAGCGTCCGGCGCCGATGACGAGCAGACCACCGGCTTCGACGGCCTTCTCGTCGACCAGCCGAATATCGGTGCCGCGCCCGGCCATCTGTGTGGACACGGTCACCGCGCCGCTGCGGCCGGCCTCGGCGATGATCTCGGCTTCCCGGGAGTCGTCCTTGGCGTTGAGCACCTGGCAGGAGATCCCGCGTTCGCGCAGCCGCGCGGCGAGGCTTTCGGATTCGGCAACCGAGCGGGTGCCGATGAGCACCGGCCGGCCGTTGGCGTGCTGTTCGTCGACCTCCTCGACGATCGCGCGTTCCTTGGACTCCTGGAAGGTGTAGAGCCGGTCGGGTTCGTCGTCACGGATGACCTTCTCATGCGGTTCGACCGGGACGATCTCCAGATCGTAGAACTCGCGCAGGTCATCGCCGACGGCCAGTGCCGTGCCGGTCATCCCGCAGACGGTTTCGTAGCCGCGGATGAACTCCTCGACGGTCATCTGGTCGAGGATCTCACCGGATTCGGTGGTTTTGAGCTTCTCCTTGGCCTCGACGGCCGCCTGCAGGCCATCGGGCCAGCGCTGCAGATCGGCGACACGTCCGCGGGAACCGGAGATGAGCTTCACCTGACCGTCGACGATGAGGTAGTCGACATCGCGCTTGACGAGCGCCTCAGCGTAGAGGGCGAGGTTGATGGCTGCCAGCGTCTGAGCGTCCTCGCCGAACAGGTCGGCGTCGAGGAGCTCTTCGATGTGGTCGACGCCGGCGTCGGAAAGGGAAACCGCCTGCTTGTCGTCGCTGACATCGTAGTGGAGGCCGGGTTCGAGGTTCGTCACGAGGGCGGCGATCTTCTCATCGGCGTCCTGCACCTCGGTTGAGCCGGCGAGCACGAGGGGCACGCGGGCCTCGTCGATGAGCACCGAATCGGCTTCGTCGACGATGACGACGTCGCGGCTGGGCACGCGGATCTCATCGTCGTCGACGATGAACCGGTCGCGCAGGACGTCGAATCCGATCTCCGTGACCGCCCCGTAGACGACTTCAGCGCCGTAGGACTGGCGGCGGGTGCCGTCGCTGTCGGCTTCTGAGATGCTGGCCGATTCGACGCCGAGGAGGTCGAACAGCGGCTTCATCCAGTTGCGGTCGCGGACGGCGAGGTAGTCGTTGACGGACACGACGTGCACGGTGCGGCCCTGCAGCGCGTAGCCGGCAGCGGCCATCGCGCCGACAAGCGTCTTTCCCTCGCCGGTGAGCATCTGCACGATCGAGCCGTCGAGCAGGCCGATGAGTCCCTGGATCTGGGAGTTGTAGGGCCGCTCGTCGAGTGCCCGGTCGGCGGCTTCGCGCACGAGGGCTGCGTACTGGCGCAGCTGCTCCTGCCGCGATCCGGAGGTGAAGATGTCGGCGGCCTTCACCGCGATGGCCTCATCGCTGAGTTCCGCGTACTCCTCGGCCAGGGTGTCGATCTGCGGCCAGGCCTTCTCGAGCCAGCCGATGCTCTTCTCTGCTTGGGCACCGGGTCGGTTGAGCAGGCGGGAGAGGAATCCCATGTGTCACGTCCTCGGAATCGTCTCGGGGAGGGGCGCCTGTGTCGGCGCCGGGGGTTCGTGCTGTGGAAAGTCTACGTGCTCAGTTCCCGAACACGGCTCAGCTGCGCAGCTGCGGTGTTTCGAACGGCCATTCGCAGCTGACGGTGATGCTCTGATCGCCGCGTTTGCGGCGCAGGTAGCTTTCGAAGCTTGCCGACTGGTCCCGCTTCCAGGCGATCTGGGAGGCGTGGATCTCCGCGGCACTCAGTGTGCCGATCGTCTCCGGGTGGGCTGCGGCGATCCGCAGCGCGATCTCGACGGCGGCCAGAGCGTCGGCGGTCGCGTCGTGGGCGTTGTCGAGCTCGACGTTCCAGTGCTCGGCCAGGGCGGTGAGGACGCGGGAGCCGCGCCGGTAGGGGTCGACCTGTTTGTCGATGACGAAGGTGTCGATGACCGGCGGGCACACCTGGGAGGCACGCTGTCGGCTGCCCAGCCGGATCGTCTCGGATTCGAGGACAGTGAGGTCGTAGACGATGTTGTGCCCGACGAGGATCCCGCCGTCATCGTCGATGCGTGCAAACCATTCGAGCAGCTCAGCCAGCACCTCTGGCAGCGGCCGGCCGTAGGCGCGAACATGCTCGGTGGAGATGCCGTGCACCTCGGCGGCCGCGGCGGGGATCTCGACCCCGGCATCTGCCAGCCATTCGAGCCGACTGGTCTCGACGCCATCGCGGAACTCACACAGTGCGGCAGTGACGATGCGGGCGGTGTGCGGGTTGGTGCCGGTGGTCTCCAAGTCGAAGCCCCATACCGGTGAGCGGGTCCAGCCGGTGGTCAGCTTCGGGGGCTGCGGTGCGGGGAACAGGGCTGCCTGATCAGCGGCGGCGGCTGGGTCGTCTGCGTGCACCGCCGCCGGTTCGGCGGCTGCCGGGGTGGCGGGTGCCGCGCTGGGTGCAGCGAATGGGACGAGGACAGCGATGAGACGTTCGGCGCTGCGTTCGAAGCCGTGGTCGCCGGCCAGTTCCCGCAGGGTCGCGGCATCCCGCTTCTCCTCTGCGGTCTCGACTGCAGCGAGGAAGGCGGAAACGTCGAGGTCATCAGCACACGTCATCACCTGGTGTCCGCGGCGCACCGCCTCGGCGGAGGCGACGATGTTCTCCTGGCGCTTGGAGCTCAGGCCGTGGGCCTTCTGCCCTGCCTGCGCTGCGGCGATGACGGCATCGAGGCTGCCGTAGCCGCCGATGAGCTTGGCGGCGGTCTTCTCTCCGATTCCCGGCACGCCGGGCAGACCGTCGGACGGGTCGCCGCGCAATGCGGCCAGCGCCCGGTAGGACGGACCATCGGGCACGCCGTAGAGCTCCGGCAGGTCGGCCGCCTGCACGGTCTCCCACACCCCGCCCTTCTTCGGCCGGCACACGGTCACCCGTCCGTCGGCATCGAGCAGGGCGAGCAGATCGCGGTCGGGGGAGACGATGACAACCGGTTCTGCGGTCGCAGCGATGAGGGAGGCGATGACGTCGTCGGCCTCAGTGCCGGCCACCTCGGCGACGGGAATGCCAGCGGCGATGAGGCTCGAGCGTAGAAGCGGCAGCTGGGCCTCCAGATCCGGCGGCGTCTCCGTGCCGGCTTCCGCATCGACGATGCGCTGAGCTTTGTACTCCGGGACGACTGCGGTCCGGAAGGCCGGCCGCCAGTCGGCGTCCATGGTGGCGACGATCCGGGTCGAGGACCAGGTCTCGGCCAGCTGGGCGATCGTGTCGAGGACACCGCGCACGGCGTTGACCGGGAACCCCTCCGGCGAGCGGATCGTGTCCGGCAGCGCGTAGAACGCCCGATAGTACAGGGCCGGTGTGTCCAGGATGATGAGTGGAGCCTTCACACGCCTCACTCTATCCCGGCAGCCATCCTGCGGCAGGCGGCACTGGCACAGGGCGGGTGTCGTGACACAATAGCGGCGTGACTGACTCGACGATCCTGTACAACGCTGATGTCTACTCCAGCGCCGATCCCTTCGCCACCGCCATCATGTTCACCGGTGACACCGTCGCCTGGGTCGGCTCGGATGAGGCCGCCTGCGCCTTCGACGGCACGCACCACGATCTCGCCGGCGCCTTCGTCACCCCGGGTCTCGTCGCCGCGGCCGTCGACCTGCGCCCGCAGGCGGTGCGGCCGGCTCCGACCGGTGATGAGCTCCTGTCCCGAGGCGTGACCGCCGCTCATCTCATCGGCACCAGCGAGCAGCTGGCACGGTTCACTGATGCCGCTCCCGAGGAGCTGGTCACCACCTGCTATCGGCTCGGCGGCGCGGGGGAGACCCGTGGTGCGCTCGATGCCGGTGCGCTTGATGCCGGGGCGCTGCCGGACGGGGCGCAGTTCGTTCTCGTCGACAGCGCAGCAGATCTCAGCGCTGTCCTCGGTCTGCTCGAGAATGCAGGAGTGCGGGCCCACCTGCAGCGTCACGCCTGGCGGCTGCTCATCAACGTGGCAGTCTCGCCAGAGGCGATCGATGCGCTGGCCCAGTCCGGGCTCGGCATCACCGTCGATCCACTGGCACACCGGCAGCCGCTGGCCCAGCTGCTGTCGGCCGGTGCGCAGGTGAGCTTCGCACTCACAGCAGAGAACCCGTGGCAGACCCTGCGGGCGGCCGTGTACGACTCCGCTGACGGTGTCTCGGCCCGGGCGGCTTTCAACGCCGTCACCCGCTTCGGCTACCGGGCAGTCGGCAGCTTCGACGGGGGAGTGCTGGCACCTGGGGCTGCGGCCACCGCATGCGTGTGGTCAGTTGAGAGCCTGCTGGTGCAGGCAGCCGATTCGCGAGTGGCCGCCTGGAGTACGGATCCACGCTCAGGCACACCGGGTCTGCCCGATCTCAGCCCTGATGCGGCACTGCCGCAGCTGCTGCGCGTCTGGTCCCATGGCACGGCGGTGACGTCCTGATCGCCGGTCCGCATCACTCACCGGCGTGTTGCCCTCATGAGCTGCGCGCGATGGTCCTCTAGGGTGTAATCGTGCATATGTCTACACTGATCGTCATCCCGACGTACAACGAGCTCGATTCGCTGCCGATGACCCTCGCTGCGATCCACACCTACGCTCCGCACGTCGATGTCCTCATCGCCGATGACAACTCGCCTGACGGCACTGGCCGGTGGGCTGATGAGCGCGCTGCTGAGGACGCGCGCGTCAACGTGCTGCACCGTGAGCAGAAAGCCGGGCTGGGACCGGCCTACGTGGCCGGCTTCCAGTGGGCGCTCGAACGCGAGTATGAGGTCATCTGCGAGATGGACGCCGACGGGTCCCACCGCGGGAAGGACCTGCCGCTGCTGCTTGACGCGGTGGCTGATGGGGCGGATCTTGCAATCGGTTCACGTTGGGTCCCCGGCGGTGCTGTGGTCAACTGGCCGCGCAACCGGCATGTGCTCTCCCGGGGCGCGAACATCTACGTCGATGCGCTCATGGGCATGGGCGTCAAGGACGCGACGGCAGGCTTCCGTGCATACCGGCGTGAGACCCTGGCACAGCTCGATCTCGCCGAGATCGCCTCACAGGGCTACTGCTTCCAGATCGATATGACCAAGCGCGTGCACGAGGCCGGTCTGTCCATCGTCGAGGTGCCGATCGTGTTCGTCGAACGAGAGCTCGGTGAGTCGAAGATGCACGGCAGCATCATCCGAGAGGCAGTCGGCCGAGTCGCCCAGTGGGGTGCGCAGCGCCGTCTCAGCCAGGCTCGCCGACTCGTCGGCAGAGTCACCGCCGGGCGCGCTGCCTGAGACGCACACAGGAACTGGCTGAGACACACACGGCAAGAGGGCGGATCCGACTATCGGATCCGCCCTCCGTGCGTTCAGTGACTGCGGCATGGCTGCCACAGGGGTCTTCAGACCTGTGGTGGGATCTCCCCGCGGCGAATCGCCAGGCGCTCATCGAGGAGCACCTGCAGCTCTTCGAAGGAGCGGCGCTCCAGCAACATGTCCCAGTGGGTGCGCACCGGCTTCTCCGGCTCGTCATCGGGTTCTTCGCCTCCGACGCGGGTGCCGATGCCGTGGGTTCCCGAATCCCAGGTGGCCGGGACCTCGGCTTCGACGGAGAAGGGGACGGTGAACGTGTGGCCGTCTTCGCAGACGTACTCGACCATCTGGCGCGGGGCCGGTTCGACACCGACTTCCGACTCGAGGCTCCGGGAGCCCAGCTGGGTACCCCGCAGACTGCGTTCACTCATCTGTTGCACACCTTCCGATGATGGTTTTCAAGCTCTTGGGAACCAGAACAGTCTAGCGACTCGTTTCATTCCCGCCTAAACCGCCTCTGCCATCGCTGTCTGGGCGGTCAGCGGCTCATCGGTGACGAGCCCGTCGACCCCCAGGCGAGCCAAGCGCTGCATCTCTGCAGGTTCGTTGATCGTCCACGCGTCAACGCGGAGTCCGAGACTATGCGCAGCGCCGATGAACCCCGTGGTGATGACGGGGAAGCCGCACCGGCTGGCCGGTACCTGCACAGCATCGACCGACGGGTCGAGACGCCACCCGCCTGCGCCGAGCAGCCGCAGCCGCACCACTTCGGCAGTGCCCAGCGAGGTGGCGATGCCCGGCAGCGCCTGGCGCAGCATGTGCAGGCGGCGGGTGGAGAAGGAGGCCAAGCGCAGACGATCGGTGTCGGACTGGTCCCGCAGCAGACGGATGACTGCCGCTGCCGAGCGGTCGGCTTTGACGTCGATGTTGAAGTGGGCGGTCGGGAATGCCGCGAGCAGGTCAGCCAGCCGGGGGAGTGTTCCACCGGCGATGAGCTCGATGGACTCCAGTTCGGCAGCCGGAAGCTCAGCGAGCTGCTCGGGGCGACCGGCGATCCGCTGGAGATCATCGTCGTGGGCGGCGAAGAGCACTCCGTCTGCCGACAGATGCACATCGGTCTCGAGCATCGTGACTCCGTGCGCGATGGCGTGTTCGAAGGCAGCCATCGTGTTCTCTGCTGTGCCGGGCCACAGGCCTCCGCGGTGGGCGATGATGTCCGGGCGCGTAGCGGTCATATCAGCCAGCCTATGGCACGGCAGCTGCGATATGTCGGCGACATCGATGATGCCTCAACCGAAGACTCAGCCAAGGCTGTCATACTGGTCTCAGCGCGCAATCTACGAGGACGGATGATTATGAAACGCAGTGAGAACGAACCCATCGAACCGACTGCCGTACACGATTCCACCGACACGTCGACGACCGACCGGATGCGCAAGCTCGCCGGCCGGACTTTCGCCTACGGCCGCAGCTTCGCCGATGTGCTCGGTCGGACCGCGCGCGAGGGCACGAGCCAGCTGCGCGACGAAGCACGCCTGCTCAAGGACAATCCGCGCGGTCGCACCCGCGCCTACCAGGACCGAGCCCGGTGGGCTGTCGACAAGGGCCGGGCACAGGCGAAGACCACCCTGTCGAAGTCCGATAAGGCCGTGGACTGGACCGAGGAGAAGCTCACGAAGCTGCTTTCAGGTGCCCAGGAGCAGTTCTCCGGGCGCATGGACCAGACTTTCACCACCGTCCAGCGCGGTGTGACCACTGGTGCCCATAAGGCCCGTGAGTTCATCCGCCGCAACGACGCCGGCACCACAGTCGACACTGTCCCGGAGCCGGCCGCGGGTTCCGTCGACGCTGCCGTCGTGCCTCCGCGTACCGCTGACCGCTCTGCCGAGACCGGCGATCGTCAGCCCTGAGCATCGTCAGCCCTGAGCATCGTCAGCCCTGAGCATCGTCAGCCCTGAGCATGAGGCTGCCCCGCACTGAATGCCCTGCACCGGTCTTCGGGGCGGGGCGTTCATCAGTGTTTCCTCAGAATGGGCCAGATCGGTAGCGCTTCACCGTTCCGTTACATAGGCTGTGAGTGTTGTCGCAGTCACATTCGCGAGAAGGGCCTGATGGTGGGCAAGCACTCCGCGCCGAACACACAGCTCTCAGCAAGGATCGCTGACTTCTTCCGGTCTTTGGGACCCAGGCGGCACGGCCGCCACAGCGACATCGATGAAGAGCCGGCATCAGCGGCAAGCATTCTGCGATCCACCAAACGCATGCCGAACTGGGCGGCACTGGCCGTCCCGACAGCAGCAGTTGCAAGCCTGGCCGTCTCAGGCCTCATGCTCGCCCCAGCCGACAGCGGCACTCCTGAACGCGTCGTCTTCAGCAGCGAAGAGCAGCCGCGCACCGGTCCCGCATCGGCGCAGGCTGTATCAGCCGATAATGCGCATGCAGAGAAGCTCCGCAAGGACTGGAACGATGCCGTCAGCCGGTCGAAGGAGAAGGTCGGCGTCCAGGAGATCGCCGCATCGCCGAAGCCCACACCGCCTTCGCCGCCATCGGCCACGCCGGAGCTCCCGACGCCAGCCGGTGCTGATGCCTCCACAGGCGCCTCCAGTGCCAGCGCGGATGCGCCCGCGGATTCGGCGGAGGACTCCAGCCCGAAGCGTGATGAGAGCGAGCCGAAGCCGAACACCGAGGCCTCCGGCCAGGGCGGCACCTGCAAAGCCTCGTACTACAACACCGGCCACACCACCGCCAATGGCGAATCGTATGACCCGATGGGCATCACCGCGGCCCACAAGGAGCTGCCTTTCAACAGCAAGGTGAAAGTCACGAACAAGGCCAACGGCAAGTCCGTTGTCGTGCGCATCAATGATCGCGGGCCATTCGTCGGCAGCCGCTGTCTGGATCTCAGCGAAGGTGCGATGAAGGCCGTCGGCGGCATCAGTTCCGGTGTCATCACGGTCGATTGGGAGGTTCTCTGACCCCTCAGTGCCTGTGACGCAGAATGCGCCCCCTGCCCATGCAGGCAGGGGGCGCATTCTGCGTCAGAGCGATCTCAGTTGGGCTGCCGGCCATCAGTGCCGGCGGCTCATCGGGCTTCGCCGGCGTATCAGCCTTCGGCGGCAACGACGTCCGGGGTGCGGGCGCCGAGTTTGGCATCCATGCGCAGGATTCCGTTGCCGTCTTCGCCGACGCGCTCGAGCTGGCCGACGATCTCACCGACGGTGGCCTCCTCCTCGAGCTGCTCGTCGATGAACCAGTTGAGCAGCGGGATGATGTCGATGTCATCTTCCTTCTGCGCGGTCCGGTACAGGTTGCGGATCGACTCGGAGACCTTGCGCTCGTGATCGAGTGCGGCCTGGAAGAGCCCAACGGGGGACTTGTCTGCGAAGCTCGGGGCGGTGATAGTGCCGATCTGCGGGGAGGTGCCGCGGTCGAGCGCGTGCTGGATGAACTTAGCGGCGTGGACCTGCTCCTCCTCGGCCTGGGCCCGCATCCATGAGCTCATGCCGGTAAGATCCTGGTCTTCGAGTTCGATGGACAGCTGCAGGTAGACGATAGAGGCTTCGAGTTCCATGGTGACCTGGTCACTGACTGCGGCGACCATGTTCTGGGTGAGTTCCATAACTGCTCCTTTTCGATCGTGTGAGTGATCGGACCAGTAGTGAGGTGCAGGAGATTCGCCTTCGGTCCGGATGAGGCGACAATCGCGTTGACAGCGATTCGTCCTGCGGGCATGTGCGCAGTTTCGAGCTTATAGCAGCCCTTCAGCCGGTTCCAGTAAGGCAAAGAACGCCTAACGCGGAAACATTCCAGAATAGAAATGCGGGCTGCCGACGGCGCGGGGGAGCAGGGGCCACTCCCGAGGCGGTTGCCCGGCGAGCCTTTACGGATTGCTGCGCCGCGCACCGGGCACCGGGCACCGGCCAACCCTGCACGGCGTTCTGCACGGTCATCGCGTCGCGAGCACGCACATCGAGACCGTGAGCAAGCTGGCGAGAAGCCCGTCTTGTAGTTGACATAATAGTGGCCATGACGCTCGGCGCTGACAGCGCAGGTCCACAGAGCGGCGCGCGACCACGGCAGCGAGGACAAGGGTACCGTGAGAGCATCACCGCACGTCAGGTGCGAGTGACTGAGCGCGTCAGGCTGCGCATGAGGCAACCGGATCACCCCGGATCAGCCCGGCATCAGCAAGGCGACTGCACGCAGTGCCCGCGAAGGCCGGCGGCTGGCGACGGAAGAAGCTCGCACCTGAATGCGAATGCGCAGTCTGGCGGAGTTGCGTCGGATGCAGCGGTATGTCCAGCCTCACAGATTCATTCCGATCGCCAGACCGCTGTTCGCCCGGACCCGCGGCCGCCGCACCTGCCGATAATATACATTATGTAAACTACATGTTATGGCGTCTTACCCCGCCTCCCGGCACAGCCGCCCTGTCGCTCTCCCTCACCGATGCGCAGGCGTGTTCGTGAATGCGAAACGGCGCACCGCCGCTGTGGCAGTGCACCGTTTCGTCATCGTCCCGCTCAGCGAGGCTGGCAGACGAGTGCGTTCCTCAGTCGTCCTGGCTGGTTACGGTCGTACGACCGCGTCCGGCCGGCATGAAAAGCGTTGCTATCATCGGCGCGAACATGACTGCACCGACGATGCACATGGAGATGATGATGTCTTCCACGTGATGCACCTCCTGAAACGGGTTGTTGAGCGGGCCATTGCGTGTCTCGAAACAAGGATACCCAATGCTGAGACACAGCTGGTAGCCGACCTGCCGGTTCCTCGCAGCCGCCGGGCGACGTGATCTGCTCTCACCCAGCCCAGCGCGGAATGTGGCGGCTGCCCTCCATCCGCTCATCGCTGTAGTAGCTCTGGCCTGGCTTGAGTTCCCGGCCGAAGAGCTCGCTGACGGTCACCAAGGTGAAGCCCTGCTCCTTGAGCTCGGCGATGATCTCCGGGCTGGCGTCGACGCTGGGCTTGTGGATGTCGTGCATGAGGATGATGTCGCCGGGCCGCACATTGGTGGTTGCGGCCCTGACGGTCTTCTCCGGTGCCTTCTTATTCTGCCAGTCATTGGTGTCCAGGCTCCAGATGATCGACGGCAGACCGCCGTCGGGAACGCCGGTGGCATAGGCACCGTAGGGCGGGCGGAAGACGGTGGGCTTCTCCCCTGTCACCTTCTCGATCGCCCCGTTGACGCGGGCATGTTCCTTTTCAGCAGCCGGGCGCGAGATCTTCGTCAGCTGGGGATGGTTCCATGTGTGGCTGCCGATCTCATGGCCGGCCTCGGCCATCCGCTTGAGCGTCGCCTCATTGCCGGCGATCGAGGTGCCCTTGACGAAGAACGTGGCCGGCACGCCTTCAGCCTCCAGGCCGTCGAGCAGCTGCGGGGTCGCCTCTCCTGGCCCGTCGTCATAGGTCAGGGCCACGCACTTGGTCTCAGCGCAGTCGACATCGCTGCGGTCGCGCGTGACGTGCTCAGGAATCGTCTCACCGGCTTTCAGCTGCGGGCCGGGTGCCGCATCGTCCAGCCAGTCGCGTCCGGCGGCAGTCAGCCAGCCGCGAGCCTGCTCACCGGTGAAGCTGATGGCTACCGGTTCGTCGCCGCGGGCGTTGAGGATGCCGCTGCCCAGGTGGGCCACCAGTCCCCCGCGACCGTCGGCGGTGGTGCCGGCGGTGATGGCATCGATCTGCACACTGCTCAGGTGCGCAGCGTCGTGGGCACTGGTCCGGTAGCCCTTCCGCTTCAGTGCCTCCAGCACATGGGCGGCGAGTTCTCGCTTCCCGGTGTCGGTGAACAGAACAGTCGGCGGGATCTCGATCCCGGCATCGCGGTCGAGCACCTTCGTGTAATAGGCCTCCGGCCCGGCACCGGGCAGGCTGCTGCGGTCATGGAGCAGGAACGAGAGGTGGCCGCGGCTATTCTGGGTCACCTGCCAGTCGAGTTCGTACTCCCCTGGCAGGTCCTTCTTCCCATTCTGGTGCCTCGCATCGGACTGCGGGATCCGCTGCTGGCGCAGGTCGCTGACGAAGTCGCTGATCGTGCGATTGAACGCCTCGGCGCCCCGGACTTCGGGAAAGCGCAGCGTGTAGAGCGGGCTGTCTGATTCGTGCCGCTGGCTGAGCACATCGGCAGGTTCGGCTGCAGCCGCGAACGGTGTGCGGCCATCAGCGAGTGCGGTGACCTGTGCTGTCGCCTCGCGGGTGGCGCCGTTCGAGGCGCAGCTGCTGAGCAGCAGGGCGGCGATTGCCGCTGAGGCGACAGCGGCGCGGGGACGACGCGGCATGAGGAGACGATCCTGGGTGCAGACGGGGATGCGAGGACGGTGCTGATCTTAGTCCGTGCCCCTGTGGAGATGCACGCGGAATCCGGTGAATGTGAGGAATCCGAAAGTCTCTCAAAGCAGCAGCTGCGCACCAGCCGTCAAAACGATCGGCAGCGTCAGCATCGAGATGACCGTCTGAGCTGCGATGAGGGCAGCCATGAGGGTGGCGTTGCCGCCGAGTTGTCGCGCCATGACGTAAGCGCTGGAGGCTGTGGCGATCGACTGGAAGATGAGACCGACCACCGCTGCCTCTCCCCTGAGACCGAATGCCAGCAGCGAGACGACCGTGACCGCCGGGACGATGAGCAGCTTGAGCACCGTCGCCGAGAAGAAGGCGACTGCATGTTCGCGCACTGAGAACCGTCTGATGCCGGCCCCCACGCACAGCAGACCGATCGGCAGCGCGGCCGCGGCGAGTGGATCGATCATCCCGGCCACCGCCTCGGGCGTGGTCACCGGCAGCACGTTCCACGCCGCACCGGCAGCACAGCCGAGCACGAGCGGATTCAGGATGACCGATCGGCCGAGTGCCAGCCAGGAGCGCTTGTCGACGAGGAAGAGCTCGAAGGCGATCGAGGAGAGCACGTTGACGAGCGGGACGAGCACGGCACCGACGATGGCAGCAAGGGCTGCGCCCTCGGGGCCGAAGAGAGTCGCCGACAGCGACAGCCCGATGTAGGTGTTGAAGCGGATCGCGCCCTGGACGACCGAGGTGAAGGACGAGCGGTCGGAGGCGAGCACCCGGTTGAGCGCGAAGAGGATGATCGTGATGCCGATGGTCGGCAGGACGAGGGCTGCTGCCAGGCGGCCGATGTCGACGTGGGAGATGTCGACGGCGGAGATGTTGCGGAAGAGCAGCACCGGCAGGAGAACGAAATAGGCGAGCTTCTCAGCACCGGACCAGAAGTCAGGATCGCTCAGCAGCCGCAGCCGGCGCAGCACCCAGCCGAACGCGATGAGGCCGGCGACGGGAATGAGCGCGCCGACGACGCTGACGAAGTCCATGAGCCCACTCTATGGAGACTGAGGTGATTCCCAGGAAACTGGTCACGAGACGGGAATGAAACCAAACTTGAGCGCGTTAGACTCAACGTAAGCGACCAGCTGACCGAAAGGAGCCTGCTATGGCTGCAAAGTTCGATCCGATCCGCGACCTCGACCGGTTCTTCTCCGACATCACCCGCACCCCCAACAGCACCGCCCTGCCGATGGACCTGTACCGCGACGGTGACGCCTTCGTCGCCCGCATCGATATGCCCGGCGTCGACCCGTCGAGCATCGATGTCGACGTGCAGGATCGCACGCTGACGGTGCGCGCCGAGCGGACCGCCTCGACGGAGAGCTCCGAGGTGCAGTGGCTCAGCCGTGAGCGCCCGACGGGCACGTTCGCCCGCCAGCTGACGCTGGGCAACCGCATCGCCCTCGACCAGATCACCGCTGCGTACGAGGACGGCGTGCTGCTGCTGACCATCCCGGTGGCAGAAGAGGCCAAGCCGCGCAAGATCTCGGTCAACCACACCCAGCGCGGAGAGGTCATCTCCGGCGACGACACTCAGGTCTGAACGGCTGAGCGCTCCGGCGCCCAGCTCATTACGCCGGCGGGCCGCACACCT
The DNA here is from genome assembly GCF_025144725.1 of Brevibacterium sp. p3-SID960. GTDB lineage: Bacteria > Actinomycetota > Actinomycetes > Actinomycetales > Brevibacteriaceae > Brevibacterium. The sequence goes on along the minus strand of NZ_JALXKS010000012.1, from coordinate 4,231 downwards.
GAGCAGGTGTGCGGCCCGTTTCGTGTCTCAGCAGCCGGTGCAAAGAGGAACCGGAGCAGTGCCTGTGCAGTGGATCAGTCGGTGCTCAGCACGATCTTGCCGAAGCGCAGGTTCGAGTCGAGCTGCGCATGGGCTTCTGCCGCCTCGTCAAGCGGGTAGACGGAGTCGATGACCGGGTCGATCGAACCGTCTTCGACCATGTCGAGCAGGCCGGCGAAGTCCCGCGGGGAACCCATGGCGGTGCCGAGCACCCGCTTGTGGGCCAGGTAGAGCGTGCGGATGTCGAAGTCCTCGACGACTCCCTGGTTCTCGGTCCCGCCGAGGGCGACGACGGCGCCGCCGGGCTTGAGCATCATGACCGATTCCTGCAGCGTCGAGCCCACGGAGTCGAAAACCAGATCGGCCTCGCCGGTCTCGTCGCGCAGGGTCAGCTCCCAGTCGTCGACTGTGTAGTCCACTCCGGCCACAGCGCCGAGTTCCTTGGCCAGGTTGATCTTGTCGTGATTCGACGAGGTCACCGCCACACGCGCACCGGCCTTGACCGCCAGTTGCAGGGCCAGCAGCGAGAGTCCGGAGCCGGCTCCGAGGATGACGACCGTCTGGCCCTTCTTCAGCTGCCCGACGGTGAACAGGGCGCGGTAAGCGGTCACTCCCGACAGCGCCAGCGCACCGGCTTCGGCCCAGGCCATCCGCTTGGGCTTGGGGAACAGGTTCTCCTCCGGCACTGCGATGAGCTCGGCATAGGTGCCGTTGCTCGGACCGCCGAGGACGCTGAAGTCCGGGCCAGCGCAGGCGTCAGATTCTCCCCAGTTGAGTGAGGGGAAGACGATGACCTCCTCACCGGTGTCTCGGCGGATGCCGGCGGCATCGGAGCCGAGGATGAGCGGCAGGGGTGGACGGTACTGCGGGCCGGCCCCTTCGCGGATGAGAGCGTCGCGGCGGTTGATGCCGGCCATCTTGACCTCGACGAGGACCTTCCCGTCTGCCTGCGGTTCGGGCAGTTCGGAGCACTGCAGCACCTCCGGTCCGCCGTGCTCAGTGAGCTGGATTCCACGCATGACGTCTCCTTCCTGACTGTGTCTCCATCCTCTCATGGCGGCACTCCCCCGGACGCGGGTGGGCGTGCCTGCGACCAGAGATGTCTTACTGATCGGTCGGCAGGTGTGAGATGCTCACGAGGCACAGGTAGGGCAGCTCGAATGCTCCGGTGGTGTCGAATCCGACCTCGTGGGCGAGGTAGTCGCGGATATTGGCCTCGACCCGGGTACGGGTGCGTTCGTTCGAGCGCAGCCAATAGGACCGGGTGGCCGCGAGTTTCACGACGGTGTCAACGGTGACCATGGTGGTGAACAGGTGCTCCTGGGTGGGTTCAGTGGTGAACCCGGGCCCGAGGTGGGGCTGCCAGCCGGGCCGGTAGACGTCGCCTGCATGCATGATCCGGGCCAGGCGCAGCACCCACGGCAGGCGCACGTCGAGCTGGTTATTCAGGATCGCCAGCCGGCCGCCGGAGCGCAGCACGCGGGCGATCTCCGCACCGGCCGCCTGCGGATCGAACCAGTGCCAGGCCTGGGCGGCGGTGACGAGATCGACGGAGCCATCAGGCAGCGGGATCGCCTCGGCGGCGCCGACGCGCACCTGGGCGGGATTGCGGTCCAGCAGCTGTTCATCGGGATCGACGGCAATAAGTTCGCCGACCCGGTCATCGCGCGTCAGATCGCGGCTCAGCAGACCGGTGCCGGCTCCGAGGTCGCAGACATCGAGCGGCCGATCGGCAGCACCGGTAAGCACGGCATCGGTGGCGGCAGCCGGGTATCCAGGCCGGACGGCGTCGTAGAGTTCGGCGGTCGTGCCGAACCGGCGCCCGTGCGCCGTCCGTGCCTGCCGCGGGATCTTGGGACCTGCTCCGCGTCGCAGTGCGCTCTCGGCGGGCTGGGGCGTCACGTCGGCGTCTCCGGCGGCAGGTGGTAGTCGATGACGATGCCCCGGTGATCGGAGCCGGAGATCTCAAGGATCTGCCCGCCGATCGGATGCAGAGCCGCCCGATCGTAGACCTGGTGGTCGATCTGGGCGCCGAGCAGGCCCGGCCAGCTCGCGGGCCACGTGCCGGCTCCGGACACCCGCAGGCTGCGAACAGCATCGGCGCAGCCGTCCTGCAGTGCGAACGGGGCGTGGTCGAGTGTGGAGTTGAAGTCGCCTGCGACGAGGACGCTGGTGCCGGGCTGGCACAGATCGGTGGCGGCAGACACGGTGCGCTGCCATTCGTGCTGGAGCAGGCTGCGCTGGATCGGTGCGTGTGTGTGCACGGCATACATGTCTCCGAGCGTTGTGCGCATTCCCACGAAGGCGCGCGATGCCTCGGGGTCGTCAAGCTCCTCCGGCTGCAGGGAGTTGTGCACGGCCAGCACGGTGCCAGCCTCGCCTTCGAAGACCGCCCGGTCGGCGATGCGGTAGTCCTCGGCAATACCGCGCTGCTTCAGAGCCTCGACGAGAGTCTGCCGGTCGGTCTCCTGCAGGGCGATGACCCCTGCTCCCCTGGCATCGGGACCGAGCACGTCATCTAGGCTGCCGGCGCCGAAGAACAGGTTCGCTGAGATGACCCGCAGGTCACCCGGCGCTGCGGGCAGCTGGCTCGGCGGGGTGCCGCCGCGCAGCCCGAGCACGCCGAGGCTGACGGCGACGAAGACGAGCGATGCGGTGATGAAGCCGGCGCAGAAGCGCACACCGCGGCCGATGACGAAGCTCAAGGACAGCAGCGCCAGGAAGACGATGAGCGCGGCGGTGGCCAGCGCCCGGAAGGACTGCAGGTGGGCGATGCCGCTGACAGCGCCGAGGCCGAAGCGCTGGGGGAACCACATGAGCACACCGAGCACAATGGCTGTGATGATGCCCAACAGCACGGCGATCAGAGGTGACTGGGCGCGTGGGGATCGTGGCACGTCAGTAGTATAGGAGACACCGATCTCGTCGCGCTGTGAGAGGATCTCCCCCATGTCCCTGACTGACCTGTCCCGTTCCGATCTTGAGGCTGCGTTGGAGCAGGCTCACGCCGACTACGAGGCGTTCGCCGGGCGCGGACTCGCCCTCGACATCACGCGCGGGAAGCCGTCGGCCGAGCAGCTCGATCTGGCCGCGGACCTGCTGACGAACGTGACCGCCGATGACTGCCTCTCCCCCAGCGGCGTCGATGTGCGCAACTACGGCGGGCTGGAAGGGCTCATCGAGCTGCGGGAGATCTTCGGTCAGTTGCTCAAGGTCCCAGCATCTCAGCTGCTCGCCCAGGGCAACTCGTCGCTGACGCTCATGCATCAGGCGCTGAGCTTCGCCTGCCTGTTCGGCACCTCGGCAGGCACCACCCCGTGGGCCCAGCAGCCGCGCCGCATCCTGTGCCCGGTGCCCGGTTACGATCGTCACTTCGACCTGGCGGAGGCGCTCGGCTTCGAACTCGTCTCCGTGGAGATGGACGACGAGGGCCCGGTCCTCGAGCAGGTCGAGGAGCTTGTGGCCACCGACCCGACGATCAAGGGCATGTGGCTGGTGCCGATGTACTCGAATCCGACCGGCATCACCATCAGCGATGAGCGCGCACGCAGTCTCGCGGCGATGAAGACAGCGGCAGAGGACTTCAAGCTGCTGTGGGACAACGCCTACGCCCTGCACCACCTGCGCGAGCCGCGCGCCGAGGTGCTCGACATCCTGTCGATGGCCGCTGAGGCCGGCAACCCGGACCGGGTGTGGATCTTCGCCTCGACATCGAAGATCACCCATGCTGGTGCCGGGGTGGCGTTCTTCGGCGCCTCGGATGCCGATATCGCCTGGTTCACCGGTCATCTCGCGGCCGCCTCGATCGGGCCCGACAAGGCCAACCAGCTGCGCCATCTGCGCTTCTTCGGTGATGCTGACGGTGTCGTCGACCATATGGTCAAGCATGCCGAGATCCTGCGCCCGAAGTTCGAGGCGGTCTCCCGGATCCTCGGCATGCGTCTGGGCGACGATGACATCGCGGCGTGGACGGACCCCAACGGCGGGTATTTCATCACCGTCTCGGTGATGCCCGGTACTGCCGACCGGGTCGTCAAGCTCGCCGCCGAGGCCGGGGTCAAGCTCACCCCTGCTGGTTCGACGCACCCGTACAAGCTTGATCCGGACAACGCCGTCATCCGGGTGGCTCCGTCGATGCCGACACTCGAGGATGTCGAGACGGCCGTCGAAGGCTTCGCCGTCTGCGTGCGGC
>NZ_JALXKS010000011.1 GCF_025144725.1 Brevibacterium sp. p3-SID960 | reverse complement strand
GGCACCGGTCGCCTGGGCCGCCAGCTCCCGCCTCGGGCCCCGGGGGGGGGGGCCCCCGCGGGGGCCGCCGGCCGTGCCCGAGGCGCCGCTCGCCGCGGCAGGTGCGCCGTTGTCGGGCGGGTTGACGGTGTCGAGTGGGTGGGTGGCGGTGTTCTCCTCGCCGATGGTGTCGAACTGGCCGGTGTCGATGAGCTCGGTGGGGGTGTCCTTCTGGCCCAGCAGCGCGAACTGCGGGTTGTCGCGCACGGAGCCGACCGATTCGCCGCTGGTGGTCTCAGCGCTCTCGTCGGCCGCGACGACATCGCCGATGACGACGGTGATATTGTCTGCGCCGCCGCCGTCGAGGGCCATTTCGACGAGCCGGTCGCAGCAGGCGCCGGGGTCGTCGACGGTGGCCAGGGTGTGCTTGATCTCGTCGATGTCGGCGAATCCGGTCAGCCCGTCCGAGCACAGCATCCACCGATCCCCGATGCGCGCCTCGCGGATCGACATATCGAGTTCCGGTGCCGCGCCGACGTCGCCGAGCACGCGCATGACAACCGAGCGCTGCGGATGCTGTTCGGCCTCTTCGGCGGTGATGCGGCCTTCATCGACGAGCATCTGCACGAAGGTGTGATCATGGGTGGCGAGGTCGAGTTCGCCGTCGCGCAGCAGGTAGCCGCGCGAGTCGCCGATGTGGGCCAGAGCCAGCTTCGAACCGGCGCGCAGCAGCGCAGTGACAGTGGTGCCCATTCCGGCGAGTTCGGGCTTCTCGGCCACCGAGTTGGTGATGCGCTCATTGGCGTCGAGGATCGCGGTGCGCAGCGCTTCGGAGGCGTCGTGTTCGTGATCGTCGGCATCGAGGTCGGAGAGCCGGGCGACGGTGATCGCCGAGGCGACGTCACCTCCGGCGTGCCCGCCCATGCCGTCGGCGATGAGCAGGAAGTTCGGCCCGGCATAGCCGGAGTCCTGGTTGTTCTTGCGCACCGCGCCGACGTGGGAGCGAGCGGCTGAGCGCAGCATGATGGGGTGGGGACTGCTCACGAACGTAGCTCCATGGTGGTGTGGCCGACGGTCACGGCGGTGCCGGGGGAGATGGGGACGGGGCTGGACAGGCGCTGTTCGCCGATGAAGGTTCCGTTGGTGGAGCCGAGGTCCTCGACGTACCAGCGGCCGCCGGAGGGGACGAAGCGGGCGTGATGGCCGGAGGCGAAGTCGTCGTCGAGTACCAGGGTGTTGTCACCGGAGCGGCCGATCGTGATCGGCGCGGTGCCCAGCGCGATGACCATCCCCTGCAGCGCACCGGAGGTGACGACGAGGGAGTGGGGCTGCTGCGGCGCGGCAGCAGGCGGGTGGTGTGGCTGCGAGGAGGCCGAGCCGGCAGGCGCAGCAGCGGGGCTGCCAGCGGTCTTCCGGCTGCGTCGGGACGCTCGATTGCGGCTGCGACGTGGGCCGAAGAGGTCTTGGCGCAGGACACCGGCGATGAGGAAGACGAAGAGCCACAGCAGAACGAAGAACGCCAACCGCAGCACCAGGACGGTGAACTCGCTCATCAGCCTCCCATTTCCCGGTGCCGGAACAGCACCTCTGTGTCGCCGGCGGTGAGCCGCGCCCCATCGGTGAGCATGACAGAGGTGATGCGGCGGCCGTCGAGCAGCGTGCCGTTCGTCGACCCGAGGTCGGCAGCGGTGGCGTGGCCGTCGCGCACTGTGATTTCGAAGTGCCGGCGCGAGACGCCGGAGTCGTCGAGGACGATGTCGGCGCTGTTCGAGGAGCGGCCGAACACGGTGGTGCCCTCCCCGAGGCGGTAGCTGCGACCGTTGATCTCGGCGCTGCACTGGACGTTCGATCCGGGGTGCTCGGCGCCTCGGGGGCGGCCCATCGTCGCACCGGCAGCGCCGGGGTATGCCGGAGCCGGGACGGAGGTGGCGGCGGGCGCGTGGCCGGATGCGCGGCTGGCGGCGACCTGCGGGTTCGGTCGCGAAGAGGTGTGACCGGTGCGCTGCTCCCATTCCTCGGCGACGATGGGGTTGGCGCGGCTCTCAGGGTCGTAGCCGCCCCGGTTGGGCGGCTGCGCGGCCGGCGAGCCGTCGGGGCGCAGCGTGTTGGAGCGCACCCGGTAGATGCCGGTGTCGAGGTCTTCGGCGCGTTCGAAGCCGACGTTGATGGGGCCCACAAAGCTGTAGCCCTGTTCGACGGCATGGTCGCCGACGACCTGGCGCAGATCGCGGCGCAGCTCGGCCTGGATCGGCTCGAGGCGGTCGAAGTCGTTGGCGGAGAGTTCGATCGTATAGCTGTTGGCTGTCAGCGTGCGCCCGCGGGAAACGACGGCTGCGCGGTTGTCGGACTCGGTGCGCAGTGCGCCGGCGAGTTCGACGGGCTCGACCTGGGAGCGGAAGGCCTTGGCGAAGGCGCCGTTGACGACGCGTTCGATGCGGCGTTCGAAGCGATCGAGTACGCCCATCCGGTGCCTCCTCTCCTGCCGGCTGCGGCACGTGGGCTGCGGCAGCGGGCTGCGGCAGCGGGTCGTGCGGTCGGTTCTGCGTGCACGTTGAAGGGATCAGCGTGCGAGCTGTCAACACTCCATGCTAACGCGATACCTTGTCAATCACATGCCGACTGTGATGAATATCTGCCCAGAATGCCATACCGCTGTCGCGCCTGAGGTGGGCCTCTGCGGTTGTTACCGGTTGTTCCGGCCAACCCCGCAGAGCGGTATCAGCTGTGTCCTGTGCCACCGGATTGGCGCTGCCGCGGGCAGGGTGTTAGAGTTTCCTGGTGCTGCTCGCGCGAGTGGCGGAATTGGTAGACGCGCTGGCTTCAGGTGCCAGTGATCGCAAGATCGTGGGGGTTCAAGTCCCCCCTCGCGCACATTGAGACAACAGCCCCTCACCAGGCGAAACACCTCGGTGGGGGGCTGTTTCGCATCGTCGGCGGTCCATGCTCCGCGCGCCCGCGCTGCTGCGCGCCCGTCCCCACGCTGCTGAGAATCCTCTTCGCCGCACGCGACGCACCCCTATAGCTTCGCCGCACGCGACCCACCCCGATAGCGTGTGAGCAGCCACGACCCGATAGCGTGTCAGCAACCACGACAACGATGTCTGCTGATGGAAGAGGTGCCACATGGTGGAGAAATCCACGTCGATGACGGGCAGGGCGCTGCTGCGCGGAGTACGGGTGTTCGACGGGGAGGACTTCCTTCCCCAGCTGCAGGACGTGCGCGTCACCGGCGGCGTGATCGAGTCGCTCACCGCGACCGAGGCACCGGTGGCGGAAGAGGACTCACCGGCCGACTCAGGCGCGGATGCTGCCAGCAGTGACGTCGAGGTCATCGACGCGTACGGCCACACCCTGACCCCGGGCATCATCGACTGCCACGTCCACGTGTGCTTCTCCGACGCGGGATCGCTGACCGCCGTCACCGAACCGTTCTCACTGCAGTTCTACAAGTCCGTCGTCCACCTGCAGCGCACCCTCTGCGCCGGTGTCACCACTGCCCGTGATGCCGGCGGCGCCGACGCCGGCGTGCGTCACGCTCTGCAGACCGGGCTCATCAGCGGCCCCGATCTGCGCCTGGCGATCTCGATCATGTCCCAGACCGGCGGGCACGGTGACGGGCAGATGCCCTCAGGCTGCTCGATGCCGATGCTCACCAGCCATCCCGGCCGACCCGACGGTGTCGCCGACGGGCCAGAAGGCGTGCTGCGGAAGGTGCGAGAGATCCTGCGCGCTGGTGCCGATCAGATCAAGATCTGCTCGACCGGCGGGGTGCTGTCGCCGACCGACGACCCCCGGCACTCCCAGTTCACCGAGGAGGAGATCGCCGTCATCGTCTCCGAGGCGCACGCCCAGGGCTCCTATGTCATGTCCCATGCCCAGGGCACTGAGGGGATCAAGAACGCGCTGCGGGCTGGGGTTCGTTCGATCGAACACGGCATTTACCTCGACGAGGCGTCGATCGAGATGATGCTCGAGGCCGGTACCTTCCTCGTTCCGACGCTGCAGGCCCCGATGTCCGTCATCGCCGCAGCCGATGCCGGCGCACCACTGCCGCCAGCCGTCGTCGACAAGGCCCGGCGGGTCGCTGAGACGCACGCCGCTTCGATCGCCGCCGCCTACGAGGCCGGTGTGCAGATCGCGATGGGCACCGATGCCGGAGTCGGGGAGCACGGGCAGAATCTCGAGGAGATCGAGCTGATGATCGCCAACGGCATGGCCCCTGTCGATGCGCTCGCCTCCGCCACCTCGGTCGCGGCACGCCTGCTCGATGACGAGAACATCGGGCGGATCGCACCCGGTCAGACAGCTGACCTTGTGCTCTTCGACACCGACCTGCGTGACGGCGGAGCCGAGAAGATCCGCCAGCACACCATCGGTGTGTGGCAGGCCGGTAGGCGCGTGCGGTGACGCACCGCCCGCCGATCGGCGGGCGTTATTCTCTGTGCCACCCTGGCTTCTGCACGGCCCCATCCCTGCACCTTTCACAAGGAGACCCGATATGACTGCTGAGCCCACCGCCGCACCGCTGACCGTCAACGACGAACTGCGCGCCTTCCTGCGCGAGCTGCGCCATGACCTGCACGAGCATCCCGAGCTCGGCACCGAACTGCCGCGCACTCAGGCGAAGGTGCTCAAAGCGATCAGCGATCTCGACGGCTTGGAGATCACCACCGGTGAGCGCCAGTCTTCGATCATCGTCATCCTGCGGGCTCCGGACTCGAGTGCTGATACCCCACTGGTGCTGCTGCGCGGCGATATGGACGGGCTGCCGGTCGAAGAGAATGTCGATATTCCATGGGCGTCGAAGATCCCCGGTCGCATGCACGCCTGCGGCCATGACATTCACACCGCTGGCCTGGTCGGCGCGCTGCGGATGCTGCATAAGCGCCGCAGCGAGCTGTCCTGCGATGTGCTGTTCATGTTCCAGCCGGCCGAGGAAGCCTACGTCGGAGCGAAGTGGATGATCGACGACGGGCTGCTGGAGGCGGGTGGCAAGCCGATCGAAGCCGCGTTCGGCGCCCATGTCTACTCTGGGATGTTCGCCCCGCGCACCTGGCATCTGCGCCCGGGCACGCTGATGGCCGGCTGCGATGAGCTGCGCATCGTCATCCGCGGTCGAGGCGGACACGGTTCAGTGCCGCACCTCGCCCTCGATCCGGTGCCAGTAGCCTGCGAGATCGGCATCGGCCTCAACACGCTCGTCGCCCGCCGTTTCGGCCCCTTCGAACCGGTCGTCGCGACCCTGGGATCGCTGCAGGCCGGCACTGACTCGGTCATCATCCCGGAGACCGCGGAGATGAAGATCTCGCTGCGCTCCTTCACCCCGGCGACGAAGAAGCGGCTCTTCGCCGACGTCCAGCAGCTGGCCGTCTCGATCGCCGAGGCCCATCAGATGACGGCGGAGATCGAAGCGATGCCCGACTATCCGGTCACCGTCAACGATGCCACCGAAACCGCCTACGCCTGCCGGGTCATCGACACGGTCTTCGGCGCGGGCTCGTGGACGGAGATGTCCGAGCCGCTGACTGGCTCCGAGGACTTCTCGCATGTGCTTGCCGAAGTTCCAGGCGCCTACGCACTCGTCGGAGCCGAACCCTACGGTGACGCGAACGAGACGAATTACTCGCCTCGGGCCTCGTTCGGCGACACGGCAATCGACGACGTTGCTGAGTTCCTTGCCAACGCCGCCTGGCTGCGGGGGGTGTGAGCACACGTCTTAGCGCCGGCGCTCGCTAATATTGAGCGTCTCGTGTGGCGCGCCGCCAGTTCAGCCCGGAGTTTTGCATGTGATTGTTCGGGGTCCAGCAGCCCAGCGCCGCAGTTCTTGATGTTGAAGATCCGCCGATGCACTTCTGAACGCCACGCGGCAGCTGCCTCATCTGGTTCTACTACGCCGCGCTGTTCTACGAGGCTACGCACTTCTCGCCGGATGACAGCCGCTCGAGCCCGCCGACTCAGGGCGAGCAACGTTGCTTCAACCTCGGCGGGCGCTCATCGTCATGCCTTAATGCTACGTCAGAGACGAGCGCTGGCGTCCGTCAATGCTCACGTGTAAGCGTCAAACATACCGGCGTGCTGTCTCCCGCAGGCGTTCGGCGTGAGCATAGAGATCTGATGGACGGTCGATATCGACGACTTCCTCAGTCTTATCGCCGTTCATCAGGCCGACCCTCAACCGCTCAGGGTTATTGAATCGGAGCCGGCAGATCGGCTTGCGATTGTTGTCATCGAAGATAATCGCGCAATAGCTCTTCGCATCACGCATGTGAACACGTTCCACCGCAATTTCACTGCTGAGGATCGCCTGAACAATGTAGTAACCATGCTGCTCGTCGTCGGTAGTCTCAATACCGTCGTCACCGGCGTCTGTTGGTGGAGCTTCTTCCGTCTCTTCAACCGGAGCTTCTTCCGTTTCATTACTTCCGAGCGCGGCGGACAGACGGTTGTTGACCTGGTCGCCGATGAATCGGCTGAGTCCTTTTGCGACGAGCGGTGTCAGCTCTTCTCGAACGCGCTGTGTGATCCGGCCAGAGTAGATCCGGTTGAGAACGAGGGTTGCCATGTCATAGGAGATCTCTTTGGCCTCGGCGGCGAATACTCGTTTGGCTGCAGACACATACTTGAGCTCTTCCGCAGCGCTCAGCACTGACTCAAGGTCAAAGTTCTGTTTGCTGAGCTTCTCCAGTTCATGCACTGCCACTCTGTCTACGTCTTCGACGGTGAACTCCAAGAAAGGCTTGGCGTCCATGCGATTCGGTTCGTCAAGGTCGGTATAGAAGCGGTACTCATTGCCATTCGTCAGCACAGCAATCCGCGCCGTCGTCACGTTGAAGTATCGGTAAAGCTGAGATGCGTTCTCGAGACTGAGTGGCTCGATAAGTTTCTTGCACTCGATGAGAATTGCGACTTCATCATTCTTGACGATGGCGAAGTCGATCTTCTCGCCCTTTTTCAAACCGACGTCAGCTACGAACTCAGGGATGACTTCGTCAACGTTGAAGACATCGAAGCCCAGTACGTCTTGGATGAACGGCATGATGAGGGCTGTTTTCGTCGCCTCTTCGGTGAGGACTGAGGGTCGGATCTTGGAAAGCTTTCGGGCAAGAATTCGAAGTTGTTCTTCAACCTCACTCATGTGAGCCTCCTGCGAGTTTGGTGACCTTCTTCACATGCTACTACGGCGTCAAGTTGAGACAACTTGGTCTTTGCCGGGAAGTGGCATTACAGCGAAAATCGGCGCGCGCCTGCTGAATCACTGCCCGGGTCGCATCTGGGAATTGTCAACACCTCATTGCTGGCAATCATGTTCCGCTGTCTCTTTGCCTGGAAGTGGCGATTTGACGCCCAGGCCGAAGAGAAGGCCGGGGCTGGAATGGTCTGCGGTGTCCTCACCGGCAAGCTCGATGAATCTGGCTTAGACGGCAGCGGTGCCACCGGGGTCATCGGCTCAATGGCCGACCTGCCCCAGCGCCTGCTGAAGAGCTGACTGATGGTGCTGCGGGCAGTGGGCGCTTCATTGCAATCCTGACCTTACGCGTCAGGCTGGGCGACAATGATGTCGCCCAGCCTTAGGTGTTACAGCAGACCGTATGCCTGGTCGTGAAGAAGCTCGTAGATCTTTTCAACGACTCTGACTATTGCTGCGGAGACCCACAGAAGCATTGCGCAGAAGAAGACGCTGAAGAGCGCGAAGCTCGCTTCCCCGTCCATCAGAATTAAGAACCCGATCACAGTGAAGATAGCAGCGAAAACCCCGACGACTCTCGAGTACCCAAGCCGAGCCCTTTCCGGCAAGTGAATCTGCTTGGGCGAGGAGGCAGCTTGCTCTGCAGCCCGTCGCTCGCGGCGAGTTCGTCGTGGCCCCTGGACTGGGGGAGCCGAGATCTTCTTGGGTGGTTCCGGCTGTGTCATTCGCCATTCCTTTTTCGGTCAGCTGTATGCGGCGGCGGGATCAGACGAGATGAGTCTAGCTGGAGGTCAGGTGGCTAACGAGAGCACCCCAGTCGGCGGGAAGTGCTGCAAACGGACCCCTTTGAATCGGAGGAGGTTCGTACAGTCGCGGAACCGTGCGAGCCTCTTGGCGTTTACGTCTCTCCTGCGCCGAAAGGGGGATTCAGATTCAGATCAGCTCCCACGCATCGGTGAGCACCGAGCGGATGATCTGCTCCATCTCCTCGAAATCCTCCGGGCCGCAGGTCAGCGGCGGGGAGAGCTGGATGACCGGTTCGCCGCGGTCATCGGCGCGGCAGTACAGGCCGCGCTCGTACAGGGCGGAGGAGACGAAGCCCTTGAGGACGCGTTCGCACTCCTCAGCGGTGAAGGTCTCCTTCGTCGCCTGGTCCTTGACCAGCTCGATGCCGTAGAAGTAGCCCTCGCCGCGCACATCGCCGACGATCGGAAGGTCGAGCAGCTTCTCCAGGGTCTTGCGGAACGTCGGTGCGTTCGTGGCGACCCGGGTGTTGAGCTCTTCGCTTTCGAAGATGTCGAGGTTGGCCATCGCGACGTGGCAGGCAACGGGGTGACCGCCGAAGGTGTAACCGTGGTAGAAGGTCTCTCCGCCCTTGCCGAAGGGCTCGAACAGACGATCCGAGGCGATCATCGCACCCAGCGGCGCATAGCCGGAGGTGATGCCCTTGGCGCAGGTGATGATGTCGGGCACGTAGTCGAAGTCGTTGCAGGCGAACATCGAACCGATGCGGCCGAAGGCGCAGATCGTCTCATCGGAGACGAGCAGCACGTCGTGCTCATCGCAGATCTCGCGCACCCGCTCGAAGTAGCCCGGCGGCGGCGGGAAGCAGCCGCCGGAGTTCTGCACCGGCTCGAGGAACACGGCTGCCACCGAATCGGCGCCCTCGAACTCGATGGCCTCCTCGATGCGGTCGGCGGCCCACTGGCCGAAGGCCTTCTCATCGCCGGCGAAGCGGTCATCGGCACGGTAGAAGTTGGTGTTCGGCACCTTGTGGGCACCGGGCACGAGCGGAGCGAACTGATTGCGCAGATCCGGCAGGGAGGTGACGCTCAGCGCGCCGTGCGGAGTGCCGTGGTAGGCGGTGGCGCGGGAGATGACCTTGTGCTTGCCGGGCTTGCCAGTGAGCCGGAAGTAGTTCTTCGCCAGCTTCAGCGCCGACTCGACGGAGTCGCCGCCGCCGGAGGTGAGGAACACGCGGTTGAGGTCACCGGGGGCGTACCCGGCCAGGCGCTCAGAGAGCTGGATGGCCGGTTCGTGAGTGTAGGACCACAGGGGGAAGAAGCCGAGTTTCTTCGTCTGATCATAGGCGGCCTGTGCGAGTTCCTCACGGCCATGGCCGACCTGGACGACGAACAGGCCGGCAAGCCCGTCGATGAGCTTTCTGCCGGTGTCGTCGAAGATGTGGTGGCCCTCGCCGTGGGTGATGACCGGCGTGCGGCCGCCCTCGAAGAGGTGTTTGTGATTGGCCATGTGCATCCACACGTGATCGCGGATGCCGGTTTGCAGGTTGTGCTGTTCCACGTGGTTCTCCACTTCCTAGCGTGTGCCCCAGTTGTACTTCTGATCCCAGAGCTTGAGGTACATCATCGTCTCGGTTGATTCGACATGCTCGATCGAGCGCAGCTGCCGCAGCAAGGCCAGCAGCTCATCGTCATCAGCGCAGACGACTTCGATGAGGATGTCGTAGACCCCTGCGGTGACGACGGTGTAGTCGACCTGCGGGAGCTGGCTGAGGATCTCGGCGGTCTCAGTGATGTCTCCGCTGACCTTCACCCCGATCATCGCCTGCCGGTTGAAGCCCAGCTGCAGGGGAGAGGTGACGGCCACGATCTGCATGACCCCGGCGGCGGTGAGCTTGGAGACCCGCTGGCGCACGGCCGCTTCGGACATACCGATGTCGCGGCCGATCTCGGCATAGCTGCGCCTGCCATCCTGCTGGAGGGCCTCGATGATCGCCTTGGACTTGGCATCGAGCTCCTTACCCGGCGCAGGGGTCTCAGCGGTCATGACGCCTCCTTCAGAACTCACCATAACAATGTAATCAGTGGTTCTGACCATATCAGGTTGCGAAAACAGTTTATAAGAGAGAGTAAAAGTGCTAAATCAGTAGATTATGCCAGTACTCGGTCTGCAAGGCCTGGGGCACCACCGGTTACGTCTGCGAGCGCACCGTCATCGACCGGGAGCTGACCAGCTGGCAGGACTTCATCGACGCCGCCGGCTAAGAGGGTTCCGGCTCCAGGTCTTCAACGGCGACGCCCGGCAGGGACTGCTCGCATCCGGTGACCTGGACCGCTGACAGTTCGTCTTCCCGACTCCGGTCGCCAACCTGTGGATGGACAACTGGTGCCTGGCCACCGGCGCCCCCACCCCGGAGGCCTACGTCTTCATCAACCACACGCTCTGCCCTGACGCCGCGCTGCGCAGCGTCGACACCACGTCGGCACCCAGGGCCTGAAAGAGGAAGCCGCCCACTTCGAGCTATCCGACATCATCTTCCCCGACCAAGAGACCCTTGACCGGTTCGTGCCTTCCGAAGAAGGGGCCGGCATCCAGTCGCACGTCGAGATCTTCACTGCCGCACAGACGAGGAACTCAGCATGAAGCGCTTCGCCGCCCGCATCCTCGGCCCCGGAGCGACGCTCGACGCATTCGGGGTCGGCTCTGACTCATAGAGTCCGCCGGGACTGTGCTTACTGCCAGGTTTTCCTGAAACAGTAGGACTATGGCAGTCTTCACGAGTTCGCTGGTCGTTCCGTACCCTCTGCACACCGTCTTCGCATGGCATCGACGGCCCGGGGCGCTGACCCGGCTGAGCCCGGAATGGGCGATGCAGATCGAACAGGAAGCCGAGCCCCTGACGCCGGGCTCGCAGGCGTCGATGAAGATCACCCTGCCCGGCACGCACGGGCTCGTGCGCACCCCCTTCTCCGTCGAGCACGCCGCCGGGCCGAGTGAGCACTCCTTCATCGACCGGCAGGTGCGAGGACCGCTGAGCTCCTGGGAACACACCCACACCTTCACCGAGGTCACCGGCGCTGAATCCGTCGGCTCGGCCTTCACCCGCATCGACGATCACATCGACTACAGCTTCGCCCCCGGGATTCTGCCCGGTGCGACCGAGATCGATGCGACCGCGATGGAGCCGACCCTGCGGGCGATCTTCAGCGCCCGCAGCGAACGGCTGCTCGCCGACCTCGCCTACCAGGATGAGCTCACCGCGATCGGCGGGCCGGAGCGGAAGAAGATACTCATCGCCGGTGCCTCAGGCACCGTCGGCTCACAGGTCGCCGCCCTCCTGTCGACCGGCGGACACGAGGTGCGCACACTGGTGCGCGACACCCCGAGGAAGGCCTCCGAGATCAAGTGGAACCCCGACCTCGGCATCCTCGACCCCAGCGCACTCGCCTGGGCCGATGTCGTCATCCACGTGGGCGGGGCGACGATCGGCACCCGCTTCTCACCGGCAGCCAAGGACCGAATCATGCGCTCGCGGCGCGATTCGACGAAGCTCATCGTGCTCACCATGGAGCAGCTGTCGGAGACCCGCCGGCCCGAGGCGTTCATCTGCGCCTCGGCGATCGGCTACTACGGCTACGACCGCGGCGACGAGGAACTCAGCGAAGATGCCGGTTCCGGCGGCGGGTTCCTCGCCGAGGTGTGCCGCGCCTGGGAAGCCGAAGCCGCCCAAGCCGAAGCGCTCGGCGTGCGCTGGGTGTCCGTGCGCACCGCCCAGGTGCTCACCGCACTGTCAGGACCGCTGCGCCTGCAGCTGCCGCTGTACCTCTCCGGCCTCGGCGGGCGGATCGGCGACGGCCAGCAGTGGATGTCGTGGATCTCGCTTGACGACATCGCCCGCATCTACGCCCGCGCCGCCGTCGACCCGACGATGAGCGGGCCGGTCAACGCCGCGGCCCCACAACCGGTGCGCCAGGCCGAGTTCGCTCAGGCGCTCGCCGGGCTGGCCTCGATGCCGGCGCTTGTGCCGACTCCGCGCTTGGGTCCCGAGGTGCTGCTGGGCAAGCAGGCTGCTCAGGAGCTCGTGCTCGCCGACCAGCGGGTGGTGCCCACCCGGTTGGATGAACTCGGCTACCGGTTCCGGTACCCGGAGATCCGGCAGGCGATGGCCGACGCGCTCGGCTTTCCCGACACCGACCACACCGACACCTGACACGACCACCTTCAGCCCATTTCACCTGACCCTGACAGATCCACGCGCCCGGCACCTCGGGCGCGGCCGAACCGAAAGGACACCCCATGAGCAGCGCAGGATACCGGGTGCAGAACCCCGCCACCGGTGAGATCGTCGAGACCTTCGACACCGCCAGCCAGGCCGACGTCGACACCGCCCTCGACAGCGCCCACCAGGCCTACCAGTCGTGGCGCGAGATGCCGATCGAGGAGCGCGGGACGGTCGTCAAGCGCGTTGCCGAGCTCTTCACCGAGCGCAAGGACGAGCTCGCCCAGATCATTGCCGACGAGATGGGCAAACCGCTGCCCGAAGGCGTTGAGGAAGCCGAATACTGCACCGACATCTTCAACTACTTCGCCGACAACGGCCCCACGCTGGCCGCTGACCAGGAGATCCCGACCTTCTCCGAGGGCAAGGCGTACGTCGAGCGCCGCCCGATCGGTGTGCTGCTGGGCATCATGCCCTGGAACTTCCCCTACTACCAGGTCGCCCGGTTCGCCGCTCCGAACTTCATGCTCGGCAACACCATCATCCTCAAACACGCCGAGATCTGCCCGCGCTCAGCCCAGGCGATCCAGCAGATCATGGATGACACCGGTGTGCCGGCAGGCGTGTACAACAACCTGTTCGCCAGCCACGATCAGATCGCCGAGATCATCGCTGACCCGCGCGTGCAGGGCGTCTCGCTGACCGGCTCCGAACGGGCCGGCTCGGTCGTCGGTGCGCTGGCCGGCAAGCACCTGAAGAAGGCCGTGCTCGAACTCGGCGGTTCCGACCCGTACGTCATCCTCGACACCGTTGACGTCAAGGAAGCGGCGAAGACCGCCTGGGAGACCCGGATGTACAACACCGGCCAGGCCTGCAACTCCAACAAGCGGATGATCGTCATGGACGACATCTACGACGCGTTCGTCTCCGAGCTCACGAGCCTCGCTGAGGGCATGCAGCCCGGCGGACCCGGCGATGACTACGAGACCAACTACACGCCGCTGTCGTCGAAGGAGGCAGCCGACCGGCTCGATGAGCAGGTCCAGCAGGCTGTCAAGGACGGCGCGACACTGCGCGCTGGCGGCAAGCGCGGGGACGGCGCCTACTACGCACCGACCGTCATCACCGATGTCACCAGCGACATGGAGGCCTACCGCGAGGAGCTCTTCGGACCCGTGGCCGTCGTGTACAAGGTGTCCTCTGATGAGGAGGCTCTCGCGCTGGCCAACGACACCGACTTCGGTCTCGGCGGCGCGGTGTTCTCCAAGGACAGGGCCCGGGCGGAGAAGATCGCCCAGCAGCTCGACGTCGGCATGTCGAACGTCAACACCCCAGCCGGGGAGGGTGCCGAGGTGCCCTTCGGCGGCGTCAAGCGCTCCGGCTTCGGCCGCGAGCTCGGCCCGCTGGGCATGGACGAGTTCGTCAACAAGCGCATGTACTACGTCGCTGACTGACCTCAGCGGCACAGCACAGACATTGAGCTGAGCCTGCGGGGCTCCTCTCCACACGGAGGGGAGCCCCGTCTGCGCTTGCCCGGCAGCAGACGTCAGAAGGGCGCCCACGACCTGCCGATGAACACTGCCCCGGCGCTACTGTGGAGACATGTCACTGCGGATCCTCGTCATCGAACACGAAGCCGGCACTGATGCCCGGCGCTTCGGCTACTGGCTCGAACGCGCAGGTGCCGAGCTCATCGTCGCCCGACCCTACCTCGGGTCCGAACATGCCGGCCTCGGCCCGCCGCTGCCAGCCGATGCAGCCGCGCTGCGCGCCGACTACGACGGCCTCATCGTCCTCGGCGGAGCCGCTGGCCCGCTCGATGATGAGGACAACCCGTGGTTCCCGCACGTGCGCAGCCTGCTCGCCGCCTCGGCCGAGGGAGCATTCCCCAGCTTCAACATCTGCTTAGGCGGCGAGCTGCTCGCTGCAGCGACCGGCGGGCAGCTGCGCCGCCGGCGTGTCCCGCAGGTCGGGGCGTACATCGTCGCCGCCCGGCCCGAAGCCGCAGGCGACCCGGTCTTCTCAGCGATGCCCGCCTCGGCGCCTGCGGTTCTGTGGCACCAGGAGGAGATGGGCCTGCCGCCGGGCGCGGTCCACCTCGTCGACGGCACCGACGCACCTGTGCAGGCGTTCCGGATCGGTCAGGCGTGGGGCACGCAGTTCCATCCCGAGACCACAGCAGCGCAGGCGCGGGGGTGGGGAGCCGATGTGTCGATGCCGGTGTGGTGCGGCAAGGCACGCGAACAGGTGCTTGCGGAGATCACGAACGCCGAGCCGGAGGTGGAGGCCGCAATGGCCCCGCTGGCGGCGGCGTTCGTCGACTATCTGCGCAGGTGACCACCGCTGCGCAGCCGATGACGGCGGTGCTGCCGCAGCGGTGGGACGGCGGGGGTGGCGGGTCCAGCGGAACGCCGCAGATGAACCCGCCTAGGCCTGAAACTGCCGCATTCCGCGTCACGAATAGGCGTCGTTTCCAGCCTGAGCATTGGATTGGCAATGCCTGAGTTGCTACTCTGCACACTGGCGCCGCAGCCGAACCGACCCTTTGGCCGTACGTCTACCACGCGCCCGACAACATGAATATGATTGCTCCACCTGCCGTTCTCGCCGGAGCGGCTGACCAGTCCGGCTCCTCCGTTGACCAGTTCATCGACGGTCTCTTCGCCCCATTCGCCGAATGGCTGTCATTCATCGTCTTCTTCGAGATCCCGCTTTTCGGAGTCGGTCTGCCGCTCATCGTCGTCTGGCTCATGGTCGGAGCGATCTTCCTTACCGTCTTCCTGCGCTTCCAGCCGATCACCGGTTTGAAGCACTCACTGCGCGTCATCCGCGGCAAGTTCACCCGCAAGACCGACCCCGGTGAGGTTTCGTCCTTCCAGGCGCTGGCCACCGAGCTCTCCGGCACCGTGGGCCTGGGCAACATCGCCGGTGTCGCTGTCGCGATCACGATCGGCGGCCCGGGTGCGGCACTGTGGATCATCATCTTCGGTCTGCTGGCCATGTCGATGAAGATGGCCGAGGCGACCCTGGGTGTGAAGTACCGCCAGATCACCGGCGACGGCAAGACCTCCGGCGGGCCGATGTACTACCTGCGTGAGGGTCTGGCCGAGGTCGGCTGGCCGCGGCTGGGCAAGTTCCTCGCCGTGTTCTACGCCCTCACCACCCTCATCGGTGTGTTCGGCGCCGGCAACCTGTTCCAGGCCAATCAGGTCGCAGCGATCATCGTCGACTCCACCGGCGGTGACTCGAGCTTCCTGGCCGACAAACTGTGGCTCATCGGCCTCGTTATGGCGCTGCTCGCCGGCTTCGTCATCATCGGCGGCATCAAGAAGATCGCCGAATGGACCTCGGCGATCACCCCGGCGATGGCGATTCTCTACACCGCATGTGTGCTCGTCATCCTCGCGATGAACGTCACCGCCGTCCCGCACGCCTTCTGGCTCATGATCGAAGGCGCCTTCACCGGGGAGGGTGTGGCCGGCGGAATCGTCGGTGTGGCGATCGTCGGCATCCAGCGTGCGCTGTTCTCCAACGTCGGCGGTGTGGGCACCGCCGGTATGGCCCACGCGGCAGTCAAGACCGATGAGCCGGCCACCGAGGGCTTCACCGCGATGTGGGAGCCGCTGGTCGACTCCGTCATCATCTGTACGCTCACCGCCCTGGCGATCATCACCACCGGCCTGTACCAGGCTGATGCCGGCGACGGCTCGACCGGCGCCGGCGTGGCCCTGACGAGCCAGGCGTTCGCGACCGTCTCCGCCTGGTTCCCGTACCTGCTGACCGTTGCCGTGGTGCTCTTCGGCTTCTCGACGGTGCTCTCCTATGCCTACTACGGCCAGAAGGCGCTGGGATACCTGACGAAGAACTCGGTTGTGGCTGAGAAGATCTTCCAGTTCGTGTGGGTCGCCGCCGTGGTCGTCGGCTCGGCTGTCTCGCTCGACAGCGTCGTCGCCTTCTCCGATGCCACCCTGTTCCTCATGGCAGTGCCGAACCTGCTGGGTCTGTACTTCCTGTCGAAGATCGTGCGGATGGAGATCATCCGGCACAAGACGAAGGTCGCCGTCGGCACGATGAGCGAGGTGCCCGCCGACCTGCAGGTCGGTCTGCGCGACCACGAGCCCACCCCTGAGCAGGTCGAGCGGGAGAAGACCCGCCGCCACAAGGCCCGCGAGCACCGCAAGCGCGTGCGCTCGGGCTTCCGCAGCGCCCAGCGCAAGCGCGGAGTCGACGTCGACGCGCTTGACGACCCCGACCGGAAGATCTGAGCTGCGCTCAGCTGACATCACGCACCAGGCGGGCAGACGAGGCAGCGTCTGCCCGCCTGCGGCATTCACGCACCGGCACGGATGCTTCCACGCACCGGCGGATGCTTCCACTAACCGGCACGGTTTCCTCGGCGCGGTTCCGACCGCCTCGACTGCGGTGGCTCAGCCGGCAAGCATGACGAGCCCGCGCACAAGCGCGACGACGGCCCCGGCGCCAGCGAGCGTGATCGCCAGCCTGCGAGCAGCCTCGGCGGTCACGAGCCTGGCGAGCCTCCCGCCAGCGATGATGCCCAGGCCGACGGCTGCGAAGATCACCGGGAAGATCCACCACGGCGGCAGCTGGGCGATCGTCATCGCCCCGACTGCCAGCTTCGAGCCGACCGACAGCGCCCCGAAGGTCGCGAACGTCGGCTGCATCGTCGCGGCGAACGAGCGCTGCGGCCAGCGTGCGAATTTCGCATAGATGACCATGGCCGGTGCCGCGACACCTGCCGAGGTGTTGAGGAAGGCGCCGGCTGCTCCACCGGCAGCGGTGAGCCAGCGGGAGCGGATGTGCCGAACGCGCGGGGTCCCGAAGGTCAGGGCGAGGGCAGCGAGCACGACGAGACCGATGACGATGTTGAGCCACGCCGCGGAGAGCTCGCGGACGAGCAGGGCGGCCGGGATCGCGCCGAGGATCCCGGCAGGCAGGAAGATGAGGTAGCGGCGCCAGTCGACGTCCTTGAGGACGGCAAGCATGATGATGGTGCCTGAGAGCATCGTCGTCGCATTCGCCATGAACACCCCTAGCGCCGGGCCCATGAGCAGCGCCAGCACTGGAGCGACGACGAGGCCGACGCCGGTTCCCGACAGCCGCTGCAGGGTAGCGCCGAGGAAGACCGCAGCGAGGGTCGCTGCCACGATGCCCAGGGTCATGCGGCAATCCTAGCGTCGGCCCCGGGCCCGAGGCGGGGGATCGTGCGCGCCGGCGGCAGCCAGTGAGCGCTTCGGGCGGATCTCAGCGCTGCGGCAGCACCGGCGTGAAGCCGACCGAGGAAGCCGGCCCGACCGGCAGCGCGTTCCAGCCGCGGGTGATGGTCTGGGCGATCGCGGCCGAATCCATGCTCCGAAACGGCAGCCGCTCACGGCTCGGGCAGATGAGGTGCCCGATGAGGAAATACAGGCCGACGCACGGAAGACCCAGAATGATGATGGCGATGGCGATCATGACGCACCTCCTGGCAGAACTCGATGCACACCTCTGTCCGTCCATTAAGCGCCTCTCACCAGCGCCGGGCAAGAATGCGTTCACCTGCCGGACTGTGGATGAGACGGCTTCAGGCGGTGATGATCGTCAGCCAGTTCAGTCGGGTGAGCTCCGCACCCGCCTCGGTACAGACTCCAATGCGCTCTGCTCCCACCCGGCGGGTAGTCTCTACCGTGGACGAGACATCGCCGCCGAGCGAAGGACAGATGCAATGCAGCACAGCCCCGACAACCCCCAGGCCGCAGGCACCCAGCACATCCCTGTCGACGAGCAGGCTGAGGACCGCCAGCAGTTCGAGACCTCCACTCAGCTCGACCCGCCGAGCGTGAACTCCCGCCCGCTCTCTGCATCCGCCTCGGCCACCGGCGCGTCCGTCCTCGACGAAATCGCCCAGCGGGTGCTGTGGCTCTCAACCGCGATGATCGACGCGGCCAACCGGGGCCGTGAGAACCCCGACGGCGTCAAAGTCGGCGGGCATCAGTCGTCGTCGGCCTCGATGGTCGGCATCATGACCGCGCTGTGGTTCCACGAACTCACGGCAGCCGACCGGGTCTCAGTCAAACCGCATGCCTCCCCGGTGCTGCACGCCATCAACTACCTGCTCGGCGACCTCGACGAACGTTATCTGCCCTCGCTGCGCGCCAAGGGCGGCCTGCAGCCCTATCCGTCGCGGTCGAAGGATCCGGACACCGTCGACTTCTCCACCGGTTCGGTGGGCATCGGTGCCACCGCCCCGATCTGGGCGGCCCTGTCGCATCGTTATCTGCGCGACCGCTTCCCCGAGACCCCGGAGGCCGGTCGCTTCATCTCCCTGCTCGGCGATGCGGAGATGGACGAAGGCGCTGTGTGGGAAGCGATCATCGACCCGGAGGTGCGCGGACTCGGCAACGTCGTGTGGATCGTCGACCTCAACCGGCAGTCGCTTGACCGCGTCATCCCCGATGTGCAGATCCAGCGGCTGCAGGGTATGTTCGCCGCCGCCGACTGGCAGGTCCTCACCTGCAAATGGGGCACCCGCATCCAGAAGCTCTTCGCCGCCTCGGGCGGAGAGGCTTTCGCTCAGCGGATGGAGGGCATGCCCAACGAGGAGTATCAGCGGCTGCTGCGCAGCCACCCCGACGAGCTGCACGAACGCATGCTCGCCGGCCTCGATTCAGACGAGGCGGCAGTGCTGCGTGACGTCATCGCCTCATTGAGCCCGCGTGCGCTCGCCGAGGTCATCCGCGACCTCGCCGGACACGACATCCCTGCGCTCATCGACACGTTCCGGCAGATCGATAACACCCGCCCGACCGTCATCTTCGCCTATACGATCAAGGGCCGCGGCCTGGCCACCGAGGGACATCCGAACAACCACGCAGCCCAGCTGACCGAAAGCCAGATGCGCGAGCTCGCTGAGCTCTCGGGCACCTCGCTGGAGGACCCGTGGGCGCGCTTCGCCCCGGAATCGTCCGCCGCCGAGGTATGCCGCTCGACAGCACAGCGGCTCACCCGCCCACCCGCACCGGTCCACCAGGTCGGCGACGTGCCCGCCGAGCTGGGGTACGCCCACAAGGCCATCACCTCGACCCAGGCGACACTCGGCCGCGTGCTGTCCGATCTCAAGCGTGCCCAACCCGAGCTCGCCGAAAGGGTTGTGACCCTCAGCCCTGACGTTGCGACGTCGACGAACCTCGGCGGCTGGATCAACAAGACCGGCGTATGGTCGATCGCCGGCCGGCAGGATTGGTTCGCTGACGACCGCGAGCGGGTGCTGCGCTGGCAGGAGGCCTCCAGCGGCCAGCACATCGAACTCGGCATCGCCGAGGTCAATCTCGTCTCGTTGGCAGGAGAGCTCGGCTCGACGTTCTCGCG
The DNA here is from genome assembly GCF_025144725.1 of Brevibacterium sp. p3-SID960. Taxonomy (GTDB): domain Bacteria; phylum Actinomycetota; class Actinomycetes; order Actinomycetales; family Brevibacteriaceae; genus Brevibacterium. The sequence goes on along the minus strand of NZ_JALXKS010000011.1, from coordinate 50,681 downwards.
CTGGGGTCAGCCGCTCATTCCGGTCGCCACGATCTACGATCCGTTCATCAATCGGGCGCTTGAGCCGTGGACCTTCGGCCTGTACGCCGGTGGGCAGTCGATCATGATCGGCACGCCGTCCGGTGTGACGTTGGCTCCCGAGGGCGGGGCGCATCAGTCGTTCAACACCCCGTCGGTGACGCTGGAGATCCCGGGGCTGACGAGCTGGGAGCCGGCGTTTGCGCAGGACTTCGAATGGACGCTGCTCGAGGCGATGCGCCACATCGGCCGGCCTGATGGACACTCGGCGTACTTCCGGCTCTCGACCCGCCCGGTCGACCAGGGACTCGCCCGGGTGCCTGATGATGAGATCGAGCGTGAGCGCCGCCGCCAGCAGGTCATCTCTGGTGGCTACCGCCTCAGCACCCACCCGGCTGCCGAGGATGACATCACCCTCGTGGGTGCCGGTGCGATCATGACCGAGGTGTGCCAGGCTGCTGAGTACCTTGCTGAACGGGGAATCCGAGCCGGCGTCGTGTGCATCACGAGCCCGAGCCTCGTGTTCCGCTCTTTGCAGGCCCGCGGCGGGCTCGGCGGAGCGCAGGCCGGGATGGGGGCGACGAGCATCGTCGACGTGCTCTTTCCCGCTGAGCACCCTGCTCCGCTTGTCACCGTCATGGACGGCCACCCGCACACGTTGTCGTTCCTCGCCGGCGTGCGCGGGGATCGTGCCCGCAACCTCGGCGTCACCGAGTTCGGGCAGGCGTCATCGGTCTCGGAGGCCTATGCGATCCACGGCATCGACACCGCCTCGATCGCCTCGGCGGCACTCGATCTGCTCGGCCGGTGACGTCCCCGCGGGGACGTTCAGCTGCAGGATCGGCGTCTCTGCCGGGACGTGTGGAGCCATCAGATTCCGAGGGTGCCGAGCGGGATGACGTGCACACCGCTGGGCAGCGTGTAAGCGTATTCCGTGCCAGTCACCACCGCGAGGAATGCCGGTTCGCCGGCGCGATCGAGATCGACGCGCTCATCGCGCAGCTTGATGAGATTGCGTTCGGCAGCCTCGACCTGTGACTGCCCGAGCTTGACTTCGCAGGCACCCCAATAGCCGTCGTCGGGATATTCGATGATGGCGTCGATCTCCAGGCCGGTGCTATCGCGATAGTGGTAGACCTGACCGGATTCCGCGCTTGCGAGTGCTCGGAGATCCCTGATGACCATCGCCTCAAAAGCCTGACCGAAGTACTCTGGGCTCTTCGCCAGCCGGTCTGCCCCAACGCCGAGTACGGCACATGCCAGGGCCGGATCGGCCAGCTGGAGCTTGGGTGCTGTGCGCAGTCGCGACTTCGATCGGAGATCGACGCTCCACGCGGGCAGATTGTCCAGCGCGAACACGGTCTCCAGCGAGTCAAGGTAGGCGTTGACAGTCCCGTAGTTCAGCGGCGCGTCGGCTCCCGACACATCTCGTCGAAGACTCTGTGCTGTCGCCTCGGCAGCGACATTCCGTGCGATCGACTGCAGCACCCTTCGCATTCGAGCCGGGTCATGGCGAACGCCGACGGCGGCAGGGATATCTGAGTCACACAGGTCGTCGCAATACGAGCGATTGAACAGCACTGCCTGTCGCACTGGAACGTCAAGCAGTCCGGGCCAGCCGCCGCGTACCGCCTGTTCTGCCAGCGCCTGGTAGCTCAGGGGCGATCGCGCTGACACAGTACTCGCACCCTTGAGCGCTGAGAGGGAGATGTCTGACGAGGAGGCTTCGCTTTCGGCAAGCGCCATCGGCCGCATGCGCAGTCGCCCGAATCGGCCAGCCCCTGAATGCCGGGTGACGTCGGAAGCGGGCTGTGCCGAGCCGGAGAGGATGAACTGACCTCGCTGTTGTCGGTCGTCGATCTCATGACGCATTGCATTCCACAGGCTGGGTGCAAGCTGCCATTCGTCGACGAGGCGTGGAGTTTCTCCTTCAAGCAGTGCCGTCGGGTTGAGTTCTGCCAGCTGGATGAGCTCGGGTGAGTGGTCGAGTCGGATAGAGCTTCGCGAATGGTGGAGACCCGTCGACGTCTTCCCGCAGCCGCGTGGACCTTCGATGAGGACCGCTCCCATTCCTTTGAGAAGCTCAGCGAGAATCTGGTCAACGGCCCGTTGCTTGTACATGTCGTTCCCCTGCTTCGAACGACCGCCTTGCCGAACCCATCGCGCCACGGTTGACGACGTCCACATGGCTCGATCATCTATTCTGCAACGATTCTATCGTTTATTCTGCAACGCTTCCATCATCTATCCTGCAATGGTTCTATCATCTAGTCCGCAACGACCTCATCATCGATCCTGCACTGTCGACGAAGGCACAGGAGCGGGCCAGTGGTGCACCGGTACGGATCTGCTGAGGTGGTAGTTGATCACGCCACCGCCCGGGCAGCGACGAGCATCTCGGCCGGCATCGCCCGGTCGAGCTTCCACTCGATCTGCATGGGCCGCGACCCGGAGTGCTGTACGTAGTCAACGGTGCCCAGACAGGTGTAGGGCTCCGTGCCGAGGTCTCCTTCTTTGGCTACGCGGACGAAGAGCACGACATGCGAGCCCTGCTGGCGATGATGGATGTAACGCTGCCCAGTGGGACTCTCGGGGCTTGTTGCGTTCTGCGATTCCCAGTGGAAGAGGGTCTCCGAGATCGCGTAGTCGCGGTAAAGAGTCGTTGGAGAGTAGTCGCTTTCCGATTTCTTCAGCGTCACGAGCAGCACATCGGTCTGCGCGGCCGGAATCCATTTGACGCCCTCGCGCATGTTGCCCGGCGCGATGCCCTGCTGCGTGGTGCCGAGACCGAACCCGGCGAGCAGCTCTTCACGTGTGTAGCGGGCGTGGCTGCGCAGGGGAGTGTTCTCCAGCCCGGCTAACCGCTGCGGCCTGGTGCGCGCGTTCTCCTCGCAGATCTCCAGCAGACCCAGCAGCTCGCCGGTGATCGCCGGCATCCTGCGCAGGCCTCTGATCGTCTCGGCGATCTCGCTGGCCGGTGCCGTGGGGCGCAGCTGATAGAAGAGCATCGCGGCATACGGGTCCGCAGCCAGAACACGATCGGAGGGGAGATCTCCACGTAGTAGCTCGCGGTAGTGTTCGAGCCGTGCGCCGTCATCGATATGCGTGAAGGCCCGCATCCGGCCAATCAGTTCGATCTCGTCGTCACTCAGCGACAACCCGGCATCTGGAAAAGCCCAGTCCTTGAGCGCTGACCACGAGCGCGCCCGCTTTTGCCCGTTGAAGGTGCGGGAACTCGAACCGCCGTAGATGTCCGCCAGACCCCGATCGGCTTCGTTTAGATACGTCGCAAGACTGTACTCAGCAGTCGAGACCCCAGCCGGCTGATGCGATCGGATGTCGCTGATGAGATCGCGGGTCGAGAGATTCAGTGTCGACTTCAGGCTCTTGAGAATCTCCTCCTCGGAGGTGCGGTCGAGCACGATCTGCGAACCGGCCGGCAGGAACGGGAAGCCCTGTTCGACATCGCGCTGCAGCCGCCGACGCGATGCGCCCGTTAGTGTGCGCAGCTTGATGTCGAAGCGGAACTCCGTACTCTGATGCCCGACGAAGTCCAGCACAGTCAGCACGGCTTTGTCAGGAGCTCGCCTCAGACCACGGCCCAGCTGTTGGAGGAAGATCGTCGCCGACTGGGTCGGGCGCAGCATGAGCACCGTGTCGACTTCCGGGATGTCGACGCCTTCGTTGAAGATGTCGACGGTGAACAGACAGCGGATCTCACCGGCTCTGAACCGCCGCAGCAGGTCCGCGCGCTCCGCACTCCCAGTCTCACTCGTGATCGCATGTGAGGTGATGCCGACCTCGGTGAACTTCCGCGCCATGTACTCCGCGTGATCGATGGACACGCAGAACCCCAGCGCCCGAATGGCTGCGACATCGACGACGGTGTCAGTCAGCGCTCTCACGATGATGCGGGTGCGGGCGTCGTTGCCGGTGTAGAGCCGTGTCAGCTCATCGGTGTCGTAGCGCCCGCGCCGAAAGGTGATGGAGCGCAGATCGGTGTTGTCTGAGATTCCGAAGTAGTGGAAGGGCACGAGCAGGTCCGCTTCGAGGGCATCCCACAGACGCAGTTCACTCGCAGCACGCCCAGCGAAGAACTCATCGGCAACATCGACCCCATCAGCACGTTCAGGTGTCGCAGTCAGCCCGAGCAGCTCGCCCGGTTCAAACCAGGCGAGGATACGCCGGTATGTTTCGGCATCAGCATGGTGGAACTCGTCGATGACGATGACATCGAAGTGATCGCGGGCCCACTGCTGCAGCTGCTCGACCCGGCTGAGTGACTGCACCGAGGCGAAGACGTGCGCACCGCTCGTCGGGCGGTGTCCATCGACGAACAGTTCACCGAAGCTGCCGTCCTTGAGCACATCGCGGTAGGTGCGCTGCGCCTGCTCGAGGATCTCGGCCCGATGAGCGACGAACAGAAGCCGCGGAAGACCACCCTGGCCGCTGCGACGCGTTTGGCGGGCGAGCCGCGCGAAGTCGAGGGCGGCGATGACCGTCTTGCCGGTTCCGGTGGCCGCGACGAGCAGATTGCGGTGCCGATCATGCTCCTCGCGTTCGGCGGCGAGGTCGTCGAGCATGATCTGCTGGTGCGGATACGGACGCACGTCGAGCAGCGTCGTATCGATCGCCTGGCCCGAGGCGGTGCTCGCCGCTGCAGACGGTCCACCGCGGGCCTCCTGCAGCGCCGCATCGAGACGCGCAGCATCGAGTCCCGGGTCGTATGGTGCGAACTCGGGAGCGTTCCAGTAGCTGTCGAAGGTCGCAGTGAACTTCTCGATGAGACTCGGAGTCGCTGGCTGCGAGATCCGCACATTCCACTCAAGACCGTCGACGAGGGCAGCACGGCTGAGATTCGAGCTGCCGACGTAACCGGTGTCGTATCCGGTGTCACGGTAGAACAGCCACGCCTTGGCATGCAGCCGGGTCGAGCGTGTCTCGTAGTTCACCCGGATTTCAGCACCGTAGTCGGTCGCGAGTTGGTCGAGGGCCTTCCGGTCGGTCGCCCCGATGTAGGTGGTCGTGAGGATCCGCAGCGGCACACCGCGGTCGCGCAGTTCGGCCAGCTCCCGTTCCAGCAGGCGTATCCCACTCCATTTGACGAATGCGCACAGCAGGTCCACCCGGTCCGCGCTCGCGAGCTCCCGCTTGAGCTCGGTGCCCAGCTGCGGGTCGCGCGGTGAGTTCGTCAGCAGTGCGACATCCGACAGCGGCGTCGTCGGCCGAGCCGGAGGCTGCGCTTGACTCGGGTAGAGGGACAGCAGCTGCTGCGGGCCGTCGAGGACGACATCTGGGTTCTCCGGCAGCAGCCCCAGGATCCGGTTGACGAGATCGACCCGGTCACCCTCCTCGACAGCGGCGAGCGCATGCGCCAGGTGTCCGGCGACATGCCGGCTGAGCACATGGGGAGCATCGGCGGCGTCGACAGTTTTGATGTCCGCGCTGGCATCAGCCCGGTTATCGATGAGCTCCTGCAGCCGGCGTTCGAGCACCCGCTCGTGCAGACCGATGACGAGGCCACCCGGCGATCCGGCACCGGTGCCAGATTGGGGATCTCCGACCGTCATCGGTGCGCACCTGCGCTCGCACCTCCGCGCAGCAGCGCAACCGCCGGAAGATCAGGGGCCGCCCAGTCAAGGCTGTCGAGCTCCTCGCGACGTACCCACACAAGCGCGTCATGATCAGCGCTGGCGACCGGCACCTCGGCGGCGGTCACCCAATAGCAGGCCAAGTCGATCGCCGGGCCGATGCTGTGGGCCGCGCCCGAGGCGGGGGTCGTCTCGCGGACGAGCAGCTCACCGACGGTGACTTCGACGTTGAGTTCTTCGCGCAGTTCACGGGCGAGTGCAGCTGCCGGCGTCTCACCGTCTTCGACCTTGCCGCCGGGAAACTCCCACTTGCCAGCCGCAGCCTTGTGCGGCGCGCGCCGACAGGCCAGTATCTGCTCCCCGCGGGAGAAGATCGCACCGACGACAGTGATCGTGTCACTCATGCTGCTCATTCAACCCCACCCGGCAGCTGCGCTCAATAGGCGCGTCGAGACACTGAATCGTCGTCATGACCTCAGACGATGCAGCTGCGTGAGGCTGTCGGCGGCAGCACGGCGATGGTAGTCTTAAGCCATGGCGCGCATCAGCTTCCTCGACTGGCCGGTGTTCCGGCAGTTCCGCTCCGGTGACACCACCGGGCGCGGTCCAGCTGTGACATCCCAGCAGACGAAGGACATGCGTCCGCGCACTGAAGACGCCGATACCGTCGCGCGCAGCGTATGCCCCTACTGCGCGGTGGGCTGCGGCCAGCTCATCTACGCCAAAGACAACAAGGTCATCCAGATCGAAGGCGATCCGGACTCACCGATCTCCCGTGGCCGCCTGTGTCCCAAGGGATCGGCCAGCGAACAGCTCGTCAACGCCTCCGGGCGCATCACCGAAGTCCTCTACCGGGCCCCGAAGGCCAAGGAGTGGACAACACTCGATCTCGACACCGCCCTCGACATGATCGCCGAGAGGTTCCTCGAAGCCCGCCGCAACCACTGGCAGGACAAAGACTCCGAAGGCCGGCACCTGCGGCGCACCATGGGTGTGGCCTCCCTGGGCGGGGCGACTCTGGACAATGAGGAGAACTACCTCATCAAGAAGCTGTTCACCGCAGCCGGGGCGATCCAGATCGAGAACCAGGCCCGCATATGACACTCCGCCACAGTTCCCGGTCTGGGAGCTTCGTTCGGACGCGGCGGCGCGACCCAGTCCCTGCAGGACATGGCCAATGCCGACTGCATCGTCATCCAGGGTTCGAACATGGCCGAGTGCCATCCCGTCGGGTTCCAGTGGGTCACTGAGGCCAAGGCCCGCGGCGCGAAGGTCATCCATGTCGACCCTCGTTTCACACGCACCACGGCAGTCGCAGACAAGCATGTCCCGATCCGGGTCGGCTCTGACATCGTGCTGCTCGGCGGGCTCATTCGGCATGTGCTGGAAAACGACCTGTACTTCGACGAATACGTCCGGACGTTCACCAACGCCTCCACCATCCTCGGCGACGACTTCGCCGACACCGAGGACCTCGACGGACTGTTCTCCGGCTACGACCCGGACACCGGCACGTACGACACCCAGACCTGGGCATATGCCGATGTCGACAGGTCACGCCGTGGCGTGCCGCCGAGCCAACCGGCCGAACAGGACCCGACCCTGCAGGACCCGCGATGCGTCTTCCAGGTGCTCAAACGCCACTACTCCCGCTACACCCCGGAAATGGTCGAAGAGGTCTGCGGCATCTCAGCAGAGGACTTCGCTTACCTCGCCGATGCCATCACGCAGAACTCCGGACGAGAGCGCACCACCTGCTTCGCCTACGCCGTCGGCTGGACCCAGCACTCCCAGGGCGCGCAGTACATCCGCACCGCCGCTGCGCTGCAGCTGCTGCTCGGCAACGTCGGCCGGCCAGGCTCAGGCATCATGGCGCTGCGCGGGCACGCCTCCATCCAGGGCTCGACCGACATCCCGACCCTGTTCAACCTGCTGCCCGGCTACCTGCCGATGCCCAAAGCCGGCACCCACGACACCCTTGAGGACTACCTGGCGGCGATCGGCTCGAAGGAGCAGAAGAGCTACTGGGCCAACGCTGATACCTACATGATCAGCCTGCTCAAGGCCTGGTGGGGTGAAGCCGCGACGGCGGACAACGACTTCGCCTACGACTACCTGCCCCGCCTCACCGGCGCCCACGGCACCTACCAGACCGTCATGAGCATGCTGAAAGATGAGGTCGACGGCTACTTCATCCTCGGCCAGAACCCGGCCGTCGGCTCAGCCAACGGCCGCATGCAGCGGCTGGGCATGTCGCACCTCAAATGGCTCGTCGTGCGCGACTTCCAGCTCATCGAATCGGCGACCTGGTGGAAGGACGGGCCGGAGATCGCCTCCGGTGAGCTCAAGACCGAGGACATCGACACCGAGGTGTTCTTCCTCCCGGCTGCCAACCACACCGAGAAGTCCGGAACCTTCACCCAGACGCAGCGGCTCGTGCAGTGGCGCGAACAGGCCGTCCACCCGCCCGGGGACGCGCAGAGCGAACTGCAGTTCTTCTACGAACTCGGCTGCCGGCTGCGCGAGAAACTCGCCGACTCCACTGACCCGCGCGACCGGCCGCTGCTCGACCTGACCTGGGACTACCCGGTCGATGAGCACGGCGACCCGTCTGCCGAGGCGGTCCTCGCCGAGATCAACGGCTTCCATACCTCGGGCCCGGAGGCAGGTACGCCGCTGAGCTCCTACCTGGAGATGCAGGCCGACGGTTCGACCGCCGGTGGCTGCTGGATCTACACCGGCATCTACGCTGATGGCATCAACCACGCCAACAAGCGTGTGCCCGGCAGTGCACAGGACGAGATCGCCGCCGACTGGGCGTGGGCGTGGCCGGCCAACCGGCGGATCCTGTACAACCGCGCTTCTGCCGATGCGCAGGGCAAGCCGTGGAGTGAACGCAAGAAGCTCGTGTGGTGGGATGAGGAGACCGGTCGCTGGACGGGCCAGGATGTCCCCGACTTCCCAGCCGACCGGGCGCCTGATGCCGTACCCGAACGGGCTCAGGGCGGGCCGGGGGCACTGACCGGCGCTGACGCCTTCGTCATGCAGCCCGACGGCAAGGGCTGGCTCTACGCGCCGACCGGAGTCGTCGACGGGCCGTTACCAACCCATTACGAGGCGCAGGAATCCCCGGTGCCCAATCCGCTCTACGCCCAGCAGCACAGCCCGGCCCAAGTGATGTTCGACCGCAGGGACAACCTCATGGCTCCGCTGCCGGGGCAGGCAGGCGCAGGCGTCTACCCCGTCATCTTCACCACCTATCGGCTCACCGAACACCACACCGCCGGCGGTATGAGCCGGTGGCTGCCCTATCTCTCAGAGCTGCAGCCCGAGCTGTTCGCCGAGGTGTCCCCGGAACTGGCTGCCGAACGCGGGCTTGAACCCTATGGCTGGGCGACGATCATCTCCCCGCGCGCTGCGATCGAAGTCCGGCTGCTCGTCACCGAGCGAGTGACTCCGATAAGCGTCGGCAGTGCAGCAGCCGGAAGCCAGCGCACTGTCCACCAGATCGGGCTGCCGTATCACTGGGGTGTCGGCGCCCAGGCGCACATCGTCGGCGACGCCGTCAACGATCTGCTCGGCATCACACTCGACCCCAACGTCCTCATCCAGGATTCGAAGACTGGTGCCTGTGACATCATCCCCGGCCGGCGCCCACGCGGCCCCGAGCTTGAAGAGCTCGTCGACGACTACCGGCGCCGCGCCGGCCTCATCGACGCCGCAGGCCGCGTGACCGACAAGGCACACCAGGACGACCGGCCCGGGGACCCGTGGGATACTCCGCCGGAAGCCCAGCAGGGTGTCTACACCCATGAAGACGGAGGCGGCGCCGATGCCGCAGACAGCTTCCACGAACCTGAGAAGGAGGAGGGCTCGTCATGAGCGCACCGATGACGGCACCGGCCGAGCAGCATCACAACGCTGCGACCAGTGCTCCGAGCGACACCGCCGACCCGGCCGTCGCCACCGGGTGGGAGCACACCCACGAACGCAAGGGCTTCTTCACCGACACCTCGATCTGCATCGGCTGCAAGGCCTGCGAAGTCGCATGCAAGGAATGGAACCGCAACCCCGCTGACGGCAACCTCGAACTCCTTGGCTCCTCCTACGACAACACCGGCGGGCTCGGGGCGAACACGTGGCGCCACGTCGCCTTCATCGAACAGGACGCCGAACAGATCGCCGCCGCCCGCGAATCCGGCCGCAGGCTCGTCAACCTCGGCATGCCGACCGTGCGCACCCGTGGCAACGACACCCCCACCCCCGGTGGGCCGGCTGCCAGTGGGCCGGCCGGCGGTCGGCAGGTCGATGCGCTCGCCGCCGCTGAGACGATCGGGGACACTGACCTCACCCCGCCGGACACCCCGGAGTTCCGGTGGCTCATGGCCTCAGACGTGTGCAAGCACTGCACGCACGCCGGCTGCCTCGACGTGTGCCCGACCGGCGCGCTGTTCCGCACCGAGTTCGGCACCGTCGTCGTCCAGGCAGATGTGTGCAACGGCTGCGGCACATGTGTGGCCGGCTGCCCGTTCGGCGTCATCGAACGCCGCGACGACGGCACCATCAACCCCCCGACCGAACGCGAAAGCCCCGCCGCCGGCACGCCGATCGAACAGGACGTGCCGCACCCGGGCACGGCGAACAAATGCACCCTGTGCTACGACCGCCTCGTCGCCGGCGACCAGCCAGCGTGCGCGAAGACCTGCCCGACGACCTCGATCAAATTCGGCGACCGCGCCGACATGGTCGCCACTGCCGAACAGCGCGTCCGCGACCTCCACGCGCAGGGCATGACCGAAGCCCGCCTCTACGGCGCCAACCCCAACGACGGCGTCGGCGGCACCGGCTCGGTGTTCCTGCTGCTTGACGAACCCGAGGTCTACGGCCTGCCGCCGGACCCGCGCGTGGCGACGAAGGACCTGCCGCAGATGTTCGCCACCGCCGGCATCGCCGCCGCCGGGATGATCGCGGCGACCGCGTTCGCATTCCTCGGCGGCCGGAAGTGAGGCAGAGCGCGTGACAACCAGCGAATTCGACTCCTACCGCCCGCCTGAGCCGCCGCGGAGGCGCAAGCGTGACCTGTTCCGCCGCTCCCGCAGCGACGGCCGCACCCAGAGACGTGATCGCCCGCCAGGTGCTGGTCCCGGTGGCCGCCGTCGAGGCGGTGGGGCGGATGGCTCGCGGGAGATGCCGATGGTCGCCGAGGCGCAGTTCACCTCGTATTACGGCCGGCCCATCGTCAAGGCCCCGCCGTGGGGGCATGAGATCTCGACCTACCTGTTCCTCGGCGGGCTCGCCGGCGGTTCCGGGCTGCTGGCTCTCGGCGCGCAGCTGACCGGCCGGGAGCTGCTGCGCCGCAATACGCGGCTGACGGCCCTCGGAGCTGTCAGCGCTGGCGCGGTCGCCCTCATCATGGACCTCGGCCGGCCCGAACGGTTCCTCAACATGATGCGCACCGTCAAAGTCACCTCCCCGATGAGCCTCGGCTCCTGGATCCTCGCCGGCTTCTCCACGCCGATGGGAGTCGCCGCAGCCTCTGAGATCGACCGCCTCACCGGTGAGAAGCTGCCGCTGGGCCCGCTGCGTCCGGTGCTGCGGGGAGTTGAAGGGCCGTCCGGGCTGGCAGCCGCGGTGCTCGCGGCACCCCTGGCCGCCTACACCGCCGTGCTGCTCTCCGACACCGCCGTGCCGACCTGGCATGGAGCCCGCAAGCACCTGCCGTATGTGTTCGTCTCCTCGGCCAGTCTTGCTGCCGGCGGCGCTGCGATGGTGACGACCCCCGCTGCTCAGACCGCCCCAGCACGGGCGCTCGCGGCCCTCGGCGTGGTCGGCGATGTCGTCGCCATGCACGTCATGAAGGACCACATGCACCCGGCCGAAGCAGAGCCGCTGGAGACCGGCAAGCCGGGTGCCAAGCTCACATGGGCTGAGCGCCTGGCGATCGCCGGCGGCATCGGCACGCTGTTCGCCGGCAACCGGCTCGTCGCCGCCGCCTCGGGAACTGCGCTGCTGGCCGCCTCCGCTTTGACCCGGTTCGGCGTCCTGGAAGCCGGTCTGGAGTCGACGAAGGACCCCAAGCACGTCATCGAACCGCAGAGGGACCGGCTCGCTGCCCGGCAGGCGGCCGGCATCACCGACGACTCGATCACGACGGCCGGGTGAACCGGCTGCCGATCCGTGGGGCAGCTGGAAGGCGCGGTTGCCATCGTCACCTTCGGAGCCGCCGGCACCCGGGGGCTGTGCTGACGGCACCTGGCAGACCGGGCAGCTCAATCAGCTGCCGCCTCGGCGACGATCCGGAGGACGGCGTCACCGTAGCGGTCGAGTTTCGTCGCACCCACGCCGCTGACCTCGCTGAGGGCGGCTGAGTCGGTGGGCCGGGCGCGTACGATTCCCACCAGGGTCGCATCGGAGAACACCACATAGGGCGGCACCCCCTGGCTCGACGCTTCCCGGGTGCGCCAGGAGCGCAGGGTTTCGAACAGCTCGGCATCAGCACGGGTCAGCTCTGCTGCAGCGCTTCGGCTGTGCCGGCTACGACCGGGCCCACCAGATGCGCCGTCGCCCGACCGAGGAGTCCGGCCGCCGGGACCCTGCACATCCTCGCGCAACAGCACAGACTCCTCCCCGCGCAGCACCGGTCCGGCCTGCTCGGGGACGACAAGCACCCCGTATTCGCCGATGGCCTGCAGCAGCCCGCGGGCCAGCAGCTGGCGGACGATCGAACGCCAGACCGACGGGGAGAGTTCGGCGCCTATGCCCCACACGGTCAGCTCCTCATGCCGTGAAGCAGACGAACGGTCACTGACCCGTCCGCGCAGCACATCGATGATCTGACCGGCCCCAAAGCGCTCCCCGCGCTGGCGGTCGAGGCGGATCACCGCTGACATGAGCTTCTGCACCGGCACTGTCGCATCCCAGGTGCGGGGCGGCTGCAGACACGTATCACAGTTGCCGCAGGGCCCCGCGTCTTGGCCGAAGTAGCGCAGAATCTGCACCCTGCGGCATTCGACCGTCTCACATAAGGCGAGCATCGCCTCAAGGTGCTCGCGCTGGCGCCGGCGGTGCGCCGCCGAACCCTCCGACTGGTCGATCATCCTGCCCAGCTGCACGACATCGCCGAGACCATAGGCCATCCACGCCGTCGACGGCAGCCCGTCACGACCGGCCCGTCCCGTCTCCTGGTAGTAGCCCTCCACAGACTTCGGCAGGTCGAGATGGGCGACGAAGCGCACATCGGGTTTGTCGATCCCCATCCCGAAGGCGATCGTGGCGACCATGATGATGCCCTCCTCGCGGAGGAACCGGCGCTGATTCTCCGCCCGCTCCACCTCGCTCAGACCCGCATGATAGGGCAGTGCGGCCAAGCCCTCGCCGCGCAGGAACTCCGCTGTCTGCTCGACGCCGCGGCGGGAGAGGCAGTAGACGATCCCGGCATCCCCGGCATGCTCGGTGCGCAGAAACTGCAGCAGCTGTTGACGCGCCCGGGATTTCGGTTCGATGCGGTACTGGATGTTGGGCCGGTCGAAGCTCGCAACGAAATGCCGGGCACCGTCGAATTTGAGGCGCTCGGTCAGCTCAGCGTGCGTGGCCTGCGTCGCGGTGGCCGTCAGCGCGATGCGCGGAACCCCGGGGAACCGGTCTGCCAGCACCGCCAAGCCCAGATAGTCGGTGCGGAAATCGTGGCCCCACTGAGAGACGCAGTGCGCCTCATCGATGGCGAACAGCGAGATGCGCGCGCGCTCCAGCACGGCCAGCGTGCGCTCCTGGACGAGACGCTCAGGTGCCAGATAGAGCAGGTCGAGTTCACCGGCGAGCAGCGCCGCCTCGACCTGCTGGACATCCTCCCAGCTCAGCGTCGAGTTGAGAAAGGCCGCCTGGACGCCGTTGGCGCGCAGCGCTGCGACCTGATCCTCCATGAGCGCGATGAGCGGTGAGATCACCACCCCGGTGCCGTCGCGCACAAGAGCCGGCACCTGGTAGCACAGCGACTTCCCACCACCGGTGGGCATGAGCACGACCGCATCGCCGCCGGCGCTGACATGCTCGACGATCTCGGCCTGATCCCCACGGAAGGCGTCAAAGCCGAAGACCCCTTCGAGGATCTCCTGCGCGCTGCGGGTACTGGCGGATCGGCTGGTACGGGTGTCTGATTCGCTCACCTGTCCAACCTATCGCCGACACCTCTGATGCGCTCGGGCTCCAGCGGCACTCAGGCTGTGCGCACTACCGCCGGATGCTGATGCCAGGCTCGGCGCGGGTGACGCCGATGACCGGGTGGCCGGGCAGCTCACCGACGACGAGCAGCCCACCGGAGGTCTGCGCATCGGCGAGCATGAGCACGTCCTCCTCGCTCACCCCGGCACCCACCTCGAGTGTGCCGACCGAACGGGAACCGTCGGCAGCAGGGGAGCCGTCGAGCTCCGAGCGCACCCAGTCGAGATTGCGCCTCGTCCCACCGGGCACAAACCCCTCGGCCAGACTGCGCGCAGCAGCATCGAGCACCGGCACGGCGGACATGTTGATCTCCGCCCCGATGCCGGAAGCCCGGCACATCTTGTGCAGATGCCCGAGCAGCCCGAACCCGGTGACATCGGTCGCGGCAGTGACCCCGGCCTCGAGCGCGGCAGCCGAGGCGGCGGCATTGAGTGTCGTCATCGTCTCGATCGCCTCATCGAACACCTCGCCGGTGGCCTTGTGCCGATTGTTCAGCACTCCCACGCCCAGCGGTTTCGTCAACGTGATCGGCAGCCCCGCCTCGGCGGCGTCATTGCGCAGCAGCCGGGACGGTTCTGCGGTCCCGGTGACGGCCATTCCGTAGATCGGTTCGGGTGCGGTGATCGAATGCCCGCCGATGACCGGGCAGCCGACCTCCCCGGCGACCGCGACCCCGCCGGCGAGCACCTCGCTCATGAGCTCCATCGGCAGCACCTCGCGCGGCCAGCCGATGAGGTTGATCGCCACGACAGGCACCCCGCCCATCGCGTAGATGTCCGAGAGCGCATTCGCCGCGGCGATCCGCCCCCAGTCGTAGGCGGAGTCGACGACCGGGGTGAAGAAATCAGCTGTTGAGAGCACCGCCAGATCCCCGCGGACCTGCACGGCCGCGGCATCATCGCCGTCGTCGAGGCCGACGAGCACATCAGGGCCGGTCTGGCCGGTCAGCGCTGCGAGTGCATCTTCGAGCTCGCCGGGCGGGATCTTGCACGCACAGCCGCCGCCGGCGGCCAGCGATGTCAGTCGAGGTGAGGACGTGTGTGCAACCATCTCTGCCATGGACGCAAGTATAGGCGGTGGTAGGTTGGAGCGCGGAGGCGTCCGGGTCCTGGTGGGCCCCCCGGTCTTCAAAACCGGTGAGACCGAGCATCTCGGTCTGGCGGGTTCGATTCCCGTCCGCCTCCGCCACAGGCTGGAGAATCAAGGAGGATCGTGGAGGACCCGCGCCGCGCCATCCCGCGCACCGACCGGCTGATGGAGCATCCGCAGCTGATCGCCGCCAGCCGATCGCTCGGCCGCAGCGTTGTGCTCGGGCTCGTGCGCGCCGCCCAGGACCGTGCCCGCCGCGGGGAGATCCCCGCCGCCGAGGTGGTTGATGCCGTGCTCGAGGCCGCTGGCTCCCAGCGGGCCTCCTCTCTGACCCCGGTGCTCAACGCCACCGGCGTCATCATCCACACCAACCTCGGCCGCGCACCCTTGAGCGAACCCGCCCGGCAGGCTCTGGCCGATGCCGCAGGATACGTCGACGTCGAACTCGATCTGCCCTCCGGCGCCCGCTCTCGTCGCGGGGCCGCCGCTCGGGCGGCGCTGCTGGAGCGCTGCCCGCACGCCGGAGACGGGCTCATCGTCAACAACGGCGCAGCCGCTCTGCTGCTGGCCGCCACAGCCCTGGGCGGGGGGCCAGCAGCGGTCGCCGACGGCCATCATCACTGCAGCCACAGCGGGATCGTCATCAGCCGCGGAGAGTTCATCGAGATCGGCGCCGGATTCCGGCTCTCCGACCTCATCACCTCCGCCGGCACGCAGCTGCGCGAAGTCGGCACGACCAACCGCACCCATGTGGAGGACTACGCTCAGGCCCTGGCCGCCGGTGCCGGCTGCGTGCTCAAGGTCCATCCTTCGAACTTCGCCCTCACCGGCTTCACCGCCAGTGTGGGCACCGGTGAGCTGGCCGCGCTGTGCCGGGAGTATGCGGTGCCGCTCATCGTCGACGTCGGCTCCGGGCTGCTGGAGGCCGACAGCGTCCTGCCCGATGAGCCGAGCATCGACGCGGCTCTGGCCGCCGGAGCCGATGCCGTCATCGCATCCGGCGACAAACTCCTCGGCGGCCCGCAGGCCGGCCTCATCCTCGGCACCGGCGAGACCATCGCGCGGCTCGCCCGCCATCCGCTGGCCCGCGCGGTGCGTGCCGATAAGCTCACGCTCGCCGCCATCGAAGCAACGCTGCGTGCCAGCACCAGCCCGGTTCATGCGATGCTGCACGCTGACCCCGCTGAGCTTCGCCGCCGCACCGAAACGCTCGCTGAGCAGGTCGGCGGCACCGTCGTGGCACATGACGGCCGAGTGGGAGGCGGTGGCGGCACCGGCGTGCCGCTGCCGGGCTGGGCGCTCGCCCTGCCCGAAAGCTTCGCTGCGGCGTTGCGCACCGGCGAGACGGCAGTCCTGCCGCGCGTGCATGACGGCAGCTGCCTCATCGACCTGCGCTGCATCCCCGCAGACCAGGACCCGGCACTCGCGGACGCCATCACTGCTGCCGGCCATCGCCTCGGGAACGGCAGATGAGCAGCTTTGTCATCGCCACCGCCGGGCACGTCGACCACGGCAAATCGACGCTCGTGCGGGCACTGACCGGAATCGAACCCGACCGGTGGGCTGAAGAGCGCGAACGAGGGCTGACCATCGACCTCGGCTTCGCGTGGACGGCCCTGCCGTCTGGCCGCCAGGTCGCCTTCGTCGACGTGCCCGGCCACGAACGCTACGTCGGCAATATGCTCGCCGGCCTCGGACCCGTCCCCGTCGTCTGCTTCGTCATCGCCGCCGATGAAGGCTGGCAGGCACAGTCGAGCGAGCACCGCGACGCGATTGCAGCCCTCGGCATCACGGCAGGTCTGATCGTCATCACCCGCCGTGATCGTGCCCCGGACGCCGTGCCCGAGGTGACGGCCCGGGCGCGTGCCGAACTGCGCGGCACCGGATTGGCCGCTGCACCGATCGTCGCCTGCTCCGGCGTCACCGGTGAGGGACTCGACGAGGTGCGCGGGGCTCTTGACGGAGTGCTTGCCGGGCTGCCGGAGCCGGACCCTCACACCCGGCTGCGCCTGTGGGTCGACCGGGCGTTCACGATCGCAGGGTCGGGCACCGTCGTCACCGGCACGCTCGCCGGCGGCACGGTGCGGGCAGGTGAGCGGCTGCAGTTCATCGGGCAGGAGACCGGCGGGCTGCGCGAGGTCACCGTCCGCGGGCTGCAGTCCCGCGGTCAGCAGTCAGAGGTGCTCGAACCGGTGAGCCGGGCGGCGCTGAACCTGCGCGGCATCCCGGCAGCCGAAGTGCACCGCGGGGACGCGCTCATCTCCGCCGACTGGTGGATCACCGACACCGTCGATGTCCGATGGGCTTCAGGCGGGGCGCTCGATGAGGGCAGCGAGCACATCACCGTCCACATCGGCACTGCTGCGATCGGGGCCAGGCTGCGGCCCTTCGATGCCGATCATGCGCGGCTGCAGCTCAGCCGGCCGCTGCCCCTAGAGCTCGGTGATCGAATGGTGCTGCGCGACTCCGGGGCGAAGATGGTGGTTGCCGGCGTGCAGGTCCTCGACCTCGACCCGCCGGCCCTGGCCCGCCGCGGGGCCGGGCGCAGGCGTGCCGAGGCGTTGGCCGAACTGCCGGCTGGCGGGTCGGTGGCTGCGGAGGTCGCCCGCCGGCAGGCGGTGCGCGTGGAGACGCTGCGGCGCTTCGGATTCGACATCGGTGAGCTTGCTGGGGCCCAGCTGCCGGCAGGCGTCGTTGCGATCGGCGACTGGCTGGCCACCGCCGACGCGGTGCGCACCTGGGCGTCTCGCCTGCGGCAGCTGCTCGCCGCCCACCTTAAAACCGATGCGCTCTCACCAGGCCTCAGCCGTCAGGCTGCCGCGCATGCTCTCGAATTGCCGCACGCAGAGCTGCTCGATGCCGTCATCAAAGCCGCCAGGCTCCGGCAGCGCGACGGGCTCATCCGCCCGTTGCAGCAGCGGGCTGATTTGGGCCGGGCGGAGAAGGGCATCGCCGCACTCGAACGGCAGCTGGCCGCCAGCCCCTTCAGCGCTCCGGAAGCCGACGATCTGGCTCGGCTGAACCTGGGTTCCAGGGAGCTCGCGGCTGCCGAACGGATCGGCCGGCTCATCCGCATCTCTGAGGGCGTGGTGCTGCTGCCGAGTGCACCGGCGCAGGCGATGCGCGTGCTGGCCGCACTCGACCAGCCCTTCACCGCCAGCCAGGCCCGGCAGGCACTCGGCACCACCCGCCGGATCGCGATCCCGCTGCTCGAACACCTCGACTCCCGCGGCTGGACCCGTCGGCTGGACGGGAACTTGCGCGAAGTCGTGCGCTGAGCGGACAGCGGCTGCCGACCCCAGCAATGCACAGCTGGGTGTCCCGAGGTACTGATCACCGGTTTCCCACGAAGCCGTCGACAGCAATCGTGCCCATTAGCATGAGCGCTCTGCAGATATACCGGTTATGCACGGACTAAGCCTCCGCGGGAAAGGACGTCACGCACCGACTGCTGCGGTTCCGCCAGCACAGTAATGTCATCGAGCGGATTGGCGTTCAAGAGGACAATATCGGCCTGAGCGCCTTCTCGGATGATCCCGAGTTCGCTTTCCTGATTCAGCAGGCGAGCGGCCACCGTTGTCGCGGAGCGCAGAACGGCTCCAGCGGACTGGACTTGCGAACGGATCTCGAACTCTTTGCTCTGCCATTTCCACATGTCACCCAGCAGGTCAGAGCCGTAGGCGATGTTGACCCCGCCCTGATCGGCGACTTCGAGTGCCTTCAGACCCGCGTAGAGCACACTGTCCACTTTGTCAGCGCTTGCCTGCGGCAGTCCGTGGCGGACTCCTTCGGCCTTCAACCGTTCGTAAGTCACAAGAGTGGGCACGAGGAACGCGTCGTTCTCAGTGAAGAGTCTGATGCTCTCGTCATCGAGAAGGTTGCCGTGCTCGATAGAGCGGACCCCAAGCTTCAGCCCACGGTTGATCGCGCGGGCAGTGTAGGCGTGTCCGAGAACGTAGCGGTTTGAAGCAGCTGCCTCTTCGACGGCGGCCCGAATCTCCTCATCAGAGAACTGTGTAGAGTCGATTCGGTCGGTTGGCGAAGCGACGCCGCCCGAGAGCATGATCTTGATGTGGTCCGCGCCTGTCCGCAACTGCATGCGAGCGGCCTTGCGGACTTCATCGACGCCGTCGCACACCGTCCCAATGTGCGGGCAGCACTGGTGCTGGTCGACGATGGACGTCCCCGGTCCGCGCATATCGGCATGGCCGCCGGTTTGAGACAGAGCCTTCCCGCCGAAGAACAGCCGAGGTGCAAGGAATAGCTGCTCTGCAGCTGCCCTGGCCAGCCCGAAGTCCGCACCTCCGGCATCCCGAAGCGTTGTGAAACCGCGTCGGAGAGCACCTTGCATCGTGTTGATGGCCGACGCGGTCAGGTATGCAGGCGACTCATCACCCAGGCGTCCAAGGTCTGCAGTATTGGCCAGAACGTGAACGTGACAGTCGATGAGTCCGGGTATCGCAATCGCTCCTCCGGCATCGATTGAGGATCCGGACTCGTCGTTTGCCGCACTGATGCTCGAGATCCGATCACCGTTGATCTGGATAGACTGCGGTTCAGACACGGTTTCGGTGACTGGATCGAGGATCCGCACGTTGGTGATAGCAGTGATTGATTCATCTAGGTGCATCCGGTCTCTCCTGCCGACAGATAAGCGGTGGCTGCTGTGTCTGGATCAAACGTAACCTGCTGCAAAGGTGTTTGCAATACGATGGCTGATGGCACCGTGCCCTGGATAGAGAAGCTCATTGGTGACCGGACCCCCTCTCCGGCGATTGCGCGTGTGCTCGGTGTCATCTCGTCTGAGCCTGAGACTGCAGCGTTCGCGACTGCGCAGCAGGTCGCGACAATGGCGGGGGTCAACGTCGCTTCAGCGACGCGCTGCGCTCAGTACCTGGGGTATCGCGGCTGGCCGGACTTCGTGACCGACCTGCGTGGCCACTATCTCGCTACTCTCACTGCTGATCGCATTATGGGTCAGAGTGAAGCTGCTTTTGATCGCACGGTGAGTTCGTCGATCGCCGAAGACATTCGGATGCTTGAGCTGCTGCTGGAGGCGATCGACGAAGACGAGATGGTTGCGGCCGCTCGGATGATCGCCTCGGCTCGCAGTACGGCGGTCCTGGCCACCGGTTACTGTTCCGGGCCTGGCGGTGTGTTGGCGCATGGTGCGCAGCTTTTCGGGTTTAACGTCGAGCAGTACGCCGGGTCAGCTACGGCGCAGATCAATGCTGCCAGGCGGCTCGGAGAAGACGATGTGCTCGTTGTCTTCAACGTCTGGAAGACCACCGACGTCATCAATCAGCTGGCACTGGAGGCAGCCTCTCGAGGTGTGCCTCTGCTCGTCATCGCCGATCGGTCGACTGCTGTGACTGAAGTCGCCGACCACTCCATTCTCGTGTCGAGCGGAAGTCCTCGGTACCTTCCGTCGATGACGGGAGTGTTCTCTGTTGTGCAGGCAGTGCTCAAACTCATCGCCGCTGAACATCGCGAGAACGTCGAAAAGAGCCTGCGTCGTGTCGACCAGCTTTGGCATGGGCTTGGAGTCGTGAAGGGCGACCCGACTGCGGTTGACGTTTCTGCGATTCTCGACTGACGCTCAGAGCAGTCTGCAAAATTCCTTGCACCACGCTGTGATTCGTGTAACTATTCACGCATGCTTATCAGCCGAACTGAGGAGGATCCGTGTCCGTGGTGAATATCAGCGTCCTGGTCGGGTACCTACTGCTCATGGTCCTTGTTGCTGCGTGGTTCTCTCGTAGGTCGGCGATGAAGGACGGCGAGGACTTTATGTTGGCCGGGCAATCCCTACCACCGTTGGTGCTCGCTGGCACTTTGCTCGCAACTTTCGTCGGTTCCGGTTCGATCATCGGCGGAGCGAGCTTCATCTTCGCCAATGGGCCGATTCCGGGAATCTTCTTCTTCCTGGGCACGTTCGCCGGAATCATCGCGCTGTCCCTGATGGCGAAGAAAGTGCGCGAGAATTCCTTCCACACCGTGCCAGAACTGCTGCGTGTACGGTTTGGTCGGGCCACGGGTGTCATCGGCACGATCGTCGTCCTCGTCGCATTCATCGGAATCGCCGCCTACCAGTTCACCGGGGCAGGCTACATCTTCAGTCTCATCACACCTCTGTCCGAGGTGCAGGGCACGCTCATCGCCGTTGTCGTCATCACCTTCTTGTCACTGTCAGGCGGATTGAAATCCGTGGCGTGGACCGACTTCCTCTCTTCAGCGCTGATCGTCATCGGTTTGTTGGCAACACTGTACTTCGTTTTCGTGCATGACCTAGGCGGCTTCGGCAGCTACGTCAACCAACTCGACCCGGCATTCCGCACAGTGACCGGGAAACTGACCCCGCTGCAGATCCTGGGCTACTTCCTCCCACTCTTCCTCTTGGTTCTTGGCGACCAGAACATGCACCAGCGCCTTGCCGCTGCGCAGAGCCCTGCGAGCGCACGCAAGGCAACCGGGTTGTTCTTTATCGGTGCGATATTCATGGTGGCACCAATCATTCTGCTGGCCTCGGCAGCGACGATCGTGAACCCATCGTCTGAAGCCGATATGGCGATCCTCGGGCTTGCGGCAGGGGACTTCACCCCTGCAGTCGTTGGGGCGACACTCCTGGTCGCCGCCCTGGCGCTCATCGTCACAACCGGCTCGTCGTACCTGCTCACATGCTCGGGCAACATCGTCTACGACCTCGTGTTCCGTGGGCGCCGCCGCGAACCGTCGCACGAGCGCAGCCAGGTTGTCGTCGGCCGAATCGCGGTGGCTGCAGTTGCCGCGCTCGCCTTCGTCATGGTCCAGTTCTTCCCCACGCTGCTGGAACTGCAGATGTACGCCTACACGATGTACGGAGCCGCGGTGACGCCCACGGTGTTGGCGGCGCTGTTCTGGAAGCGTGCCAGCGCAGCAGGAGCAGTGGCATCCATGCTGACCGGCGGGATCGCGACAATCCTGTGGGAGGTCTTCGGCCCCGCCGAAGAAGTCCGTTCGGTGGTCATCGCCGCTCCGATCGCCATCGTCGTGCTGATCGTCGTTTCGCTCACAACGAAACCGGCCGCTATGGTCGATCGTCCTGCCCGGGTGTAGCGCAGATCTTGCGAGCACAAGGCCCCGGCCGGAGATCCCGTGGATCTCCGACCGGGGCCCAGCCGTGCCCCTATGCGCGCGGGCACGCCACGACCTGCAGCCAGCGCCTCGCCTGCGGGCTGGCCGCCGGTCGAGCTCAGATATCAGCTAAGAAGCTGATGGGATTTTCGATGCAGTCGGCGATGAACGTGGTGAACTCGCTGGGCTCGCGGCCATCGCACACCCGGTGGTCGAACACGAACGACAGGTACATCACCTTGCGCACCGTCAGCTCACCGTCGACCACCCACGGCCGCTCCTTGATCCGGCCCAGACCGAGCATCGCGACTTCGGGCATGTTGATGATCGGTGCCGATCCGTCGACGCCGAACACACCGTAGTTGTTCAGCGTGAACGTTCCGCCGCTCAGCTCGGAGGGGTCGAAGCGCCCGGTTGCGGCCTTGTCGACCTTGGCCCCGATCGCATCGCGCAGCTGCCGCAGTGTCATCCCGCCGGCACCGTGGACGACCGGGACCATGAGTCCGCGCGGAGTGTCGGCGGCCAGTCCGAGGTTGACGTCTGCGTGCACGCGGATCTCACCGGCGGCTTCATCGACAGAGGAGTTGAGGATCGGCCACTTCTGCAGGCCCGCGGTGACGAACCGGGCGACGAGCGACATGACCGAGAACTTCTCGCTGTGCTTGGCTTCGAGCTGCTTCTTGGCAGCCAGCAGCTCGGTGGCGTCGACATCGAGCCAGATCGTGGCCTCCGGGACCTCCTGACGCGAACGGGACAGCCGTTCGGCGATGACCTTGCGCAGCCCGGTCAGTGGGATGACTGTGTCCGCGCCCGAGGAGGTGGCAGCCGGTGCCGCGGCATCGCCTGTCTGCGTGCCGGTTTCGGAGCGGCGGGCGATCTCGTCCATGACGTCGCGGCGCATGACCATGCCGCCGGGTCCGGAGCCGGTGAGCTCCTTGGCGACGAAACCGTTCTCAGCGGCCATCTTGCGCACCAGCGGTGAGACGACGCGGGAGAACTTCCCCGCGCCCGAGGTGGCGGTTGCCTCAGCCGAGGCAGGTTCGGCATCCGGCGCGGCCGGAGCAGGTGCGGCTTTCGGCGCGGCCGGGGCTCGGCCTTGGGCTTGGGCGGCTGGCTGCGGCTGGGCGGTCTGCTGACCGGTCCTCCTGCCGAAGCTGCGGCGGCCGGAGCGGGTGGCACCGGAGACCTCCCTGGTGCCGTAGCCGATGAGCACAGCACCGGAGCCTTCGCTCTGCCCGCCGGGATCGGGAGGTGTGTCATCGCCGTCGGTGGAGCGCAGTGCCGTGCCGGGCACGACGTCCTCGCCGCCGGCTGGCCCCGCACCGTCAGCAGCACCGCCATCCGCGGCGCCACCTCCAGTGCTGCCGGCGGCGCCGCCCCCAGCGCTGCCGTGTTCGCCGCCGATCGTCAGGATCGCCTGACCGGCATGAACAGTGTCGCCCTCGGCAAAGTGCAGGGCGGTGACGACACCGGCATAGGGGCAAGGCAGGTCGACGACGCTTTTGGCGGATTCGACCTCGGCGACGATCTCGTCGATGGCGACAGTGTCACCGACGTCGACCTTCCAGCTCACCACCTCGGCCTCGGTCAGACCCTCCCCCAAGTCGGGGAGGATGAAGTCCTGGCCGGTGCTCGCGTGTGTGGCGGTCACAGCTCCCACTCCCAGGTGTCCAGGGCATCGAGGATGCGGTCGGGCGTCGGCAGGTAGAACTCCTCGAGCTTCGGGGCCGGGAACGGCACGTCGAAGCCGGTGATGCGCAGCACCGGGGCGGCAAGCGAGGTGAAGCAGCGTTCGGTCACCCGGGCTGCCACCTCGGCACCATAACCGCAGAACTGCGCGGCCTCATGCAGGACAGCTGCGCGAGAGGTCTTCGCAACCGACGCGGCGACGGTGGCATCGTCGAAGGGGGAGAGGCTTCGCAGGTCGATGACCTCGATCGATACGCCCTCCTCGGCGCCGGCCTCAGCAGTGGCGAGCGCGGTGCGCACAGTCGGGCCGTAGGACAGCAGCGTGACATCGCTGCCCTCACGCACGACCTGCGCCTCATACATCGACGCGGTCTGCACCGGCAGAGTCAGCGTGTCCTTCGACCAGTAGCGGGACTTCGGCTCCATGAAGATGATCGGATCCGGGCTGTCGATCGCCTCACGCAGCATTGAATACGCATCAGCCGGGTTCGACGGCGTGACGACCGTCAGCCCCGGGGTGGCGCACCAATAGGCCTCCGAGGAGTCCGAATGGTGCTCGACGCCGCCGATGTCGCCAGCACACGGGATGCGGATGACGATCGGCAGCTCGACCTGCCCACGGGTGCGATTGCGCATCTTGGCCACATGCGACACGATCTGCTCGAATGCCGGGTAGGAGAAGGCATCGAACTGCATCTCGACAACCGGGCGCATCCCGGCCATCGCCATGCCGACCGCAGTGCCGATGATCCCGGATTCGGCCAGCGGGGAGTCCCACACGCGCTCAGCGCCGAACTCCTCGCGCAGCCCGTCGGTGACGCGGAAGACGCCGCCGAGCCGGCCGACGTCCTCGCCGTAGACGACGACGGAGTCATCGGCTGCCAGCGCATCGCGCAGCGCGGTGTTGAGTGCGGTCGTCATCGACACCGGGCGCGCGGTCGCCTCGCCCGAGGCGGCGCTCGCCGGAGTGCCAGCGCCTGCCTGAGTGCTGGTGGTCATCTGGGCGGTCATGACGCCTCTTCCAGCTCGGCAGCCAGCAGGGCGCGCTGTTCGGCCAGTGCCGGGCGGGCGTGGGCGTAGACGTGGTCGAAGATCTCGAGCGGGTTGCGCTCGGCTTCGGTGCTCATCGCCTCACGGACCTCGGCGGCGAACTCCTCGGCATCGGCGGCGATCGCCTCAACAGAGCCGTTATCGAGTGCACCTGCCTGGCGCAGGTAGGACTCCAGGCGCGCGATCGGGTCGCGGCGCTTCCAGATGTCGACCTCGGCCCCGTCGCGGTAGCGGGTCGGGTCATCGGAGTTCGTGTGGGCCTCGATCCGGTAGGTCAGGCCCTCGATCAGGGTCGGGCCGTCACCGGCGCGGGCGCGGTCGATCGCAGCGGTGACGACGGCGTAGACGGCGGCGACGTCATTGCCGTCGACGCAGTAGCCGGGCATCCCGTAGCCGATCGCCTTGTCCGCCAGCAGGGTCGCGTTCGTCTGCTCGCGCAGCGGCACCGAGATCGCGTACTGGTTGTTCTGGATGAAGAACACCGTGGGAGTCTGCCACACGGCAGCGAAGTTGAACGCTTCGTGCGCATCGCCCTCGCTGGTGGCGCCGTCGCCCATGAACGTCAGGGTCGCGGTGTCGTCACCGCGCAGCGTGGCGGCCATGCCGAAGCCGGCGGCGTGCAGGCCCTGGGTGGCCAGGGGAGTCGCTGCCGGCGCGGTGCAGTGGGCGTGCGGGTCGAAGCCGCAGTGCCAGTCGCCGCGGAAGGCCGCGAGGATCTGCGGCACCGGAATCCCGCGGGTGAGCAGGGCGGCGGAGTCGCGGTAGGTGGGGAAGAGCCAGTCGGTGTCCTTGAGCGCAGACACCGCCCCGATCTCGCAGGCCTCCTGGCCAGCGGCTGACGGGTAGGTTGCCAGACGTCCCTGGCGGGTGAGCGCGGTGACCTGGGCTTCGAAGCGCCGGGCGATGACCATCCGGCGGTAGAGCTTGAGCAGCATGTCAGCCGAGGGCATGCGCAGCCCCTCGGGTGCTGAGGCGTCGGTGACCTGGCCAGCTTCGTCGATGAAGCTGATCGGGTGCAGCGACGGCACCACCCTGGCGGCGTCGGCAGAGCGTGGAATGTCGATAGTCATGCAACCATCGTCCTGTGATCGCGGTCACTGCACCAGCAGGTATCGGCACTGCCAGACGGGTGGCCGCGCGTCTGTGCAATATCGGACGATCGCGTGTGCGAGCTCACGGCTGCTGGGACATTCGTCCACCGTGCCCACCGCCTCGGGAACGGTGTGCCAGGCTGGCGGTCTGTCACCGGCGACTCCTCACACGAACGGCGGATGAAGTAGTTGACTAGCACGAGCGCGATCGGGAGCAGGAACGGGATGCGCCACCCGAAGGAGGCGAACTGCTCAGGGGTCTGCACGCTGGAGGCGGCTGGCGATGATGGCGCCGAGCGGGCGGAAGAGAAAGGCGACGCCGAGTGAGGCCCACGAGACGATCTGGGCGAGTGCCGGGTTCTCCTCACTCAGCGGTGCGAAGTATTGGACGCACGGATGAGGCCGGCGGCCTGGGCGCAGATGAAGAAGTCGTACCACTCGATGGTCGTGCCGACGAGGGCGCCGATGAGGACTTTGCGTTCCTCGCGGCTGGCCCGGACTGGCCGCGCCGGTGCGGCCGAGGTGACGGTCATGAGGTTTGCTCCAAAGGTGAGGCGGCTGCTCAGCTGCCGGGGCGGTGACTTCGACCGATTTCGCTAATCCATGCGTTGACCTCCGCAACGGCCTCGTCGAGGGAGAGTGATATGCCGCCGGACTCTGCGGCTCTGGCGTAGTCGCCTTTCCAGTGAGGTAGCGCGATGACGGTCGGCGGCCATTGTCGGGTGGGGAGAGAGAGTTCGCGGGCCTCCGCTTCTCGGGCCAGGAACACTGCGAGGGATGCGTCTCGCACGTCGGCAAGAGCGGGATATCGGGTATCCGCAATGAGGTCGCGGATCAGGAGCAGGTCGACTACGTCGCGCGCTCGGTCGTTCAGATAGTCCGGCGGTTCGTGTGGGTCTGAAACCGCGTGGAGTTTCTGCGCCACCTGGTATCGCATTGCGATGCCGGCCAGAGCGTCGGGGTCAGGTAGGCCGAAACCGGCCAGAGAAGGAGGGGCTACGCTTTCGGATTCCGCACCAATGCCCGCTTCGTCGGGTGATATCTCGAAACGAACTCGTCGCCACGTGACGCCCCGAATCTCCAGAACGAGATCGAACCTGCGGGGTTTGATGAGTTTTGTCGGCGTTTCGATCACTTCGACTTCCTCCCGGCGCATCGTCACCGAGCCCCAGGGATGCTTCAAGGCGCTATCGAGCGAGGTCAGGAACTCGTCCATGTCTCCACGCACGATGCCGTCCACGTCGCGTGTAGCGCGCGCAACAGCTGAGAGGCGATGCTGCAATAGTGTGCCTCCTTTGAGGAGGAACAGACGCTGTCCGCTCGCATCGACCGCTCGCTGCACCGCTGCAATTGCGATTGACGAGGCGACCAGCCAGCCAAGTCTGCCACCGCCTGCCTCGGCGCCCATTTTCCCTTCTGCCTGAGAGATCCACGTATTGAGGACTCGTGTGGATGCCGGTTGCTTCGCCTTGGGCTTGAGGCTGGAGAGGCTTTGAGACAGCGGCGAGCGGATGTAGTCATCGCTCATGTCGGTTCTCCAGCTTTGCGGTCAGAGCAGTGTGTTCATCCTTTGCTAAATAGCCGCGGGCGTGTCCACGATCAATAGCCTGGCGTATCAGATATGTCGGCGTACCAGATTCGATGCACTGTTCGACGGCAGTCGCAGGGGTCACCGTGGGTATCTCCTGCCACCAGGTCAACTGTTGGGGAATCAGATCCTCGTAATGGACTGCGTATCCTTCGCCACCCGCGCGGCGAATGCGGCGATGTCGTCCGACGGTGACGTGAATGCGACTCGGGTTAACATCGCTGATGCCATATGCGCTAAGCGCGGTCTCGTGTGAGAGGGCGGCTTCTGGGGCGCGCGTCCAGAGTACGGCGAGCATGTACGGATCGAATTCCCCAACAGGGAACCGAGGGAACCTGTACACGCCGAAGGTGACGCGGTCGAGGGTGCCTCGGTGCACCAGCATCTGCAGGGCATGTTTGCTTACGCCGTGCTCGGCTGCCTGCTGAGCGGTCACAAATCCGTGCTGGTCAACTGCAATCTCCCACAGATCGTCGCGGGCCAGGCTCCTTGATGCCATGTCAAAAGTATAACGGAAGTGAAATACTTTTGACATCCCGCCTCGCGCGGGCTGGCGGCTTGCCTGTGGTGGAAGCGAGGCTCAGCTGCCGGGGCGGTGCCCGTCGACTTCGTCGAGGACGAGCAGCGAGCGAGTCGAGACGATGCCGGGGACCTCGTGCACCTGGCGCAGGATCACCTGGGACAGCTCGGTGTTCGACGGCGCGTTGACCGTCAGCAGCGCATCGATGTCGCCGCTGACGGCTTGAACCTTCTCGACGAAAGGCAAGGCGGCGAGGTCATCGCGGACATCGGGCCAGGGGCGGTCGCCGATCTTGACGACGACGACAGCCGAGACCGTCATGCCGAGGGCCTCTTTGTCGATGTCAGCTGTGAAGCGGCGGATCGCGCCCGAGGCGATGAGCGCATTGAGCCGGGAGTGGGCAGCGGACCGGGAGATGTGCACGCGCTCGGCCAGCTGCCGGATCGAGGAGCGGGAGTCGGCGACGAGAGCGGCGATGATCCGGCGGTCGACGTCATCGATGTCACGCGCCATGTGCAGAGTCCTCCCGTCCGGATTGGCCAACAGCCTAGTACCCATGACAATAACTGACCGAACGGTTAGTATGAAAAGCGCTGCCCGCGCACCCGACGGCGGGCGCGACGACGACGTCGATCTCAGGAGCCGCCATGACCGAAATCCTCACCTCCTACACCTGCGGGACATGGACTGCCCCCGCCGCCGACACCTCGGGAACGGCCGACGATACTTCGCAAGGATCCCAGCCGCCCGTGCGCACGATCTGCGACCCGGCAACCGGCACCGCAGTGGCTGGCGTGTCGTCTGCGGGCATCAACTTCGCAGCCGTCGTCGCCCACGCCCGCGACACCGGCGGACCGGCCGTGCGCGCGCTGACCTTCCACCAGCGCGGCGTCATCCTCAAGGCCCTGGCCACCTACCTCAACGAGCGCCGCGACCGCTACCACGCGATCTCGCTCACCACCGGCGCGACGGCACGCGACGGCCTCATCGACATCGACGGCGGCATCTCAACGCTGTTCTCCTACTCCTCCGTCGCCCGCCGGCAGATGCCGAACTCGACCGTCTACCTCGACGGCGACGTCGAGCGCCTGTCGAAGCGCCAGACGTTCGCCGGCCAGCACATCTGCACCGCCCGCCCTGGAGTGTCCGTGCAGATCAACGCCTTCAACTTCCCCGTCTGGGGGATGCTGGAGAAGTTCGGGCCGATGTTCGCCGCCGGCCAGCCGGTCATCGTCAAACCGGCCACCAACGGCGCCCAGCTCACCCACGCTGTCGTCACCGACATCATCGAATCCGGGCTGCTGCCCGAAGGCGCCCTGCAGCTCATCTGCGGATCGACCGGCGACCTCCTCGACCACCTCGGCGAACAGGACACCATCGCCTTCACCGGCTCAGCGACCACCGCCCGGACGCTCGCCTCGCATGAGTGCGTGACCGAGCGCGGCACCCGCTTCTTCGCCGAAGCCGACTCGCTCAACTTCGCCCTCCTCGGCCCCGACGCCGGGCCTGGCAGCGAGGAGTTCGACCTCTACGTCAGCCAGCTTGTGACCGAGATGACCGCTAAGGCCGGCCAGAAGTGCACCGCGATCCGCCGCGGGCTCGTGCCCGCAGACCACCTCGACGCCGTCGCCGAGGCGGTGGCCCGCAAGCTTGCCGGCATCACCGTCGGCAGCCCGCACGACGAGGCGACCCGCATGGGCCCGCTCGTCTCGGCAGATCAGGCTGACGATGTGCGTGAGGCGATCGGCACCCTGACGGCCGCCGGTGCCGAGCTGGTGTGCGGCGGCGAGGCGACCGGCGCCTCGGGTGAGGGGACCGGCTCACGCGCATTCGTGCCCCCGACGCTGCTCAAGGCCGCCGCTGACGTCGACGCTGTCCACGAGGTCGAGGCCTTCGGTCCGGTCGCCACGCTCGTACCCTACAGCTCGCTGTCCGAAGCTGTTGAGATCGCCGCCCGCGGCCGCGGTTCGCTCGTCGGTTCGGTCGTCAGCCACGACCCCGAGGTCGTCCGCGAGGTCGTCCTCGGCACCGCACCCTGGCACGGCCGGATCCTCGTGCTCGACCGTGACGACGCGAAGGAATCGACCGGCCACGGCTCACCGCTGCCCACTCTGGTGCACGGCGGGCCCGGCCGCGCCGGCGGGGGAGAGGAGCTCGGCGGCATCCGCTCGGTGCTGCACTACATGCAGCGCACCGCCATCCAGGCCTCACCCGATATGCTCACCGCGATCACCGGCACCTGGGCTCCCCAGGCTGCCCGCCGGACTGAGGGCGGTCACCCCTTCGGCAAGGACTTAAGCCAGCTGCGCATCGGCGACACGATCGTCGGCGGCCCGCGCGAGGTGACACTGGAGGACGTCGATCACTTCGCCGAATTCACCGGCGACACCTTCTACGCCCA
Organism: Brevibacterium sp. p3-SID960; assembly: GCF_025144725.1. GTDB lineage: Bacteria > Actinomycetota > Actinomycetes > Actinomycetales > Brevibacteriaceae > Brevibacterium. The sequence goes on along the minus strand of NZ_JALXKS010000011.1, from coordinate 20,314 downwards.
CACCGATGAGGAGGCCGCAGCTGCCAACCCGTTCTTCCCCGGACGTGTGGCCCACGGCTACCTCGTCGTCTCGTTCGCCGCCGGCCTATTCGTCAAGCCCGAGCCCGGTCCGGTGCTGGCCAACTACGGTCTGGAGAACCTGCGCTTCATCACACCGGTCTCACCCGGCGATTCGCTGACCGTGACCTTGACAGCCAAGCAGATCACCCCGCGCGAAACCGACGAGTACGGCGAAGTCCGCTGGGACGCGCTCGTGAAGAACCAAAACGACGACATCGTCGCCACCTACGACGTGCTCACTCTGGTCGAGAAGGAAGCAGGGAAGAGCAAGAGCTGAGCGGCCTAGGCCCTTAAGCCCTCGAACGCGATCGTCGCCACCGCCTCGGCCACGGTTTCGGCGTCGCGGTCCGGGCGCGGGCGGTACCACTCAGTGAGCGAGTTGACCATGCCGAAGAGCAGGCGGGTGATGAGTCCGGGATCGATGTCGCTGCGCAGGGACCCCTCGGCTATCGCAGCTTCGACGAGCGTACGCGTGCGCTCATCGATCTCGCGGCGCTTTTCAAGTGCCCGACGTTCAGCAGGCGAGGTGCCGCGCACCCGCAGCAGCAGGGCGACGGAGTCGCGGTAGGTGATGAGCACCTCGACGCTGCCGCGGATGACCGCCCGCAGCCGCTCTTCAGCAGAGATCTCGGTGCGGGCGTCCTGGGTGTCGATGACGGCGAAGAGCTGATTGAGGCCCTGGGCGATCGCCTGCTCCAGGAGGTCCTCCTTCGAGCCGACATGATGGTAGATCGCCGATTTCGTGATCCCGAGCTCACGGGCGAGTGCATCCATCGAGGTGCCGTGATAGCCGCGCTTGTTGAAGATCTCGATGGAGCGCTCGATGAGCGTTTCACGGTCGTATCCGGGCCGGCCGCGGCGTCGCGGTGTCCCCGTCTGCACAGTCATCCCACCATCGTGCACAGTCATCCACCCATCTTAGGACGAAAGCGGAGCCGCGCGGCCGCAGCGAACACACCTCGTCCGCCGCGACCGCATCTGCCTATCGGATGTCCTCGCGGCGGTCGATGATGCGCTTGAGCTTGCCGACCGAACGCTGCAGCGTATCGGGGTGGACGATGATGACCGTCGAGGTCACGCCGACCGTCTCCTTGAGCCGCCCGGCGAGCTGACGTTCGAGTGCCTGCCAGGCGCTCGTCGGCAGGTCCGGGCGCGCTTCGACCTCGATGGTGGGCTCATCCATGCGGCCCGGGCGGGTGAGGACGAGCTGGAAGTGCGGGCTGAGCTGCTCGAAGTCGAAGATGACCTCTTCAACCTGCGCCGGATAGAGGTTGACGCCGCGGATGATGATGAGGTCATCGGAGCGTCCGGTGATCCGCGACATCCTCCGGAATGCCGGCCGCGCGGTGCCCGGCAGCAGGCTGGCCAGATCGTGGGTGCGGTAGCGGATGATCGGGGTGGCCTGCTTGGTCAGCGACGTGAAGACGAGCTCGCCTTCCGTGCCATCGGGCAGCACCTCGCCGGTGAACGGGTCGACGATCTCGGGGTAGAAGTGATCCTCCCAGATCGTCGGGCCGTCCTTCGTCTCTGCGCACTCCATCGCCACACCAGGGCCCATCACCTCGGACAGGCCGTAGATGTCGACGGCGTCGAGGCCGAAGGTCCGCTCGATCTCCCGGCGCATCCCATCGGTCCACGGCTCCGCGCCGCACACCGCGGTGCGCAGCGATGTCTCGACCGGGTCGATGCCCTGCCGGGCGAACTCATCGGCGATGGTGAGCAGGTAGGTCGGAGTCGAGGTGATGACCTCCGGCTGGAAGTCCTGAATGAGCTGCACCTGGCGTGGGGTCTGCCCGCCGGAGATCGGCACGACGGTGTAACCGGAGCGCTCCGCGCCGGTGTGCACGCCGAGTCCGCCGGTGAACAAGCCGTAGCCGTAGGCGTTGTGCAGCATCTGGCCCGGCCGGGCGCCGGCGGCCCGCAGCGACCGGCCCATGAGCGCCGACCAGCAGTTGATGTCGTCGTTCGTGTAACCGACGACGGTCGGCTCGCCGGTGGTGCCGGAGGATGCGTGGATGCGGGCGACCTGGTCGCGGGGCACGGCGAACATCCCGAAGGGGTAGTTGTCGCGCAGATCCGACTTGCGGGTGAAGGGCAGCTTTTGCAGGTCCTCCAGGCTCTGAATGTCATCGGGGTGCACATCGGCCTCGGCGAACGAGCGGCGATAGTGCTCTACGTTCTTATAGGCGTGGCGGACGCTGGCCTTGAGCCGTTCGAGCTGCAGGGCGCGCAGCTCATCGAGGCTCATCCGCTCCTCGGGATCGAGGGTCTGCGGGTCCGGCGCCTGCCCGAGGTGCCACCGGACACCCGCTGCCGAAGCGGCGGTCGTGGAGGGGACGGTGGTGTCGGCCATGAGGTGAGGACTCCTTCGTCTCAGCGGCAGGGGAGCGGGTCAGTTGGGGCGAGGAGGTCAGCGGTTGGCCGGCGGTGCCGGCAGTGTGCGGGAGCGGCCGCGGTAGACGGCGATGAGCTCGTCGCCGCAGAACACTTCGACGTCGTAGATGCCGGAGCGTCCGGTGGCAGCCACGCGCTTGCCGTGGGCGGTGAGCATGTCACCGGTGCGGCTCGGGCGCAGGAAGGTGATGTCCCCACCCGAGGCGACGGTCACCGAGCCGATGGAGTTGCAGGCCATCGCGAAGGTCGTGTCGGCAAAGAGGAAGACGTAGCCGCCGTGAGTGATGCCGTGGCCGTTGACCATCGTCTCGGTCACCGTCATCGAACAGGTCGCGTACCCGTCGCCGTGGTCGTCGAGGGTGATCCCGAGGTGGCGGGAGGCCAGATCGTTGGCGTACATCGCCTCGGGGCCGGTGTGCTCGTGGCCGCCGATGAGGTGAGGGGCGGGCTGGGTGTCGGTCATGGGGCTCCTCCTTGAGCACGCGGCGATTAAACGACCATTTGGTCATTAAATGTCCACCCTCGAGGACTGTGCTGTCAACCACACGGGCCGAACATCTCGGAATGCGCACAGATTTTCCTGTTGCGAGGCCCGCGTCACACCGGTTACTATTATCTGAACAAATGGTCAGTAATTCTGATCTGCAGAGGAGCAACGATGCACACCGCAGACCGCCCGGCACCCACTGCCGTACCCACCCAGGACGGCCAGCCCGACACCACCGAGGCACAGGCCGAATTCGACGCCCGGATCGCCGCCGAAGGCCGAATCGAGCCGCGCGACTGGATGCCTGAGGCCTACCGCAAGACCCTCATCCGGCAGATCGGCCAGCACGCCCACTCCGAGATCATCGGCATGCAGCCAGAGGGCAACTGGATCACCCGCGCCCCGAGCCTGAAGCGCAAGTCGATCCTCATGGCCAAGGTCCAGGACGAAGCCGGCCACGGCCTCTACCTCTACTCGGCCGCTGAGACCCTCGGCATCGACCGCGACACCATGACCGAGCAGCTCATCGAAGGCACCGCCCGCTACTCCTCGATCTTCAACTACCCCACCCCCACCTGGGCGGACATGGGCGCGATCGGCTGGCTCGTCGACGGCGCCGCGATCTGCAACCAGGTGCCGCTGTGCCGCGCCTCCTACGGCCCCTACGCCCGGGCGATGGTGCGCATCTGCAAGGAGGAGTCCTTCCACCAGCGGCAGGGCTTCGAGATCCTCTACGAACTCTCCCACGGCACCGAGGCGCAGAAGGCGATGGCCCAGGACGCCGTCAACCGCTGGTGGTGGCCCTCGCTCATGATGTTCGGCCCACCAGATGCCGACTCGCCGAACTCAGCACAGTCGATGGCCTGGAAGATCAAGCGCTTCTCCAACGACGAGCTGCGCCAGCGCTTCGTCGACATGACCGTCCCGCAGTCCGAGGTCCTCGGCCTCACCCTGCCGGATCCGGACCTGAAGTGGAACGACGAGCGCGGTCACTACGACTTCGGCGAGATCGACTGGGCGGAGTTCAAGGAGGTCCTCAAGGGCCGTGGACCGTGCAACCACCTGCGCATCGCCAACCGCAGAGCCGCCCATGAAGGCGGCGCATGGGTGCGCGAAGCCGCCACCGCGTATGCCGCCAAGCAGTCACGTCGCGCAGCCCGCGCCTACCAGGAGGCCAGCTGATATGACCAACCCGACCACCGCCTCGGGCACGGAGAACACCACCACCGGCTCCCCGGCAGGCAGCACGCCGACCGGCGGCTGGCCGCTGTGGGAGGTCTTCATCCGCTCCAAGCGCGGCCTTTCCCACGTCCACGCCGGCTCCCTGCACGCAGCTGATGCGCGCATGGCCCTGGCCAACGCGCGCGACCTCTACACCCGCCGCAGCGAAGGCGTGTCCCTGTGGGTCGTGCCGAGCGAGCAGATCACCGCCTCGGAACCGGACTCGAAGGACTCCTACTTCGAACCGGCCGCCGACAAGGTCTACCGCCACCCGACCTTCTACACCCGTGCCGAGGGGGTCCCGCACCTGTGAGCACCGAGACCAATCCCACTCCCGAAACCGCCGCTGCCCAAGCAGCGGGGCACGCACCGCAGGCGTACGAGACCGTCGAGCCGACACCGCCTGTTCAGCCGGCAGCCCGGGGCATGCCGACCGTCGGCGACGAACTCGAAGTCGACCCGCTGCTGCCCGGCGCCGGCGTCCCGCTGACAGCCACCATCACCTCCGTGCCGAGTGAGGACGTCGCCGGCTATGCCCTCATGCTCGGCGACGATGCGCTCATCACCGCCCAGCGGCTCGGCGAACTCGTCGCCAAGGGACCTGAACTCGAAGAGGACATCGCGCTGACCAACATCGCCCTCGACCAGCTCGGGGCCGCGCGCATGTTCCTGCAGTACGCGGGCCGCGGCCTGGACACGACCGAGGACGAGCTCGCGTACTTCCGCGACGAAGCCGAATTCCGCTCCTGCGCGCTGGTCGAACAGCCCAACGGCGACTTCGGGCAGACGATCGCCAAGGTGCTGCTCACCAGCCTGTACCAGCAGCTGCTCTACCGCGGCCTGCTCGACTCCAGCGATGAGTTCCTCGCCGCGGTCGCTGCGAAGTCGATCAAGGAAGTCGACTACCACGTCGAACACGCGAGCATGTGGACCGTGCGCTTGGGCGACGGCACCGAGGAGTCCCACCGCCGTATGCAGGCCGGCCTGGAGATGATGTGGCCGTATGTCGACGAGCTGTTCGACGACAGCCCATGCACAGACCTCATCGACTCCGGAGTCGCCGTGAGCGCCGCTGGCCTGCGTGAGGAGTTCGACGCCCGGCTGGTTGAGATCCTTGAGACCGCGACGCTGAGCCTTCCAGAGATCCCGGCGGCGCGTGGGCAGGGACGCTTCGGTCTGCACTCACCGCACCTGGGCTACATCCTCGCCGAGATGCAGGTGCTCGCCCGCCAGCATCCCGGCGCCACCTGGTGAGGAGGACCGATCGTGATGGCCACCGAGACCGCCGCCCCGATGACCGAACCGGCTGAGACCGCCGAGGCGATCGTGCGCGCAGTGCGCGCTGTGTGCGATCCGGAGATCCCGGTGCTCACCATCGAGGACCTCGGGATCCTGCGCTCTGTTGAGGTCGAAGCCGCCGCCGAGGCGGACGAGACCGGCGAGGCCGAGGGGCCCGGAGAGGGCGAAGCGACCGGGGAGGGCAAGGCGACCGGCGAGACCGCAGGGCTGCGCGCCCACGTCGTCATCACCCCGACCTATTCCGGTTGCCCGGCGATGGAGACGATCCGCGCCGATGTCCAGCGCGCCGCGCGTGCCGCCGGTGCTGCCGAGGTCGATGTCGAACTCGTCTTCTCACCGGCCTGGACGACCGACTGGATGAGCGACGAGGGCAAAGCGAAGCTGTCCGAGTACGGTATCGCCCCTCCGGCCGGCAGAGCCGCCGGCCCGATCGGGCTGAGCATGGCTGTCAAATGCCCGCTGTGCCACTCGCTCAACACCACCGGACTCTCCCGCTTCGGCTCCACAGCCTGCAAAGCGCTCTACCGCTGCAGTGACTGCCTCGAGCCCTTCGACTACTTCAAGGTGCACTGATGACCGCAACCTCTGACACCGAGAACACCAGCCCGGCCGAGAATCCCAGCCCGGCTGAGAACCCCGGCCCGGCCAAGACCACCACCGCACCGGCCCCGCAGACCGCGGCCCCGCCTCGGCAGCGGCTGCGCTTCCACGACCTCGAAGTCAGCGGGATCCGCGAACTCACCGCCACCGCCGTCGAAGTCAGCTTCGCGGTGCCCGAGGAGCTCTCTGAGGAGTTCTCCTACATCCCCGGCCAGCACATCGCCCTGCGCACCACCATCGACGGCACCGAGATCCGCCGCAGCTACTCGCTGTGCGCACCCCCGGACGGCAAGACCCTGCGCATCGGCGTCAAGGAAGTCGCCGACGGCCTGTTCTCCACCCACGTGCGCAACGACCTGTCCATCGGCGACACGATCGCGGTGATGAACCCGCAGGGCAGCTTCACCTCCCGGCTGACGAAGACCGACACCGGCCGGATCGTCTCGATCGCCGCAGGCTCCGGCATCACTCCGGTGATGTCGCTGGCCGCCTCGGTGCTGCGCACCCACCCGGGAGTGCACTTCACGCTCATCTACGGCAACCGCACGAGCACCGACGTCATGTTCCTAGAAGACCTCGCCGACCTCAAAGACGCCCACATGGGCCGCTTCGACGTCCACCACTTCCTCTCCGGCGAAGGCCGCAACGCCGAGCTGTACTCCGGGCGCATCGACGAGGACAAGCTCAAGCGGCTGCTCGAACTCGTCATCCCGCCCGAAACCGTCGACGAATGGTTTCTCTGCGGCCCCCTGCCGCTGGTCGAGATGGCCCGGACCACCCTCGACGCCCACGACGTCGACCGCTCACGGATCCACTTCGAGCTCTTCACCACCGGCAAGGAGGGCGAGGGCCGCTCAGGTCCGCGCGGGCCGCGTCAGGCGACCACCGCCTCGGGACCGGTGCGTACCGTGACCTTCACCCTCGACGGCCGCACCGGCAACGCCACCACCCCGCAGGACAGCCCCGACACCATCCTCTCGACCGCACTCACCACCCGGCCCGACGTGCCGTATGCGTGCGCCGGCGGGGTGTGCGGCACGTGCAAGGCCAAGCTCATCACCGGGACCGTCGACATGGCTGATAACTACGCGCTCGAACCCGATGAGCTCGACGCCGGTTACGTCCTCACCTGCCAGTCCGTGCCCACCAGCGACAGCGTCGAAGTCGACTACGACCAGTAGCAGGCCAGGCTTTCCGGGCAGCAGCCCAGCTTTCTCGAAAGGACCCCATGACCACCATCACCTCCACCCACTACAGCCCCGACGATGCCACGCGCGCACCGGTCGAGGCCGGGCCGGTCGCCGAGATCGTCCTCGACGGCGCTGCCTCGCGCAACGCGCTTGATGCCGATGCACTCGATGCGCTGCTCGACCACGTCGAGGCGCTGCTGCCGTTCATCTACGAAGGGGCCGTGCGCGCGCTCATCCTGCGCGGGGAGGGCACGGTGTTCTGCTCAGGCCGCGACATCGCAGGCGTCGACGTTGAGACCGATGACGCCTATGAGTTCCTCAACAGTGACTTCTGGCCGGTCTTCGAGACCATCCGGTCCCTGGAGGTCCCCGTCATCGCCGTCGTGCAGGGTGCAGCGCTGGGCCTGGGCTACGGGCTGGCGGCAGCCGCCGATGTCATCTACGCGGCTGAGGATGCGAAGTTCGGTTCGCCGTTCGCCGCGATCGGCGCGATCCTCGACTCCGGCGCCCACGCCGTGTTCGTCGACCGGCTCGGCTATCACCGCACCATGGACCTCATCTTCACCGGCGACTTCATGACCGGGACCGAGGCGGCGGCCACCGGGGTCGTCTCACGTGCGGTCCCGGCCGGTGAGCTGCTCGACTTCGCCCGCGAGAAGGCGGTGAAGATGGCGGCAGGTCCTGCTGAGACGTTCCGGATGGAGAAGCATTTCACCCAGAACGTCTCCGAGGAGCGCACCCGGCTGGGCCAGGTGTGGGAGACCGAGGCGTTCATGCAGGAGCGCGCACGGACCAGCGATGACTACCGCGAGGGATTCACCGCCTTCCAGGAGCGCCGCAAGCCGACATTCGGCTGAGCGGCTCAGCTCAGCGGCTGCGTGAGCTGAGGGCTCGCCCCAGCTCAGGGCCTGTCGCAGCCCAAGGCCTGTCAGAGCTGAGGGACGGTTTCAGCTGACCGGTTCGGGAGCGGTGCCCTCACCCCACGGGCGGTCGCTGAGCGACTCGCGGCCGTGGGCGGTGTGCCAGCCGGAGGTGTCGGGGCCGAGCGGGACGATGCCGGTCGGGTTCACCGACGTCTGGACGATGTAGTAGTGGTCCTTGATCTGCTGGAAGTCGACTGTGTCGCCGAAGCCGGGCATCTGGAACAGGTCGCGGGCGTAGGCCCACAGGTTCGGAAAGTCGCGCAGCTGCTGGCGGTTGCACTTGAAGTGGGAGTAGTACACGACGTCGAAGCGGGCGAGCGTGGTGAACAGGCGGACATCGGCCTCGGTGATCGCAGCGCCCATGAGGAACCGCTGGTCCTGCAGGCGGGCTTCAAGCGTGTCGAGTGCGGAGAACAGCCGCTCGAAGGCCTCGTCATAGGCTTCCTGAGAACCTGCGAACCCGCATTGGTAGACGCCGTTGTTGACCTCGGTGAACACCCAGCGCATGAGCTCGTCCATCTCCTCCCGCTGCGCCTCCGGGTACAAATCAGGGGCGCCGTCGCGGTGGTGGGCGGTCCACTCGGTCGAGAAGTCGAGGGTCATCTGGTTGAAGTCGTTGGTCACGACTTGGCCGCTGTCGATCTCAACGATCGCCGGCACCGTGATGCCGCGCGGGTAGTCCGGGTAGCGGGCGAAGTAGGCCTGCTGGAGGCGTTCGATGCCGAGCACCGGATCCACTCCGCCGGGGTCAAGGTCGAAGGTCCACGACCGCTCGTCATGGGTCGGCCCTGCCAAGGCGAGCGAGAGGGCGTCCTCGAGGCCGAGCAGTCGCCGGACGATGAGCGTGCGGTTGGCCCACGGGCAGGCCCGGGCGGCCGCGAGCCGGTAGCGGCCGGCTTCAACGGGCCACAGCTGCTGATCGGGGTGGGACTTCTCAGCCGTCTGCGGGTCCGCGACAATGCGGTCGTCGATGTAGTTCATGTCCCGGGTGAATGCCTTGCCCTTGGAGACATAGACGCCGGGATGTGAGTGCTCGGGGTTCTCGTCGGGCTGGGCGGCGCCGTGATCGCGGGGGGTGGGGTTCTCAGACATATGCCCACTCTACCACTACATAATTGAAAGTTAAATCATATCGTGACTGACGTTTCGACCTTTTCCTCCTAGAGCTATAGGTGAGCCTAACCTTAAATGCTAGAGTAGGTTGTGGAGTGAGGTTGCCGCACCAGGGAAGCCCATACGTTTCACTACTCCGGTATGGGTTTCCCTGGTGCATCTCTGTCTGCGGCGGCACCTCGCTGTTCCCGTCGGCGGCTCTGCCCGCGGCGGGCAGCCTTGCGGCGGGTGGCCTGTCGCAGCTCAGGGGTTTTGCCGGCGAGGTCCGTGGGGCTTGAGTCGCAGATGTGGTGCCGACCACTGTCTGTCCGACATGCTGGACTATTCACCCTGGCCATGTCTTCCCAGGCTTTGTGTGCAGCGGTCAGCATATGCCTATGACTGCATCACCTCCGCTTCTCGACGGCATTCGGATCGCCGACTTCTCCCGCGTGCTGGCAGGCCCGTACTGCACCCGCATGCTCGCCGACCACGGCGCCGAGGTGTTCAAGATCGAAATGCCCGGCCGTGGTGACGACTCTCGGCATCTCGGACCGTTCATCGACGCGCAGAGCACCTATTTCTCCGGCCTCAATCACGGCAAGCACAGCATCGAAGCCGACCTCAAAGACCCCGAAAGCCTTGAACGGCTGCGCGACTTCATCACGACCTGTGACGTCGTCGTTGAGAACTTCCGGCCCGGCGTCGCCGCCAAGCTCGGCCTGTCCTACGACGACGTCGCAGCGATCAAACCCGATATCGTCTACGCCTCGATCTCCGGGTTCGGCCAGACGGGCAGCCAGACGAAGCGTCCGGCCTACGACACCGTGATCCAGGCGCTCTCCGGGCTCATGGCCACCACCGGCTTCGCCGACGGGCCGCCGACCCGCGTCGGCGAATCGATCGCCGATGTCTCCGCCGGCGTCTTCGCCGCTTTCGGAATCTCCGCAGCGCTCGTGCGCCGTGAGCGCACCGGGGCTCCTGCCCACATCGACATCCCGATGTTCGACGTCATGCTCGCAATGCAGCCGACGAATTCCGCTATGTACGCTGCCACCGGTGCCGCCCCGACCCGGGTGGGCAACCGGCATCCGGTCTCCGCCCCGTTCGACACCTACCAGGCCAGCGACGGCCTGTTCGTCATCGCAGTGGCCAACGACCGGCTCTTCGCAGTACTCGCTGAGGCACTGGGCAAACCCGAACTCGCAGACGACCCAAGATTCGCCACCGACGCAGACCGCAGCGACAACGACGAAGCCCTGCGCAACGAGATCGAGGGAGTCTCCGCCTCGCGCACGGTCGAGCAGATGTGCGCACTGCTCGACACTGCCGGCGTGCCGGCCTCCCCGGTGTGGAACATGGCAGACGCTCTCACCAGCGACCTGGGAGTCGAACGCGATCTGCACGCCCGCGACTCCCGCCTCGGGCACGGCTTCATCGCCCACCCGCTGCTCATCGACGGAACGAGAGCCGCAAGCGACCTGCCGGTCCCACAGCTCGGCGAGCACAACGACGCCCTGACCGCCGCGAACCCGATTGACGAGGAGTGAGGATGAACCTCGAACCCACCGCTGATGAACAGGAGCTCATCGACGCCGTACGCGCAGTCTCGCGCGACGTGCTCGCCCCGCAGGCCGCCGAGGCGGATGCGAACGAACGCGTCGCTGACGACGTCATCGCCACCCTCGGCGAGGTCGGAGTGCTCGGACTCAACCTGCCCGCCGAGTACGGCGGTCCCGGGGTGGGGTCTGTGGCGATGAGCCACATGGTCGCAGCCGTGGCCGAAGGCTGCGGATCGACGGCCTCGATCATCACCGCCCACTATCTGGCCACCGACGCCGTGCTGCTCGGCGGTACCGACGCCCAGCGGCAGGACATCCTCCCGGCAGCAGCCGACGGCCAGCTCATCGGCGCCTTCGGACTGACCGAGCCGGGCGCCGGATCGAACCCGGCGGAGATGTCGACCCGGGCCGTCCGCACCGAGACCGGCTGGCGGCTCAAGGGCACCAAGCACTTCATCACCAACGCCGGCTTCGCCGACTTCATCGTCGTCTTCGCCATCACCGACCCGGAAGCCGCCCACCGCGGCATCTCCGCCTTCCTCGTCCGCCCCGGTGAGCTCGGCGACGCCATCAGCTTCAACCCGCCGGAGAAGACGATGGGCCTGCGCGGCAGCCCGATCTACGAGTTCGTCATCGACGCCGAACTGCCCGCCGAGGCCCTCCTCGGCGAGGAAGGGCAGGGTTTCGCCACCGCGATGCGGGTGCTCGATCGCGGCCGCATCGAAGTCGCCGCCATGAGCTTGGGCATCAGCCGGGCGGCGCTGGATGCCGCGATCGCCTGGGCCAAGGAGCGGAAGATCGGCGGCAAGCCCATCAACCGGCTGCAGGGCATCGCCTTCAAGCTCGCCGACATGCACGCCAAGTACCGTGCTGCCTGGCTGCTGACGATGGAGGCCGCAGCGGTGCGCGATTCCGGGGAGGACTTCACCTTGGAATCGGCCACTGCGAAGCTCGTCGCCAGCGAAGCTGCCGGCTTCATCACCGATGAGGCGCTGCAGATCCACGGAGGCTACGGGTTCATCCGTGACTTCCCGCTTGAGCGCTATGCGCGCGACGTGCGCATCTACCGGATCTACGAGGGCTCCTCGGAGATCCAGCGCACGATCATCTTCCGGGCCCTGGCAAAGTAGCCGGGCACCGGCTCTGAAAGGAACAACTGATGAATCCGATCTGGTTCGTCCTCGCACTGCTCGTCTATTTCGGCGTGCTCATCGCCTTGTCGTTCTACCGTCGGCGCGCCGACTCCGGCACGGACTACTTCCTCGGCGGAAGGACTATGCCCGCCTGGATGCTCGCCATGGCTTTTGCCGCCTCCTGGTACGGCGGCAACTCCGCGCTCATCTCCATCGATGAAGCCAATTCGCAAGGCATGGGCTCCTGGTGGGTGCTCGGCGGCCCGACGGTCATCGCAGTCGTCGCCCTCATCTTCATCGGCCCGATCATCCGCCGCATCGGTGTGCTGAGCCAGGACGGCGTCATGAACATGCGCTACGGGCGGCTGACCGGCACTCTGCTCTCGCTCGTCATGGGCATCTACATGGTCGTCTGGGGTGCCTCCCAGATGGTCGCACTGGGCAAGTTCTTCGCCGCGTTCTTCGGCATCAACTTCGTCCTCGCCGTGCTCATCGGCATCGTCGTCGCGATCTTCTACGCCACCATCGGCGGCTTCCGTGCCGTCGTGCTCACCGAGACGATCCAGTTCGGGCTGCTGCTGCTCGGCCTGTTCATCACGCTCGTCGGCGCGCTCATCCTCTCCGGCGGCATCGACCCGGTCATGGAGCGTGCGACGACCGAACGGCCTGATGACTACTTCAACCTGTTCGCCGGCTTCACCCCGAACATCGCCTTCGTCGTCAGCTTCGCGCTTGCCTTCCTCATCGAGGGTGCGGCCTGGCAGCGCATGCAGGCCGGGCGCACCCCGCGTGACGCGCGCAAGACCGCCGGCTTCGCGCTGTCGTACTTCATTCCGCTGTACTTCCTCGTCGTCGCCGCCGGCATCGCCTCGATCGGCGTGTTCCCCGAAGTTCCGGAGAACGGCGTCGTTGCCACCCTCGCCGGCGAGCGCTTCTGGCCGATCTTCGGTGTGCTCGTCTTCATCGGCATCGCCGCAGCGATCATGTCGACGATCTGTACGACGCTCAACCTGTCTTCGCTGTACATGACCGAGCTGTACACGAAGATCAAACGCAACCGGGTCTCTGACAAGCAGAAGGTGCGCGTGGGAATGATCGGCACGGTCATCGCCTCGGTGCTCGGCTTCCTCATCGCCATCCAGCTGCCGGAGGCGCTCATCCTCCTCGGCCTGGCCAGCGAGATCCTGGCAGCCAGCATGTTCTTCCCGATGATCATGGGCATGTTCTGGCGCCGGGCGACGCAGAAGGGCGCGGTGGCCGGCATCATCGCCGGGTCGAGCTTCACGATCTACGGGTTCCTCGTCGAGCTCGGCCTGCCGCTGCCGTACTTCTGGCCCAATGACGGACCGACCCGGATCTTCATCGGCCTGGGCCTGAGCTTCATCTTCTACGTCGTCGTCTCGCTCATGACCAAGCCGGACACCGAGCGCACCGAGCGCTTCATGCACCAGTCGCGCAAGGGCACCGACGAGTCAGCCGAGCAGATCGTGGCCGAGCAGGAGGCCGCTGACGATGCTGCTGCTGAGGCTGTGCGCAACTCCCGCAACGGCCGCACCGGCTGAACCGGACCGGCTGCGGGAACCGGGTCCATCGCCTCGGGCGCGGATCGCAGCACGCGGACGTGAGATGGCGAACGCCGCCGCAGGAATCTTTCTGCGGCGGCGTTCGCGCTGACCGTGCCGGAGGCTCCGGTCACCGGAGCCGGGGTGGGTCACCTCAGCTGAGGCGGGGTGCCGGGGTCCTCGCGATCCTCGTCATCGGGGTCAACGGTTTCGGACTGCACGACTGGGCCGCTGGCACCGTAGCCTCCGCTGCGGCCGAAGCCAGCTGGACCGAAGCCTGCCGGGCCGAACCCGGCGGAAGCAGTCGGCAGGGTGGCGCGGCCGATGCGCACACCGAGAACGATCGCGATGACGCCGGCGAGTATGAGGAATGCGGCGATGAGCCACAGCAGCGAGACCGCGCCGGCGATGGGGTTGATGACGAGCAGAAGACCGATCGCAAGGCCTGCGATGCCGCTGATGAGCATGACCCACCAGCTGGGCGCGCCCATGCGCCGGAAGGCAAATGCGCCGAAGACCTGCATGAGACCGAGCACAAGCGCCCAGAAGGCGATGAACAGCACGATCGCGACCACTGCGGTCTCCGGGAGCAGCCCGACGATGATGCCCAGCACGAGGGAGAGGGCTCCGGCAAAGGCCAGCGTCCCGCCGCCGCGGACGCCGGTGGCGCGCCCGCGCAGCCAGGCACCGAGTCCCAGAATGCCGTTGATGATGAGCCAGGCGGCCATGAGCCAGGCGAAGACCTGCAGACTGGCGCCCGGCCAGACGATCATGAGGACGCCGGTGAGCAGGGCGAGCACACCCTGGATGACGAGGCCGTTGCGGGCACGGCGCTGCAGGGCGGCGAGTGGGTTGCTGTGGCTGTCAGCGGAGGGGCTGGTCACGGGCTACTCCTGTTCTCAGACCGCTGGGGGATGCGGCCGTTGGTTCTCCTGCGCAGGAAAACGATGCAGGGGTCGCGAGTATTCCCTGATGGGGCCGGGTGCCGGGCAGTTCGAAGCGGTGCGGCTGCGTGACCGGTAGGCTGGCAGCAGCCGATGCCAAGGAGCTGCTGTGACGTTCACCCCGCCACCGGATCCCACCACCCGTCCTACGTTGCAGGGCACCTTCGGCATGAGTGCCTCGACCCACTGGCTGGCCGCCCAGACCGCGCAGGCGGTGCTCGAACGCGGCGGCAACGCCTTCGATGCGGCCGTTGCGGCGGGTTTCGTCCTCCACGTCGTCGAACCGCACCTCAACGGCCCCGGCGGGGACATGACCGGCCTGTTCGCCACCGCCGAGGAGCCGGTGCCGCAGGTGCTCATGGGCCAGGGCCCAGCCCCGGCCGGGGCGACGATCGAGCACCTTCGTGCCGAGGGCCTCGACATGGTCCCCGGTGCTGGGGCGCTCGCTGCAGCCGTCCCGGGTGCGGTCGATGCGTGGCTGGTGCTGCTGCGCGATCACGGCAGCTGGGACATCGCCGATGTCCTCGCCTACGCGGTCGACTATGCCGAGAACGGCCACCCGGTCCACGCCGGCGCCTGTGCTGCGATCGCTGCCGCCGCTGAGACGTTCCGCGCTCATTGGCCCAGTTCAGCTGCGCAGTGGCTGCCTGGCGGTCAGGTGCCCGAGCCCGGCGATCTGGTGAGGATGCCTGGATACGCCAGCACGCTCAAACGGCTGCTTACCGCTGCCGATGAGGCCGGGCCGGCTGGGGATAACGGGGCTGCCGGGGACGGTGGGGCTGATAGCGACGTGCGGGTCGCCCGGATCGAGGCGGTGAGGCGCCAGTGGCGCGAGGGCTTCGTCGCCGCGGAAGCCGCCGCGTTCATCCGCGAACCCCACATGCACTCAAGCGGCAGCACGCACGCCGGGGTGCTCACGGCTGAGGATATGGCGAGGTTCTCAGCCGGGTACGAGGAGCCGGTGTCGATTGAGTTCCGCGGCCACACGATCGCCAAGACCGGCCCGTGGGGGCAGGGCCCGGTGCTGCTGCAGGCCCTGCGGATCCTCGACGGCTTCGATGACGCGGACCTCGACCCCTCGACCGAGCGCGGTGCGCATACGATCCTCGAAGCTCTCAAGCTCGCGCTCGCCGACCGCGACACCCACTACGGTCACGGCGAGATCGATCTGGAGACTCTGCTGAGTGAGGAGTATGCGGCCAGCCGGCGCGAGCTCATCAGCGAGTGGGCCTCCCTCGACTTCCGCCCTGGGCTCCGCGACGAGGGCGAGCCTGGTTTCGTGCCGCCGCTGGTGACCGGCGATGAGTTCGAGCTGCCGGCCCAGGCGGTCGGCGCCGATGCGAGAGCCTCGGCCGGTTCGGCAGGCGGTTCCGGTGAGCCGACGATGCAGACCAACGCCACCCCGCGTGCGGTGCGCGGCGACACCTGCCATCTCGATGTCATCGATCGGTGGGGCAACATCATCTCCGCCACCCCGTCCGGCGGCTGGCTGCAGTCCTCCCCGCTCATCCCGGCCCTCGGCTTCTGCCTCGGCACCCGCCTGCAGATGATGTGGCTCGATGAGGACTCCCCCTCCCGGTTTGCCGCCGGCAAGCGCCCGCGCACGACGCTCACCCCGACTCTCATCAGCCGCGGTGGCATACCGGTGATCGCCATCGGCACGCCGGGCGGGGATCAGCAGGATCAGTGGCAGTTGCTGGCGATCCTGCGGATGCTCGTCGGCGGTTACACCCCGCAGCAGGCGATTGACGCACCGGCGTTCCACACAACCGCGCTGCCGGGCTCGTTCTGGCCGCGCACCTGGACTCCCGGCGGCGTTGTGGTTGAGGACCGGCTCGGCGATGAGGTCATCGCCGGGCTCATCGCCCGCGGCCACGACGTCTCCCGGGCAGGGGACTGGTCGCTCGGCCGGCTCTCCTGCGTCACCTACGACCCGGAGACCGGGATCATGCAGGCGGCCGCGAACCCGCGCGGCATGCAGGGATACGCCGCCGGACGGTGACCCTCAGCGCGGCGGGGTCAACCGGGCGAGCGTCTCAGCAGCCGGCTCCTCGCGCGTCGACTGCCAGCCGGTCCCAGCCCACAGGTGCACCCAGTCGGGCTGCCCAGCCTTCGCCGCCGCGGTGCGGATGGGCTTGGTCAGGTGATGGACCTGCGGATAGGCAGCCGGAGCAGTGGTTGCGTAGTCGTCGATGAACCGGTTGCGCAGACTGCGGGCCAGCCGCCCGGTGAACGCCCGGGTCAGTGCGGTCTGGGTGAAACGGGGGTCGGCGAGTGCCTGCCGGTGCACCGCCGAGGTGCCCGCCTCATGCGTTCGCAGCAGCAGCGTGCCGACCTGCACGGCCAGCGCACCGGCCTCGAGCAGAGCGGCCACCGCCTCGGGACCGTCGACACCACCAGCGGCGATGACCGGCAGATCCACCCGCTCACGCACCTCGCGCACCAGGTCAGCGGTCTCGACCTCGGTCACCACCTGCAGCGGATCATGTGTGCCGGCATGCCCGCCGGCCCGGCTGCCCTGCACGACGAGACCATCGCAGCCGATCCCCGCCGCCGCCTCGGCTTCAGAGGCGTTCGTCACCGTGGCGAGCACGCAGGTGCCGACCGTATGCAGACGCGCAACCGCCTCGGGGGCGGGGAGCCCGAACGTCAGCGAGACCACCGGAACCGGGTCGGCCAGCAGCGCCTGGAGCTTCTCGCCGAAGTGATCGTCATCGTCCATCACCGGACGGGCACTGATCGGCGCGTCGAGCGCATCGGCCAGCGGGGTGAGCCGGTCGGCATAGGCAGCAAACGCAGTCTCATCGACGCCAGCCTGCCCGGGCACGAAGAGGTTGACGCCGAAAGCCACATCACCGGCCAGCTGCCGGAACTCATCGATCTGCGCCCTCAGCGCTGCGGCGGTGAGGTAGCCGCCGGCCAGGAACGGGAACCCGCCGCCGGCGGCGATCGCTGCGGCCAGCCGGGGCGTGGTGGCACCGCCGGCCATCGGAGCGCCGACGAGCCGGCGGTCGGTGGACAGCAGCTCTGTGACAGGTGGGCGGGCAGCATCGGGCATGGTCATGTCGCCACGGTAACAGCGCAATCGGCCCGGGGGAGCGGGGCCCGGGGGAACGGGCCCGGATGCGGGTGGGCGGCTGTTTCTCAGGGCTCGGGAACCGGCATCGCTCATGTGGGTGTCTATCGGTCAGACTGGTCGTCACCGAGAGGCAGATCACAGATGCCGCCGCGACCACCGGCCGGCAGGAGGGACAGGCGTGAGAGCACTCGCAGACACCAGCACCGAGCCGGCCCAGCCGCTGGCCGGCAGCCCGTCGATCACGAGCTTCGACGGACCGGACATCGACATGCTCATCCGGCAGGGCTTCAGGCCCGCCCGCATCGAATCACTGACGACCGTCGCACGCGGAATCCTGTCCATCACCGTCGCTCCGCCGCTGGGCGCTGACCCGGCGTTCACCCCCGGCGCGCACCTCGAAGTTGCGATCCCGCTGCCCGACGGCCCGGCGATCCGCCACTACTCGCTGTGCTCGAAACCCGATGGCAGCGACGGCTGGCGGGTTGCGATCCTCAACGAGCCGACCGGCCGCGGCGGCTCCCACTGGCTGCACGAGCACCTCGCCGACTGCACCAGCCTGCTCATCCGCGGCCCGCGCGACACCTTCGGCTACCAGCGCCGCTCGCCGATGCTGTTCGTTGCCGGCGGGATCGGCATCACCCCGATCTCCGCGATGATCCACGACGCCGAGAACGCCGGCCTCGACTGGCACCTCATCTACGTCGGCCGCCGCAACGAACTCATGGCCTTCGCCGGCGACCTCATCGACTCCCACGGCTCCGAGCGCGTCGATGTGCGCATCACCGCCGAGACCGGTCGGCCCGATGTCGTTGCCCTGGCCCGCGACTGGTTCGCCACCGCCGGTCAGCATCTTTCCGGCGGCACCGCGCCCGAGGCGGAGGGCACCGACGGGACCGCGACCGAGGCGGAGGGCACCGTCGGCAGTCCTGTCGCCTCCGCGTGCGGTCCGGTCGTCTACACATGCGGCCCGGTTCCGCTCATGCGTGCGCTCGCCGCCGGGATGGAGGCCGAGGGCATCGAGGTGATCTTCGAGGACTTCGACGACGACGCCCCACCGGCAGCCGAGGCCACCGGCAGCGGTCAGACCGAAGCGGCCGGCGCCTCGGGCGCGGATACCGCCTTCACCGTCGAGACGACCAGTGGCGCGGAAGTGCAGGTAGCCTGCGGTCAGTCGATCCTCGCAGCCCTTGGTGCTGCCGGGGTGCGGACGCTGAGCTCATGTCAGAAGGGCACGTGCGGGACGTGTGAGACGACGATCCTGCAGGGGCGGGCCGATCACCGTGATCATGTCCTCAGCGGTGAGGAGAAGGAGGCGCAGGAGACGATGATGATCTGCGTCTCACGTGCCCAGACCGATCGGCTCGTCCTCGACATCTGAGGTCAGCCGAGCTCCTCGTCGACGCTGCCCGGCGCTGCCGCCAGTGCGCCGGTCAGCCCCATGAGCACGCTGATGCCGATCATGAAGACGATCGGGGCCGTCCAGCCGCCGGTCAGGCCGAGCAGCGCACCGACCATCATCGGGCAGACGGCCGCGAGGATGTAACCGCCGGACTGGACGAATGCCGAGGTCGAGGCGGTGACGGTGACATCGGTCGTGCGCCGGGTGATGAGCGCGAGCACGGCCGGGAAGGCGAAGCCGCCGTAGGCCAGCAGCACTGCCCACAGCACCGGTGCGGCAGCGGGGCTGATGAGCAGGCCGGTGTAACCGGCGGTCGAGGCGGCGGCGAAGCTGATGATGAAAGCGCGTGGGTAGATGTCGCGGACGATGATCTGCGGGGCGAGGAACCCGCCGGGGATGCCGGAGAAGGCGACGATGCCGATCATGATCCCGGCGGTGACGGCATCGAGGCCGCCGTCGCGGTAGATCTGGGGCAGCCACCCGAACTGCACATAGGCGTTGACGGACTGGAAGCCGAAGAACAGCGCCATCCAGCGGGCCTTCGGCGAGGCCACGATGCGCTTGCGCACGCGGGTGCCGCCCGCCTCGGGAGCGGGAGGACCAGCCAGGCGCGGCACCGAGCCGGCAGCCCGCAGCACGAGCCAGGCGAGCAGAGCAGTGACGGGGATGACCGCCCAGAAGCCCAGGCCCACCCGCCACGTGCCGGCCTGGCCGGTCAGCGGGGCGGTCAGCAGCGAGGGCAGGGTGGCGCCGAGGCCGAGCGAGACGGTGAAGACGGTCGCGGCGAGCTGGCCGCGGGCCGGGAAGCGGGCCTTGACGTAGACGAGGAGGACGACGTTGCCCAGCGCCATGCCGATGAGCGCGAGCACCGTCAGCGTCGCGAAGCCCGGCCAGCTGGCCGACAGGGCGCGGGCGATGATACCGGTGGCCGTGCACGCACACGAGATCGTGAGCGCCCCGAACAGGCCTGCCCGTGCGAGCAGCGGCAAGGCGATGAGTCCGCAGGCGGCGAAGACGAGGCCGGGGAAGGCAGTGAGCAGCCCGGACTGCCAGGCCGTCAGGGCGAAGGCGTCGGTGACTTCGGCCAGCACTGGGCCCAGCGAGGTGGCCGCTGGGCGCAGACTCGCGGCGATGAGCACGAGGCAGACCAGCGCGAGCGCATCAAGGCCTCGGCTGGTGCGAAACGGCGTGCTCTGGGCGGTCATTGCAAGCAGCGCGCTCCTTCTCTCAGCCGTGGGTTCTGGTGCGCCGGTGCGCGCCGTGCGACTGGTGTGCGCAGCGCGGCAGGCGACAGTCCATCGTATCCGGTCACCAGGCTGGCAGCCGCGGATTCCGCTCCCTGCTGCAGCCCGGAGAGGGCCCGAGACTG
>NZ_JALXKS010000010.1 GCF_025144725.1 Brevibacterium sp. p3-SID960 | reverse complement strand
GGCCCGAGGCGGTGGTTCAGAACCGGCGGGAGTAGCCGCGGGCGAATTCGTCGGGGTCGGCGACGTGGCCGCGGTTGGCGGCGTGGGCGTGGCTGCCTGCCTGCTCTTCGTCGAAGTCGTAGAACAGCCGCTCCATGACCTTCCGCGCCCGGCGGGTGGCGCCGAGGTAGTCGTCGAAGAGGATCTGGCCGCACCCGGGTTCATAGTCGAGCAGCCGGGCGGTGGCCTCCAGTTCGGCTGAGTCCGCAGGCAGGG
This sequence comes from Brevibacterium sp. p3-SID960, assembly GCF_025144725.1. Lineage (GTDB taxonomy): Bacteria > Actinomycetota > Actinomycetes > Actinomycetales > Brevibacteriaceae > Brevibacterium. The sequence goes on along the minus strand of NZ_JALXKS010000010.1, from coordinate 71,894 downwards.
CGGCTGCCGGGCGGCCGCGGAACAGGGTCACAGCTGAGCGCACGTCGGTCGCCAGCAGCCAGGCCTCACTGAGGGTCTCGGCATCTTCAGCACCGATCTCCCCGGCAGCGACGAGCGCGTCGAGAGCAGCCAGGGTCTCGGTGGTGCGCAGCCGTGGGTTGTCAGCGGCGTGCTGCATCTGCAGCAGCTGGATCGTCCATTCGACGTCGGAGAGGCTGCCGCGGCCGAGTTTGAGGTGCCGGTTCGGGTCAGCGCCGCGGGGCAGGCGTTCGCTCTCCATGCGCGCTTTGAGCCGCCGCATCTGCCGCAGCGAGGATTCAGGCACCTCGTCGGGGTAGCGCAGCGGATCGATGAGCGCGGTGAAGGCATCGCGCAGGGTCTGTTCACCGGCGATCGGCCGGGCCCGCAGCAGCGCCTGCGCCTCCCACGGCTCGGACCATTTGTCGTAATAGCCGGCGTAGGAGTCCAGGGAGCGCACGAGTGGTCCCTTCTTGCCCTCCGGGCGCAGGTCCGCATCGATCTCGATCGGCCGGGAGGGCCCGGCGCTGCCGAGCTGATTGGTCACCTCGAGCGCGACCCGGCGCACGTGCGAACTGAGCTTCGAGCGGGCATCAGCGTCGAGGTTCTTCTCCAAAGAGCGGAAGGCGAACATGACATCGGCGTCGGAGAAATAACCGATCTCAGCTCCGCCGAGGCGGCCCATCGCGATGATCGCGAACTCGTACTCCCCCACCTCGGCGTCGGCGTCGAGTCCGGCCCGTACGGCGCGAACGCTCGCGTCGATCGCCGAGTCCATGAGGGTGGCGAGCTGCTTGGGGATGTCCCTGCGATCGGCGATGCCGAGGATGTCGGACAGCGCAACGCGCAGCACCTCCCGGCTGTAGCGTGCGCGCACCGCCGGGACCGCCTCGTGGCCGTACCGGTCGACGATGCCGCGCAGGCGGGCTTCGATGTCCTCTGGCTCCCGCAGCTGCAGCCGACTCTGATCGTCCAACCAGGACACGGCGCTGGGGTTGCGCAGCAGCAGCTCGGTGGCGAACGAGGACAGCGACAGCACGTGGGCCATCGACTTGGCTGCGACGCCGGAATCGCGCAGCATCTTGACGTACCACGTCGAAGTCGACAGCGATTCGGAAAGCCGACGGAACGCCAGCAGTCCGGCATCAGGGTCGACACCGCGGGAGAACCAGTCGAGCAGCGCCGGGAGCACCTGCTTCTGCACCATCGCTGCGCGCGACACACCAGTGGTCAGCGCCTGAATGTGCTTCATCGCCGACTTCGGATCGCGGTAGCCGAACGCCGACAGACGTTCGCGAGCCGATTCGGCTGAGAGCCGGGAGATCGCCCCGTGGCCGGCAGCGGCTTCGAGGATCGGGCGGTAGAAGATCTGCTCATGAAGCGCCCGGATCCGCCGGGACCGGGACTCGCGCTCCTCCTGCAGCCGCTGCGGAGAGCGGTCGCCGAGGGCGTAGACGCTGCGCGAGAGTGCGCGCATCTTCTTCTCCTGCGTCGGCAGCAGCGCAGTCCGGCGCATCCGCGGGATCTGCAGCCGGTGCTCGACGGTGCGCAGAAACCGGTAGGACTCGCTGAGGTCGGCGGCGTCTTCGGAGGAGATGTATCCGCGTGCGCCGAGCCGGTCGAGCAGCTCGAGAGTGTTCGTCACCCGGATGGCTTCGTCGTCGCGGCCGTGGACGAGCTGCAGCAGCTGGGCGGAGAACTCGACATCGCGCAGTCCCCCGGCCCCGAGCTTGATCTGGCGTTCGGCCTCCTTGGCCGGGATGAGGTCGACGACGCGGACGCGCATCCGCCGCACCTCGTCGATGAACCCGGGTCTGGCCGAGGCGGTCCACACATGCGGGTTGAGGGTCTCGAACCAAGCTGTGCCCAGGTCGCGGTCACCGGCGATCGGGCGGGCCTTGAGCAGCGCCTGGAACTCCCAGTTGTGGGCGATGTTCTCGTAGTAGTGCTCGAACTCCTCCAGTTTGCGCACCAGCGGGCCGTTCTTGCCCTCCGGACGCAGTGCGGCATCGACCTCCCACAGGGGAGGTTCGGGCGCGTAGCCGGCGATGACCTCGGCCAGCCGGTGGGCGAGCTTCGTCGCTGTTCGCGCACCGGATTCGTCGAGTTCGGCGAGTCTGCGGGCCTGCGCACCGTGGTCGGTGTCCTGGCCGCCGCTGTCGGGCTCACCGGTGTCAGCAGGTGCCCAGCAGTAGACTACGTCGACGTCGCTGACGTAGTTGAGTTCCCGGGCTCCGCACTTCCCCATCGCAATGACAGCGAGCCGCACCGTCTCGGCATCATCGGTTTCGGCCCGCGCGACGGCGAGAGCGGCGTCGATCGCCGCGGCTGCCATGTCGGCGAGCAGCGCGGACACATCGCAGACGATCTCATTGGCGAACAGGCTGCCGAGATCGTCGCAGGTGAGCTGGACGAGCAGATCCCGGTAGGCCTGCCGCAGCGCGACGACAGCGTCCTCCCCCGTGACCGAGGCGACCGGGGCCTCGGCGGCGGGATCGGCACCGATGGCCTCGAACAGGTGGGACCGCAGACGCGCCGGTTCGGCCGCCTCGGTGCCCAGGAGCAGGGTCTGGTTCTCTGCGGCGAGCAGGAACACCGCCTCGGGCCGGCGCACGAAGTGATCGACTGAGACATCCGAAGTCCCTGCCAGATGCGACAGTCGTGGGAGGAAGTTCGAATACTCATCGACGGCGCTGGCGAAGCGGCGCTGACCCTTCTCATCGAGTGCCTCGATGGTGCGCAGGATCCCAAGCGCCGCGGCATCCGGGTCAGGTGCCTGGGTGATGAGCTCGACGCTGACCGGTGAGCTCAGCACCTCCCTGCCGAGCAGCTCGTCGGCCTCAGCCAGGAACCCCCTGGCACGGCGGGAGTCCCCGAAGCCTGAGCGGCTGCGTGCGGGGTCGACCTGACGGCTCATATGGTGTTGAAGTGGCGTCGGTACTCGTGCGGGGTGACCTGGTCGCGGTAGTCGACCCACTCCTGCATCTTGTTGCGCAGCACGAACTCGAACACCGCTTCGCCGAGGGTGTCGGCGACGAGTTCGCTGTTCTCCATCTTCGCGACCGCGTCGTTGAGGCTCACCGGCATCGCCGAGATGCCGAGTGCGCGGCGCTCATGATCGGACAGCAGCCACACATTGTCCTCGGCTTCGTCGGGCAGCTCGTAGCCCTCTTCGATGCCCTTGAGGCCAGCGGCCAGCATGAGCGAGTACGTCAGGTACGGGTTGGCTGAGGAGTCGATGCCGCGGTATTCGACCCGCGCCGAGGAGGCCTTGCCCGACTTGTACTGCGGGATCCGCACGAGTGCGGAGCGGTTGCGGTGGCCCCAGCAGATGTAGCTGGGCGCTTCGTGCCCGGTCCACAGCCGCTTGTAGGAGTTGACGTACTGGTTCGTCACCGCTGAGATCTCCGGGGTGTGCTCCAGCAGACCGGCGACGAACTGCCGGCCGGTCTGGGAGAGTTGATACTCAGCACCGGGTTCGTAGAAGGCGTTCTCATCGCCTTCGAACAGCGAGACGTGGGTGTGCATGCCGTTGCCGGGCTCGTCGATGAGCGGCTTGGGCATGAACGAGGCGAACACGCCCTGTTCGAGGGCGACTTCGCGGATGACGGTGCGGAACGTCATGACGTTGTCGGCCATCGTCAGCCCGTCGGCGTAGCGCAGGTCGATCTCGTTCTGGCCAGGGCCGGCCTCGTGGTGCGAGAACTCCACGGAGATGCCCATCGATTCGAGCATCTGCACGGCGCTGCGGCGGAAGTTGTTCGCCGTGCCGCCGTCAACATGGTCGAAATACCCGGCGGTGTCGACCGGCACCGGCGGCTGTCCGCCGAGGTGGCCGGACTTGAAGAGGTAGAACTCGATCTCGGGGTGGACGTAGAAGGTGAAGCCGCGGTCGTTGGCGATCTTCATCTGCCGTTTGAGCACGTTGCGCGGATCCGAGGCCGATGGAGTGCCGTCAGGATCGTAGATGTCGCAGAACATCCGCGCAGTCGGCTCGGTGTCTCCGCGCCACGGCAGCAGCGCGAAGGTCGCCGGATCCGGGCGCAGCACCATGTCCGCTTCGAAGATCCGGGAGAAGCCCTCGACGGACGAGCCGTCGAAGCCGATGCCCTCCCGGAAGGCGCCTTCGAGTTCGGCGGGCACGATCGCCACCGACTTGAGCTGGCCGAGCACATCAGTGAACCACAGGCGGATGAACTTGACGTCACGGTCCTCAACCGTGGACAGCACGTACTCCTGCTGGCGGTTCATCGACATCAGCCGTTCCACTCCTTGTCCTCAGCGTCCCACTGCTTGTTGTTCTCGGCTGCCTTGGCCAGAGCCTGCTCAGCTTCCTCGACCGTGTCGTAGGGGCCCATGCGGTTCTCCCAGTTGCTCTGCGGGCCGTGCTCGACCTTACCGGTCTTGGTGTTGAACCAGTACTTCTCGGCGCCGTAGGTGTCTTCCTGATCAGTCATCGCTGAGCTCCCTCGTCGGACGGTTGCCAGGGCCCGGGACGCGTGCGCCCCAGGCACTCTGTCGTCCCAGTCTAACGCGCTGGCTGGCGGCGATTGGCCGCTATCGCCCGCGCGCCGTAAGGTGTGGCTCAGGCAGTTGTGAAATGCGCCCCAGAGCGTTTAAATGAAAGGTCTGTCAATGAAGATCGCCGTTCCCACCGAAGTCAAGAACAGCGAGTCCCGGGTGGCCATCACCCCGGCCGGTGTCAATGAGCTGACCAAACGCGGTCACGCCGTCAGCGTGCAGTCCGGCGCCGGTCTGGGCTCGAGCATCACCGACGAGGAGTACGCCGCCGCCGGCGCCGCCATCACCCCTGATGCCGCTTCGACGTGGGAGGCCGGGGAAATGGTGCTCAAGGTCAAGGAGCCCGTCACTGAGGAATACGACTTCCTGCGGAAGGATCTCACCCTCTTCACCTACCTGCACCTGGCTGCCGATGAGCCGCTGACCAACCGCCTCGTGGAGTCCGGCACCACGGCGATCGCCTATGAGACCGTGCAGCCCGATGGGCAGGGCCTGCCGCTGCTGGCTCCGATGTCTGAGGTCGCAGGCCGTCTGTCGACCCAGGTCGGCGCAAACAGCCTGCTCAAGAAGAACGGCGGCCGCGGCATCCTGCTCTCAGCCGTCCCTGGTGTCGAGCGCGGCAAGGTCACTGTCGTCGGTGCCGGTGTGGCCGGCACGGCTGCGGCCCGCATCGCCCTGGGCCTGGGCGCCCAGGTCGACATCTTCGACATCTCGCTGCCGCGCCTGCGCCAGCTCGAGGAACAGTACGGCACCGGCCTGCAGGCCCGCATGTCCAACGAGTACGACATCGCCGATTCGCTGCGCACCGCAGACCTCGTCATCGGCTCGGTCCTCATCCCCGGCAAGCGCGCCCCGAAGCTCGTGACCGACGAGATGGTCCAGAACATGAAGCCCGGCTCGGTGCTCGTCGACATCGCCATCGACCAGGGCGGCTGCTTCGAGAACTCGAAGCCGACCACCCACGACGACCCGACCTTCGAGGTCCACAACTCGGTGTACTACTGCGTGGCGAACATGCCCGGTGCTGTGCCGACCACCTCGACCCGCGCCCTGACGAACGCCACCATGAGCTACGTGCTCAAGGTCGCCGACCAGGGATGGCGCGAGGCGATGAAGAAGGACACCGGCCTGGCACGCGGCCTCAACACCTTCGACGGCCACGTCACCAACGCCAATGTCGCCGAGGCATTCAACCTCGACTTCACCGCACCTGAGAAGGTCCTCGCAGACTGAGGCACGTCTCACCGCAGGCGGCCGTCTCCACACCTGGAGGCGGCCGCCTTCCGCGTTAGACTGGGGATCATCATGACTTCACACGCACCGCTTGGCACCCTGCGCAAAGGAACCGTCTCTCCGATCCTGCCCGTTCCCAAGGACATCCCGCGTCCGGAATACGTCGGCAAGGCCGTCCCGAACGAGGGCAACGCCGGCGATGTCTACTCCGCCGAGGACATCGAGAAGATCCGCGCCGCCGGCCGCATCGCCGCCAACGCGCTCGAAGCCGTCGGTCAAGCGGTGGCTCCCGGCGTCACGACCGATGAACTCGACCGCATCGCCCACGAGTTCCTCTGCGACCACGGCGCCTACCCGTCATGCCTGGGCTACCGCGGGTTCCCCAAGGCCTGCTGCACCTCGGTCAACGAGGTCATCTGCCACGGCATCCCCGATGACACGGTGCTCAACGACGGGGACATCCTCAACGTCGACATCACCGCCTACATCGAGGGCATGCACGGGGATACGAACTTCACATTCTTTGTCGGCGATGTCGATGACGAGTCCCGCAACCTCGTGCTGCGCACCCACGAGGCGATGATGCGCGGCATCAAGGCCGCCAAACCCGGCCGCCAGATCAACATCATCGGCCGGGTCATCGAGAAGTACGCCCAGCGCTTCAGCTACGGCGTCGTCCGCGACTACACCGGCCACGGCGTCGGCGCGGAGTTCCACTCCGGGCTCATCGTCCCCCACTACGACGCCGCCCCAAACCACGACGAGCTCATCGTCCCGGGCATGGTCTTCACCATCGAGCCGATGCTCAACCTCGGCACCGAGGGATGGGAGGCATGGGATGACGATTGGACGATCGTCACCGCCGATAAGAAGCGCTCAGCCCAGTTCGAGCACACCATCGCGATCACCGAGACCGGCGCCGACATCCTCACCCTGCCCGATGAGACCGCAGCCATCTACGGCGGACCAGGAGACCCGGCATGAGCCCGGCAGCGCAGCGCGCCGACTGGGCCATCGGCGTCGACATCGGCGGCACCGGCATCAAGGCCAGCCTCATCGACCCGGTCGCCGGTGAGCTGGCGTTCAAACGCCGCCGCATCCTCACCCCGCAGCCGGCCACCCCCGAGGCGGTGGTCGCCACGGTCAGCGAGGTCGTCCAGCAGGTCATCGACAAGGCCCTGCAGAAGGACATCATCGCCGATGCCGCCGAACTCGACCACGCCCCCATCGGCGTGGCCTTCCCCGGCGTCCTTAAGGACGGCGTCGTGCGCTTCGCCCCGAACCTCGACCAGTCCTGGATCGGCGAGCACCTGCCTGAGCATCTGGAGAAGGCAACCGGCCGCAGCTGCTACGTCCTCAACGACGCCGATGCCGCAGGCCTTGCCGAGATGACCTTCGGCGCCGGCCGCGACTACCGCAAGCAGACCGTCATCCTCACCACCCTGGGCACCGGCATTGGCACCGCGCTGTTCGCCAACGGCCAGCTCGTGCCCTTCACAGAGCTCGGCCACATCGAGATGAACGGCGCTGATGCCGAGACACAGGCCGCCGAATCGGTGCGCACCCGCGAAGGGCTGAGCTTCGAGCAGTGGGCTGAGAGGCTCCAGCAGTACTACGCGCAGATCGAGCTGCTCCTCCACCCCGACCTCATCATCGTCGGCGGCGGAGTGTCGAAGGAGCACGAGAGCTTCCTGCCGCTGCTCAAGCTCGAAGCCCCGATCCGGCCGGCTGAGCTGCGCAATGCCGCCGGCATCGTCGGAGCCGGCTACTCGGCCGCACGCGCCGGCCGGACGAAGGTGAAGAAGAACACCGCCAAATAGCGAGGTGAGCCGCCCGGCGGCGTGCCGGTTTTACACCCAGCTGAACACTGTTCAATAATTGAACGATGTTCAGCTACTCTTCGCTCGCCGATCGCGTCCTCGCTGGCACCCCGGCCACTGCTGACGACGCCCACGCCATCCTCTCCAGCTCCGATGAGGAGCTCCTCGACCTCGTCGCCGCCGCCTCCCGCCTGCGCCGGGAGCAATTCGGCAGCCGGGTGAAAGTCAACTACCTCGTCAACCTCAAGTCCGGCCTGTGCCCGGAGGACTGCGGCTACTGCTCGCAGCGCCTTGGCTCCGAGGCCGAAATCCTCAAGTACTCGTGGCTGCCCGGTGACGAAGCCCGCCGGCAGGCGGAGTTCGGCCTGGCCGGCGGCGCCTCGCGCGTGTGCCTGGTGGCCTCCGGCCGCGGCCCGTCGAACCGCGATGTCGAGCGCGTCTCCGGCATGGTCGAGGACATCAAGTCCGCCAACCCCGGCGTCGAGGTGTGCGCCTGCCTCGGGTTCCTCAAGGACGGTCAGGCACAGCGTCTCAAAGATGCCGGCGTCGATGCCTACAACCACAACCTCAACACCGCTGAGTCCCACTACGCCGACATCTGCTCGTCCCACACCTTCGCCGACCGCGTCGACACCGTCGGCAAGGCCCGCGAAGCCGGCATGTCGCCGTGCTCGGGCCTCATCGTCGGCATGGGCGAGACCAACGCCCAGATCATCGAGACGATCGAATCGCTCAAGGCCGTCGACTCCGATTCCATCCCGGTCAACTTCCTCATCCCTTTCGACGGCACCCCGCTGGAGGGCACGAATACGCTGACGCCGCAGCACTGCATGCGCATCCTGTGCGCGGTGCGGTTCATGTGCCCGGACCGCGAGCTGCGCATCGCCGGCGGCCGCGAGATGCACCTGCGCTCCCTGCAGCCGCTGTCGCTGCATGTGGCCAACTCGCTGTTCCTCGGCGACTACCTCACCTCCGAGGGCCAGGCAGCTGAGGACGATCTCGATATGATCGTCGACGGCGGCTTCGAGATCGTCGGAGCGAAGAACACCGCACAGCTGCGCGATGAGCTCAAAGCCCACCGCGCCGCCCACCGGGCCGCGTTCGACACCAGCGCAGACGGCACCGGCACCGCAGACGGCGCCGCACCGACTGCACCACCGGCTGCAGCACCGGCAGCTTCTGCGAGCACCCTTCCCTGCGGCAAGCCGCTGCCGCCTGCCGGGCACGAGGCGGGATCGGCCGGTGTGCAGATTCCGACGATCCGCCGCCGCGGGGCCGGCACGGAGCTTGCCCCCAATGCCTGAGCAGCACCCCGCCTCGACCCTGGAGCACCCCGCCTCGACCCTGGAGCGCGACACCGGCCTGCTGTGGCACCCGTACGGGCCTCTCGATGCCGGTGCGCACTTCTCGGTCACCGGTGCCTCGGGCCCGTACGTTGACCTGATCGACGCCGGAGGCACCAGCCACCGGCTGCTCGACGGCATGAGCTCGTGGTGGTCGGTCGTCCACGGCTACCGGCACCCGGTCATGGACGCCGCGCTCACCGAGCAGATCGGGTCGTTCTCCCACGTCATGTTCGGCGGGCTGACCCACGATCCTGCCGTCGAGCTTGCCGAACGGCTCGTCGAGGTCACTCCGGCCGGTCTCGATCACGTGTTCCTCGCCGATTCCGGTTCGGTCTCCGTTGAGGTCGCGCTCAAGCTCGCGATCCAGTACCAGCGGGCTCGCGGGCGGGAGCGCGGCACGTTCCTCGCCCTCGAAGGCGCCTATCACGGCGATACGACCGGGGCGATGAGCGTGTGCGACCCGGTCGGCGGTATGCACGCCGATTTCGCGGCACTCCTGGCGGAGAACGTCTTCCTGCCCCGGCCGCCGCTGCCGGAGGCGCCCGCCGCCGAGGTGGAGGCATGGGTTACCCAGGCAGAGAACCTCGTCGACGCCCACGCTGAGGATCTGGCCGGCATCATCGTCGAACCCCTGTTCCAGGGGGCCGGCGGCATGCGGCCATACCACCCTGCCGCACTGCAGGCGCTTCGCCGGCTGGCCGATGACATCGATGCGGTGCTCATCGCCGATGAGATCGCCACCGGCTTCGGGCGCACCGGCACCGCCTTCGCCTGCGAAGCCGCCGGGATCGTCCCCGATGTCATGTGCCTGGGCAAGGCGCTGACCGGCGGATACCTCACCATGGCCGCACTCCTGTGCCGCGGCCCGGTCGCTGAGGTCATCACGCAGTCGTCATACCGAGCGCTCATGCACGGCCCGACCTTCATGGCCAATCCGCTGGCCTGTGCTGCGGCGTCAGCCTCGCTTGGGCTGCTTTTTGGCGATGAGACGAGCGGCTGGCAGCCGGCGATCGAGCGCATCTCCCCGGCCTTGGAAGCAGGCCTCTCCCCTGCCCGAGAGCTGCCGGGCGTCCATGAGGCCAGGGTGACCGGCGGGATCGGCGTCATCGAACTCGACCGGCCCGTCGACGTCGGCCTCACCACCCGCATCGCGGCCAGGCACGGCGTGTGGTTGCGGCCGTTCCGCCAGCACATCTACACGATGCCGCCCTACATTTCCACACCGGAGACGATCGCCACGATCACCCTGGCGATGGTCGCCGCAGCGGCTGCCCACACCGAGGAGACGGAGTCGTGAACGCCATCGCCGCCCGGCTCGCGGCTGCCGGTGAGCGACGGCAGGCTGCTGATATGCACCGCACTGATCCGGTGCTCACCGGTCTCGACCTCGCCTCGAACGATTACCTCAGCCTGTCCCAGCACCCGCAGGTGCGTGCGGCGGCCATCGAGGCGATCGAGCAGTTCGGCACCTCGGCACGTGCCTCCCGGCTCGTCACCGGCACGACGCGAGCCCATCACGCGCTCGAAGCCGCCCTGGCCGAGCGTCTGCTCCACCCGGCCTGCGTCACCTTCTCCAGCGGGTATATGGCCAATCTCGCTGCGGTGGCCACACTGGCTGGGCCGGATACGCTCATCGTCTCCGACGCCCACAACCACGCCTCGCTCATCGATGCGTGCCGGCTGACGAAGGCACCGGTGCAGATCGTCGCCCACAACGACACGGCAGCCGTCGAGGCCGCACTGGCCGAACGCCGCCAGCCCGAGGCACTCGTCATCGTGGAATCGGTCTACTCCGTCCTCGGCGATGCCGCAGATCTGGACGCGCTGCTCGATCTGTGTGCTCGCTACGATGGGATGCTGCTCGTCGACGAGGCTCACGGCCTCGGGGTCGCCGGCACCGGTGAGCACACCGGCTTTGGCGCAACCGCCCAGCTCTCAGCTCACCGCGACCGGCTCGTCGTCACCGCCACCTTGTCCAAAGCTCTCGGCTCGCAGGGCGGTGCGCTGCTGGGCAGCGAGCTCATCCGCGATGCCGCGATCAACACCGCCCGCTCGTTCATCTTCGACACCGGCCTGGCGCCGGCCAATGCCGCTGCCGCCCGTGCCGCACTCGACCTCATCACCCCAGAACGGGTCGCTGACATGGCGTCTGCCCGCGCTCAGCTGGCGGCCGCGCTCGAGGTGCCGGTCCCGGCCGGTGCGGTGCTCTCGGTGCCGATGCCCAGCCCCGAATCCGGAGTGCGGGCCCGGGCGCTGCTGCGCGAGGAGGGCATCCTCGTCGGCTGCTTCCGCCCGCCGTCGGTCCCCGATGGCATCACCCGGGTGCGGCCGACCGCCCGCGCCGGCCTCAGCAGCGCCGAACTCGAACGCGCCTGCACCCGCATCCGTGCGATCACCGATGCCTGCGCATCCCTGGTCGCCGGCGCTCAGGTGACCGGGTCATGATCCCCCGGTATCTGCTTGTCACCGGCACCGACACCGGTGTCGGCAAGACGATCGCGACCGCCGCCCTGGCTGCAGCGCTCTCAGCGGCCGGGCGGCGGGTCATCATGGTCAAGCCCGTGCAGACCGGGCACATCAGCCCCGATGATGCCGAGCGCACCGAATTGGAGGCACAGTACTCCGACGTCGTAACCGAATCCGATGCGCAGATCATCGCCCGGCTGGCCGGCATCGAGACGTTCACACACACCACCCTGCGCCTGCCGATGGCACCAGTCCCGGCCGCCCGTGCCGAAGGCGCCAGCCTGCCGACAGCCGGTGAGCACGCTGAGTACATCCGCGAGCTGGCTGCGCAGACCAGCGCCGACCATGTCCTCATCGAAGGCGCCGGCGGGGTGCTCGTCGACTTCGGCGGGCACACGGCAGCCGATCTCGCTCACACCCTGGCAGTCGAATCCTGTGAACCGGTCGGTGCCGTCATCGTCGCCCGCTCAGGGCTGGGCACACAGAATCACACCGCACTGACCGCCGAAGCGCTGGCCCACCGCGGCGTGGACGTCACTGGCATCGTCATCGGCTCGTGGCCTGATCCTGCCCTGCCGGTCGATATCGACAACCGTGAGGCGCTCACGACCATCGCCCCGCTGCTCGGTGCCCTGCCAGCCGGAGCCGGCCACCGCCTCGGTGCCGGTGATTTCCAGGCCCAGGCACCTGCCTGGCTGCGCCTGCCGGACTGACCTGTTCATGAGTGCTCGTGCCACTCCTGCCGCACCCGGCTGAGATCCTGGTTGGCATCCTCGAGTGCCTTCTCATTGGCCGCCTGGCTGCCGCCGGAGTCGATGACCATCTGTCCGGCCAGCAGCTTCGGGGGTGCCCCGAAGACGTGCCCTGCCTCAGGGTGGATGCTCAGTTCGGTGTCCGAGTGGTGTGCGGCGATGAGCTCGGCGTACTCAGCCGATGCCCACATCCGGTCGCTGCCGCCGGCGATCGCGAGGATCTTCCCGTCGAAGTCCTCGATCGGGATGCGGGCGGCCTCCGGATTCTCGGCACCGGCCACCGCAGCCGAGTAGACCGGCTCATAGGCGACCGGGAAGGCGAGCATGAGCTGGGCGAACATCGTCGCCGTCGGCCCGAAGCCGGCGCCTTGGAAGGAGATCATCTCGACGTCCTCGCCCTGCCACGTCCAGGAGGAGGCGTTCTGCTCCTGGCCCAGGCCCGGGAAGCTGTAGGCGCTCGGTGCGATGAGGATGAGGTTGTCGATGTCATCGGAGCACCGGGTGGCGGCGTTTGGCGGCGTACTCAGCGCCCTTCGAGGTGCCGATGACCGTCAGCGGTCCGCCGTCGTTGGTGGCCGCGACCTGATTGATGACCTCTTCGAAGCTCTCCAGCGGCACCTGGGAGAGCATCGGCTGCTGGTTGGGCATGCCGAAGAAGAACAGCGCATAGGTGTCATAGCCGGCTTCGGCCAGCCTCCGGGCCTTGGCGAAGTCCGGGGAGCCCTCCGAGCCGCCGAAGGTCACGATCGTCCCGCGCGAGGTCTGGTCTTCCGGCTTGAGGTGGAATCCGTTGAGGTACTCGCCGGTGACGTGCTAGACGCTCACACCGGGAATATCGGTGGGATAGACCGACAGGTTCGTCGGGTCGGACATCGTCGCGTCACCGGATTCGGGGAACCGGCTGAGGTTGATGATGCGGGTGATGACGACAGCGACGATGACCAGCGCGATGATCGCCACGATCGCCACGAGCACGGTGAGCACCCGGCGCAGGGGCGACTTCTTGCTTCTGCGCTTCTTTGCGCTGTGAGCTGACGTGTGTGCGAGCGGGGATGCGGTGGACATCAGCGCTCTCCGTTCGATGCGGGGCGTGCTGACAGCGTAGCAAGACCCCACTGCGAACGAGTATCAAATGTATAAAGGACTGCAAAGACGGGGAGGTCAGGCCGCCTGTACGCCGGGTTCTGTCCGCAGGCGGGTCGCCCCGGTCTGCGTGACGGTCATCTGTCTAGGAGCACCGTTGCCGGTGCCCTCAAGCGATCCACCCGACAGCTTCAGCGAGCAGCCGTCAGGCGCTGTCTGTGCGATCTTGCTCCCGGCGGGGTTTACCGTGCGATCCCAGTCACCTGGCACCCGGTGGTCTCTTACACCACCCTTTCACCCTTACCGGCCGATGGCCGGCGGTCTGCTTTCTGTGGCACTGTCCCGCGAGTTGCCCCGGGTGGGCGTTACCCACCGCCGTGCTCTGTGGAGCCCGGACGTTCCTCGTCAGCATCTGCTGCCGCGACCGTCCGGCGACCTGACCTCGGCCTCCAGTGTACGCCCGCGCCCGAGGCGACAGGCACCGGATGTGCGCATCCTCACCTGCACCTGAACGCAGGTTGGGGTCTGGAGATGGCTACGATGGCTGGCGTGATTGTTCTGCTGCCGCCCTCTGAGGGCAAGACGCTTGCCGCCTCGGGTCCGGTGCTCGATTTCGATGAGCTGAGCTTCCCGGAGCTCACCGGTGCCCGCATCGAGGTTCTCGAATCACTCGCCGAGGTCTCAGCTGAGCCCGATGCCTGCGAGCAGCTCGGTGTGGGGCTCTCCCTCCAGGACGATGTCGAGCGCAATACGCACCTGACGGAGATCCCCTGTGCTCCTGCGCTGGAGACTTACACCGGGGTCCTGTATGCCGCCCTCGATGCGGGGAGTATGCGCGGCAAGGCTCGCGAACGTCTCTCGCAGGTCTATGTATCCTCAGCGCTGTTCGGGCTCCTGGCAGCCGGTGATCCGATTCCTGCCTACCGGCTGTCGATGAAGACGAAGCTCGCCGCGCATGGGGTGCTCGCCACATGGTGGAAGAAGCGCCTCTCACCGGTCCTCGATGAGGAGTTCGCCGGTCAGCTCATCCTCGACTGCCGCTCGACGGAGTACCGCAAGTCCTGGCCGGGGCCGGTCGATCAGGTCGTGACCGTTTCCGCAGTGACGGAGAAGAACGGCAAGCGCTCGGTCGTCTCCCACAACGCCAAGCTCACGCGCGGCGAGCTCGCCGGTCATCTGCTGCGCAGCAGGGCGGGCCTGCCGGAGACTCCTGAGGCGCTGCTCAAGGCTGCGCGCAAGCACTATGAGGCGGAGCTGACCCCTGCCACGAAGCGCAAGCCTGCCGAGCTGACGATCGTTCTGCCCGGCTGAGAACACTCACGTGCAGGTCAAGTGTGCAGCAGCAGAGCGCCGCACTCATCGCAGTCGGCGGTTGCTCCGGATCCCGAGGCGCCGAGTCGGTCGAGGGTCATGGCACTGATCTGGGAGCCGCATGAACCGCAGGAGCCGGCGCTGACATGCGCGGCCGTCGGCTGACCGGCGGCGAATGCCTGCATCAGCCGGCTGCCGATCGGGCCAGGCAGCTGGGAGGCGATCTGCTGGCGTTTGGCGGCGAGCTCTTCGCTGCGTGACTGCAGTTCGGCGGCGCGTTCGGCGCGCTCGGCCTGCAGCTGCTTGCCGGTGGCAGCGATCTGATTGAGGTCCTCGGTGACGGTGCTGATGCGCTCAGTGAGGTCATCGACTTCGCTCATCACTTCGAGCTGGTCGTTCTCGCGTTCGCCCTTGGCCGCGATCGCGGTGTCGATATCGGACTGCAGTGCCACGAGGTCGCGGCTCGTCAGCCCTTCGCCGGAGTTGAGGGCATCGCGCATCTGCTCGATGCGGGTGCTGCGGGCTTCGACGTCGGCATCGATCTCAGCGGTCTGTTTGCGGTAGCTGGCCAGGGCTGCTTCGAGTTCTTTGAGCATCGCGGCAGTCGCCTGGTGCTCGCCGGCGAGCTGCCGCAGACGGGCGATGAGGTCGGTCTGCTTCGCCTCGTGCTCGGTTCTGCGTGAGGCCGCTGCGGTTTCGATCCAGGCGTTGAGCGCCTGCTGCTCGTCTGTACTCAGTGTTGTCGTGCTTGCTGTCATGTCATTCACCTGCCTGTCCGATGCGCTCCGTCCACGGGTCGGTCGAGATCTCCGAGACTGTGACCGTCGCGTCCATGCCGCCGGCGGTCAGCCGTTCGCGCAGCTGTGCGGCGGCTCTGGTCATCCACATGGATTCGGCTGCCCAGTGGGAGATGTCGATGAGATGCGGGGTGCCGGCGGCGCGCCGGTGGGCGGTGTCCCGGGCTTCGGTGGCCGGGTGGTGGCGCAGGTCGGAGGTGATGTAGGCCTCGGCGTCGGTGGCGCGGACTTCGCCGAACAGTGAGTCCCCTGCTCCCCCGAGCACGGCCACCCGCTCGACCTGAACTTCGGGGTCGCCGGCGATGCGGATGCCGGTGGCGGTTGCCGGTGCGGCTTCGGCCAGGCGGGCGGCGAGCTCGCGCACGCTCACCCGAGCCGACAGGGTTCCGACCCTGCCGAGACCCACTCCGGCAGGGGCGTCGCTGTGCTGGACGAGCGGGGTGAGTCCGGTCAGTTCGATCGCCTCAGCCAGCACGTCGGAGACCCCTCCGATGACGGAGTCGGCGTTGGTGTGGGCGTTGTACTGGGCGATGCCGGCACGGATGAGTTCCGTGATGGCCCCGCCCTTGAGAGTGTCGGCTGCCACGGAGGTGATCCCGCGCAGCAGCAGCGGGTGATGGGTGAAGAGGAAGTCTGCTCCGAGGTCTTTCGCCTCGGCGATGACGGCATCCATCGGGTCGAGTGCGAGGTGGATGTGGGAGACCTCAGCAGACGGGTCGCCGACAGCGAGCCCGACGCTGTCCCAGGGCTCTGCGTAGGCCGGAGGCCAAAGCGAGTCGCAGATGCTGACGATGTCCGAAACGCGAGGTGAGCCCATGCGGATACCGTAATACATTTCAGCTGCTGAGAACATTCGCCATGATGAGCCTGTCCGTGCTAGCCGCAGGCCGACCGACATCAGACGAGACCCCCGTGCAGAGCACTGCAGGCCCTAGCGCATAATCGGTGGTATGAATCACATCACCGCCCTGAATGCCAGCACCATCGCCGATGCGGTGGCCCGGTCCGCACGCCGCAACGCCGACCGGGTCGGCGTCGTCTTCGCCGACCGCACGTGGACCTACCCGCAGCTCGATGTCGCCGTCACCGCCGTGGCCCGGCATCTGGTCTCACTCGGACTCAGCAAGGGTGAGCGCGTCGCCGCCTACGGCAAGAACTCCGACCTGTATCTCATCGTGTTCCTCGCTGCCGCGCGGGCCGGCCTTATCCACGTGCCGGTGAACTATCAGCTCAAGGAGGACGAGCTCCAGTACATCCTCACCGACTCCGGCGCCGGTGTCGTCATCGCTGATGCCGACCTCATGGAGCATGTCGAGAACACCGAGGCCGGCCGGGCCGCCCAGCGCCTGACGATGGATGGCCTGGTGCCGGTCGCCACCGCTGCAGATGTCGAGCCAGTCGCCGACGGCGAGTTCGATGTCATCGACACCGACGCCGTCCAGCTGCTCTACACCTCGGGAACCACCTCGGCACCCAAGGGCGCAGTGATGACGCACCGGTCGCTCATGCATGAATACCTCAGCTGCCTTGACGTCCTCGACTTCTCTGCTGAAGACCGGCAGGTCCACGCGCTGCCGATGTACCACTCAGCGCAGATGCACGTGTTCCTGCTGCCGAGCCTGCTCAAGGGCTCATACAACGTCATCGTGCCTGCTCCGGTGCCGGCTGAGCTCATCGAGATCTTCGCCGCCGAGCGGATCACCTCATTCTTCGCTGCGCCGACGGTATGGGTGGCGCTGGCGAACACCCCGGCGTTCTTCGCACGCGATCTCTCCAGCCTCAAGCGGGCCTACTACGGCGCATCGATCATGCCCGGCCCGGTGCTGAAGAAGCTGCGCGAGCATCTTCCGGAGCTCGGCTTCTACAACTGCTTCGGCCAGTCAGAGCTCGGACCGCTGTGCACGGTGCTCCGGCCCGAGGAGCACGACGATCATCCCGGCTCGGCAGGCCGGCCGGTGCTGTTCGTCGACGCCCGCGTCGTCGACCCTACGGGCAAGGAAGTCGCCCCCGGTGAGCAGGGCGAGATCGTCTACCGGTCCCCGCAGCTCATGCGCGAGTACTGGAACAAGCCCGAAGCGACCGAAGAGGCGCTGCGGGGTGGCTGGTTCCACTCCGGTGACCTCGTAGTGGCCGATGACCAGGGCTTCATCGAGGTCGTCGACCGGGTCAAGGACGTCATCAACACCGGTGGCGTGCTGGTGGCCTCCCGCCAGGTCGAGGACGCGATCTTCGAACTCGATGCCGTGGCCGAGGTCGCAGTCGTCGGCATGCCCGATGACAAGTGGATCGAGGCGATCACCGCGTTCGTCGTACCGAAGGGCGAGATCACTGAGGAGCAGGTGGTCGACCACGTCAAGGGCCGTCTGGCACCGTTCAAGGTGCCCAAGGCCGTGCACTTCGTTCAGGAGCTGCCGAAGAACACCTCGGGCAAGATCCTCAAGCGCGAACTGCGCGACCGGTGAGCGGGAGAGCCGGGTCGTGCCGCTGGGCGCGAAAGCCGGGTCGTGCCGCTGGGCGCGTCCCGGCTTGCTCGTATGGCATACTGTTGTCCGGCCGGAGGCGACTCCGGCTGAGGGCCTATAGCTCAGTTGGCTAGAGCATCTCGTTTACACCGAGAGGGTCGGGGGTTCGAGTCCCTCTGGGCCCACATTGTGAAGTCTCGGGACATCGTTCATTCGATGTCCCGAGGCTTCTTTCTGCTTCAGCGGCGATCTTGCGCGTCACCGTTCCGGGTTTCGGGGTCGGCTGCATGCATGCGCACGTGCGTGCGGTGTCTCGGCGGTCGTGCAGTCGGGTCTGCGCATTCGCGGAGATCCCGCTCGACCGCGGTGACCGGCACTGCTGCAGTAACCTGAGCGAAGAACGCACCAGCGCGTGCGATCCAGCTCCCGATACCGATAGCGAGAGGATGCGGCAGTGAAGGCACTCTTCTTCACCGCTGACCTCGGGGGCAATGTCCCGCCGGTCCTTGCTGTGGCGCAGGAGCTGGCCGGCAGAGGCTGGGATATCGAAGTCGCCGGCCTGGCCGCTGGCGAATCCGCATTCGCCCAGCCGCGCTTCCCGGCAGGGATCGCCGCCGGCCCCGTCTCGGGAATGGGTATCACGCGGATCGCGTCGATCGCCGGAATCACTGCCAGCCGGAACGCTCGCAACGACGCTGCGGCGATCATCGCCTCCAGCCAGCCGGATGTCGTTGCCGTTGACTGCCTGCTGCTCACTCCGCTGCGCGCCGCCCTCGCCTCCGGCATCCCGGTCGCCGTCCTTGCTCACACCGTCGGCGCGTACTGGTCCCGGCTGTATCACCCATTCACCGCCACGAGCCTCGGCCTGTTCGGTGTGAGCCTGAGCATGTACTGGGACCAGGCCGCGGTACGGCTCATGCTCACCGATGCCGAACTCGACCCCGGCAGCCGCGATCCAGTGCTGAGCCACTGGACGTGGACTGGATCGACCGAACAGGCGTCCCCTCCGAGCCCACGCGCATCTGGGCACCGCCCCCGTGTCCTCGTCTCACTGTCGACGACGGACTGGCCGGGCATGCGGCCGATCTACCGGCGCGTCATCGAAGCGCTTTCCCACCTGCCCGTCGATGGCATCGTCACCACCGGCAGCGCAGCATTCACCGATCCACTCAGCGGCGCGGGCAATGTCGAGGTGCACGGCTGGCTCGATCATGCCGCGCTCATGCCGCAGGTGGATCTGCTCATCGGGCATGGCGGCCATTCGACGACGTTCAAGGCACTCGCCCACGGCATCCCGGTCCTCGTTCTGCCGGTCAACCCGGTCTCGGATGAAGCCGGGATCGGCGATGTGCTCAGAGCTCGCGGTCTGGGGATGCGCTTGCGGCCGTGGGCGCGTCCGCGCAGGCTGGCGGCTGCGATCGCTGCGCTGCTGACGAACAGCGCTGTGCACGAGAACGCCGCATCCCATGGACGGCGCCTGCGCAGCCTGCGGTCTGGTGCTGCTGTCGCGGCCGACCATGTCGTCCGCATCGCCGCCAGCCGGCACCCGAGCTCAGCCTGAGGCGGCCTGAAACCGTGACGTGCTCCTGCCCCGATAGTGCCGCGTACCCTTTCAACGCAGCAGCGGAAGGGTCAGCGGGTAGCGGTACTTCTCGTAGCGAGCAGCAGCCATCGCGGCGATGATCGGGATCAGGATGCTGACGATGTAGATGACGGCCCAGATGATCCAGGCTGCCGGCAGCAGGATAACGGTGAAGGCGAGGATCGAGGCGACCATCGAGGCCAGCGCCAGGGTGGCTGCGAAGTTGAAGGAGCCGGCTGCCGCGTTGCGGATGAGATCGCTTCTGTCTTTGTAGATGAACCAGAAGACGAGCGGGCCGACGAAGGCCAGCATCCCGAAGCTCAGCACCGCGGAGATGATGAGCGAGAGGTGGCACAGGATCGCCCAGGTGCGGTCGGTGGACTGGCAGCTGGTCGGGTGCGGGGCGTGCGTCTCGTTCATCCCCTCCATCCTCCCCTGCTCAACTGGGCGCGACCATGCGGTTTTCCTCCGCGTTCCCGCGGGGCCATTTAGAACGGTTGACACAAACCAGTTTGCATTACAAACTTGTTTGCATGAACCAGATTCCGGAGCCGAATCCCGAACCGCTCGACGCCGAGGGCGCACCAGCTCTCGATCCGCGTCACGCACTGGAGATCGCCACCTCCGGCCAGCGCACCATCAGCCGGCGTGAACAGCGCGCGGGGATCCTCACCTCACTGCTGTGGTCGGTTGCCTGGCTCGTCGCCTACAGCGCCATGGCTGCCGCTTCCGTCTTCGGGCTCATGCCCACAGCCATCGCCGGCATCATCTTCGCCGGCGGCATGACGACTGCCCTCATCGCCACGAGCATCATCAATATGCGCGCAGCCTCCGGCCGACGGGGGCCGGCCGCCCGACAGGGCACGCTCTACGGTGTCACCTGGGCGCTCGTCGTCACGGTCATCATCATCGCGAGCATGCAGGTGGGCACCTACCTGCCCGATCCCGAGGTCATCGGCTGGCTGGCGAATGCGATCGCCGTCTTCGGCGTGGGCATCATGATCGTCATGGGCGGCATCCTGTTCTCCGACCGGATCATGTTCGGATTCGGCATCGGAGCGATCGTGGCCCTCATCATCAGCCTGCTGGTCGGCCCGGCGCTCTTCACGCTCGTCTTCATAGCAGCGGCCCTGGCGGGACTCATCGTCAGCATCATCGCCCTGGCGCGCACCGGACGGGAAGCAGACCGGTCATGACGGCGCTGGATCCGGTCATCCACGCTGACTCGCGCCTGCGCATCATGGCCGCCCTAGCCGGACTGCCGGCCGGCGACGAGGTGCTCTTCACCCGCCTGCGAAAGGACCTGTCGATGACCGCCGGGAACCTCTCCACCCATCTGCGCAAGCTCGAAGAAGCCGGCTACCTCACCCAGACCAAGACCATCGAAGGCCGCACACCGGCCACCTATCTCGCACTCACCGCCACCGGCCGTGCGGCCTATGAGACCTACCTGACCAATCTGCGCACCATCCTGGAAGGAAACCCCTGATGTCACCGACCCCCACCCTCAGCCAACCGCACCCTCTGAACGCGCCCACCGCCTCGGGCGCGGCCGCTGTCACCGTCGACAACGCCGCCAAGTCATTCGGCACCACCACCGTGCTCTCGCGCATGAACCTGCACATCACCCCCGGCGAGGCCATCGGGATCCTCGGGCCCAACGGCGCAGGCAAGTCCACGCTGCTCTCCCTCATCACCGGTGAGCGGAGCCCCGATGCCGGCAGCGTGACGATCTTCGGCGCCAACCCGCGCACACCCGAGGCACGCCGCAGGATGGGCGTGACCCCGCAGGCGACCTCCCTGCCGGAGGTGCTCAAGGTCCGCGAAGTCCTCGATTTCGTCGCCGCGCACTACCCGAACCCGCTGCCGGCCAGCGAGCTGCTCGACGACCTTGACCTCACCGCACTGGCCGGCAAGCAGTGCGGCGGGCTCTCCGGCGGGCAGAAGCGCCGCGTCATGCTCGCTGTCGCGCTCGTCGGCAACCCCGACATGCTCGTCCTCGATGAGCCTACGACCGGCCTCGACGTCGAATCCCGCCAGCAGGTGTGGCAGCGCATCCAGGCCTTCAGCGCAGCAGGTGGCACCCTGCTTGTCACCAGCCACCACTTCGATGAGATCGAGTGCCTGGCAGACCGGGTCGTCATGCTCGCTGACGGGCAGATCGTCGTCGATGACCAGCTCGAACGCGTCCGCACAGCCGTCGAGCTGCGCCACGTCACCGTCACGCTGCCAGACACCCCCGAAGCCGTCATCACCGCACTGCCCGGTGTCACCGGCTTCCAGCCCGGCGAGGGTGCCCGGCGGGTCATCACCTGCAGCGATTCCGATGCCTTCATCCGTGCCCTCATCACCGAGGGCCTGCCATTCGCCGATCTCGAAGTGCGCGGCGCCAGTCTCGAAGAGGCCGTCGCCGTCCACACCGCAGGTCACTGAGCGACAGCCCTGAGAGGAACAGACATGTCCACCACCGCCGCACCCGCCGTGTACCTCCCGCATTTCATCTACCGCACCCGCGACACTCTGCGCGTGCCTGTCGTCGTCATCTCCGCCGCCGTCTTCCCCGT
This sequence comes from Brevibacterium sp. p3-SID960, assembly GCF_025144725.1. Classification (GTDB taxonomy): domain Bacteria; phylum Actinomycetota; class Actinomycetes; order Actinomycetales; family Brevibacteriaceae; genus Brevibacterium. Next base: position 49,939 of record NZ_JALXKS010000010.1, on the reverse strand, counting down.
CATGGTCTTCGCGATCTTCTTCCTGCCCTTCATGGACAGCACCCCTGCCGACCAGCAGGCAGCCATTGCCCTGGCCGGGGTCGCCCAGCTCGGGCTCATGGGCGTGGTGAGCACGTTCCTGTTCAACTACGGCATCGGCATCGCCGAAGAGCGCAAGGCCGAATGGTCGAACTACCTGCGAACCCTGCCGGCCGGCCCGGGCCCGTTCTTCTCCGCCCGCGTGGCGGTGGCCGTCATCGTCGTACTCATCGCCGTCGTGCCGCTGTTCATCGTCGCAATAGCCGCCACCCCGGTCCTCGAGCCCTTCATCGCCGGTGAGCTGGGCTGGTGGCGGCTGGCCGCACTCATCCCGGCGTGGATCCTGGCAGCGCTGCCGTTCCTGTTCGGCGGGCTGCTCATCGGCTACCTCGCCACGCCGAAGGCCGCGGTGGCGATCACCCAGATCGCGTTCCTGCCCTTCGCTGCAGTCGGCGGGCTCATCCTGCCGGTACAGGCGATGCCCGGCTGGCTCAACGCGATCTCCGAGTTCACCCCGGCCCGCCCCGGCCGCAATGCCGTCACCGCACTCATCGGCGAGGGCTCGGTCGACATGCTCAATGTCGTCGTGTGGCTCGGCTGGCTCGTCCCGCTCATCATCGCCGCCGTGTGGGCGCACCGCCGCGATGAGGGCCGCCGCTTCTCCTGATTCGCACGAGAATCTCCGCGCCTGGTCACCGGCAGCGACAAGCATCACATAAGCTTGCTGGTGAAGCTGTGCGCGCACGGACACAGGGAGCTGCCATGCACATCGTCGTCATCGGTTCAGGCCTGGCTGGCCTGGTCGCAGCCACCGAGGCCTGCGCAGCCGGGGCGACGGTGACCCTTGTCGACCAGGAGTCAGAGAACAACCTCGGCGGCCAGGCCTACTGGTCCTTCGGCGGCCTGTTCCTCATCGACTCGCCTGAGCAGCAGAGGATGGGCATCCGCGACTCCCTCGACCTGGCCCACCGGGACTGGATGTCGACGGCCGGCTTCGATGAGGCCGATGTGTGGCCGCGCCGCTGGGCGGGATCACCGGGGCGGCCGGGCCCGTGCTCGCCGACGATCCCGCCCTGCGCGGACGGCCCACCACGCCCGAGGCGGTCGGCGACTTCTCGATCGCTGCCGATGCCGTCATCATCGCCTCCGGTGGGATCGGCGGGAACCACGAGCTTGTCCGCTCCGCCTGGCCCACGCGTCTGGGTGCTGCCCCGGAGTCGCTGCTCACCGGCGTGCCGGCCAACGTCGACGGGTCGATGTTCCCCGTCGCCCAGGCTGCTGGCGCGCACATCCACGCCCCGGATCGCATGTGGCACTACGCCGAAGGGATCCGGAACTGGAACCCGATCTGGCCCGGCCACGGCGTCCGCATCCTGCCCGGGCCTTCCTCCCTGTGGCTCGACGCCGCAGGCGACCGCCTGCCAGCCCCGAACTTCCCCGGCTTCGACACGCTCGGCACACTCGGCCACCTCCGCTCCGGTGGGCATGAGCACTCCTGGTTCCTCCTGAATGAGCGGATCATCTCGAAGGAGTTCGCGCTGTCCGGCTCGGAGCAGAACCCCGATCTCACCGGGCGCTCGGTCCGCAGGCTCGCCGGCCGCCTCGGCTCCGGGCCACCCGGGCCGGTGGCCGACTTCCTGCGCCACGGCGAGGACTTCCTCGCGGCCGCAACAGTCCCTGAACTCGTCGACAAGATGGCCCGGCTCGAACCGGCCCATGCACTCGATGCCGCAGCGATCGGCGAGGTCATCGCCGCCCGGGATGCGCAGCTGGCCAACGGCTTCGGCAAGGATGCGCAGCTGGCAGCCATCCGCGATGCCCGTGGCTACCGGGGCGATCGGCTCATGCGCACCGCTGCCCCGCACCGGCTGACCGATCCGGCTGCCGGCCCGCTCATCGCCGTCAGGCTGCGGACGCTGACCCGCAAGACCCTCGGCGGGCTGCACACGGACCTCGACGCCCGTGTCCTCGATGCCTCCGGCCGGCCGATCTCCGGTCTCTTCGCTGCCGGTGAGGCGGCTGGTTTCGGCGGTGGTGGGATGCACGGTCACCGGTCGCTGGAGGGCACGTTCCTGGGTGGCTGTCTGTTCTCCGGCCGGGTCGCCGGCCGTGCGGCGGCCCGGGGCTGAGCCGATGCTCACCTCTGCTCATGCCGCTTCCGCTCCCGAGGTGGTTCCCGCCGCAGGTGCGGTCGTCGCCGAGGGCCGTGGCCGGGTGCTCCTCACCAAGCGCGGTCTGCAGCCGCATTGCGGCCGCTGGTGACTGCCCGGCGGGACGGTCGAGCCCGGTGAGGCCCGGCAGCAGGCCGCCGCTCGCGAGGTGTTTGAGCAGACCGGTCTGCAGGGTCGAGGGTGCTGACGGCTGGCAGACAATCATTCCCAGATGCCGGAGGCTCCGCGCCGGTGGGAGCCGATGAGGTGGGTGTCGACCATCCCGATGGCCTCCATGAGCGCATAGGCGCTCGTCGGACCGACGAACCGGAAGCCGCGGGCCTTGAGTGCTGTCGCCAGTGCCGCCGACTCCGGTGAGGAGGTGGGGATGTCCGCCAACGTGCACGGTCGCGGGGTCTCTGCGGGCTGGAATGACCAGATGAGATCGGGTAGCCCGCCGTCGGCCCGCAGGTCGATCGTCGCCTGCGCATTGGTGATCGTGGCCTGGATCTTGGCGGCGTTGCGGATGATGCGCGCATCATCGAGCAGCCGGGAGACGTCAGCTTGCGTGTACCGGGCGACCGTGTCGGGGTCGAAGTCGGCGAACACCTCGCGGAAGGCCTCCCGTTTGCGCAGCACCGTCGCCCACGACAGTCCGGCCTGAAAGGCCTCCAGGCTGATGCGCTCGAACAGTCCGGCTTCATCGCGCACCGGCATGCCCCATTCGGAGTCGTAGTAATGCTGCAGGAGCGGATCGGCTACCGCCCAGGCCGGGCGGGCCAGTCCGTCTTCGCCGATGACGAGCCCTGTCGTCGCGCTCATGCCGCGGTTTCCAACTCGAGCAGCTGCTGCTTGGCCGGCAGCCCACCGCGGTAGCCGCCGAGACTGCCATCGGAGCGCAGCACCCGGTGGCAGGGCACGATGACCGGGATCGGGTTCTGGGCGCATGCGGTGCCGACGGCGCGCACGGCTGTCGGCTGGCCGATTGCAGCTGCGACCTCGCTGTAGCTTCGGGTCCTCCCGTAGGGGATCTGTGAGAGCTGCTGCTGCACCTCCAGGCGGAACCCAGCCGACAGCCGACGGTCGAGCGGGATGTCGAAATAGCGTCGCCGCCCGGCGAAGTACTCCTCGACCTGGGCTGCGATCGGCGCCAGCTGCGCTTCGGCTGCCAGTATGCGTGGGCTGATCTTCTCTGCCAGCTCGGTGAGCACTGCGTCGTGATCTTCGCTGTCGAAGGCCACCCGCACCATCCCGCTCGGGGTGGCCGCCAGCAGCAGTGCGCCGATCGGCGAGTCGATGATGGTGTAGCCGACGTCGACGAGTCCGGCCTCGCCTGCGTGGTCGTCAAGCAGCCGGCGCATGCGGCGCATGTGCTCTTCGTCGAGTGGGAAGAGGTGGCTGAGGTCCTTCATGGGAGTGCTCCGTTCTCTGCCAGGTGGCCGGTGCCGGGGCTGGCTCAGGCAACACGGAAGTCTGCTGGCACCGTGAGCCGGTGGGTCAGCGTCCACTCCCCGAGTGTCAGGCGTTCGGCACGCAGGTCGAGGGAGGGATCGCCGGTCTGTGCGGATACGGCGGCCAGTGCGTTGGCGAGGTGGACGGCACCGGCGCGATCGGCGGCGATATCGTCTGCGGCGAGTTCGACGAGCAGGGTGACGCTGCGATGCATCGCCTGCCCGTAGCGCAGTGCCGTGGGCGTCATGGCAGCAGTGAGTGCGGCGGTGCGCAGGGTCGCCTCGTGTCGGCAGCGGACGTGAGCGTATTCGTGGGCGACGATCGTCTGCAGCTGAGCGTCGGTCAGCAGCTGCTGCATCCCGGTCGAGACGATGACCATCGGCCGGCACCCGACGCCCGCCTCGGCGGGGGTGTGAGCCACCGCGTAGGAGAACACCTCGGGCGATTCGACCCGGGCGAGGACGAAGGCCTCGCGCTGACTGCGGGAGATGATGTGGGGTTCGAGTGCTGCAATCGCGGCATGGACTGAGCGCACACTGGCGTGGTGGCGGTGCTTGAGGCGCATCCACACGGCGGCTGCGGCGATCATGACGATGCTGACGGCGACCGGGATGAGCAGGTGGGCTGGGTGCAGGTACCCGGCGACGCCGGTGACGGCTGCCAGCACACCGGAGAGGACCGCTGTGACCAGCCCGATGATGATGGTCACGAGGGAGGCCATCCACAGCCGCAGCGCGGTGGCAGGGCGGCGCAGCGCCCAGGAGCCCGGTGCCAGCAGGCGCGGGACGGTGATGATGAGGGCCGCGGTTGCGGCCGCGCTGAGGGCGAGGAGCGTGAGCATTGCTCAGCTGCGCCTGCGGTCTCGTTTCCGTGCAGCGGCGCGGGCGGCATCCTTGCGGGCATGCCGGGTCTGCGCCTGCTGCAGCGAGGAGCGCAGCACGTCGAGGTCGGTGTCGCTCAGGTGTCCGGCGAAGGCCATGAGGGTCTTCTGCCGGTCACCGGAGGAGGACAGGACGCTGACCATCCGGTCGCTGGCGTAGACGTCGCGGGTCTGTGCGGCGCGGAAGCGGATCTTGCGCGGTGAGGGATCGGAGCGCACGACCATGTCCTTGCGCTCGAGGCGTTCGAGAGTCGTCATGATCGTCGAGTAGTTCGGCTTGCGTCCGGCGAAGCGTTCGCTCACGTCGTTGGCACTCAGCTGCTCATCAGCGTCCCAGAGGATCTCCATGACCTCAGCTTCGAGTTCGCCGCGCTCGCGCCGGCTGTTGAGTCCTGTCATCGCTCACCCTCCTGGGTGGGATGATATCAGCCCCCGTGTGTGCAGTGCTCGTGCAGACCGCGCATCTGCCCTTCGAGTGCCGTCAGCGGCTTGTGTCCCTCACCGTAGGCACGGATGGCCTGGGCCGGAGCCTTGAGCTGGGCCGTGTACTTCTCGTCACCGGCATCGGACTGCTCGTCCATCCACGCAGCGGCCGCTTCCGGGGCGCCTTCGGTGTTGCCGGGGAAGCTGTCCTCGCACTCCTCGAAGACAAGACAGCTACCAGCTGAGACCGCCGGCAGCTCTGCTGCCGCGCTGTCATCGCCAGCGCCGTTGCCGCCGAGTGCTGGCGGCTCCTCCTCGGGATCCTGACCACCGGCGGTGAGCAGCAGGGCGCTGATGGCAACGGCAGCGGCAGTGCGGATGCGAAGTCGTGTCGTCATAGCACCATCGACGTACGGGCCGGCGGGCTCGATCTCCTGCGGCGCCACTGGCTGGGCAGGCGCTCCGCTGGTCTCACAGCAGCTGGGCGACGCCGCGCTCGAACCGTGCGCCGGCGTCCGGATCCTGTCGGTCGAAGTCGCTGCGGTGCTGTTCGATGATGAGGGCACCGACGATGTAGTCCATCAGCGTCTCTCCCCCGCTGTGCCGGATGGCCGCGGGAATGAGCGCCTCCCCTTCGAGGGCCAGGCCGAGAGCGTAGATCTCGGCGCCGTCGCGGTAGCGCAGCAGCACGGTGCGCAGCGCCCAGGCGAGGTCGGCGGCCGCGGTGCCCTCCGCCTCGGCGGCCGCGGTGCCCTCCGCCTCGGCGACGGCGGTGGCGAGCATCTGGCGGGCCAGCAGCACGAACAGGTCCTGCTTGTTCTTTACGTGCCAGTACAGCGCGGAGGGCTGCACGTCGAGTTCGCGGGCGAGCCGGCGCATCGACAGGTCACCCATGCCGAATCGCGAGAGGATCCGCAGCGATGTGTCGATGATCGCCTGTTGCGACAGCGCCATTCAGGTCTCTCTTCCAGCGCCTGGAGACGCGGTTTTTGACGTCGGCATCTCTAGGGGTATAGTGGTCTCCGCTGACGGGATATAGCGCAGCTTGGTAGCGCGCCTCGTTCGGGACGAGGAGGTCGTGGGTTCGAATCCCGCTATCCCGACTGATCCGGCCGGTGGCCTGGTGAGACTCAGAGTTCGTCTCTGATCCGCTGGGCCACCGGCTTCAGCGTTTCCGGGCCCTGCATCTCGCTGGCCCGCTTGTGCATGTCGAAGTCGGCCACGGAGTTCGTCGGCCACACGTGCACATGGGTGTGGGGAACCTCATAGCCCTGGATGAGTACGCCGATCCGCTCGCAGTCGAAGGCCCTCTGCTGGGCGGCGCCGATGCGCTGGGCGACGTCCATGAGGTGTGCGAGCAGGTCGGCCGGCACGTCGATCCAGTGGGAGATCTCCTCGCGGGGGACGACGAGGGTGTGCCCCTCGGTCTGCGGCAGCGCGTCGAGGAACGCGACACAGCGGTCGTCTTCGTAGACGATGGCGCCGGGAATCTCGCCGTTGATGATCTTGGTGAAAAGCGTCGCCACTTTCCATCACTCCTTCGCATTCGTAGGTGGGAGCCGACCATACCCGATAGGCAGGTGCGGCTGGATGCTCGGCTGTCGTTGGGGCTGCGCTCAGCAGTCCGGGCAGCTGGCGGGTGGCCAGGCTGCCCGGTTCGAGTGTCAGCTGAAGTTCTTCTTGGCTTCGAGCCGGAAGCCGGACCAGTCGGGTGCTGCGCTGATGGTCTTCGTCATATGCATGCCCGCGGTCGGAGCTGCGTTGGTGATGTCGCCGGGCGGGATGTGCCCGTCGCGCTTGGCTTTGGGGGTCAGGAGCCAGATGATGCCGCCGTCGGCCAGGGTAGTCTGTGCGTCGACGATGCCGTCGATGAGATCAGGATCGTCAGAGCGCCACCACATGACGATGACGTCGAACACATCGTCGACGTCCTCATCTGCCATCTCCTCTCCGATCACCGCCTCGATCTCGTCGCGCAGGTCGAAGTCCACATCATCGTCATAGCCGATTTCCTGGACGTACTTTCCGGGGGCGAGGCCGAGGGTGTTCGCAGCGCTGCTGTCAGCATCCGCGTCCTGTGCAAGGGTCCTTTCGGAAGGAGTTGTGCTCATACCCCATATTGTTGCCCCCTTCACTGCCCTGAGCAACTGTTCGGGCCGGTCTGCCGCGTTCTCATGCCGTAGGGCCGCCCTTCGCACCCGCCCACATCGACATTTCCACGATACGGGTGCAACTTCCACATAGTGATTGGATTCATTCCACAATGAGGCCCGATGTGCCTTAGGGTTGATACCGAACCCCAAGGGCGGGATGCCGCTGCGCCCACGGTCGCTGTGTGTCCCCCGCCCGCCGTCCGCCCGACGGTGAGTCCGTCCCTACGAGAGGACATGAAAGTGGCCAATCAGAAGCGAGGAATCATCCTCAACGGCCTGCCCAGCCAGGTCCCAGACGTCGACCCCGAGGAGACTCAGGAGTGGCTCGACTCCCTTGATTCGCTGGTCGAGGCGGGCGGTCGCTCCCGTGCCCGCTACATCATGCTCAGCCTCATCCAGCGTGCCCGCGAGCAGAGCCTCGGGGTGCCCAGCCTCACGGCGACTGACTACATCAACTCGATTGGCCCCGAGGATGAGCCCTGGTTCCCCGGTGACGAGGAACTCGAGCGCCGGTTCCGCCGTTGGATCCGCTGGAACGCAGCGGTCATGGTCCACCGCGCCCAGCGGCCGGGTATCGAGGTCGGCGGCCATATCTCCACCTACGCCTCGGCAGCGACGCTGTACGAGGTCGGCCAGAACCACTTCTTCCGCGGCAAGGACCACCCCGGTGGCGGAGATCACGTCTTCTACCAGGGCCATGCCTCGCCGGGAATGTACGCGCGCGCCTATCTCGAAGGACGCCTGACCGAGGACCAGCTCGACGGCTTCCGCCAGCAGGCCTCGCACTGGATCGACGGCGAGCCGGCCGGTCTCCCGTCCTACCCGCACCCGCACCAGATGCCGGACTTCTGGGAGCACCCGACGGTGTCCATGGGCCTGGGTCCGATGAACGCGATTGCGCAGGCGCAGTTCAACAAGTACCTGCACAACCGCGGCATCAAGGACACCTCCGAGCAGCGTGTGTGGGCGTTCCTCGGCGATGGTGAGATGGACGAGCCCGAAAGCCGCGGCATGCTGCAGTACGCCGCCTATGAGGAGCTCGACAACCTCACCTTCGTCATCAACTGCAATCTGCAGCGCCTCGACGGCCCGGTGCGCGGCAACGGCAAGATCATCCAGGAACTGGAGTCGTTCTTCCGCGGTGCAGGCTGGAACGTCGTCAAGGTCATCTGGGGACGCGAGTGGGATGCCCTGCTCGCCCGCGACCGAGACGGCGCGCTCGTCAACCTCATGAACAACACCCCCGACGGTGACTACCAGACCTACAAGGGTGAGGACGGCGGCTTCGTTCGCGACAACTTCTTCGGCCGCGATCCGCGCACGAAGGCCCTCGTCGAGGACTACACCGATGAGCAGATCTGGCAGCTCAAGCGCGGCGGCCATGACTACCGCAAGGTCTACGCCGCCTACAAGGCAGCTGTCGAGCACACCGGCCAGCCGACGGTCATCCTCGCCAAGACGATCAAGGGCTACTCGCTCGGACCGCACTTCGAGGCCCGCAACGCCACCCACCAGATGAAGAAGGTGGATCTGGAGGATCTCAAGACGATCCGCGATCACTTCTCGATTCCGATCTCGGACAAGGATCTGGAGGAGAACCCGCAGCTGCCGCCGTACTACCACCCGGGACCCGACGCCCCGGAGATCAAGTACATGCTCGAGCGGCGCCGTCAGCTCGGCGGCTTCAGCCCCGAGCGCCGCGACAAGCACGTGCCGGTCAAGCTGCCGGAGGACAAGCTCTACGACGCCGCCCGGAAGGGCTCGGGCAAGCAGGAGATCGCCACGACGATGGCGTTCGTACGCATCCTCAAGGACCTCATGCGCGACAAGGAGTTCGGCAAGCGCGTCGTGCCGATCATCCCTGATGAGGCCCGCACATTCGGCATGGACTCCTTCTTCCCGACCGCGAAGATCTACAACCCGCACGGGCAGAACTACGTCTCGGTCGACCGCGATCTCTTCCTGGCCTACAAGGAGGCGACCGACGGACAGCTGCTGCACATGGGCATCAACGAGGGCGGCTCGACTGCCGCGTTCTCGGCGGCCGGCACCTCATACGCCGCCCACGGCGAGCCGATGATCCCGTTCTACATCTTCTACTCGATGTTCGGCTTCCAGCGCACCGGCGATGCCTTCTGGGCAGCCTGCGACCAGATGGCCCGCGGATTCATCCTCGGCGCCACTGCAGGCCGCACGACGCTGGTGGCGGAAGGGCTGCAGCACGGCGATGGGCACTCCCACGTGCTGGCGTCGACATTCCCGTCGATCATCTCCTACGACCCGGCATACAGCTACGAGATGGCGCACATCGTGCGCGACGGCCTGCAGCGGATGTACGGCGAGGACGACGGTCGCGACCCGAACGTCATGTACTACATCACGATGTACAACGAGCCGATGGTCCAGCCCAAGGAACCCGAGGACCTCGATGTCGAAGGCGTGCTCAAGGGCATCTACAAGCTCAAGGACGGGCCCGAACTCGACGGGCCGAAGGTCCAGCTGCTTGCCTCCGGCGTGGGAGTGCCGTGGATCCTGGAGGCCCAGGAGCTGCTGGAGAAGGACTGGAACGTCTCGGCCGATGTGTGGTCGGTGACCTCATGGCAGGAGCTGCGCCGTGACGGCCTGGCCTGCGATGACGAGCGTCTGCTCCATCCCGACGCCGAGGCGCGGGTGCCGTTTGTCACGCAGCAGCTGGCTGATGCTGAGGGCCCGGTCATCGCCACCAGCGACCACACCCGGACCGTGCCGGACATGATCCGCCAGTACGTCCCCGGCCACTTCACGTCGCTGGGCGCCGACGGCTACGCGATCTCCGATACGCGCCCGGCCGCTCGCCGGCACTTCCTCATCGATGCCCCTTCGGTCGTCGTCCAGGCGCTCATCAGCCTCGGCGACCTCGGCATCGTCGATCCGAAGCTCGCCGCCGAGGCGTCGAAGAAGTACCAGCTCGACGATCCGCGGGCCGGCGCCACCGGCTCGACCGAAGGTGCCAGCGCCTGATCGCACGCAGCTGCTGAGCACACAGAAGCGGGAGGGAAGCACCCCGCCCGCTTTTGTGTCCGGCGCACAAATCCTTTGTCGCCTTTCATGTAGTGTGGCCTCATGCCCGTTCGCTCTGAGGAAGCCGCCGCCCATGTGCGCGCCCGCGCCGAGACGACCCGCCGACTCAAGGCCGGTCAGGCCCTGCTGCACAAGCTGACCCTGCAGCGACTCGAGGCCCGCCTGCCGTGGTACCGCTCGATGAGCGCCGCCGACCGCGGCTGGGTCGTCGTACTGGCGAACTCCGGCATCGCCTCGTTCATCGACTGGTACCGCGACCCCGGCGCACAGTTGCGGGTCGTTCAGGACATCTTCCAGTCCGCCCCCCGCGAACTCGTCCGCTCCGTGTCGCTGCAGCAGACGCTGCAGCTGCTGCGCGTCGTCGTCGAAGTCGTCGAAGAGCGCGTCGGCGACCTGGCCCGGCCCAATGAGCAGGCCCAGCTGCGCGAAGCCGTGCTGGTGTACTCCCGGGAGATCGCCTTTGCTGCCGCCGACATCTACGCTCGCGCCGCTGAGGCGCGCGGTTCGTGGGACGCCCGGTTGGAGGCGATGGTCGTCGACGCACTTGTGCGCGGGGACTCGGTCGATGAGCTCGCCAGCCGCACGGCGGCCTTCGGGTGGCGCACCGAAGGCTCGGTGTACGTCGTCGTCGGCCGCGCCCCGCAGCGAGCCGCACACAAGAGCATCGACGAGATCCGCGCAGCCGCCCAGAAGTGGGCCGAGGATGCGCTCGTCGGGGTGCACGACGACCGGCTGCTCATCGTCATCGGCGGTGTTGAGGACATCGACCAGGCCGCCACCGCGCTCTCGCAGTTCTTCGGTCCCTCCGAAGTCGTCATCGGACCTGAGGTCAGCACGCTGGCCGAAGCCGCCACCTCGGCAGCGGCAGCCGGCTGGGCGCTGCGCACCGCCTCGGCGCGCCCGATCGTCACCCGGCCCGTCCATGCCCGCGACCTGCTACCCGAGCGCGCGATCGCCGGCGACACGAGCGCGGTGCGCGAGCTCATCACCTGCTACTACGAACCGCTCAACTCCGGCAGCGGCCAGCTTCTCGACACCGTTGCCGCCTACGTCGAGTTCGGCGGCTCGCTGGAGAACACCGCTCGTTCCCTGCACGTGCACCCGAACACCGTGCGGTACCGTCTGCGCAAGATCGCCGACCTCATCGGCATCGATCCGACCGCGGCACGCGCTGGTTTCGTCATCAGAATTGCGTTGGTGTACGGCCAACTGTCAGAAGCCGGGCAATTGTCGAACCTGAACAAATCCCCGTGACGAACCTCCACATTGACGTAAGTTGAAATACGACCTCGACTGATTGGAAGCTACTCCAGTGCTAGTTATCGCCTGCCCGGGCCAGGGCGCCCAGAAGCCCGGATTCCTCTCCTCCTGGCTCGATCGCCCGGCATTCGCCGCAACACTCGATGCGCTCTCCGCCGCCGCGGACCTCGACCTGCGCACCCACGGCACAGAGTCCGATGACGAGACGATCAAGAGCACCGATATCGCCCAGCCGCTGCTCGTCGCCTCGGCGATCGCCGCCTACCGGGAGCTCTTCTCCGACCTCGACGTCTCCCCAGATGTCGTCGCAGGTCACTCCGTCGGTGAGATCGGCGCCGCGAATATCGCCGGCGTGCTCGACGACGCCGCAGCGATGAAGTTCGTCATGACGCGTGCGACCGGCATGGCTGCGGCCTCCGCCGCCGCGCCCACCGGGATGGCCGCGGTCGTCGGCGGGGAGCCGGACGATGTGCTTGCCGCCATCGAATCCGCCGGCCTGTCCCCTGCCAACGTCAACGGCGCGGGACAGACCGTCGCCGCTGGCGCAGTCGAGAACATCGAGAAGCTCGCCGAGAACCCGCCCGAGCGCGCCCGCGTCATCCCACTCAAAGTCGCAGGCGCATTCCACACCTCCTACATGGGATCGGCCCAGGCCCCCCTGGCCACCCTGGCCTCGAACCTGGAAGCCCAGGACCCGCAGCTGGCGATCCTGACCAACGCCACCGGCGAACCGGTCGAGTCCGGTTCTGCGTACCTCGACCTGCTTGTCAAGCAGGTGACGAATCCGGTGCGCTGGGATCTGTGCCAGAAGCAGCTGCTCGACATGGGCGTCACCGGCCTGGTCGAACTCGTGCCCGGCGGCACGCTCACCGGGCTGGCCAAGCGAGCGATGCGCGGAGTCGAGACCTTCGCACTGAAGTCGGCTGCCGATCTCGATGACGCCCGCGCCTTCGTCCAGGCCCACGCCGCCAAGGCCCCTGCAGAATCCTGAAGCGGCCGCACACGCAGCTGTAGACAGAGAAGAGGTTTTCTATGACAGCACCGACACTGCAGACCACGCCGGCCGGCCGGTACTCCACCATCACCGGCATCGGCGGCTACCGCGGTGAGATCACAGTGCGCAATGACGACATCGTCGAGCCGATCGACTCCTCCGATGAGTGGATCCGCCAGCGCACCGGGATCATCACCCGCCGCTACGCCAGCGAAGACGTCGGCGTCGCCGAGATGAGCGAGGAGGCCGCACAGGAGGCGATCGCCAACGCCGGTCTCAAGCCCACCGACATCGGCGGCATCATCATCGCCACCGTCACCTTCGCCCACCCGACGCCGTCCGTGGCAGCGATGCTGACCGACCGGCTGGGCACCGGCCCGATTCCCGCCTGGGACATCTCAGCTGCCTGCGCTGGCTACTGCTACGCCATCGCGCAGGCCGACGGACTGGTGCGGTCCGGCGTCATGGACAACGTGCTCGTCATCGGCGCGGAGAAGCTCTCCGACTGGATCGACCCTACCGACCGGTCGATCTCCTTCATCCTCGCCGACGGCGCTGGCGCCGTCGTCGTCTCCGCCAGCGACACGCCGGGCATCGGACAGAGTGTGTGGGGCTCGAAGGGTGAGAACTGGGACACCATCCACATGACCAACTCGCTGCTCGATCTGAAGAAGAACCCCGCAGGCGCCACCTGGCCCACGCTGCGCCAGGACGGGCCCAGCGTGTTCCGCTGGGCCGTGTGGGAGATGGCCGAAGTCGCCAAGGAGGCCCTCGACGCCGCTGGTGTCGAAGCCGGCGACTTGGCGGCCTTCGTGCCTCATCAGGCGAATATGCGCATCATCGACGAGCTCGCCAAGCAGCTGAAGCTGCCCGACTCCGTCGTCATCGGCCGCGACATCGCCGACAACGGCAACACGTCCTCGGCGTCGATTCCGCTGGCCACCGAACGGCTGCTGCGCGAGCATCCGGAGCTCTCCGGTGGGCTGTCGCTGCAGATCGGCTTCGGCGCCGGGCTCGTCTACGGGGCGCAGGTCGTCACGCTGCCGTGAACACCCCGGCTGGGATGACGGCGCACCCGCCACGGCCTGCCGTGGCACCCCGCTCCTTGCATATGCGCAGCGAGCATGACGTAGGATTCTGACGGGACAACTCGTCGAATCACGTTCCACAAGCCGGCCGGTGAAGCTGGCCGGGAAGCATTGAGAAAGAAGGAAGATATGGCACATAGCGAAGCTGAAGTCCTCGCAGGACTCGCTGACATCGTGAACGAAGAGACCGGCCTGGCCACCGAAGCTGTCGAGCCGAGCAAGTCCTTCACCGATGATCTCGACATCGACTCGATCTCGATGATGACGATCGTCGTCAACGCTGAGAAGAAGTTCGGCGTGAAGATCCCGGATGACGATGTCAAGGATCTCGTCACCGTGCAGGACGCTGTCGACTACATCGTCAAAGCACAGCAGGCCTAAGAATTCCGGTCACGGGGCGGCCGGCCCGTGCGGTCTCACCGCCCCGTGATGGACCCCAACCGATTCGACGAGGTTGATCACATGACTTCCACAGTTGTCGTCACCGGCATCGGTGCCGTCACACCCATCGGCACGACCGCCGAAGCCACCTGGCAGGCAGCGCTCAAGGGAACCTCGGGCGCCCATACTCTCGACAACAGCTGGTCAGAGGACTATGGCATTCCTGTCAGCTTCGCCGCCACCGTCGACCGCAGCGTCGTCGACGAGCGCCTCAAACGCGTGCAGGCCAAGCGACTCGACCCCTCCAGCCAGTACGCTCTCATCGCCGCCCGCGAGGCGTGGGAGGACGCACAGACCCCCGAGACCGACCCGGAGCGGCTCGCAGTCTCCTGGGCCACCGGCATCGGCGGCGTCTGGACGCTGCTCAACGCCTGGGACACCCTGCGCGAAGAGGGCTCCCGCCGCGTCATGCCGCTGACGGTGCCGATGCTCATGCCGAACGCACCGGCTGCCGCCATCGGCATGGACCTCAAGGCCCGTGCTGCCGTGCAGACCGTCGTCTCCGCGTGTGCATCCTCGACCGAAAGCCTCGGCCAGGCACTCGACGTCATCCGCTCCGGCAAGGCCGACGTCGTCATCGCCGGCGGTTCGGAGTCCGCCGTGCACCCGATCACCATGTCCGCGTTCTCCTCCATGCAGGCGCTCTCACGCCGCAATGACTCCCCGGAGACGGCTTCACGCCCCTACGACGTCGATCGCGACGGATTCGTCATGGGCGAGGGAGCCGGCGCGCTCGTGCTCGAAACCGAAGAGCACGCCAAGGCCCGCGGCGCCAAGATCTACGCTGAGATCGCCGGATGGGGCGTGTCGAACGATTCGCACCACATCACCGCAAACGAGCCGGAGGGCAAGTACGCGCTGCACGCGATGCAGCATGCCGTCGACAACGCCGGCATCGACGTCGCTGACATCAAGCACATCAACGCCCACGCCACCTCGACCCCGGTCGGTGACGTGCCCGAATCCCTGGCGGTCAACGCGCTGCTGGGTGAAAACGTCTCCGAGGCGCTCGTCTCTGCGACGAAGTCCATGACCGGGCACCTGCTCGGCGGTGCTGGCGCAGTTGAAGCGATCCTCGCTGTGCTGGCAACTCACCACCGTGTCGCCCCGCCGACGATCAACATCGAGAACCTCGACCCGGAGATCAAGCTCAACGTCGTTCGCGACACCCCGGCGGATCTGCCCAGCGGAGACTTCGCTGCGCTGACGAACTCCTTCGGATTCGGCGGCCACAACGCCGTGTGCGTCATCAAAACCGTCTGACCGGAGCGCAACCGGTTTCCGGTTGGGCGCGGCTCAGGGCCTGCAGTCATCTGCGACTGCAGGCCCTGATGCGTCTGTGTTCCGGCTCGAACCCAACGCGTAAGCCAGGAGCCCGAGCGTGCGAGCTGGGAGCCGAGCGTGTGAGCCAAGAGGCCGGCATCGCTGAGGCGGCCTGCGGGCAGGAGGAAGACACCGAAAGGCCAGGTGTGCCCCGCAACAGCTGCCGCGATGCCAGCGCTTGTCAGTGAGTCAGACTGCGGTGGTCAGCCAGCGCACCGGAGCGCCGTCGCCGGCGTAGCGGAAGGCTTCGAGCTCGTTGTCCCATGCTTCACCCAGGGCGCGCTGCATGAGCGATTCAAGCTTCTCGGGATTGCCGGCTGCGCGCTCCATGACAGAGCGGATGATGTCTTCGGAGACCATGATGTTGCCGTGCACGTCGGTCACGGCATGGTAGATGCCCAAGCGCGGTGTGTGGCTCCAGCGACCGCCATCGGCGCCCGGAGAGGGCTCCTCGGTCACCTCGTAGCGCACGCCTTCCCAGCCGCGCAGCGCTGAGGCGATGCGCGCACCGGAGCCTGCCGGGGCACGCCAGCAGATCTCGGCACGGAACGTGCCGGGTGCGGCCGGCTGCGGCGACCAATCGAAGGCCGCCTGCGCGCCGATTGCCCCGCCCGCGGCCCATTCGATGTGAGGGCACAGCGCACGAGGTGCTGAGTGGACGAAGAGTACGCCCTGAGTCATATCCATTTCTGCCTCCTGAGCTTTCGGATACGTCTTCCCCTACGATCCGAACAGGAGGATGGCACCAGCATAGACGATCGCCGTCCCTGGTCAAAAGACATTCGTCCAGGTGGCGTCCGTTCTCTGTTAATCTATTGCTGGCCTCGGCCTGCTGGTGTTCACGCAGGCGACGCTGGCCCCCATAGCTCAGCTGGTTAGAGCAGAGAACTCATAATTCTTTGGTCGTCGGTTCAAGTCCGACTGGGGGCACAATCGGACAGTCATCAGCTCCGATCACGCATACGTGACCGCAGGAGCAGGCGCATCTGGCGAGAGAACGGATTCCCAAAGCGACAACTCGGGCTGGCTCTTCTGCAGTTGGTGCAGAAGTGATGCAGGCCATCTCTCTCAACATCGCCTGCACATCAGTGCAGGCGGGTCACCCGCGCATCTTGCCGGTCGCGGAGGCGAGGCCCGCCGCGTCTTCGCTCCAGCGACGACCCCGCTGTCCGAAAACCCCAGGAGGACACCCGGCCGGAAGAGGAGCGGCTCGGTCCCTCGTCGGCACCGCATGATCCGATCCCGGATGCGCTCAGCGTTCTGAGTTGACTCGGGTGAGGACCGCCCGGGCGGCGTCGACGCAGGCGTAGCGGTCGGTGGTGATATAAACATCGAACTCGACGCGCCCCTCGGGCCCCGGGTCGTTCTTCCGAGAAGCAGTCACCATGCCCGACCAGTCCGGTCCGACGACGATGAGCCCGTATTCGTTGCGCAGCGGGTCGGAGTGGTCGATGCGACCGCTGCGCACACCGGGCACCGGTGCGACATCGAAGCCGCCGGAGAGCATCGCGGAGAACCCGCAGACCTGCTGGATGGATGCGAACCGCTCGGCGGTGTCCTCCCACACGTCTTCCTGCTCGCCGTAGATGCCGATGATGACGATCGAGCTCGAACCATTGAGCGCGCGGCGCTGGAGCGATTCGAGTTCGGAGCCCACGAGCGCCTCGTCCATGATGAGTGGGTCGTGCTTGAGGCTCTGGCAGATGGAGAATGGGGTGCCCTGCACCAGCCGGTTGCGGGTGAAGTGGTCGACGAGCGGGTCGTCGTAGAGCTTGTCGACAGGGCTGGGCGCCCGGGTCGGCGCACCGATGAGCGGGCCGGTGACATAGCGGGCGCCGATCGCACGCACCCGGCGCATATCCGCCTCAGTCGCCACTCCCTCAGCGATGACGACGGCGTCGGTGCGTTCGACGTGAGCGTGCAGCAGGCGGATGAGCTCGGCGAGTTCGCCGCGGTCCTCCATATGCAGCACATCCCGATGCAGGCTTACGACCGAGGGGTTGACCAGCGGCAGGAAGGCGGCCGTGCGCAGATCGGGGCCGATCGACTTCATGCCGATGCCCCAGCCGAGCTGGCGGGCCTGGCGCACCGAGCGCAGCACGGTGGCCGGCGCCCCGGCGATCCGGTCGGGGTCGAGCTGCAGGATGACCGAGCGCGCTGGTTCGTCCGTGCGGTCTTCGAGGGTGACAAGCGACTCGGGTTCAGCCCCGAGGAACAGCCGGGTGGAGGCGCCCAGCCCGGCAGAGGCGGCATCGCGAAGGGCGATCGAGCGCAGGGAGGAATCGAAGTCGCCGATCATGCCGCAGGTGCGCACATCAGCACGCAGGGCTGCGAACTCATCGATGCGGTCGCGGTCGTTCCCAGCGTCCCCATCCGCCCGGGCTGGAAGCACTGTGTAGCCGACGGTCTCAAAACTCGACGCCTCTGCGACCGGTGCGAAGTAGCTGTTGACGAGGCCATGCCGGATCAGTCCTTCGATCTCGCCCGACGCCGATACATCGGCGGGTGTCGACAGCACGAGATGTCCTTCCGTTGGCAGCTGAGTCCTGTAGAGCGCTTTCAGTTTCTCACACGCGGCGGACACCGATCACGGCAGAAAGTCATTTATGACAAGACTGATACACGACAGCCGGAAATCGATATCTGCACCCCTGCAGAAAGGCGCCCACCGCCTCGGGAGCGGAACGCTCAGCTCTTCGGATCCTCGCCGACGATCTCGATCGCACCGGTCATGGCGACGGCCTCGTGGTGGTGTTCGGGCAGGCTGAAGTGCAGCGTCTCTCCCCCGTCGAGGAGGCGCTCGTCGTCCCACACACGGACTTTGACCTTCGAGGTTTCGTGCGAGCGGCTGGTGAGGACGAGTTCGCGCGCCGAGCAGCGCACGTCGATGACCTGGCCCTGGAACAGCACCCTGAAGCGCACGCCGGTGAGCTTCTCCGGCAGGCGGGGGCGGAACTCGATGCGGTCGTAGCGGATGAGCACGCCGACGAAGGCGCGCACGACGACATCGACGGTGCCGGCCATCGCGCCGAGGTGGATGCCCTCCTGGGTGGTGCCCCATTGGGTGTCGTGCAGGTCGATGACCAGCGATTCCTGCCACACGTCCCAGGCTTCGGGCCGGCCGATCGCGGCCAGCACGGCGGCGTTGACGACATTGGACAGGCTGGAGCCGTTCGTCGACCGGGCAGTGTAGTAGTCGACGGTCTGCTCGACCTGGCTCATCGTGTACCGGTAGCCCATCCGGCCGAGTTCGCGGATGAGGCCGTTGACGCCGAGCAGGTAGATGAGCATCGTGACATCGGCCTGCTTTGACAGCTTGTAGTTGTTCGTCGAGTCTCCCTCGGCCTCCATGATGAGATCCATCCGCCCGATGTTGCCGTACTTCTTGCGGTAGGCGGCCCAGTCGAGCTCTTCCAGGTCGTCGTAGCCGTCGAACTGGCTGATGATGCCGTCGGCGTTGAACGGCACCGCCAGGCGGGCGGCGAGCCGGCCCCACAGAGTGATCTCGGCCGGCTGGATGTTGAGCCGGAAGATGAGGTCCTCGGCGGCATAGGAGGGCAGCAGCCGGAAGATCTCGACCGCGTGGCGACACACCCAGGCGGTCATGATATTGGTGTAGGCATTGTCGCGCAGCCCTGAGCCGGGCGTGCCGGGATAGCCGTCGTGGAACTCATCAGGGCCCATGACGTCGTTGATGTGGAAGCGGTCGGTCTCGGCGTCATACGTGGCCAATGAGGCGAACAGCCGGGTGATCTCGATGACGAGCTCGCCGCCCTGCTCGGCCAGCCAGCCGACGTCCTCCGTGGCGCGGTAATGCTGCCATGCGTTGTAGGCGATCGCTAGGCCGACATGCTTCTGCCGCCAGGAGTGGTCCGGCATCCAGCGTCCAGCCCGCCGGTTGAACAGCTCGACCGGGGTCTCCTCACGGCCGTCCGAACCCGACTGCCACGGAAACAGCGCTCCTTCGAGCCCGGCTTCGCGGGCGAGGTGGCGGGCTGCGTTGAGCCGGCGCCAGCGGTAGAGCAGCAGCGATTTCGAGATCTCGGGCAGCCGCAGGTTCACCAGCGGCAGCACGAAGAGCTCATCCCAGAAGATGTGGCCGCGATACCCTTCTCCGTGCAGGCCGCGGGCCGGGGTGCCGGTGTCGGCGAAAACCGTGTGCGGAGACAGTGACTGCAGCAGGTGAAAGGTGTGCAGGTGCAGCAGCAGCTGGGTGTTGGAGTCGGCTTCGACCTCGACGTCGAAGCGCTCCCAGAGCCGCTGCAGAGCAGCGGTGTGCCCGGGCAGCAGGTTCTCGTAGCCGATCTCCGGCAGCCAGTTGAGCTCATCCACTGCGCCTTCGCGAACGGAGGTGAGCGCATCGTCTCGGGAGTTGACCAGAGCGGTCGTCGTGTCGATGCCGACGGTGGCCCCCTGCCGCATGTCGATCGTGGCATCGGTGAAGATGCCGGCGGGATACTCAACCGAATGCACCTTCACACCCGCCTCCTCATCGGTCTGCCGGACGGCGTGCTCTCCGATATGGATCTGCGTGCGCTGGGCGATGGCGATGCGCAGCTTGCTCTGGCTCGTCTCGACTTCGGCCAGCAGCGTGCCGTCGGCGGCGAACTGCTGGAAGGTCGTCATCAGATGCTTCTTCGACAGCGCATCGTACTCCCGGACGTTGTCGTTGATGACGTTCATGTCGATACCGGTGCGCACGACGATCGGATCGGCGGTGTTGACCGGCGTGATCTGCGTGAGCGTCGCTGCGAGATGCTTGCGGTCCATCGAGACGAGCCGCTGCTGGCGGATGATGAGCTCGCGCTCCTGCGCGTCGGTCAGCGCCAATTCGCGGGTGAGCACACCGTTGGCGAACGACAGGGTGCGCTGACCGCTGACGATCGCCAACCCGCCGGCTGAGAACCAGTCCCCGTCGGCGAACCGGATGTCGCAGACGTTCCAGTTCGGCAGATTGACCAGCGACTCGTGCTCCAGGTCCCGGCCGTTGACATGGCTCCACAGCCGGTTGAAGATCCCAGCCATGTACGAACCGGGGTAATGGGAGTGCCCAGCCGGCGCCTCGGGAGCGGCTCCGCGCAGCGACATGTACCCGTTCGCCAGCGTCGTCAGCGCCTCCCGGCGGCCCTCATGCTCAGGCTCGAAGCCGGCGAAGCTCAGCTCCCAGGGATCCTGGGGCACGATGCCCAGGTCGAGCTCATTGGCGTCGGTGACGACCACATCGGCCCCGGCTGCCTCCAGATCGGCGCGGTTGCGGTCGCGGGCGATGCCGACGACGAGGCCGAACTCACCAGTGCGGGCGGCCTGGACACCGGAGACGGCGTCTTCGAGCACCGCGCAGTCCCGCGGTGGGAAGCCGAGCAGTTCGGCGGCAGCGATGAAGGTGTCAGGGGCGGGCTTGCCAGGCAGGCCGCGGTCGCGGGCGACCTGACCGTCGATGACGACGTCGAAGAGGTCGGCGATGCCGGCGGTCTCCAAAAGCTGCGGGGCGTTGCGGCTGGCGGTCACCAGCCCGATCGGGGTGCCGCCCCGGCGCAGCCGCTCGATGAGCTTGACGGTGCCGGAGAACACTTCGATGCCCTCGCGTTCGAGCAGCACGGAGAAGTAGTCGTTCTTGCGCCGGGCCAGGCCGTGGATGGTGTGCGCCGAGGACGGATCGCCGTCATCGCCCTCGGGCAGGAAGATGTTGCGGGCGTTGAGGAAGGTGCGCACGCCGTCTTCACGCGGGCGGCCGTCGACGTAGCGGCGGTAGTCCTCGACCCCGTCGAAGGGCGTGGTGTCGATGTGGTGGCCCAGCGGCAGGTCGCCGCTGGTGACCTCGGGACTGGCGAGCACGTCGTCGAACAGCCGCTTCCAGGCGATTGCATGCAGAGACGCCGTGTCGGTGACGACGCCGTCCATGTCGAAGATGACGGCTGACCATGGGGTTGTGACGATCGTGTTCATAGTCTCCTGCTCGCTGGACGAAGGTGTGCGGCGCACAGCGACCGAAGACGCCGGCTTGCATCCAGCCTAGCGAGATCCCGGCGACATGACACTCACCGGCAGATGAACGTCCGGTGGCGGCCCGCCGGGCAGTTCGCCGTGCACCATGCGCCTCAGCTGCGCGCAGATGCCGCCTGCCGGCCCTGCCGCCAGTCGACGATGCCGACCACCGCCGAGGCGGTGACGACGACTGCGATGACGGAGAAAGCTGCGCTGAAGGCGGCTGTCCAGCCCCAACCGGCCTGCACGGCGAAGAACACCGAGGTGACCACCGCCAGGCCCATGGCGGTGCCCATCCGCTGCCCGGTCTGCAATACCCCGCCGGCGGCGCCGGCGTAGGCGATCGGCACCTCTACGAGGGCCAGCGTCTGGTTGGGACTGATGACCAGGCCCTGAGCGATGCCGATGAACGACACAGCGATGACGACGAGGGCGAACGGCCAGCCAGCGGTGTCGTGCATGATGACGGCGCCGACGCCGGCCAGCAGCCCGAAGATCGCCAGTGCCATGCCGACGAGGACGAGAGGGCGGCCGAGGCGGATGACGTACTGGCCGGCGATCGCCGAGGAGATCGCCGAGCAGATCGCAGCAGGCAGGCCGATGAGCCCGGCCTGCAGGGCGGTGAAGCCCAGCCCGTTCTGGGCGTAGACGGCGATGACGACCCACACGCTGGTGGTGCCGAAGAAGTACAGGGAGATGAGCAGTGCGCCGTTGGCGAAGGTGCGGGTGCGGAACAGGTCCATGTCGACCATCGGGCTGCGGCCGCGGCGCTTGTAGCGGTTCTCCCAGATGACCCAGGCGATGATGAGCGCGATTCCGAGCACCCCGAGGAAGAGGTAGGGCAGGGCTGCTGCGCCGACGAGCAGCGGCACGAGCACCCCGAGGGTTCCCAGGCCCAGCAGCGTCACACCGACGAGGTCGAGGTCGGGCCTGGCACCCGGCGCCGTGGCGGTCTCCGGGGGCTCCCATGCTGAGCGGGGGAAGAAGATCATCGCCAGCGTCACGGCGAGGATGACGAAGGGCACATTGATGAGGAACGACATCCGCCAGCCGAGGTCCTCGCCGAAGAACCGCACGAGCACCCCGCCGAGTGCCGGCCCGACGGCGACGGACACGCCGATCGCCGAACCCATCAGCCCGAAGGCCCTGCCCCGGGCAGCACCGGAGAAGTACTGCTGGATGAGCCCGACGACCTGCGGGTTCAGCAGGCCGGAACCCACACCCATGAGCAGGCGGGCGAGGTTGAGCACGAGCGGGTTCGGGGCGAAGCCGGCCAGCAGCGAGGCTGTGCCGAAGACGATGAGGCCGGCGATGAAGAGCCTGCCGCGACCGAAAAGGTCACCCGCGCGTCCGGCGGGCACAAGGACGACGCCGAAGGTCAGGGTGTAGCCGGTGAGCACCCATTGCAGTGCGGTGTTCGACGCGTCGAGGGAGCTGCCGATGGCCGGCAGCACGACATTGACGATCGACACCGACAGCAGCGACATGAACAGCGGGACAAGGGCGATGAGGAGGATGCGGCGCTGATCGTCGCTCATCTCGGGGGTCTGCACTGACCCAGTCTGTTCCTCCGCGTGCCGTTTGTCTGCCATTTCTCCATTCCTACACCGCGGCCGGTGGCCTGGCAACACTGCGCGGTCGGTGCTGCGCACGGCCGGTGGAGCTGGTCTCGTTACGATGGGCGCATGGACAGCTTCCCGCCATCTCCATCGCCTGCCGAGAGGGCACCAGTCGCCGCGCGGGCTGCCGGCCGCTACGCCCCGAGCCCAAGCGGCCGGTTGCACATCGGAAATCTGCGCACCGGGGTGCTCGCCTGGCTGTGCGCGCACTCCACGGGCCGGGACTTCCGCTGGCGGATCGAAGACCTCGACCGGGTCCAGGCCGGGGCTGCCGAACAGCAGCTGGCCGACTTCGCCGCACTCGGCATCACCCCCGATGGACCGCTCGTCGTCCAGTCAGAGCGCACGGAGCTCTACGGGGACGTCATCGACGCGCTCGCTGCGGCCGGGTTCGTCTATGAGTGCTACTGCTCGCGCAGAGACATCCAGTCCGCGCCCTCTGCTCCGCACACTCCCCCAGGTGCCTATCCGGGCACCTGCCGGGATCTGACAGCGTCGGTTCGTGAGGCTGAGCGCACCCGGCTGGCGGGGAACGGCCGGCAGCCGGCGCTGCGGTTGGATGCGCAGGCCGCTGCGCAGCTGCTGGAGGTGCCGGTGCGGGCCTCCGGTCCCGAGGTGGTGGTCGCCGATGTGCTGCTCGGTGACGTCCGCGGGTTCATCGATGACTTCGTGCTGCGCCGCGGTGACGGCGTCCATTCCTACCACCTGGCGGTCGTCGTCGATGATCTGGCGATGGGCATCGACCAGGTGGTGCGGGCCGATGACCTGGCGTCCTCGACGCCGCGGCAGGTGTTCTTCGCCTGGCTGCTGGACCGAGTCTGTCAGGAGCTCATCGGCACAGGATCCGGGGGTGCGGAGATCGAATGGGTGCATGTGCCGCTCGTACTCGGGCCCAGCGGGCAGCGCCTGGCCAAGCGCGACGGTGCCGTGACACTCGGTGATCTGGCCGGCACCGGTTTCGACTTCTTCGCCTGGCTCGGCAGCTCGCTCGGCTTCGGCCCGTGGGATGGCCTGGAGCAGGCGCGCGGGGAGTTCGATCTGACTGCCCTGAGGCGGCAGCCGGCGATCTTCGATCCGGAAGACTGGGTTCAGCCGTCTGGCTGACTGGGTTCAGGCGTCCGGCCGACCGGGTTCAGCCGACTGTCGGCTGAGCCTCGGCCAACACCTGCCGGTAGATCGCTTCGAAGGTGTCAAGAGTGTGGCGCACGTCGTGACGGGACACGAGTTCCCGGGAGGCCTGTCCCATCTGCTGCCGGTCCGCGTCGCTCATCGTCAGCAGCCGGGTGAAGGCATCGGTCAGTGCGTCGACGCTGCGCGGTTCGAACAGATAGCCGTTCTCCCCGTGACGGCACAGATGCGGCAGCGCGACCGCGTCGGCGAGGACGACCGGTTTGCCTGAGGCCATCGCCTCCAGAGTCGCGATGCTCTGCAGCTCAGCGGTGCTGGGCATGCAGAAGAACGTCGCATCCTGGTAGGCGCGCACGAGCTCCTCGTCGCTGACCTTGCCGCGCAGCCGCACCCGGTCGGCGACACCGAGCTCGGCGGCCAGGGCGCGCAGCGGCTCGGTCTCAGATCCGGCGCCGATGATGTCAGCGTGCAGGTTGAGGCTCGGGTCGGTGCGCGCGAGGGCTGCGATGAGGTCGCCGATGTTCTTCTCCAGTGACAGCCGCCCGACGAACAGCACCGTCGGGTGCGACTGCTCGACGTCATCAGCGGTGAAGAAGTGGGACAGGTCGATGCCGCAGGACACCGCTTGGATGGCGCTGCGGAACCCGTTCTCCGTCAGCAGATCTGCAGACAGCTGGGTCGGCACGGTGAGATAGTCGGCTTTCTCGAAGCACCGCCGTAGATCCCACCAGGCGGCAGCGCTGCCGTATCGCAGCAGCCTCTCGGGCGCATTGAGGTAGGGCCGGACGTTGTCGGGCATGAAGTGGTTCGTCGCCACCACCGGGATGCCGCGCTTGCGGGATTCGCTGAGCGCATAGCGGCCGATGACGAAGTGCGCCTGCGCATGCACGACATCGGGGCGGATGAGGTCGAGCAGGCGGGACACCTCGGGCTTGGTCTCCCAGGGCATGCAGATCGTCCACGTCGGGTGCAGGTACCAGCGGTGGGAGCGGATGCGGTGGACGAGCACGCCGTCCTCCCGCGCCGTCGACGGTGTGCCGGTGGCCGAGGGGCAGATGACGTGCACCTCGTGGCCGCGGGCGACCAGCCCGGTGGCCAGGGTCTGCGCGAAGGTCGCGGCACCGTTGACCTCGGGGGCGTAGGTCTCGGTGGGGATGCAGATGCGCAGGGTGGTGCGGTCAGCCGGGGCAGTGCTCTGCTCGGTCTCAGTCAACGATCGTCCTCATCGGGGTGGGTGCCGTACTTGTCGTTCATGCGCTGGCGCTCCTTGGCCACCACGTCTGGATGATACCGGGACAGCGCGATGACCGCCCAGCATGCGATCGCCCCGGTGACGGCCATGAGCACGAGCTGGAGGATGGAGGCCTCCATGGCTTCGCCGAGCACTATCGAACCGAGCAGCACCGCGAAGATCGGGTCGATGACGGTCAGGCCGGCGATGACCATCTCCGGTGGCCCGGCGGCATAGGCGGCCTGGACGAACCACGAGCCGATGATCCCGGCCAGCGCGAGGCTGATGACGTTGAACCAGGTGATTCCGCCGAGCCCAGAGTCGAAGAACTGGTTGGAGATGATGTGTACGTTCGTTGCGACGGTGGCGAACAGCAGGCCGGAGCCGGTGATGAGCAGCAGTTGCGGCGGGTGGTTGCGCACGAGGATGACGACGCCGAAGATCACCGCGAGCGCCAGCGCGATCCAGGCAACGCGGTGGGCGCTGGACCCGTAGTGCACCTCGTAGCGGCCGATGACCGCCGCCACGGCGACGAAGGCGGCAAGGGAGAGCCCGCAGGCGGCCACGGCGAGGATGATCGTGCGGGTGAGCGCCAAGCCGCGGTGGACGACGGCGAGGATGACAGCGGTGATGAGAGCGACCGCGCCGATCGGCTGAACGACCATCACCGGGGCGATGGCCAGGGCGATGATGTTGGCGGCGTTGCCGAGGATGAGGACGATGAGACCGAGCAGCCAGGTGCGGTTGGTGAAGATGCGGGCGAACTCTTGGACCCGGAAGCGGGTGGAGTCCTCCTCTCGCTGGTTGACACCGCTGTGCTGCAGCAGCGCGGCGTACGCCAGTGCGATCGCAGCGAACAGCGCCAGGCTGATGGCCAGTAGGGTCGTCACCCGGCCAGTGTAGCCCGCGGCCCTCAGGTGAGGCTCACACGGCGCCAGGCGGTTCCTCACATACGGGACTCGGCGGCGCCTCGCATCCGGGACTCGGCGGCGCCTCGCATCCGGGACTCAGCCACGCAGTGCGTGCCGGGATCCGGTGCGGATCGACTCAATCGGGCGTGAGGCACGTCACCGTTGGGGTGATTTGAGAACTGCGCGACCCCGGTGCTAGAGTTGTTTCTCGCGTGATCATCACGATGACGCTATTCCTCCGTAGCTCAGTTGGCAGAGCATTCGACTGTTAATCGAAGGGTCGCTGGTTCGAGCCCAGCCGGGGGAGCCACTGCCCCGCTCTGTGCGAGCGGGGCTTTTTCGTGCCTGCAGGCTGCCGCTGATGAGCTCATGCGGTCCGGGCTCACCGCGCGGCAACGAGTCCGCGGTACTGCGGGAAGCGCTCGAGGTAGCGCGCGACGTATGAGCACATCGGGATGATCCTCTCGTCGCGCTCGGCCAGCTGTTGAAGCACCTTCGTCACGAGGGTGCGCGCGTAGCCCTGCCGACCGAAGGCCTCGTCGATGATAGTGTGCTGGAGCTCGTACACCCCAGGTTCGGGCATCGTGTAGCCGAGGAATCCGACGAAGGTCCGCTCCGGCCCGGACAGCCACAGTTCGAACCGGTCGCGTGAGAGGTTGTCGACGACCTCGACGGGATTGCTGACGAGAACAGGGTCTTCCATGGCGGAACTCCTCCTGGGGTCGGTGGTGATGAGTCTAGCTCAGAGGCTGTCTTTCGCCGGCGACGTAGACCGCGCTGGGTGCGAGGTGAAGCCACTCCGCCGGGTCGAGGGCGAAGGGGTCGCGCTCATAGAGCTGGAAGTCGGCGTGCGCGCCGGGGGCCAGCGTGCCGAGTGTGTCCTCTTCGAAGGAGGTGTAGGCCGCGTCCGAGGTATAGGCGCGGATCGCCTCGGCGAGCGTAATGCCCTGCTCGGCATCGAGGACCTGGCCGGTCTTCGTCGTCCGGGTCACCGCCCCGTAGATGCCCTCCCACGGGTTGCCGTTGGTGACCGGGACGTCGGAGTTGCCCGGCGCGATGATGCCGCGGTCGATGAAGGATCGGTGCGGATAGACCCGCGGCATCCGGTCGCGCCCGAGCACCTTGAGGTAGGAGTCGCCGAGGTGGTAGATGAAGCCGACGGATGAGCAGGCGATGATGTTCCACTCAGCGAGGAAGTCGAGATCCTCCGCAGACGGCAGGGTGCAGTGCTCGATGCGGGTGCGGCGGGTGCGCACCGCCTCATCGTCGCCGATGTTCGTGAGGGCACGGCGAGCCTGCGCGATGGCGGCATCGCCGATGCTGTGGATGGCCAGCCGCAGCCCGCCGGCGACCGCCGCACGCAGATGCCTGGTGAGGGTCGTATCGTCGATGTAGAGGATCCCGGTCTCGTCGCTGTGCTCGTACGGGCAGCACAGGGCAGCGGTCTTGCCGCCCACTCCCCCGTCGAGGACGAACTTCGCGCCCTGGATGCGCATCCAGTCGTCGCCGAGCCCGCTGGTGACACCGGCGGCCAGTGCTGCGTCGAGAATGCCGTCGTAGCCCATCTGGGTCAGGGCCCACAGCCACGGGCGCAGTCGAATGCTCAGCTGCCGGCTGGCGGCGAGTTCGGTGTACAGGCGCAGGTCGGTGCGGCTGGTGGACATGTCGTGGACGGTGGTGATGCCCCAGTCGAGGAACTGCTGCTGGGCGCGGGCGAACCCGCCGGAGAGCTCATCGGGGGCGTAGTCGGGGACGGTGATGAGATCCATCGCCTTCTCCTGGCACAACCCGGTCAGCCGGCCGCTGCCGTCCCTGACCAGCCGGCCGCCGACCGGGTCCGGGGTGTCTTCGTCGACGCCGCAGACGTCGAGTGCCTTCGAATTCACCAGCAGCATGTGCCGGCAGGTGCGGGTGAGCACAACCGGATGGTCCGGTGCCGCGGCGTCGAGGTCCGCGCGGGTGGGCACCCGGTCGTCTTCGAGGTATGTCTCATCCCAGCCGGCTCCGCGGATCCACCCGCCGGGCTCAGTGCCGTTCGCGACCTCGCGGATGGCTTTCTGGATGTCGGCGATGCTGTCGACGACATCGGGGCGCACATCGACCTGCAGGAGGGTCCGGTCGTACATGCTCGGGTGCCCATGGCTTTCGATGAACCCGGGCATGACGCACTGGCCGTCGACATCGATGACCTCACCAGCATGTGCATCTGCGGCATCGTCGCCGCTGGCGGTGATCCGGCCGTTGCTGATGTGCAGCGTGGTCGGTGCGGTGAAGTGGTCCTCGGCTAGCAGGCGCGCATTGCGCAGCGTGATCTGGCTCATGCTCCAACCCTAATGCAGGGTTGCCTGCGCCGGGCGTGGTCACGGCCTCGGGGGTGGGGTCATCTCGACGTCGCTGCCGAAGGCTGCCTCGACGGCGTGGGCCCATTCGCCGTCGTCGGCCGCAGCGGCGATCCCTTCGGCGATCGCCTCTGCCAGGGCGGGGTCCTCGGTGCGCATCCGGATCCAGTATCCGGCCGGGCGCAGCCGGTCCTCGCTCAGCGTCAGCGCCTGCGGGTCCTGCGCGGCGAGTGCCTGCAGGTCGAGGTCGGGTCCGACGACGGCGTCGACGTCGCCGGCTGTCAGTGCGGCGGCGCAGTCGGTCAGCGATTCGCGTTCGACGACCGCAGCGGTGGTCTGGTCCTCGATCGCCTGCTTGCCGGTTGAGTCGGGCAGTGCGCAGACCTGCTGGCCGGTCAGCTCGCTGAACTCCTGGAGATCCGATGCTGCCGGGCTCAGCAGACCCTGGCCGCCGAGGTGGTAGGGCCCGGCCAGATCGGCTGGGATTGCGTGGGCGCCAGTGGCAGAGTCGCCGGTGCCCGTGTCGCCTATGGCAGTGCCCTCGGCGGTTTCGCCTGCCTCACCGGCGGACTCGGTGGCCTCCGTCGCCGAGGCGGCGGCGGCCGGTCCGGGTGCCGGGTCGAGTCCCTCGATGGGCTGGCCGTCGGTGTCGATAAGGAGGTCAGCGGCTGGTTCCTCGCCTGCGAGCAGGGAAGCCGTGTCCGCGGATGCATCGACCCATGTGATCTGGTGGGAGGCGAAGCCGAGGCGCCCAGCGATGAGGCTGCCGATCTCGGCGTGGAACCCGGCCGGCACAGTCTTCCCTGCGGAGAGATATCCCAGCCCCGGTTGGTCGAAGGGCACCCCGATGCGCAGCATCGCCGCGTCGCTGGCATCCGTCCAGATCGGGCTGTCCTTGACGGCGGCGTTGGAGTCGACGGTGTAGTCGTGGGCGGGTTCAGCACTGCTGTCGGCCTCATCGGTGATCCCGCAGCCGGCGGCGAGCAGTGCGATTCCTGCGAGGGCGGCTGCGGTGGAGAGCCTGCAGCGTGCTCCGGTATCAGAAGTCGGCACGCGTCATCACCGGGATCACGTGGTAGGCCGGCTCCTCGTACGGGTGGGCGGCGAGCATCGCGTCGAGTGCGGTGGCGGTGAGCTCGGCTGGGCAGATGACTTCAATGCGCTCTTCGGCGACTTCTTCACAAGTGCCGATGTCGCCGATCGCCGGGTTGGCGCCAGCGCCCGGGGTGAAGCGGCCGGTGCCGCGACTGGAGAAGGAGCAGCCGGTGTAATCGCCGATGGCCCCGGCCCCGCCTGCAGCCAGTGCGGCGCGCACGGCATCGGCAGATTCGATGGGTGTGTAGACGACGATGACACAGTTCGACATGACTTCAGCCTAGCGGCTTGACCGCCTGCTGCCGGTGCGTCAACACGCCCTGTCGTGTGGCGCGTGCGGGAGCCCGGTCACTGTCATGAGACGAGCGCGGGAGCGCGGTCAGCTGCTGGTGAGCACCTCGGTGAGGACCGCACCAGCAGGTGCCGGGTCGTCACCGGTGCTTGGACCGGCGGGGTCGACAATGCCGACGTCGACGAATCCGCCGCGCTGTCCGATCGCCCCCGGGTCCGCTGTGCCGGAATGCCCAGGTCGACGCGCTCGATGCCGAGCGCGGCCAGCACCTCGGCATCGGGAGGATCAGGATGACCGGGACGAAGGCGTGCTCGTCTGCCGCCTCGATGCGACCGGTGCGCCACATCGACTTCCGAGGTGTAGGACCAGTCCGGAACCTGGGTGCGCGAACGCGGGTTCGTCTGCCTCGCCCACGCCAGGGTGGCCCGCTGACGGGAGGAGTCGATCTCGGTGAGCTCGATGACCTTCGCGGCCGCCGGGGCGTGCAGGCCGGCAGGCCGCAGCAGATGCTTGAGCTGATCGTGGGCCCGGCCTGCGGCGCGTGGATCCGTCCAGGGGCCTGCTGCCGCTGCGGCAGCGGCGAGCGTCCAGCCGGTGCGCCTCGCCCGGGCCATCTCGTCTCCCCCATCGACGCGGCAGCCCCAGACTCTGGGATCCGGCCGCTGCCGGAAGGCTGGAAGCCACCGGTGCCAGCCTAGCGTGACACACCTCGGACGCGGCCGTCCGGCACCTCGGTCACTAGCCCGTGAGACAGGCGGCAGGCCTGCGGACAGCTTGGTACAGTTTCTCCAATCCACCTAGAGCCCCACGTCACACAGAGGATGTGAGCAGCATGCCAGCTTCCGAGATCTCCGCCGGTCATGTGATCGTCAAGTCATTGGCCGCCCATGGCGTCAAGCGCGTCTATGTCGTGCCCGGCGAGAGTTTCCTCGACGTGCTCGATGGGCTGCACGACTCGCCGATCGAGACCGTCGTGTGCCGCCATGAGGGCGGGGCCGCCTATATGGCTGAGGCCGACGGCAAGCTCGGCGAACTGCCGGGCATCGCCATGGTCACCCGCGGCCCGGGTGCAGCGAACGCACACGTGGGCCTGCACACCGCCTGGCAGGATTCGACGGCGATGGTGCTCTTCGTCGGGCTCATCCCGTTCGAGCACCGGGAGAAGGAGGCTTTCCAGGAGTTCGACCCCAAGGCGTGGTTCGACACCGGTGCCAAGCGCGTCATGATCCTCGACCACCCGGAGCGGGCCTCCGAGGTGGTCGCCGAGGCGATGTTCGCTGCGGTCTCCGGGCGTCCCGGCCCGGTGGTCGTCGGCCTGCCCGAGGACATCATCACCCAGCCCAACGACGGGATCATCCACCCGCAGATCCCCGTCGCGCAGGGCGGCATGACGGTCACGGACTGGAAGGCGCTGAAGTCCGCGCTCATGGAGGCTGAGCGGCCGCTGTTCGTCTTCGGCGGCAATGACTGGACCGGTGAGGGTGCCGACACCTTCACCCAGTGGCTGGAGGCGCACAATCTGCCGGCAGCTGCCGAGTGGCGCTGTGAGGGCACCGTCCCGTTCGGCTCCCCGAGCTATGTCGGCCCGCTGGGCTATGGACGCCCGCAGCACACCCACGAGGTGCTCGACGGCTCGGATCTGCTCGTCTTCGTCGGCACTGTTCCCGGTGACGTCATCACCGACGGGTTCACCGCCCGGCAGAATTGGGAGCGCAAGAACTTCATCGTCACCATCGACCCGTCGCTGCGCGGGCGCTCAGGGCCGGTGACCCACCAGATCGTGGCCAAGCCCGATGTGTTCGTCCGCGACCTCGTGCGCATGGACCTGCCGGTGTGCGATTCGTGGCGGACGTGGACGAACGAGCTGCGCGCCAAGCAGGTCGAGTTCTCCACCCCGCCGTCGGCTGAGCCCGGTGACGGGCAGGCGAAGATGGCGACGATGATGGCCAATCTCGTCAAGCGTCTCGATGAGGATGCGATGGTGACCTTCGGTGCCGGTGAGCACACGAACTGGGCGCACCGGTACTTCCCGACCAACGGCTATGCCTCAATGATCTCGGCCCGCAACGGCTCGATGGGCTACTCGGTGCCGTCGGCGGTGGCAGCGAGCCTGCAATACCCGAAGCGGCAGGTCATCTCGATCGCCGGTGATGGTGAGTTCCTCATGAACGCCCAGGAGCTCGCCACCGCCAAGCAGTACGGCGCCACCCCGCTCATCATCGTGATGGACAACCAGGAGTACGGCACGATCCGGACCCACCAGGAGCGGGCGTACCCACAGCGGATCTCGGGCACGCAGCTGGAGAATCCGGACTTCGCGCTCTACGCGCAGGCCTTCGGCGGATTCGGTATCCGGGTCGAACAGGACGAGGATATCCCCGGTGCCCTCGATGAGGCGCTGAAGGCGACCGAGAACGGTCAGTTCGCCCTCATCCATCTCATCGTCGAACAGCGCGTCAAGGCCTACTGAAAGACAGCGCGTCAGCTGAAGAAGCGGCTGGCGAATCCGGGCACCGGGTTCGCCACCGCTTCAGCTGTGGTCCCCGCCTGGACGACAGCGCCCTGGTCGAGCACGATCACCCGGTCGGCCAGCGCCTCGACGTCGACACGATCGTGACTGATGAGCAGTGCGGTGGCATCTCCGAGCAGCTCCGTCAGCAGCGCACGGATGTGCGGCGCGCTGTCACGGTCAAGGGCTGACATCGGCTCATCGAGCAGCAGCAGATCCGGTTCGGCGATCGCGGCCCGGGCGATCGCCGCCCGCTGGGCCTGCCCGCCGGAGAGCTGGTGCGGCCGCCGGTCCTCCATTCCGGCCAGGTCGACGCGTTCGAGCATCGCGGCGGCCCGGCTGTGGGCCTCGCGTCGGGCCACCCCGCGGCAGCGCAGACCGAAGGCGACGTTGTCGACGACGGTCATGGTGGGAAACAGCAGCGGCGCCTGTGCCAGCTGCACGATCCCGCGCTTGTGCGCAGGCACCCGCACCTTCCGGCCGGTGGTGCGCACAATCGGGCGCGCGCCGAGGGAGATCTCCGCCTCGGGCGGGGTCAGCAGCCCGGAGAGCACGTCGAAGGTCGTCGACTTGCCCGCCCCGTTCGGCCCGATGAGCGCCGTCGTCGACCCGGCCGGGACCGCGATGTCGATGTGGAGCCCGCGGGCCGGCAGCCGGAAGACAGCAGACAAGTCGCTCATGCGCGCGCCTGCTTGGGGGTGCGGTAGGTCGCCACGACGATGGTGAAGGCGATGACCATGAGCACGGCCGACAGAGCGATCGCCGAGGCCGGGTCGGTTTCGCGGGCCAGATAGATCTCCAGCGGCATCGTGCGGGTGCGGCCCTGCAGGGAGCCTGCGAAGGTGAGGGTGGCGCCGAACTCGCCCAGCGCCCGTGCGAAGCACAGCACCGTTCCCGACGCGAGGGCTGGGGCGAGCACCGGAACCGTCACCGTCAGCAGGGTGCGGGTGGGGCTGGCGCCCAGCCCTGCGGCGATGCGCTCATAGCGCGGGTCGGTGCTGCGCAGCGCGCCTTCGAGCGTCATGACCATGAAGGGCAACGACACGAAGGTCTGAGCCAGGACGACGGCGATGGCGGTGAAAGCGATCGAGATGCCGCCTGCTTCGAGGTAGCGGCCGATGAG
Organism: Brevibacterium sp. p3-SID960; assembly: GCF_025144725.1. Taxonomy (GTDB): domain Bacteria; phylum Actinomycetota; class Actinomycetes; order Actinomycetales; family Brevibacteriaceae; genus Brevibacterium. The sequence continues at coordinate 16,465 of NZ_JALXKS010000010.1, read as the reverse complement.
GCCCATGCGCCCGAAGGTGTACAGCAGCGCGATACCGCCGACGACCGGCGGCAGCACCAACGGCAGCAGGCCCAGAGAGCGCAGCATTCGCCTGCCGGGGAACCGGGCGCGAGCGAGCACGAAGGCCAGCGGCACTCCGCCGAGCACGCACAGTCCGGTGGCCGCCAGCGAGGTCTGCAGCGACAGTCGCAGAGCACTCAGCGCCGAGTCCGAGCTGATGAGACCCCACAATGAAGCATAGGGCACCTGGGTCAGCAGCCCGATGATGGGCACGATGACGATGGCCGCCCCACAGGCTGCGGGCAGCCAGAGCCAGCGCGGCAGACCAGCGTGACTCACGGTGTGCCGAAGCCGGCGTCAGCCAGTGCGTCCCGGCCGGTGTCGGAGACCACGTAGTCGACCCACTGCCCGGCGGCCTCGGAGTTCTTCGAGGACTTCAGCACACCGATCGGGTAGTTGTTGATGACCTCGGCGGCTTCAGGGAAGTCCACGGCGGTGACGTCATCTCCGGCACCGGTGGCGTCGGTGACGTACACGAGTCCGGCGTCGGCCTGGCCGGAGGTGACCTTGCCGAGCACATCGGTCACTGCGTTCTCCTCGCTCACAGGTGAGAGATCGACACCGGCGAGCTCGGCCACCTCCTGGGTGGCGGCACCGCAGGGCACCTCGGGTGCGCAGATGACCAGTGAGATGTCATCGGCGCTCAGGCTGTGCAGGTCCTCGACGTCTCTGGGATTGTCTGGGGCGGTGACGATGGTGAGAGCGTTGGTGGCGAACCTCTGCGGCTGGCCTTCCATCAGTTCCTCGTCGGTCATCTTGTCCATGTTCCTCTCATTGGCTGAGGCGAACACGTCGGCAGGAGCCCCGGCCTGCATCTGGGCGGCAAGGTCGGGAGAACCGCCGAAGGAGAAGTCGACGGAGATGCCGGTCTCCTCCTCAAAGGACTCGCCGAGATCGGCGAAGACCTGGTTGAGAGAGGCAGCAGCGAAGACGATGATGGACCCGCTGTCGGATTCGCCGCCGTTGCCGGACCCGCTGGAGCAGGCGCTGAGCATGAGGGTGGCAACCGCCGTGAGCGCACCGGTGGTGGTGAGAGTCGATTTCATCAGTGTGATCCCCTTGCCGCGTCCATGCTGGCAGCAGTCCGTGCCCGCCTGAGAACACCCTAGCACTGCATATGCGTTCGACGCAGCAGATTTCATACGATGATCAACACTTATTCTCCATGTCGACCCGCAGCTGCGGATTCAACAGAACGCGGTCAGCTGCGCCTGCACTGAAGCCCAGCCTCCGAATCAGCGCCGCGGCATCTCCAGCAGCACCTGGGTGGCCTTGACGACGGCGGTCGTGACATCGCCGACTGTGAGCTCGAGTTCCTCAACAGCCTCAGCCGACATGAGCGAGACAACCCGGTGGGGGCCGCATTGAACATCGACCTGGGCCATGACGCCGTCCTTCTTCACGGCGGTCACGAGACCGACGAACCGGTTGCGCGCCGAGGACTGCACAGCCGCCGGATCCTTCGGCAGCACCGCGCTCGTGCGGGCCAACTCGGCCAGTTCGGCTCCATCGACGACGGCGCGCCCGCTGCCGTCGAGGCGCTGGGAGAGCTTTCCCGCGTGGATCCACCGGCGAAGGGTGTCATCACTGACCCCCATGAACAAAGCAGCATCGGAGATCCGCAGATCAGCCATGGCTCCACCTTTCCAAAATTCGGGATGACTGGTTCGAACTTCAATCATTCTGCCACGCCAGCACGCCACACGCAGATCTGACTGCATAGCGGAATTCATCCGCTGCGCACAGGAGCCGACATGCGGGGCCGCTTCCGGCACGTGGATGCTCTCGAAACTACCCCCACTGTGCCACGATGGGGGCATGCACGACGATCTCTCTCCAGCGGATTTTCCGCTCACCACGACAGACAAGCTGCGCTACTCCGACACCGACAGACAGGGCCACATCAACAACGCGGTCTTTGCGACGTTCTTCGAAACCGGCCGGGTCGAGATCATCTCCCGGATTGATCGGCACTCCGAGGTCTCCGATCGCGAATTCGTACTCGCGCGGATCACGATTGACTATCTGCAGGAAGTCCACTGGCCGGGCACCGTGACGATCGGCAGCCGGATCAGCCGGGTCGGCACCTCTTCGCTGACTGTCGAGCAGGTCATCTTCGTCGACGAGACCGTATGCGCACGGGCCGAATCGGTGATGGTGCAGATCCGCACAAGCACCCGCCGCTCCGAACCGTTCAACGATGCCACGCGGGAATTCTTCGACACCCTGAGCTGAGCAGTCACCGACACGCCCAGTGAGGTTTCCAAGCAGCTGGCAGTCGGCATAAGCTGGATGAGCAAAGGAGGCGATGACCATGACGAAGAGCGGACAGGAATCGAGCAGCTCAGGCTCGAAGGGTCTCGACAAGGTCGAAGAGGCGGCCGAGAAGGTGCTTGGCGACTCACAGGTCGGCAAGGGCGAACGCGTCGGCTATGTCGAAGACGATTCCGAAGCGCGGACTGCCACGACTGCGGCAGCACACGGAGATGAGGCGATTCTGCAGGAAGACGGCACCCACCGCATCATCAGCAAGACCGAAGGCGATCCACCCGTCGACACCTGGCGGCACTGAATCGCAGCATTGGGCAGAGCCCGTCGGGTCCCCGGCGGGCTCTGCTGCTGCCCACCGGATCTTCCGGCTGCGCGGTGTCCTCAAGCGCCGGCCCACAGCGCTCCGAGCCGCGACTGGCCGGGCGCTGAGAGCTCGTCATCAGCGACGTGGAGGTCCACACCGCACTCGAGGGGATGCCGCCGGCAAGCGGACCCGGCACGATTCGGCTCGCCCTGAGCATGCCGATCAGGCTCGCCCTGAGCATGCCGATCAGAAAGGGGCTGGCCCTCCCGTTCGCGCGTCCGCGGCGCTGCAGCCCCGCCGCGCCCAGCGGTTCAGAGGACGAGAAAGCCGAGCAGCCCGGCGGCGGCGACGACGGCCCAAGCCGGGGCCTTCCACACGCTTAGGGCGACGAAAGCGGCGGCTCCGATGACGAGGGTCAGCGGCGAGGTGATGCCGGTGGTGAACACCGGATGGTACAGCGCGGCTGCGAGGATCCCGACCACGCCGGCGTTGACGCCGCTCAATGCCCGGCGGGCCAGCCGGTGCCCGGAAAGCGTCTGCCACAGCGGCAGCGTGCCGATGACAAGCAGCGCCGCCGGCAGGAACACCGCGCCCAGCGCGATCGCCGCGCCCACCGCTCCCGTCGCCGAGGTGGTGCTCACCGTGCCGAGGTAAGCGGCGAAGGTGAACAGCGGGCCGGGCACCGCCTGGGCGGCACCGTAGCCGGCGAGGAAGGCATCGTTCGAGACGATCCCTGCCGGCACGAGCTCGGCTTGCAGCAGAGGCAGCACGACATGTCCGCCGCCGAACACGAGCGCGCCGGCGCGGTAGAACACATCTGCCAACTGCAGCGCATCGCTGCCGGTGAGCCGCGTGATGACCGGCAGCCCAATGAGCAGGAGGGCGAAGAGAATGAGGCTGCCGGCGGCCACCGGCATCGGCACACGCACCCTGAACGGGTGACTCTGCCCGCCTGAGGCGCCTGACGCCTCGGGCGCGGCCGGACGCAGCCATACCAGCCCGATGATGCCGGCGAGCACGATCGCAGCGACCTGCGCCCATGCGGTGGGCACGAGCAGGGCGATGGCCAGGGCGGCGACCGCGATGCTCGCCCGCGGTGCGTCGGGAGTCAGCGAGCGCGCCATGCCGAGCACCGCATGCGCGACGACGGCTACGGCTGCGACCTTGAGGCCGATGAGCCAGCCGGCGTCGCCGAGGTCGCCGAGGGCATGGATGCCGAAGCCGAAGGCCACCAACACGAGTGCCGAGGGCAGGGTGAAAGCGATCCAGGCGGCGATCATGCCGGCGAAGCCGGCGCGCTTGAGGCCCAGCGCCATGCCGACCTGGCTGGAGGCCGGGCCCGGCAGGAACTGGCACAGCGCGACGAGATCGGCATAAGCGCGGTCGCTGAGCCAGCGGCGGCGCTCGACGAAGGCCTCACGGAAGTACCCGAGGTGGGCGACCGGGCCGCCGAAGGAGGTGAGCCCGAGCCGCAGGAAGACCCAGAACACCTCAGCGACGGATCCCCGGCTGGCGGGTGCGGCTGCTGGTGGGCGGTCAGGGGAGGCGGCGGAAGCTGGCATACCTACCATTCAACGGCAGGCAAGTGAACAGGAGGCGAACGACGCCGGCGTCAGCGCACGGGCTGACGCAGGATGGTCCGGCGCCAGGGTGCAGGCCACCGGGTGGAGCGTTTCGATCGCGGCGGTGAATGCTGGGACCGTGTTCGGGCCACCGGCTCCGTGGACCATGAGATAGCTCGTATCCGGTACCTCGATCCGATCGAAACGGCCGGTGCGTGCGCGGTAGCACTCCAACGTCGTCGTGAAGTCGAGCTTGATGCTCACGGCAGTCCTCCGGTGAGTCGCTCCTGACTGCGATGTCCGACTCATCGGACGTCCCGCCGTACTGCCGGTGCTGAGGCGCACATGAACCTATGACATTATCCGCCGCGCGCTGCCACTATGACCGGCACGACTCTCCACGCATCACGCATCCCATCCCTCCTCACCGCCTCGGCTGCGGCGCTGTATCTGACAGTGCTCGCCGGCTGCGGCAGCACCAACTCGGACTCCGCCGGGCAGTCCCCTGAGCCCACCGAACGGCAGACCGCCGAGACCGCAGGCCCGGCTGAGCGCATCGCGCTGACCTATGACGGCGGCGTCATGGTGCTCGACGCAGAGTCGCACAAGGTGCTCGGCACCTTCGAAGCCGAAGGCTTCACCCGGCTCAACGCCGCAGGCGACAACCGGCACCTGTTCCTCACTGAAGGCGACGCGTTCCGGCTGCTCGACATGGGCACCTGGTCCGAACCGCACGGCGACCATTCGCACTCCTACACCACCGACCCGCTGCTGACCGACCAGCGCATCGAGGGCAGCCACCCGGGCCACCTCGTCAACCATGACGGCACCTCGGTCGCGTTCTTCGACGGCACTGGCGAGATCCATTCCTTCGATCCTGCCGAGCTCTCCGCTGATGCGCCGATCAAGACGGAGAAGGCCCAGGCGAAGGAGGCTCACCATGGTGTCGCCGTTGTGCGTGCCGACGGTTCGATGATCCACACCGTCGGCAATGAGGACACCCGCTCCGGTGTCGTCATCCGCGACGCCGAAGGCAAGGACGTCGCCGAGAACAGCGACTGCCCCGGCGTGCACGGTGAGGCTGCCGTCAAGGACGGAGTCATCACCGTCGGCTGCGAGAACGGCCTGCTCATCATCAAGGGCGATGAGATCACCAAGGTCGACTCCCCCGATGAGCACGGACGGATCGGCAACCAGCGCGGACACGAGGACTCCCCGGTCGTGCTCAGTGACTACAAGACCGATCCCGAGGCCGAGGTCGAGCGTCCGACGCGGGTGACCCTGACCGACACGACGAGCGGGAAGCTGACACTCGTCGACCTGCCGGCTGCGTATTCGTTCCGCTCACTGGGCCGCGGTGCTGAAGGTGAAGCGCTCGTTCACGGCACGGACGGGACCCTTCGGGTCATCGATCCGGAGTCGGGCACCATCGGCACGGAGATTCCGGTGACCGGTGAGATCGCCACCGCCTCCGGTGAGGTAAGTGCTGGAGCCGACGCGCACGGTCACGATGACGGCCACGGACACGACCATGACCATGGTGACGGACACGACCATGATCACGAGCACGACCGTCACAACCACTGATCTCTGATCCCGATGCCGGGGTGGTGCGCAGCGCGCCACCCCGGCATCTGCTGCATCCGATTTTCCGGGTTCGCACCACGGCTGCGGGACCCGGCTGCACACCTCGGCTGCGCACCTCGGCTGCGCGCCTCGGCTGCAGGTGCCGGGGTGGATTCCTGCGGTGGTCGTCTCAGCGCGTGGGTGCGGCAGCGAGCAGAGCCTGAACCGCAGCGGTGAGGATGTGTTCAGGGTCGACGGTGTGGCCGGCGTGCAACTCCGCATAGACCGGGGCGATGGTGGGATCGACCAGCGCGGCCTGTTCCCCTGCCGCCATCGCCGACGTCAGTGCCGAGCCGATCACGAGGTTCGACAGCGCATAGGCGCAGCCGAGCGGGTCGGCCATACCCGCATCGCGCAGCAGCACACACATCCGCTCCGACAGCGCCAGATAGTGCGGCCCGCGCGGTGTGCGCAGCGCGATCACCTGACCAGCCCACGGATGGCGGCGCAGATGGCGGAAGTACGCCACCATCAGCTCATCGATCGCAGCCTCGGCCACCGCCTGCTGCACGCTCCCGTCGTCAGCCAGCGCGGCATCGAGGGCGAGGTCGCGCAGATCGTCGACGCCGCGCACCCTCGAGTACAGGCTGGCCGCTGCGACACCGAGCCGCTCGGCAGCGGCGCGCATCGTCAGGGCCGCGAAGCCGCCCAAATCGAGCAGCTCAGCCGCTGCGCGGGCCAGCGCATCCACGTCGATCGCGCGGCGGCGCCGCACGGGCCTCGGTGCATCCCAGTAGCTCACGACACCAGCTTACCCTATGCGTGTTAGGTTAGCTCTGATGCCGTCACCGCCCGAAGGAGAGCCGCGATGACCGAGACTCCCCCTCCTCCACCTGACTGCCCGCCCCTGCAGCTGCCGGTGCTCACACCTCGGCTGCGGCTGCGCACCCACCGCCGCGACGATGCCGAGGCGCTGCTGGGCATCTACTCCCAGCCCGCCGTCGCCCGCTACCTGCTCGACGAAGCCTGGACGCCGACCCTGGCCGCTGAGAAAACAGCCGAGCGGCTCACCTGCACCGGTCTCGACACCTCGGCTGCGAGCCTGGCCCTCATCATCGAACACGACACTGCGGTGATCGGCGATGTCACGCTGTGGCAGACGGGCGGGACCCGGGCGACGGCGGAGATCGGCTGGGTTCTCGATCCCGCGCACAGCGGCCGCGGTTACGCCAGCGAGGCGGTCGCCGCCGTGCTCGCTGTGGCGTTCGATCACTACCGCCTGCACCGGGTGGGCGCGCAGATGGACGCCCGCAACACCGCCTCGGCCAGGCTGGCACGGCGGGTCGGCATGATCGCTGAGGCCCACCTGCGCCAGGACTGGTGGTCGAAGGGCGAATGGACCGACACCCTCATCTTCGGGATGCTCGCAGACGATAGGCTGGCCGGGACCTCCTCGCTCAACCCAGGGACCTGACATGGCCGAGCTCATCATCACCCGCACTGTCGCCGAGCTGCGCTCGGAGATGGCCGAACACATCCGCAACCGCGACGCCACCTCCGTCGGGCTCATCCCCACGATGGGTGCGCTACACGGCGGGCATGCCGCCCTCATGCAGGCCGCCCGGGCCGCGCACGAGGTCGTGGTCGCCTCGCTGTTCATCAATCCGCTGCAGTTCGAGTCGCCGCTCGACCTTGAGCGGTATCCGCGCGATCTGGCCGGAGACTGCCAGACGATGCAGGACGCCGGTGTCGATATCGTCTTCGCCCCGGAGGTCGAGGAGATGTACCCCGGCTATCCCGACGCGCCGATCATCCGGGTGTCCTCCGGCCGGATGGGCACCACCTTGGAGGGTGCCTCGCGGCCGAGTCACTTCGACGGGGTGGCCACGGTGGTGGCGAAGCTGTTCAACATCTTCGATCCGCCGGGACCGGCCCGTCTGCACGCGTACTTCGGTGAGAAGGACGCCCAGCAGGTGATGATCGTCAAGCGGATGGTCGAGGACATGAACTTCCCCGTCACCATCGAGCCGGTGCCCACGCAGCGCACGCCTGCCGGGCTGGCGATGTCGAGCAGAAACCTGCTGCTGAGCAGCGAGCAGGAGGAAGCGGCGCTGGCGCTGTCGAAGGCGCTGTTCGCGCTGCGGGAACGCGCCCACGCCGGCCGCGACTGGAATCTCGAAGGGCTGAGACGGCAGGTGCACAGCACCCCGGATGTCACACTTGACTATCTGGAGGCCGTCGACCCGGCGACTCTGGAGGCGACGACCGAGCTGCCGGCGCTTGCACTCATCGCCGCCTACGTCGGCAGTGTCCGGCTGATCGACAATCTGCACCTCGGCCCCGGCTCGCCGGCCTCAGGCACCTCTGAGCGCACCAGGCCGCTGCGGTAGGCCCACACGACCAGCTGCGTCCGATCGCGCACCCCGAGCCGCGGGGAGATCCGGGCGGGATGGGACTTCACCGCTGAGACCTCGACGTGCACCCGGGCGGCAATGCCGATCGCCTGCTGCGAGCGTGCCCCTGTTTCTGCAGCAGAACACGGATGTCGTCGCAGCTGCGGTCTGGGGCAGAGCGCCCCAGTTGCGCTGTTCGATCTCGGCGAGAGGAACAGCCCCAGACTGTGGGATGGCGGCGATCGCCCGCTGCAACGCTTCGCGCACGTCGACGGCCACGACAGTGCCTTCCTCCAGCCGTTCGCTGAGCTCGCGGGACGTCATACTCTCCCCGTGACCGAGGCGGGGGGCGGCGCCGTCTGACAGCCCACCTCGGCGGTGGGCTCACCGATCGCCGTGACCTCAGCTGCGTCAGGATCTGGCGCCAGGGTGAGCTCGCGCCAGGTCATCGTCAGGGCGTCGAAGAGCAGCACCCGGCCGAGCAGCGGCGTTCCGATGCGGTCAGCAGCTTGATCGCTTCGGCCGCCATGACCGGGCCGATGGTACCCGGCCCAGAACACGCTGACCTGGCCGTTGAAGCGCAGGATCGAACCACACACGCACGGTTAGCCGGCCAGCGTGCAGACATCCGGGACGACGGAGCGGAATCGCAAGGAAACCAGCAGGCTGAGACCAGTGCCTGTATGTAACTAGTTGTACACTTGTCGTAGAACAGCTGAGTGGAGCGCCTGAGGAGAAAGATGTGACAACCGCGAGCGACAACGCCAGGCCGGCCGATGACGAAGACTCCATCACGGGCGAGAAAGAGCTGATCTTCGCTGGAGTGCACACGCTGGCCAACCGCATGCAGGCGCATTACGACGCACGCTTGAGGCCACTGAGCTTCAAGCAGCTCCACGCCATGCTGATCCTCAGCCGCCTCCACAGACTTCCTCTGATCTCCCACTTGGCCCGGGTTCTGGGCACCTCGCATCAGAACACCGCGAAACTCGTGAGAGCACTCGAAAAGCTAGGTTTCGCCATGTGCCGCCCCCACCCGAGTGATCGACGTGGGCAGACTGTCGAGCTGACACCGGCAGCACAGGAATATCTGGCCCGCACCACTGACTTTGCCCAGGATGCCCTTGATGAGATCTTCGCCGGGATCGGCGACAGAGACGTTGCAACCTGCATGGCTGTTCTCGACCGAATGTCACTCAACCTCAACGGACAGAGTCTGCGACCAGACCCGGAGGTGCTGCGGTGATGGCGTGGGCATCCATCGCACTTGCCGCTGCCGCACTGGTTGCTGCTCCCCTGTACCGTACGGTTGCGGTCCTGTTCCTGGTGCTGGCCTTCGGGTTGATCTCCATAGAGTTCCTGCGCGGCGAACGCACTGTTGTTCATGTTGCGGCCGCAATCATCACCGTGCTGGCAACGGCTGTCACTGGGTGGAGCATTGTCGAGCTCAATCGCAGCGAACCGACGACGATGGTCGATGAAGCTGCCTACGAACGCGCCGCCGAGGGCACTCGGGACGTATTCCTCCCCTTCGTCGTCACCCAAGAGGGCATCACCGCAGTTGCGCTCCTGGAATTCGAGAAGAACTCTGATCCCGTCTACTCAGGCTTCGAACCGCAGCTCATCGAACGCCCAGGCGAAACGGGTATGCGGATCATCGGCTACCGCAATGATGGTGCCGCTGACTTCTATGACGACGTCGCGCTCACTCCTGAGGAGAACTTCGACAGCGGCGTCATCGGCTCCGGGGTCAACGAATACACCAGCGTGGCCATCGAGAAGCAGCGTTTTGAGGTCGACGACGAGGGTCGCTTCCACGTCTCCGCGGAGTTCCGCGACGTCGAGGGCAGGGACGTTGTCATCGACATCTCCGAGGGGTCGACGAACCGTGTCAAACCCTTCGACCTGCTCGCGCCAGTCGGGCACAGCTCCCAGAATCCCGACCTGTTTCCCTATTTCTTCCTCAACGATTTCGACTTCCTTCGCACTGGTGGAGGAGCGAACATGAAGCTCACGATCAACGGGGAACCTCGACCGCTGCAAGGCTTCCCAGTCCCAATACCGATACAAGGTGAGATGCGCAGCTTCGCCAAGTACAGCCTCGATGTGGAGATCATCGAAGTCTTCCCCGCTCGGGCGCCAGGCCGCTGGGTCCGCACAGAACCCGGACGTGACACCGTGGTGCTCGACGGCGTCACCTATCTGTTCGCAGGTCAGAACCTGGAGCGCATCCGCATCAATGATCACGAAATCACCTTCGACCCGGCACTCGACCTGACGGCGAGTTCCGAGGGCACGTTTGCGATCAACTCCTACCCAGCCCGAGGCAGCGTCGCAGGACCCTATGCGGTGGAAGCAGACGGAGAGACCGGCGACCTGGGGATCCGTGTCACTGAGGTCGAGTTGCCCGCCCACCGCGACGTCGGGGTCCGGATGCTCACGCGGTACGCGCTGAGGTTCTTCAAGGAGTGGCCGCAAGGTTATGAGTACCGCGCTGAGTTCGACCTTTCCACAGGTAGCGTTGAACCCGAGTGGATCAATCACACCCCTGCGACGAAGTAGAGTTGCCCTGGTGTGAATTGTGATGTCTAGCAGCAGTCAGCAGAAGCCAGCACGCTGTCCCAACACATCACCCCGCAACTACATGACAGAGCTGATCCGCCCCAAAGGCCCCCTGCACCTGTGGCCGAATGGTTGTGCGAGACAGGTTGAAGGAGGGCGGAGACCTTCTTCTCGCATCTGAAGACCTTGTTCTACCATCACGAGTCCTTCAGTACGCGGCCGGAGGCAAGGACTGCGGTGATAGAGTGCATCGAGGTTTGGTACAACCGTCAGCGTCCGAATGCCAGAGCCAGTTACAGTGCCCAGGCCCGCAAATAGTCGCTTTGCGACCCTGGGGTTCCCCGCAAGTTGTGGACACGTGAACCACATCACGCAGCCTGCGTAGACGCTTCTTCTCCGATCTGGCCGGCACTCTGCTCGGCCAAGAACTTCTCTTCGAACTCCACCGGCGGGACCATTCCCAACGCCGAGTGCAACCGCCGTCGGTTATAGACCACTTCGATCCAGCCAGCGACTGCCCGCATCGCTTCAGCCCGGGTCGGCCACACTCGCCGCTCGAAGAACTCCGTTTTCAACGACGACCAGAATGATTCCGACATCGCGTTATCCCAACACACCCCAGTCCGGCCCACCGATTGCTTAAGCCCCAGTTCGACAGATGCCTGATGCAACTGAGCCGACGTGTACTGCGCGCCTTTGTCCGCATGAAATATGACGTCATCTGGAACCATTTCTCTTAATGTATGAGCCATCCTCAACGCCCGTTCCACGAGGTCAGAATTCTGCCGATCGGCCATTGCCCAACCGATCACTCGGCGTGAGCACCCATCGCGGATCACACACAAATACACGAACCCTTCCCACGTGCGAAGATACGTAATATCGCTGATCCACACAGCATCCAACTCACCTCGATCCCAGACCCGTTTCACGAGGTCCGGAATGTGATGAGTCGCCACACCCGGCAGAGTCGTCACCGGCTTGAACCTGCGCGGACTGATCCCTTCAAGGCCCTGCCTGCGCAGCGATGCCGCGACCGTCTTCTCATCCACGCACACGCCTTGTCGAGCCAATTGCGCTGCCACTCGCGGTGCCCCGTAGACACCATCAGACTCCGCATGGACCGCTGCGACCTGCCCGTCAAGACTACGTTGCGCTCGCGCGCGCTTCGAAGCTCCGGCCTGCCGGCGCTTCTTCCATGCGTAGTACCCGGATCTCGTCACATCAAGGAGTCTGGCCATCCGGCGGATCGCGTAGCGTGCCTTCTCCGAGTCCATCAGTTCGAATTTCTCTTGTTTCGAGGCTTCGACGCGAAGAAGGCGGCTGCTTTTCCCAGGAACTCATTGTCCTGTTTCAGATCGAAGTTCTCCCGCCTCAACCGTGCCAATTCAGCCCGCTCATCCTCGTTCAACGCGCCCGTGGATTCCCCATCGACGCGACGCCGGCCCTTCTCTGCTTTCACCCAGGTGCCCAGGGTCTGCTCACCGACTCCGATTTCCCTGGCCACCGCAGCAATAGACCTGCCAGTGTCAATGACGAGACCCGCAGCCTCGACCCGATACTCCTGAGTATAAGAACGCCGCTGGCGCTTCTGATCTGACATACTGAACATCCTTCCAGCAGGACAGCAAATCCCGCTAACTCGGGTGTCCACTAATCGAGGGTAACCTCAACCCGTGATGATGGCCAGCGTTTCTGTCCGAAACCCGAAGCGATGACGCGAGACATCAACGCCAAAACAAAAAGAAATCTCGGGACATCGAGTGAACGATGTCCCGAGACTTCACAAATGTGGAGGTAGCGCGACAGTGTTCTAACCTTGCCCCGTCCTTGCAGTTGGCGGTCTCGTCGCATCGTGCGATCCGTCGGCGGCGCAAGAAGGCTGCCCTATCGCCGGCCTCCACGCGGCCGCTCCCAAGCCAGGTTCCGCGACTGACCTCGACGATGCTCGATGAGGCGGAACGCCGCTACCTGGATGGTGACACCCTACGGTTGATCGCGAGCGACCTGGGTGTAAGCCGTCAGCGTCTCGCTGGACGGTTGCGGGAACGAGGCGTTCGACTGCGTCGTGAGAAGCCATCATCGGAACAGGTGATCGAGATGTGCCGTCGCTACGAGCAGGGCGAGTCCCTGGCCAGGATCGGCGAGCGGCTCGGCTTCAATCCAAGCTCGGTTCGAGTGCACCTAATGCATGCGGGGATCACCCTGCGAGACACGCATGGCCGCGAGAGGTGAGCGAACCCGTGGGATTAGATCCCATCGTAGAATCAGCGGATCTCTAGCTCAGGATGGATCCCGAGGGCGCTAAGCGGTCCATCGGGCTACCCGACCTGCCGTGATCTCCAGGTCCGGAACAACCAGGTTTTCGGAGTAGATCACAGCTTCGGTTCCAACGTGTTGGCGATGCGCAGTGTGGGCGATGTCGAAAGTGGCGCATCTCCCGCCGCTATAGAGCAGATTCGTGATCCGTGGGTCATCATCGTAAGTGAGAATCCAAGGGAACTGGGCACTCGCCAGAACCCTCGCGAGTTCTAGGTGAGCTTCCGCGTCAAATGCATGCAGGTAAAGGCCTTCGCCTTGAACAAGGTACGGAGGATCTGCATAGACAAAAACGTCGGTCGAGACATCTTGAATCGAGCCAAGAAAATCTAACGCATCATATTCGGTGACGTAGATCCGATGGCGCATATCTGCGATAGCCTGGATCCTTGTCGAAAGTGACTCACGATTGAATCGCGCATCAATCTTCCACTTGCCAAGCTGTTCAAACCCGCCGATCGGCCCAGCATCCAGGATGCCCGACCGGTTCGTTCGGTTCAGGTAGAAAGTAGCGAATCCAAGCTCGAAGTCCTCCCGCCCCGCGGGAGTTGCATATATTTCGCTCTGTCGACGCCATTCCTCAATAGTTAAAGGTACAGACCGAATCTCTCTACAAAACTGATTCGGGAAATCTAGTGAGGCCCGCCAGAACGCCGCGATCCCAGGGTTCAGGTCATTCAAGTGGATTCGATCCACGACGCTGTCGCGCAAGAGATGCAGAGCCGCTCCCGCTCCCCCAGCAAAAGGTTCTGCATACTGACGTGGCTCAGGAGTTTGGGCAGAGATAAGCCTTGCGAGGTAAGGCGCAAGTCGGGCTTTTCCCCCTGGGTATCGAAGTGGTGATAGATACCTCATTGGATCGGCGTGCTCCCCATATGGGCGTTCATCTCGACAAGGACCGGGGTATAACGATCCGCCAAAGTCAAGACTTCCGCGGGCGTCCGGCCGCTATGGATGTCATGCACCGCGTACTGAGCGAGCCTGATGCTGTCCGCAGTCGTGTTGTGAAATGCCTTACGAAGCGGCGGCGTAGCCTCGGCCGTGCCAAGCGCATCCGAGGCTTGTGGATCAATTATCTTGATGGCGCTCTTGATTCTCTTGTCAAGATCCTTGGGCACGTTTTGCTGACCGTGCGACATGAGGAATTGATACGCCGTGAGATCAAGGATGACTCGCAGCATCACTGAGACTGTTTCGTTTTGACGTTGCACGCTAAGCAACGATGTTTGGCGCACCATCTCCTGGATACGTGGCGTGAACTTGTCTAGAACGAGCCCTCGAAGGATGTGCTCCCGGCCAGGTGTTGGGCGCGGAGGCCGTGGATCATTGGCCTCAGCCTTGCTGCTCCCATGGCTCTGACCGCCGCCATCTCCTGAGTACCCACTGTTCGTTGGCTCACCCTGGGCTCCGCCCGAACGAGCACCTGTCGCCCCAGCTGACCCCTGTGCCTCCTTGCCGGCACCGTGTGGCTCCCTTGCGCGCGTGTCTCCCATTCCGGGGAGGAGGTGAGAATACTTATTGAGGTAGTCACGGAAGTCGTCTACCGTATCCAGTTCCCGCGCCCAAGTCTTGCCGGACTCAGCCTTCGGTTGTGCAAAGTCGGTGAGCACCTGTCGGATGATCGGCAGGGAGAGCTCGGCTCCATGACGGAACGCCATCTTCCCATTCGAGAAGTCGAGGCCGATCATGTCGCGAACGACACTGCGATCCACAAACCTCTGGATGAACGTGTAGCGGGCACTACGGACCGTCTCTAGAGCGGCAAGCACGTCCGGCTCTTCTGCATACTCGCCGGACACAAGTTCGACGAATGCCATAGCGCGGGAAGCCTTAGCCGGATCGTTTCGTGCTCGACGACGATCCTTCATCGCGGCGCCCCATTCAACGGTGCCTGCGCCGCCTGCGCCACCCGTATGCTTTCTCTCGATCCAGACGTCCGCGTCCGCCTCATCTGGTGCTACCGCCACGCGCAACACTGCTGGCGGAGCGTAGGCGCTGTCGTCGACCAGCCGTTCAACACGAGAAAGATACTGCTTTTCCAGCGATTCGTCCTGGCGTAGCAGAGTAGGGTCAGCCCAAAGTCGGAGACACGTTAGACGGCGGTTTCCCTCCATCATCACGTAGCGTCCATCGCGAGCTACAACGATCGGGGTGTCAGAACTATTCATACGTCCGGACCGGGTCAAATCCCTGAGCATTTCGAGGCAGTCATCGCCGGCGGTGTTCAACATCAGCTCGAATGCATCGGTCTGCGATTGGGCATCTCGCGGAAACCGAGAGTTCCGTATATCGAGGTCAATCAGATCGAGAGCTATGTCTTCAACTGGGAAAGGCGGACGCATGGGCTTCTTAGTCGACGACTTAGCCATGCACGTCGCCCCTCTCCTACTAGTCTTGCCTCGCTACCGGCACGTCAGTTCTCCTCCTGGAGGTCTCCAGCACATCCTCCCACAGCCCGTGGACACGGTGCGACTTCTTGGCGCAACGTCCTTCCCCCGCCATGTCGCGAAGGGATGAGGGTGGCAGAGCGAGCCGCACCCAGCGGCCGGGAGCAGGGCCAGGCGCCGAGGCATTCGGGGCTGCTCTGGCGTAGGTCCTGCCGCCGCCGGGCGAGCAGTCCCCCGGGAACATCGACTTTGGTGTAAGCCTGCATGACTCCGAGGAGGAGCGCATCCTGCGTGCCCGTGATGTTCCCCCTTGCGACGTGGAGCGTCACCGCGGCGTCGTGAAGTGAGTAGCCGGGTCCGAGGTGCGGTCTTTGGTGACGTGGATGTCGACTCCGGCGTCGTGGAGCTGCTGGACGACGGCGACGTGATCGGCATACTTGGAACCGAGCCGAGCAAGGTCGGTGACGATGAGCCCGGTGACGTCCTCCCGCTGGGCGGCATCGAGCATGTGATGCAGGCCGTGGCGGCTGTGCCCGGTGTCGGTGAAGACCTCGATGATGGTCAGGCCGTGCTCGTTGGCGTAGCGGCGGCAGTCGGCTTCTTGCTGGTTCAGCCTGGTCGGGTTCTCCTCCGCGCTGTACCGGTAGGTGACGGCGTTCATGATGCACCCCCGGGCCATGACCAGAGTCTCGTCCGGCGTACCGTGCGTCTCGGCTTCGCGACGGGCGGCGCGGCGCTGGACGTGCTCGCGGTGCCGGGCACTGGCGAGGGCGATGAGGCTCATCGGGCCGAGCCAGAGCATCTTGAGCGCGTTCCATGCGCACAGCAGCACGACCAGATGCAGCCAACCCCAGCCGGGACCGGCCTGCTCGATGTGCTCGGTCAGGAGCTTGACGGCTGCGATGTAGGGAGCGGCGAGCAGCATCGCGGGGATGCCCCACTCGAGGCCGCGGCGGCTCATCACGGCGTCGCGGATGCGGTGCGTCGGCAGGAACCGGCGAACCGGGGCGACGGCTTCGGCGGTGCGCTGGCTCCGCCCCC
>NZ_JALXKS010000001.1 GCF_025144725.1 Brevibacterium sp. p3-SID960 | reverse complement strand
CTCAGTCAGAGGTGCGGCGTCACTGCACGCCGAGGCGCTGGCGGAGGCTGTCGACCTCGGCCTTGAGTTCGGCCGGGACGTGATCGCCGAGCGAGTTGTACCATTCCTCGATCGAGGCGAGCTCCTCAGCCCATTCCTCGGGCTTGATGGCGAGCGCCTTGCGCAGCTGCTCTTCGGTCACGTCGAGGCCCTCGATATCGAGCGAGCCCTCGGCCGGGGTGTGGCCCAATGGGGTCTCGACGGCCTCAGCGGTGCCGGCCACTCGTTCGAATACCCACTTGAGGACGCGGGAGTTCTCCGAGAAGCCCGGCCACAGGAACGAGCCGTCCTCGTCGCGGCGGAACCAGTTGACGTAGAAGATCTTCGGCAGCTTCGCGCCCTCGGTGCGGCCGATCTCCAGCCAGTGGCGGAAGTAGTCGCCGACGTTGTAGCCGATGAACGGGCGCATCGCCATCGGATCGCGGCGCACGACACCGACCTGGCCCTTGGCCGCAGCGGTCGTCTCCGAGGACAAGGTGGATCCCATGAACACGCCGTGGGTCCAGTCCCTGGTCTCGGTCACCAGCGGCATCGTCGTCTTGCGGCGGCCGCCGAAGAGGATCGCCGAGATCGGCACGCCGTTGGGGTTCTCGTACTCATCGGCAAGCGTCGGGGTGTTGGTGATCGGGGTGCAGAAGCGCGAGTTCGGGTGCGCGGCCGGGGTGCCTGACTCCGGAGTCCAGTCATTGCCCTTCCAGTCGGTCAGGTGGGACGGGGTCTCCTCGGTCATGCCCTCCCACCAGACGTCGCCGTCATCGGTGAGCGCAACGTTGGTGAAGACGTTGCCGCCGGCCTCGATCGCGCGCATCGCAGTCGGGTTGGTGGTGTAGCCGGTGCCCGGTGCCACGCCGAAGAGGCCGAACTCCGGGTTGACGGCGTAGAGCTGGCCGTCGGCGCCGAAGCGCATCCAGGCGATGTCGTCGCCGAGCGTTTCGGCCTTCCAACCCTTAAGCGTCGGCTCGATCATCGCAAGGTTGGTCTTGCCGCAGGCGCTCGGGAAGGCCGCAGCGATGTACTTGACCTCACCTTCAGGGCTGGTGAGCTTGAGGATGAGCATGTGCTCGGCCAGCCAGCCCTCCTCGCGGGCGACCGCCGAGGCGATGCGCAGCGAGTAGCACTTCTTGCCCAGCAGTGCGTTGCCGCCGTAGCCGGAGCCGAACGACCAGATGGCGCGCTCTTCGGGGAAGTGGGTGATGTACTTCGTCGTGTTGCACGGCCACGCGACGTCCTCCTGGCCGGGCTCCAGCGGCGCGCCGACGGAGTGGACGCATTCGACGAACTCGCCGCCGTGCTCCTCGATGGCCTTGAGTTCGGCGGTGCCGCAGCGGGCCATGATCTGCATGGACAGGACGACGTAGGCGGAGTCGGTGACCTCGATGCCGAACATCGGCTGGTCGGCATCGGCACGTCCCATGACGAATGGGATGACGTACATCGTCCGGCCCTTCATCGAGCCGTCGAAGAGGTCGTTGAGGATGGACTTCATCTCATCGGGAGCCATCCAGTTGTTCAGCGGGCCGGCGTCGGCCTCATTGCGCGAGCAGATGTAGGTGCGCTCTTCGACGCGGGCGACATCGTCCGGGTCGGAGGCGGCGTAGAACGAGTCCTTCTGCTTGGGCAGCGGCTTGAGGGTGCCGGCTTCGATAAGCTGGTTCTGCAGTGATCGCTTCTGGTCGTCATCGCCGGTGATCCACTCGATGCGGTCGGGAGTGGTGCGCTCGGCGATCGAGCGGACGAAGCTGAGGATCTTCTCGTTGCCGGTCGGTGCACCAGCAAGCAGGTCGTCGACTGAGCCACGGTCGAGGACGGTCATGAGGATCTCCTGATCTGTCGGGGTTTCGGAGTTCTGCTGAGCGGACGTCGCCGCCAAGCGATGCCTCCACCGTACGAACGGTTCTTCGCAGGCACCGGAGATTCGCGGGCCTCGCGCCTGTGCATTGAGTCACAAGCCGAGGACTTATGCTCAAGAGGCGTCAGATAAGAGACGAACATTCCCATTGGTATGACGTATATTCCCAAAGCCTGGTTTCGGCTCCAGGACGCCACGCCCGAGGCGGTGGTTGGCGGATGTGGAAAGACCGCAGGGTGCGGATTTTGGCTTGCGGGCGATCGTGTGTATAGTTGTTCTGGTCATTGCGACAGTGCGCCACTAGCTCAACGGATAGAGCATCTGACTACGGATCAGAAGGTTGGGGGTTCGAATCCCTCGTGGCGCGCGAACTGAAACCGCCGCCCGGCTTTCGGGCGGCGGTTTCGCTATTCAGTCTCTGACCTGCAGAGATGCTGAGTCGCTCAGTGTTCGACGGCTTTCTCAGCGCCGTAGCCGGTCATCGAGCGGACCTCCATTTCAGCTGCGAGCTTCGGATCCTCACCGCGCTTGTCGGTCAGCGATCCGATGAAGCCGAGCAGGAATCCGACAGGAATCGAGATGATCCCCGGGTTCTGCAGCGGGAAGATTGCGAAGTCGATGTTCGGCCCGAGCATCGCGGTCTCCGTGCCGGAGACCACCGGGGAGATCGCGATGAGGCCGACGGCGGTGATGAGTCCGCCGTAGATCGACCATACCGCACCGCGGGTGGTGAACCGGCGCCAGAACAGCGAGTACAGGATCGTCGGCAGGTTCGCGCTCGCCGCCACCGCGAAGGCCAGGGCGACGAGGAAGGCGATGTTCTGTCCCTGCACGCCGATGCCGCCGAAGATCGCGACACCGCCGATGGCCAGCACGGTGATGCGGGCGACCTTCACTTCGGTCTGCTGCGTGGCGGTGCCGCGCTTGATGACCGAGTTGTAGATGTCGTGCGAGAACGATGCTGCTGCGGTGATCGTCAGGCCGGCGACGACGGCGAGGATCGTCGCGAACGCCACTGCCGATATCGTGCCGAGTAGGATCGGCCCGCCGAGTTCGAGCGCAAGCAGCGGTGCTGCCGAGTTCACTCCGCCTGGGGCGTTCTCGATCGCCTCGGAGCCGACCATGGCGGCAGCGCCGTAGCCGAGCACCAGGGTGAAGAGGTAGAAGATGCCGATGAGCCAGATCGCCCAGACCACCGAGCGGCGGGCCTCAAGTGCGGTCGGAACGGTGTAGAAGCGCATGAGCACATGGGGCAGCGCAGCAGTGCCGAGCACGAGGGCGATCGACAGGGACACGAAGTCGATTGGCAGCGCGCCGTACTTGAGTCCGGGGGCGAGCAACGCCTCGGGTGGGTCAGCAGTCGCATTGGCAACGGCATCGCCGAGCAACTGGGAGAAGTTGAACCCGTTGATCGCCAGCACCCAGATCGTCATGATGCCAGCGCCGCCGATGAGCAGGAACGCTTTGACGATCTGCACCCAGGTGGTGCCCTTCATGCCGCCGAACATGACGTACATGATCATGAGGACGCCGACGACGGCGACGACAATCGACTGGCCGGTCTTGCTGTCGATGCCCAGCAGGAGGGAGACGAGTCCACCGGCGCCGGCCATCTGCGCGAGCAGGTAGAAGAAGCACACGGCCAGCGTCGACATCGCCGCGGCCAGGCGCACGGGGCGCTGCTTGAGGCGGAAGGAGAGCACATCGGCCATCGTGAATTTGCCGGTGTTGCGCATGAGCTCGGCGACGAGCAGCAGTGCGACGAGCCAGGCGACGAGGAAGCCGATCGAGTAGAGGAAGCCGTCGTAGCCGGTCACCGCGATGGCGCCGACGATGCCGAGGAAGGAAGCGGCTGAGAGGTAGTCGCCGGAGATCGCAAAGCCGTTCTGCGGGCCGGAGAACGATCGACCACCGGCATAGAAGTCGGAAGCGCTTGCATTGCGCTTGGCGACACGGAAGACGATCGTCATCGTGATGGCGACGAAGACGAGGAAGATCGCGATGTTGAGGACCGGGTTGTTCTCTGCGGTGGGATTGTCCTGGGCCGCCGTGGTCAGTGCGGCTGCGAGCGTCATCGTTCGCCCGCCTCGTTCTCGGTGGGGGTCTCTGCAGCTTTGCCGACGGCATGGGCGCCGCGGGCATCTGCGGGGCGGTCGGCGAAGCCATCGGCCTGCTTCTCCAGCATCAGGCGGATCTCGTTGGCTGCCGGGTCGATGCGCCGGTTGGCGAAGCGCACGTAGACCATCGTGATGATGAAGGTTGTGGCGAACTGGCCGAGGCCGAGCAGGATGCCGAGGTTGATGTTGCCGAGCACCGGGGTCGCCATGAAGTCATGGGCGTAGGCGCCGAGCAGGACATAGGCGAAGTACCAGAGGAAGAAGAACGCGCTCAGCGGCAGCACCAGCGAGCGGTGCTTCTTCTTCAGCGCTTGGAACTCCGGTTGGGATTCGACTTTTTCGAAGTCGATAGCTGCGGTCGGTGGAGACACTGTGACACCATTCCTTTCGCTGCCGCTGGGTTGGACGCGGCTCTGGCGAAACTTTACGCGGATGAAACTGTGACCGGCACCACATATTTCGGTCTGTTATCAAGATGTTGTGATTTTGCACACAGAAAACGCCGGCTGAGGCCTTTCGGTCTCAGCCGGCGTCTGTGTGGCCAGGAGCCTGCGCGTGTCAGCCCTTGCGGCGGCGGGTCAGTGCGACGGCACCCGCGCCGAGCCCGACGAGCACTCCGGCTACGGCCAGGCTGCCGAGCTCCATGCCCGTGCGCGGAAGGCGACGGGCGTCATTGTCCTGACCCTGGCCGTCGTCGTCGCCCTCATCGTCCCTGCCGTCGTCGGAGGGGTCATCGGTCGGGTCAGCCGTGGGATCCCCGGTCGGGTCGGACGTGGGGTCATCGGTCGGGTCAGCCGTGGGATCCCCGGTCGGGTCGGACGTGGGGTCATCGGTCGGGTCAGCCGTGGGATCCCCGGTCGGGTCAGCCGTGGGATCCCCGGTCGGGTCGGACGTGGGGTCATCGGTCGGGTCAGCCGTGGGATCCTCAGTCGGGTCAGCCGTGGGATCCTCAGTCGGGTCATCACCAGCATCGTCGTCGACGTTGAAGCCGACGATGAGCGGATCATGGTCTGAAGAGCGGAAGACCGAATGGTCGTACAGCTTGCGGACGTTGTTGTTGTAGCGGCTGTACTCCAGCCCGATCGACTCACCGGAGTTGATGTTCCACACATCGGCACCGGTGACATCGCCTGCGAGATCTGCGCTGGCGAGGATGTGGTCGAGGCTGCCGACGCGGCCGCCGAACAGGTAGGTCTGCTCGTCGGTGTGCTCCTCACCGAGGTTGGTGTACCCGGCCTCGTAGAACACCTGCATCGGGTCTTCGAAGGTGTAGGAGTTGAAGTCGCCGAGCAGGAACGCCTTATCGGTACCGGTGGCCTTCTTCTGCTCATCGGCGAACCCGACCAGCGCTTTGGCCTGCTTGACGCGGTCAGCGTTCGAAGCGCCCTGGCCGTCACCGGAATCCTCGTTGCCGTCACCGGAGCCGGAGCCCTTCGACTTGAAGTGGTTGACGATCGCGACGAACTCCGCGTCGGTCTCACCGGGCTTCGCGAAAGCCTGCGCGAGCGGGGCGCGGGCATTCGAGTAAGCCGGGTTGTCGAGGATCGCCGGGGAGCCGACCGGCTCGGCCGCAGCCGGCTGGTAGATGAACGCGGTGCGGATGACATCCTCACCGACGGCTGGGACCTGCTCGGGGCTGGCCGCAGCCGCCCACTTCTCAGAACCGGCAGCAGCGTTGAGCGCGTCGACGAGCTGGTTGAGGGCGTCGTCGCGGTCCTTGCCGAAGGCCGCCGACTGCTCGATCTCCTCGAGCGCGACGATCGAGGCGTCGAGGGTGTTGATGCCGTTGACGATCTTGGCCTGCTGGCGTTCGAAGTTCTCGGCGTTGGCCGCACCGCGGGCAGCGCAGCCGCTGCGCACGGTGATCGGATTGCCCTCGCGGTCGGTGTAGTACTGGCAGCCTGAGAGCTCATCACCGGTGGTCGGGAAGTAGTTGAGCACGTTGTAGCTGGCGATGCTCAGCTGCCCGCCCACCGCCTCGGGAGCGGCCGGACGGTTGTCGGCGAACGTCGCCGGAGCGGTCTCCTCCTCGTTGTCACCGGTGACGGTCGCGGTGGGCTGCAGGCGCCAGGTTTCGTGTCCGTAGCCGAGCACCGCCGCCGAGGTGAAGGTCGCCTCAGCGCCGACGCGCACCGGATTGTCGAGGGAGACGTAGGGCACCGGCACGTCGCTGGCCTTGCCGGTGAAGTCGCGGGTCGCGCCGTCGTCGAGCAGGTAGAAGCGATCGTTGTTCTCCGCTTCAAGCTGCTTGGCCTCATCGGTGCCGGGGCGGTGGGCGTCGGTGTGGTGGCGCAGCGGCTTCGTGCCGTTGGTCAGGCCGACCTCGCCGTAGCGGTTGGCGGTGTAGGTGTCGGCCACGGTGATCGGCCCGGCCGGGTGGACGAGCATGCCCTCGAGAGATTCGCGGGCCTCATCGCCGTCCGGCAGCGCGCCGGTGAACGGCTTGGGAGCCTCGGCCGGCTCGCTCAGCTCGGTCAGGCCGCTGCCGGAGACGGTGATCTGGGTCTGGCCGTAGTATTCGCTCACTGTGCCGGTGACCTCGACGTGGGCGCCGGGCTTGACCGTGCCGACGGTCTCCTTCGAGTACACGAACAGGCCCTCCGAGGCGCCGGGCACCTGGTGGGCGTCGCCGCCGCTGCCGGCGGTCTGGATGAAGTATCCGTCGAGGCCGCCCTCGGGATAGGCAGCGGTGACAACACCGCGGGTGCTGACGGTCGTGCCGTCGAGCGGGCTGGTCTGACCGGTGCCCTGGATCTCGGAGATCGGGGTGAGGTTGGCCGGATCCGTCGGGTCGTCGGTCGGGTCCGGGTTCGGCGCATCGTCGGGGAGCTCGCCGGGTGTCGGCGTGCCAGCGCTCCAGCTGCTGCCGGACTTCTGGATCGACTGGCCCTTCGGCGCCGTCTCCCCGGTCGGGGTCGCCTGTTTGCCCTGGACCGCCTCGGGCAGCAGCGTGCTGGAGCCTGCGGTCACACCGCGACCGCCGGTGGTGCCGCCGACCTGCGCGAAGTCCTGCAGCTCGCCGTCGGCGTCGACGACGAAGGCAGAGGAGCCGTATGCGCCATCGGCGGCGCTGCCGGACTTGACCGAGTTGGTGATCGGCACCATCACCGCGTGCGCGCCGGAGTCCGGGGCCGTGGTGCCGGCCGGCAGGGTGACGACGTGGGCGCCGGAGTTCGGGGTGCCGCCGCGGGTGACTGTGCCGACGGTCCAGCCGGAGAGATCGGTGCCGGGGTCAGCGGCGATCTCGATGAAGTCGGTCTCGTCGGCACCGGCGTAGGCGATCTCGGAGATCGTCGCCGTGCCGTCCGGCGCCGCAGCCGCAGGAATGGCGATGAGCGCACCGGAGGTGCCGGCTGCGATGAGCACGGAACCGGCCACAGCCGTTGCGCGGAGGTGGAGGGAGTGCATGGAGGAATCCTTCGGTCGGAGTGCACCCCGGATGACCGGGAGTGCAGATGAGACTCTTCCACGGTATCCAGGATTCACTCAGAAATCGGGAGCCCGGTCCGAAGTTCTGCTGAACAACACGTAACCTGTCAGCAATCTCGGCCGGCCGACTGCGGCTCAGCTGCCGGTGCGCTGCTTGAACTCGACCTCGACGAAGGCGCATTCGGTGTCGGACTTGTTGATGACGTTGTGCGCGCTGCCCACCGGCCGGGTGTAGCTGGCACCGGGGACGAGCACGTTCTCGAACGTCTCCTCCGGTGTCACCACCGTCAGCGTGCCCGGTTCGGTCGGCACGACGACGTAGTCCATCTCATGGACGTGCATCGTCGTCTCGGATCCGGGCGGAAAGCGCCATTCGGTCACGCGGGCGAACTCGTTGTCGATCTGGACGGTCGCAATCGCCTGGGTGAACTCGCTCATGGAGACAGCATAGCCGCGGGCGCATGCGCTCATGCGTCCGCGGCTACAGCTGCGATCGGGCGGGAATCAGCCCATGAGGTCCTTCGCGAGCTCGTGGAAGTCGCTGCTCGGGTTGCCGAACCGGTGCAGCGTCATCGAGATCGCCTGCTCGTGGACGTAGTAGCGCTGCTCGACGCGGGCTGAGCTGACGACGTCCTGGTCGATGAGCGCGACCTCGGGACGATCAACGGTCGCCTCCCGCAGCTCCGGTTCGACCGAGCCGACGATCCGGATCCGGGCGCCGACGGTGTCGTCGTAGTTGCCGTCAGCTACGGCCGAGGCGAACGCGTCTGCGGTCTCGACGACCACCTCTCTCGCGGTGTCCGTCGCCGAGGCGGTGCTCGCCTGAAGTGCGTCGCGGGCCGCTTCGACGAGCTCACGTGAGCAGTCGGAGTGGACCGAGACGAGCAGCGGGGCGCCGACGGTCCAGCCGGCATGGGCGGTGCGGCGCACATGGTCGCCGGCCGCGTCGGGGGTCACACGGATGGTGACCGGACGGGGCAGGTGGCGGAAGATGTTGGCCTCTGCGTGCAGGCCGGTCGGGTCTGCGGGCTGGCCGAAGAACTCCCGGTAGACCTTCTCGTCATCGCCGTAGGCCTTCGCCAGCCAGTCTGAGCCGGTTCCGGCGGTCGCGTGCGCGTCACCGGGCAGTTCGGCATCGCGCCAGTCGCCGAAGAGCATGAGGTAGTTCGGGCCGCCGGCCTTCGAGCCGAGGCCCACCGAGGACAGCTTCCAGCCGCCGAAGGGCTGACGGCGCACGATCGCGCCGGTGATGCCGCGGTTGACGTAGACGTTGCCGGCCTCGACCTCGTCGAGCCACTGGGCGACCTCGGAGGTGTCAAGCGAGTGGATCCCGGCGGTCAGGCCGAAGTCGACGGCGTTCTGCAGCTGCAGGGCCTCATCGAGGTCACGCGCGTGCATGAGGCCGAGCACCGGGCCGAAGCACTCGGTGAGGTGGAAGAACGAGCCGGGCTTCACCCCGTCCTTGACACCGGGGCTCCACAGGCGGCCGGAGTCATCAAGCATCTTCGGCTCCACCAGCCACGATTCGCCCTCGTCGAGCTGGGTGAGCGCACGCTCGAGCTTCTCGGAGGGCTCCTCGGTCAGCGGTCCCATCTCGGCGAACAGGTTCGTCGGATAGTCGACGACGAGCGAGGACGCAGCATCGACGATCTGTCGGCGGTAGCGCTCGGAGTCGTACACCGAACCGACGAGGATGCCCAGCGAAGCTGCCGAGCACTTCTGCCCGGCATGGCCGAAGGCTGAGGCGACGAGGTCGGCGACAGCGAGGTCGCGGTCGGCGGCCGGCGTGATGACGAGGGCGTTCTTTCCCGAGGTTTCGGCGTTGATCTCGAGGTCGGGGTTGAAGCTCTTGAACAGCGAGGCCGTCTCCGAGGCGCCGGTGAGGATGACGCGGTCGACGTCGGGGTGGGACAGGAGCGTCTTGCCGATGTCGCCTTCGCTCGGGGCGACGATCTGGAGCACCTCGCGCGGCACACCGGCCTGCCACAGGCATTCGACGAGCAGGGCCGAGCAGTGCGGGGTCGGTGAGGACGGTTTGTGGATGACCGAGGCGCCGGCGGCCAGGGCGGCGACGGTCGAACCGGTCGGGATCGCGACCGGGAAGTTCCATGGCGGGGTCACGACGACGAGCTCATCGGGTTCGAACCGGGCGCCGGGGATCTGCTCGACTTCGAGGGCCTGAGATGCGTAGTAGCGGATGAAGTCGATCGCCTCGGAGACCTCCGGATCGGATTGTGCGAAGGTCTTGCCGGCCTCGGCGGCCATCGTCGTGAGGAACTCTCCGCGGCGGTTGGCGAAGATGTCGGCGGCAGCCAGCAGGATCTTCCCTCGGCCGGCGGCACCGAGCTCCCGCCAGCCGGCGGCAGCCGACCTGCCCGCAGCGATCCGGGACTCCATGTCCTCAACCGACTCCACCGCCTCGGGAACAGGGCGGCCGGCCAGCCAGTTTCCGGCGCGTACCGGTTCGATGAGCTGTTCGGCCCACCGCTGGTTGGCCGGCAGTGCCGGGTCGGTGTCGGGTTCGTTGACGAACTCGCCGAGGCGGTGTTCGCCGCGGTAGGTCCGGGTGCGGTCCTGCGTGCGGTTCGGGCGCGGGGCCGACTCGCCGTCAGCGGCGAGGATCTCCTCGAGGTCGGCGACGGCGGCGCGGAAGCGCTCCTCTTCCTGGCGGAAGGCGGCGTTGCCGTTGCGCAGCTCGAAGATCGTCGACATGAAGTTCTCCGGCGAGGAGTTCTCCTCCAGGCGGCGGACGAGGTAGGAGATCGCGACGTCGAACTCGGCCGGGTGGACGGCCGGGACGTAGAGCAGCAGCTGGCCGACATCGGCGCTGATCGCGGCCGACTGCTCGGTCGCCATGCCCTGCAGCATCTCGAACTCGACCCGGTCTGCGACCCCGCGGGACAGCGACAGCTCGTGGGCGAAGGCGATGTCGAACAGGTTGTGACCGGCCACGCCGATGCGCAGCCCGGTCATCCGCTCGCGCTGGAACAGCCAATGCAGCACACGCTTGTAGTTGGCGTCGGTGGCCTCCTTCGACGGGCAGGTCGTCAGCGGCCAGCCGGCGATCTCAGCATGCACCTGCTCCATCGGCAGGTTCGCGCCCTTGACCAGGCGGACCTTGATGCCGGCCCCACCATTGGCGACACGCTCATCGGCGAAGGCGGCCAGACGCTGCATCGCGGCCAGCGCATCGGGCAGGTAGGCCTGCAGCACAATCCCGGCTTCGAGGTGCTTGAGCTCCGGTTCGCTCAGCAGGCGGGTGAAGACCTCCAGGGTGATCTCCAGGTCGCCGTACTCCTCCATATCGAGGTTGATGAACTTCGAACCGGCTGGGGCGTTGGCGGCTTCGCGGTAGAGCGGGCGCAGCCGGTCGAGGACGTACTCGACGGTGTCCTCGAAAGCCCACAGGTTGATCTGCGAGGCGATCGAGGAGGCCTTGATGGAGACGTAGTCGACGTCGTCGCGGGCGAGCAGCTCGTGGGTGCGCTCCAGGTGGCGGTCGGCCTCCTCATCACCGAGGACGGCCTCGCCGAGCAGGTTGATGTTGAGGCGGTGGCCATCAGCGGTCAGCGCAGCGACGGCCTTGCCGAGCTGCTCGGGCCGCGCGTCGACGATCATGTGCCCGACCATTGAGCGCAGCCGGGCCCGGGCGGCAGGCACAACGACCTGCGGGGCGATGGGGGCGAGCGCCGAGCCGGCCTTGATCTGGGCGCGGTCGAGAGCCGAGATCGTCGCCGGGGCCATTTCTGCGACCTCGCGCAGCGCCTGGGCTGCGGAGTGAGAGTCCTCGGTGCGGATGACGCGGTCGACGAAGCCGACGGTGAAGTCCAGGCCCTTGGGGTCGGACAGGATCGCGGCGAGCCGTTCGGCGGCCGGGTCCTTGGCCGCAGGCGTGCCGGCCGAGATCCGCAGCCACTTCCGCACGCGGTCGACGGCGGCCTCGGTGATGGCCGTGAGATTGGTGTCCTCGATCATGGTGCCTCCTTGCCAGGCTGCCCCAGGCAGCCGAACCGAGCGATATGCTCTGCGGCGTCCTGCCGCGTGTGCGCTCAGTATGCGGTCGGCCCGCCGGCCACGTCATGCATCTCACAGCGATCTGCCATACTGGTGAGTCAGAAGTATTGATCGGACCTGAGGAGATGGTCGCCCTGGCCGGACGCGCGGTGCCCGCAGCGGTGCGCCTGCGGGCCGTCGAACAGGTGCTGGCTGGGCAGGCCGTCGCCGAGGCGGCGGCCGCCTGTGGAGTCTCGGGCGCCTCCGTGCGGCGCTGGGTGCGCCGCTGGCAGGAATCAGATTCCTCACTGCCGGCAGAACAGCGGCTGGCCGACCTGCCGCGCAGCGGCCGACCGGGTGTGCAGGCGACAGCGGATCAGGTGGTGGCGGCGATCCTCGCCGGTGCCGGTGCGCGGATCGATGCGCGAGCCTACTCGACGCGCGGGATCGCGGAGATGACCGGACTGAGCCAGCCGATCGTCAGCCGGGCGGTCTCGCGCTTGACCCCCGCGGTGCAGCCGCGTGCGGAGGGGTTCCGGGCATGGCTGCGCCTGGAAGCCTTCGCGGTCGGGTTCCCGCTGGCCGTCATCACCGCCAGCCGGCTTTCGCACTCAGCCCGCATCTCCACGCGCGGCCCCCTCGCCCGGTCCCGCCGCGCGGCCGGCGTGACCGCCGGGATGCACGCAGCAGGCCTGGCCGTCTGGGCTCGGCGTCCGGCAGCCGAATCCCGGTTCGGGCCTGTCACCCGGGCGCTCGCCGTCGCTGCGGAGGTGCATGCCGACCGCGTTCTCATCTTCGACCCGCTCGCCGTTGTGGCAGACGACGACAGCCACCTCACGCCAGTGGCATGGCGGAATGCTGCCGTGGAGCGCATCACCGAACTGGAGGAGTTCAGCACCCGGCTGCGAGCGCTGCTGGCCGACTGCGCCGATGTGCCCGGCGACCTGCTCGATGCCCTGGCTCAGCAGGTCACCCGCGGGCTGGAGGGTCTCGCCTGGATCGCTGAGGCCAGGACCGCACATCGCAACAGTTCTGAATCGAAACGACGTGATGGAGGCCGGAGCCAGGGGGCGGATCTGCCGGCTCCGAACGTGTCGGCTTGGCTGCCGCGCGAACAGCCCTCCCTGACCGAACAGCTTGCCCTCGCCCTGCGCGAGGAGATCATCGACTCCGGCTACACCGTCGGCGACCGGATTCGGCCGGCCCAACTGGCCTCCCGCCTCGGCATCGGCAGAGCGGCCGTCGACGTGCCGCTGCGGCGCATGGTCGATGACGAGCTGCTCGACGGCTCGCACGGTGATGTGCGCATCCCGGTCATCACCTCACGCGATGTGCTCGACGTCTACGCCAGCCGGCAGGCACTGGGCATCGTGCTGCTGCGCAGTCTGATCTCCCGCCCGCGCCGTGACCTCGTGGCCGTCCGGTACGCCCTCGACCGGATCCCGGCCGTCGCCCGGTTCGGACTGCGCACCGGACTCAGCGTCGGCGATGCCGATCTGCGCTTCCAGCAGGAGTTCGCCCGCGCAGCAGGACTCGCCCAGACCGCTCGCACCTTCGAGGCGCTCATCCTCCGGCTGCGGATGTACATCTCGGTGCTGCGCGTCGACTACTCGCCGGCAGCGCGGCGCATCATCTACGACAACACCCGCATCTTCGAGGCCCTCGAACGCGGGGACGCAGATTCAGCGATCGACGCGTGGCGCGGCAAACTCGACAACGCCGTCAGGCACATGGCTGGGATGGTCCAGCACCGCAGCTTCGACATCGACCTGTGGGCGCGGCTGACCGGCTGACAGCAGAAGAGACGCCGGCCACATTCGCTGGCACAATGGCTACGGTGATCGCCAGCGACCCGGCAGGCAGGCCGGGAGGACGGAGCAGAGATGAACCCAGAGACTATCGGCAGTGACGCTGTGCTGTGGACACCATCGCGTGAGCGGGTGGAAGCCAGCCGGATGTATGACTACCAGCAGTGGCTGGCACGCACCCGCGGAGTCGAGACCCGCGGCTACCGTCAGCTGCACGACTGGTCGGTGCGTGAGCTCGACGCGTTCTGGGACAGCATCTGGGAGTACTTTGACGTCATCGGCGACCGCGGTGCCGGCCCGGTGCGCACTGGGACCGAGATGCCCGACGTCACGTGGTTCGCCGGGGCGACGTGCAACTACGCTGAGAACATCTTCCGCCACGTGCACACTCGCCCGGATGTTGAGGCGCTCGTCGGGCTGCATGAGGATGAGCGCCGCGAGTCGTTGACCTGGCGCGAGCTCGCCGGACGCGTCGGGGCGCTGGCCGCCTGGCTGCGCGAGCACGATGTGCAGCCCGGTGACACGGTGTGCGCGGTGCTGCCGAACATCCCGCAGGCCGTCGAAGCGATGCTCGCCTGCGCGACCGTGGGCGCTGTGTGGTCGGTCGTCGGCCCGGACTTCGGGCTCACCGGCATCGCTGATCGCTTCGCCCAGCTGGAGGCGAAGGTCCTCATCACCGTCGACGGATACCTCTTCAACGGCAAACACCTCGACATGCGCTCGATCGTGCCCGACCTGCGTCAGGCGCTGCCGAGCATCGAGCACCACATCCTCATCGACCAGCTCGGCTACGAGCTCGAAGTCCGTGAGCCGGCCGAGGGGACCACACTGTACTCGGCGATCGTCGCGGACCCCGTCGATCCGGTCTTCGAGCCCGTCGACTTCTCCCACCCACTGTGGGTGCTGTACTCCTCGGGCACGACCGGTAAGCCGAAGGGCATCGTCCACGGCCATGGCGGAGTGACGATCGAAGCGCTCAAGGCCAACGCGCTGCAGTACGACTTCACTCCAGATGATCGCTGCTATATGGCAGTGGCGACGACGTGGGTGGTGTGGAACCTGCTCGTCAACATCATGACCGTCGGAGCGACGATCGTCACCTATGACGGATCCCCCGTCGCCGGTGTGCCGGACAAGCAGTTCGAGATCCTCGAACGCGAACGCGCCACCTCATTCGGCACCGGGGCGGCGATCCTCACGCTCGTGCAGAAATCGGGCCTGTCACCGGCAGCACGCTACAACCTCTCCGCTCTGCGCAAGATCCTCTCGACCGGGTCCCCGCTGCCGGAGAGCACCTGGGACTGGATCTACCAGCACGTCCACGACGACATCAACCTGGGATCCGATTCCGGCGGCACCGACATCGCCTCCGGGTTCATCGGTTCGAACCCGTATGATCCGGTGGTCCGCGGGCACCTGCAGGGTGCCTACCTCGGTGTCGATGCGCAGGCCTTCGACTCCCACGGCCAGCCGGTCATCGGTGAGCTCGGCGAGTTCGTCGTCACCCAGCCGATGCCCTCGATGCCGGTGTTCTTCTGGAACGACCCGGATGGCAGCCGCTACCGCGAAGCCTACTTCGATGCGTTCCCCGGAGTGTGGCGCCACGGCGACTGGGTCACCCACTTCGACGACGGCAGCTTCATCATCCACGGCCGCTCGGACTCGACGATCAACCGCGGCGGCATCCGGATGGGCTCAGCCGACATCTGCCAGGTCGTCGATGCCGTCGACGGTGTGCAGTCTTCGATGGTCATCGGTGCCGAGCTCGGAGACGGGGACTACTACATGCCGCTGTTCGTCGTCCCGACGACCGGGCAGACACTGACCGATGAGCTGCGCGGCACGATCGTGACAGCCATCCGCAAGCAGATCTCCCCGCGCTATGTGCCCGACGAGATCATCGAAGCTCCGGCTGTGCCGACGACCCGCACCGGCAAGGTGATGGAGGTGCCGATCAAACGGATCTTCCAGGGCGCTGCTCCTGAGTCGATCAACCGGGCGACCGCGGCCGAACCGCAGGTGCTCGACTGGTATATCGAACGAGCCTCGGCCTTCGCCCGCGATCGCCGGTGAGATCAGCTGTCGCGTCTGAGCCCGCGGGCGACGGTGAGTGCTGCGATGCCGCAGCCGAGCAGGAGCAGCGCCGAGCCGAGTGCTGCGCCGGTGCCGACCGGGCCGGTGCGCGGCAGCTCATCTGAGGTGGGCGCCTCCGCCCGCGGCCGCGTCGTCGGTGGCGGCGGGGGTGCCGCGGTGCGGTGTTCGGGGCTGGCCTCAGGCGGCGTCGTCGGTGCCGGTGGGGGAGGAGTCGTGGAGGTCGGCGGCTGCGTTTCTGCCGGCTGCGTCTGCGTCGGCGGTGCCTGGGACTCAGGAGGCTCCTGGGTTTCAGGTGGGGTGGTCGTCTCTGGTGCCGGCGGTGGTGTCGTCTCCTCAGGTGGTTCCTGCGTCGGCGACGGCTCGGTAACAGGTGTTGATTCGATCGGCGGGACGGTGACGATCGGCGGTGTCATGGGTGGAACCGGGGGAGCGGGTTCGATGGTGTGCTCGGCGTTGGCCGATGCGGTCGTCGGCTCACCGGCGGTCACGATGCTCTGCACGCGCGCAGCCGGTTTGCCTGTCTGCGGGTCGATCGGGTCGTAGACGATGACATCGGTGGCCGGCAGTCCGGTCGCGGTGACTGTGACGGCCACCGGTTCGGTGCTCCCGCGGTCGGGGCGGACGCTGAAGGTCAGCGGTTCGGCAGTCGACCGCAGCTCGGTCTCCTCGACCGCACCGCCGGAGACGTCGACCTCCAGCGGGATGCCGTCGAGGGCCTCCCCAGAGGCAGACACCACGCTGACCCGAGCCTGAAGCGGACGGTAGAAGGGGCCACCGGCGGGTTCGGCGGGTTCACCGGCTGGTTCGACGGCAGGTGGGGTGGCCGGCAGCGGGGTCGCCGGCCCGTCGAGGACGAGCCCATCGGCTTCTTCCAGGCTCAGCTCCACCCGATACGGCCCGGCCAGGTCTGCGGCGTCCTTCGTGATGTGCGCATACGCCTCGGCCGCCTGCTTGAACTCTGCGCCGAGCTCACCCGGCTCGGCAGGCGGGATCGCATGATCGTGCTCGAGGTTCTCATCGAGCCGGGCGATGGCGGCCAGCGCCGCCTGGATCCCCGCATCATCAGCCGAGCTGCGTGTTGAGAGCGCCCACGCCGTCTCCGCAGACGCCACCGTCTGCCCGTCGGCCTGTGTGAAGTACTGCGGATACGGCGACTTCAACCCGGCGTCGATGCAGTAGGCAGCGGCATGGGTGAGCGAACTGCCCGGCAAGGAGAAGTACGCGCCGTACCAGGTGCGTCCGGCCGAAGCGCGATGCCACAGCCCAGGCCCGTACATCCCGGCATTCGTGCTGCGGTAGCGCTCCGGCTGCGGGCCCCCGTCGAGCCCGGCGTCCGGGCGCAGGTCCGGCGGGGCGGACAGGTCCGGTGAGGTGGGCAGCGCGGGCGGCCCCTCACCTCCAGCCAGGCCGGTAGCCAGCACAGGTGGCGCGGCGGCCACCGGGCCGATGGCAGCCAGAACGGACACGGTCGTCACTGCGGCGGCCCGGCGCAGCAGCCGGGCGGAAATGCTCACTCGTCTCATGCCCCCAGTCCAGCGGACGCCCGCCAACGACAGAACACCTCGGGCACGGCTGTGGACACACGCTCGCCATCCACAGTCGCCGCAGCACGCGAGAGCAGGGCCTCCCCCATGTTCGGAGGCGGCGTGGACGAGGAGTAAACTGCGTGATGATCCTCCAATTATCAGCGGCGTGCCCCACAGGGCGGCCTGACCTTACGATCCGAGGGATTTCATGACTTACACGAAGGAAAGCGCCGACGTCGTCCTCATCGGCGGCGGCATCATGAGCGCCACGCTGGCGGCGCTGCTGGCTGAGCTTCAGCCGGAGTGGGATGTCCGCGTCTACGAGCGCCTCGACTACGTCGCCCGCGAAAGCTCGGACCCGTGGAACAACGCCGGCACCGGCCACGCCGCGCTGTGCGAGCTCAACTACTCGCCGGCCGATGCCGACGGCCACGTCGACATCACCAAGGCGATCAACATCAATGAGCAGTTCCACGTCTCGCGCCAGTTCTGGTCGCATCTCGTCGACGAAGGCGTGCTCACCGATCCCTCCACCTTCATCAACCAGGTTCCGCACATCTCCTATGGCCGGGGCGAGAAGGGCCGGGACTACATCCGCGCCCGCTACGAGACGATGGTGCGCAACCCGCTGTTCAAGGAGATGGAGTACACCGACGACCCGGCCGTGCAGGCCGAGTGGCTGCCGCTGATGTTCGAGAACCGCGGTCCCGGCCAGGTCAACGCGCTGTCGAAGTTCGACACCGGCACCGACGTCGACTTCGGTTCGCTGTCGCGCCAGCTGCTCACCCACGCGGGTACGAAGAACGCCCAGATCCTGACCGGCCATGAGGTCGCCGACCTCAATCGCACCGCCGAGGGCTGGCGGGTGCACGTGAAGAACACGACCGCTGGTGAGACCTTCGCCGTCGATGCGAAGTTCGTGTTCGTCGGCGCCGGTGGCGGTGCGCTGCACCTGCTGCAGCGCTCCGGCATCGCCGAGGGCCACGGCTACGGCGGCTTCCCGGTCTCCGGTCTGTTCCTGCGCACCTCGAACCCCGAGCTCGTCTCCCGTCACCACGCGAAGGTCTACGGCCAGGCTGCCTTCGGTGCCCCGCCGATGTCGGTTCCGCACCTCGACACCCGCGTCGTGCAGGGCAAGGAATACCTCATGTTCGGCCCGTACGCCGGTTTCACCCCGAAGTTCCTCAAGAAGGGCCGGTTCACCGACCTGCCGTTCTCGGTGCGCGGCAACAACCTGCCGGTCATGCTCAACGTCGCCAAGGACAACTTCGACCTCGTCAGCTACCTGCTCGGCGAGCTCGCCTCGACGAAGAAGAAGCGCTATGAGGCGCTCGCCGACTTCACCCCCGAGGTCAACCCGGCCGACTGGGAGTTCATCACCGCCGGCCAGCGCGTCCAGGTCATGAAGAAGGACAAGGACAAGGGCGGCGTACTCGGCTTCGGCACCGAGCTCATCTCCGCGGCCGACGGCTCGCTGGCTGCCCTGCTCGGTGCTTCACCGGGCGCCTCGACGGCCGCGCCGATCATGTTCAACCTGCTCAAGAAGTGCTTCCCGCGCCAGTACGACGGCTGGGAGGCGCGCCTGAAGGACATGGTGCCTTCGCTCGGCCGCCAGCTGCACGAGGACGAGGCGCTGCTCGACGAACTGTCCGAGTACACCACCCGTACTCTGCAGATCACCCCGCGCGAGAACCGTGACCTGGACTGAGGCTGCGGCGCACGGAGGCCGCCGGGTGCCGCACTCGGCGGCCTCGGCCGTGCCCGAGGCGGCGGTTCGGTTCCGGCACAGCTCTCCTGCGGCCGGAACAGAGGCGGGTGTGGCAGAGTGTGCCGCATCTGCCACACGAGCTGACCAGCGGTGTCCGTGC
Organism: Brevibacterium sp. p3-SID960; assembly: GCF_025144725.1. GTDB lineage: Bacteria > Actinomycetota > Actinomycetes > Actinomycetales > Brevibacteriaceae > Brevibacterium. The sequence goes on along the minus strand of NZ_JALXKS010000001.1, from coordinate 164,903 downwards.
GCGTGCGTAGACTGAGAAGATACCGAGACCATCGACCACTTGCGATATGGACTGAGAGGGCGCAGCACATGTCTGACCCGCGTTACCCCGGCCCCCAGGGTCAGCCTCCCCAGCGACCTCCGCACGGCCAGCCCTTCCCGCAGCAGGGTCACCCCCGCCCGCAGCAGGGCCATCCTTACCCTCAGCAGGGCCATCCACATCCGCAGCAGCAACCCGCGCACGCCCGGTTCCGTCCCCAGCCGCAGCCCGGCCCGCACGGCTCCGGTCCGGCACCTCGGCAGCCGGGACCGCACGACCATCCGCACGGCCGGCCCTTCCCGCCTCAGCAGCCGGCGCCGCACGGTCAGCCGGTCGGCCCCGGCGGCTACGGCCAGCCGGAGCAGCGCGCCTATGCGCAGCCGCGGTTCTCCCCGACGGTGACCCAGGAGATGCGCATGCGCGCGCAGCTCCAGCCGCACACCGGCGGGCCCTCGGAACAGCCGTGGGTCACGCAGGCGATCCAGCGTCAGCCCCAGCTGGCCAACCCGACCGAAGGCGCCGATCTCGCCCGCACCATCGTGAGCATCGGTCTTGTCGCACTGCTCGGTCTCGGCCTGCTTCTCATCCTCGGCTTCAGTGCTGTTCTGCTGCCGGCCGGGCCGATCGTCATCCTGCTGGCGGCGGTCCCGCTGCTGTTCATCATGCTCATGGTGTGGTGGTTCGACCGCTGGAAGCCGCAGCCTCTCCTGCTGCTCATCGCCTGCCTGCTGTGGGGTGCAGTCGCCTCGATCATCATGACGCTCATCGCGCAGGTCATCGGCATCAGCGCTCTGGCCCTGGTCGGCATCGACGCGTCCGGCGATGTGCTCGGCGCGGTCGTCTTCGCCCCGCTGTTCGAGGAGACGACGAAGGGCATCTTCCTCGTCGTCATCGTCCTCGCCGCCCGCAAGTACTTCGAAGGACCCCTCGACGGCTGGGTCTACGGCTCTCTCATCGGCGCCGGCTTTGCTTTCACCGAGAATCTGCTCTACCTCTCCTCGTCATTCGAAGAGGCCGCTGTCGGCGGCCTGGCGATGACCTTCATCATGCGCGGGGTGCTCAGCCCGCTGCTGCATTCGACCTTCGTCATCTGCCACGGCCTGTCCATCGGCTTCGCCGCCCGCCGCGGCCAGTGGTGGCTCGTCGTGCTCATGTGGATCCCCGGCCTCATCGCCGGCATGTTCCTCCACGCTCTGTGGAACGGCACCGCCACCATCACCGGCTCGCTGGGCATTGTCGGACTCGCCATCATGGTCGTTCTGTCGGCCATCATGTCCGGCTTCTGGCTCGGCAGCGGACTGCTGCTGCGCCGAAATGAGTCGATCCACACCCGCCAGTCGCTCGGCGACTACGCCAACGCCGGCTGGCTGACCCACGGTGAGGTCGACATGCTCGGCACCTGGAAGGGCCGCCGCGCCGGCAAGCGCTGGGCCAACCAGTACCCCGGCGCGCTTCCGGAGATGCGCCGCCTCATCCGCAAGTCCGCCGACCTCGCCAGCATCCGCACCCGGGTGCTCGCCGGCGTCGGCGGGGAGAAGGAACGGCAGGTCGAGAAGTACGAACTCGACCAGTTCGTCAAGATCCGCACGAACATGATGCGCCGCGTCCAGCAGCCGCAGGGCTTCAACCAGGCAATGCGCAGGTAACCCCACCCGTGGCCGCTGTCGACGCCGTCATCGTTCTGCTCGCCATCGGCGCGCTGCTGCTCGGCTGGAGTCGCGGCTTCCTCGTCGGCGCCTCGACGCTCGTCGGCTTCATCCTCGGTCTTGTGCTCGGCCGACTGCTCGCCGGCCCGGTCGCCGAGCTGCTGGTGAGCACCGACATCGTCCACGACCGCAGCCATCCTGCCGCCGAGGTGCTGCTGCCGCTGCTCCTGGCCATCACCTGCTCGGTGGGGCTCGGGCTGCTGGGCGCCTACCTGCGCACCAGGCTCACCAGCCCCAGCGGCCGCGGACTCGACGCCACCGGCGGGGCCCTGTCGAGCGTCATCGCCACCCTGCTCGTCATCTGGCTGGCCGCCGGCTGGATCCGCACCACCCCGTTCCTGCAGCCCAACCGGTGGGTGGCCGACTCGGCGATTGTCGCCGCAATGGACCGGATGCTGCCGATCACCTCGACCGAGGCGCTCGGCACCCTCGGCACCGCCCTGGCCGACAACGGCTTCCCGCAGGTCTTCGAAGGCCAGCGCGAACGCATCCGCGGGGTCGGCGAACCGAACCCGGCGATGGTCGACGTCGGCCGTCAGGTCGACGGTTCGGTCGTCAAGGTCGTGACCTCCCGCACCGAATGCGGCCGGCTGCAGGAGGGCACCGGCTGGGTCTACGGTGACGGGCTCGTCGCCACCAACGCCCACGTCGTGGCCGGCGCTCAGTCGCTGACCGTGCAGATCGCCGGCACCGGCGAACCGTACAGCGCCGAAGTCGTCGCCTTCGACCCCGGCACCGATGCGGCGGTGCTGCGGGTGCCCGCCCTGCCGGCACCGGCGTTGGAACTCGGCTCCGACCTCGGCGCCGGGGCAGACTCCGTGCTCGTCGGATTCCCGGAGAACGGGCCGTACACGATCTCGCCGGCGCGCGTGCGCGAACAGCTCTCAGCCCGCGGTCTCGACATCTACAACGAGGGCAGCGTCACCCGCGACATCTACTCGGTGCGCGGGGTCGTGCGCTCAGGCAACTCCGGCGGCCCCTTGCTCGACGCCGAGGGCCGAGTCGTGGGAATGGTGTTCGCGCGCTCGGCCACTGAGGCGGAGACCGGCTATGCGCTCACCCTCGATGAGATCGACGGCATCCTGCGCCGCGGCCAGCAGGCTGCGGTACCGGTGAACACCGGCCGGTGCGCTGAGCAGGTGCCGCAGTATCAGCAGCAGACGCAGACCGGCTGAACGCTCAGCCGGCCGGGACGTCGAGGTAGCTGATGATCGCCCGGTGATCGCTTGTGCCTCGCGCGAGCACACGGTCGCCGGCCGGGTCGAGTCCGCGGACGAGCACATGGTCCAGGCGCACGACCGGGAACACGCTGGGCCAGGTGAACCCGAACCCGCCGCCGACTGATTCCCGGGTGTCGGTGAGTTCGGAGCTGAGCTCCTTGAAGTAGCGGTCGGAGTTCGCTGAGTTGAAGTCGCCGGCGACGATGACCCGCTGGGCGTCCTCGGACCTGACCCGCTCAGCCAGCTCGCTCAGCGCCGAATTGCGCAGCGACTCCTGACCCGGGCGCACCGAGGGCATATGGACTGAGTACAGGCGCACATTGCCCTTATCGGTCTTCAGCGTAGTGGCGATGGCGCGCGGCCACTGCATGCCAAGGTCGATCTCCTCGGGCTTCGTCATCGGCCAGCGCGACCAGATCCCGATCGTGTCGGTCACCGCAGTGTGCTCGAAAGCCGAGTCGAGCTGCTTTTCGATGATCCTGCCCGACAGCGATTCGATCTCCTGGACGGCCACGACATCGGGGTCGTGGTTGATGAGGTTCTGCGCGGTGGCTGTCGGCTGCGGCATGCGTGCGCCGACGTTCTGGCTGGCGACGACGATATCGGCGTCATCCGGTGCGTCAGCCGGGCGCAGATACGGGTAGAACATGCCACCCCACACGAGCGCGGGGATGAGCACGCCGAGGATGCCGAAGACGGAGAACCGGATGAGTGCGCCGATGAGCAGCAGGACCAGCAGCACCCACGCCCACGGCAGCATGGATTCGACGATGAGCGCGATCCCGCGGGTCGTCGGGATGAGGGTATGCACCGCGAGCAGGGCGGCCAGCAGCAGCCCCACCACGAAGACGACAATGCCCTTGCCGGGCGAAGACTGACGTTTCTGCATCGGTTGAACTATAGGCCGTCAAGCTGATTGAACGCTTAAGGGCACCCTGGTGAGAGCGCCCGGGCAGGGGACTCACAGCAAGGTCTCACAGCGCCTTCGGGCAGCCCGGCGACTGGGGCTTGCGACCGGCGCCGAGGCGGTGGTCACCGAGAGGCAGTCGCCGTCCAGACGGTGACGTCGGGGTGGGCGTCGTAGCGGTAGCCGGCCCCGCGAATCGTGCGCACGATCGAGGAGAAGGCGCCGAGCCGATTGCGCAGCCTCCGGATGTGCACATCGACGGTGCGCTCATCGGGTCGCTCAGGGCTCTCACCCCACAGCGCGGTGATGAGGTCACCGCGCGAGAGCGTCGAACCGGCCGCTGAAACGAGCGTGGCGAGCAGGTCGAACTCCCTGGTCGTCACGGCCGCCAGCTGTCCGTCGACGGTGACCTCGCGGCGCGGGATGTCGATGCGCACTCGGGTCGCGGCCTGCGGCGCGGACTCCTCGCTCAGCTGGGGTGGGCGCACGCGGGCCGGCACACGGGAGCGCACTGGGCCGTGCCGGCCGGCCGGGGTGCCGGTGGCTGCCGGTGAGCCGGTGGCCACGGCCCGCACGGCGTCGAGGTCGCGGTCCGGCCCATCGGGGGCCAGGGCGATGACGGTCTGCGCTTCGGCCTGCGGGGAGAGTGCGCGGATGTGCTCCTGCAGCGACTGGGCGATGGCGGTGAGGTTGGTGCCGTCTTCGGCTGCCTTGTCCTCATCGAGGCCGATGTAGACGATGATGCCGCGGGCCGGCTTGGGGGCCGGGGCGTCGCCGGTTTGGCGGCTGCGACCGGACGGGCCGAAGACGCGGGGCGCGGTGGCGGGATCAACGGGGGTCAATCGGGCTCCCTGGCGGCGTGTGGCTACGGCGCTGCGTGGATGGAACGGAAGGGGTGAGGCAGTCATGTTCGTCGTCCTTGGGAATGAGCAGTGGAGTCAGGCGCATTGTGCGTCACGTCCGCGGCCCAAGCCTGTCGTCACCGCAGGCCGCGGACGCAGCGCATCATGGCGATGGCGCTGCGCGGGAGGCGGTGACAGGGTGAACGGTGCATGGCTGTCATTATTCTTCACAGATTCCGCGCAATGCAATCGGCGGATGCAGATCTGAGACTTCTATGACGTTTTATGACACGAAGGGCGGGTCTACGTCACAGCTTCGCGGGCGCCGCGCTCCGCGGGCCCCGCGCTCTGCGACGGCCCCGCCGAGCGGATCGGCAGGGCCGCACATCGGCGCCCCGGCTCAGACCACGCCGTACATGCGGTCGCCGGCATCGCCGAGACCGGGCACGATGTAACCCTTCTCGTTGAGCTTGTCGTCCAGGGCGGCTGTGTGGACAGTGACATTCGCGATCCCCTCGTAGCGCCCCTCGATGTGGCGCACACCCTCAGGCGCGCTCACGAGGCAGATCGCGGTGACGTCGGAGACGCCGCGTTCGAGCAGGAAGTCAATCGCCATTGCCAGGGTGCCGCCGGTGGCCAGCATCGGGTCGATGACGAAGACCTGCCGGTCGCGCAGGTCGCTCGGCAGCCGGTTGGCGTAGGCGTGGGCTTCGAGGGTCTCCTCATCGCGGACGAGCCCGAGGAACCCGACCTCAGCCGTCGGCAGCATTTTGAGCATCCCGTCGAGCATGCCGAGGCCGGCGCGCAGAATCGGCACGACCACAGGTCTGGGGGAGGCGAGCTTCGTGCCGGTCATCGGGCAGACCGGGGTGGCGATCTCCTTGTCGACGACGCGGATGCTGCGGGTGGCCTCATAGGCCAGCAGCGCGACGAGCTCTTCGGTCAGTCCGCGGAAGCGGCCGGGATCGGTGCGCTCGTCGCGCAGCACGGTGAGCTTATGGGCGATGAGCGGGTGGTCTGCGATGTGGAGCTCCATGCTCCTGAATTTACCGGATCGACTCCTGGATCTACTGGATCGAGCCGCCCTGCGGTCACCCGATCAGATGTCGAGCTCCTGCATCCGGGTAAGAGGCTGGTCTGCTGAGCCGGCATCGGACAGAATGGAGGCATGGCTTATTACACCGAGATTCTCACCGAGAGCGTGGACGGATACCGGCCCATCGACCTCGACATGCGGGATGCGGCAACGTTGGACGATCTCATCGAGATGATGCGCAACGCTGGTGAAGCCGGCGAAGCGGTTGCCGTCATCGAGCACGAGGATGAGTGGTTCGCCCTCGTCAGGCTGCTTGCCGATGACGAGGTGCGCGTGTTCATCTCCGATATCGCCGCCGCTGGGGAGAGCCCGTACGCCGACATCTTCGCCGACTACCTCGACTCCGGCCCGTCCACGCTCGACGAGTCCGAGCACTTCGACGTCGGTCCCGAACACGATGCTGATGACGATGATGCCGACGATGAAGCCGAAATCGACATGTTCGAACCCGAAGCTGACGCCGTCTGGGGCGGAGATGCCGACATCTACGCCGATCGCGACGTCCCCGCCGATGAGCTCTTGGAGCAGGTCAGCCGCTACCAGTCCGATCCAGCTCGGGTCGTCGCCCACGTCGGGGAGAAGGCCGGCTTCGCCGATGTCCTCGGCTCAGCCGGCTGACCGCGGCGGCATCGCCCACCCGGCGGTCTATCGCGAGTGGATGGGCGCTGCCCTCGCCGCCGCCGCCCGCACCGACGCCAGTGCCGATGTGCCGATCGGGGCCGTCGTCGTCGACGCTGCCGGAGAGATCATCGGCATCGGCTGCAACGAGCGCGAGGCGCTGCACGACCCGACCGCCCACGCCGAGATGCAGGCGCTGCGCGAAGCCGGCCGGCACCTCGGGAGCTGGCGGCTGACCGGTGCGACACTCGTTGTGACCTTGGAACCGTGCGTCATGTGCGCCGGTGCGGCTGTGGCCGCCCGCGTCGAGCGGGTCGTCTTCGGCGCCTACGACGACAAGGCCGGCGCCTGCGGTTCGGTGTGGGACGTCGCCCGGGATCGGGCGAGCCTGCACGTGCCCGAGGTGGTGGGCGGCGTGTGTGCCCAGGAGTGCGCGGCCGGGCTGATCGAGTTCTTCGCCTCCCGCCGCTGATTTGGCCGCACCCGGGCAGCCGTTGTAGAGTATTCCGCGGTAGCGTGTCCGAGCGGCCGAAGGTGCAACACTCGAAATGTTGTGTACGGCAACCCCGTACCGTGGGTTCAAATCCCACCGCTACCGCGCATAAGACATGGGCCCTGACCAGCGAGAACATCGCCGGTCAGGGCCCATGTCATTCCCGCCGAGGGCAGGCGGAACTGCGCTCAGTTCAGGGTCAGAGCGCCCTGGCCTCAGCCATGCTGGATGTGCGCAGGGCGGTGCCAGTCTACGGGGAATCACAGCCAGTCCTGCATCGGCCAGTATCCCCAGCGGGAGTGGAACAGCGCGGCATTGGCGCGGATCGCCTCCCGGTTGCCAGCTGCGGTGTGGCTGGGCGGATGCCACTGGTGGAAGGCGTCGGCCCCGCCGGTCCACAGCATCGGGATGCGGTGGGCGCGCAGCTGCATGCCGAAGTCGGTGTCCTCACCGCCGTATCCGCGGTAGTCCACGCTGAACCCGCCGAAGGCCTTCCGGCAGTCCCGCCACAGTCGGGCACTGAGCGCAAACGACAGCGACCAGAACAACTGGTACTCATCATCGGCAGCCGGCTGCACGGCTCCGTCTGCCGGGGCGGGCCGGCCGGGGTGCGGATTGCGGTACCTGGTGAGCGCGTCGAGCGTGTCTGCGGTGGCGGGCTGGTCTGCGCGCAGGTAGGTGACCGGCCCGCAGGCCACCGCGTCCGGGTGATCGGCCAGCGCGGCCGTGTAGCGGTCGATGAGCCGCGGGCCGGGCAGGCAGTCGGCGTCGAGGAATACGATGATCTCAGCGCCGGCATCTGCGGCGTGGTCGCCTGCCAGGTTGCGGGCGCGGGCGAGCTGTAGCCGGCCGGGCCCGGTGGCGTCGAGCACCGTCGACTCAGGCAGCTCGAAGAGCGTCTGGCCGATCGCCGCTGTTGTGTGGGCGATGGCCGGAGCCCAGTGGGCCAGTGCCGTTCGCTGCAGGCGCACGCGGTCGGCCCGGTCAGCTGAGGCGAGGGTGACGACGTGGATGGCGGGCGTCACAGCGCGCCCTCCACCGGCGGGTGGTGTGCCGCGCGGCTGCGGTCGGCAACCGCGAGGATCTCGCGGGCCGCCCGGCCTGCGGCCCCGCCGGTCTGCCAGCGGTTCCACTCCGGCTGCCGGGACCCGGCTTCGGTGACGATCTCAGGCCACACCTCGGGTGCGGGCAGGTGTGTGATGACCTCGGCCAGGCCAGCCTCGGCGAGGACAGCGGCGGTGGCGGCCTGTTCGTCATAGGGCCGCTGCTGGGGCACGATGATCGCCGGGCGGCCGGTGCAGGCGATGTCAGCGATCGCGTTCTGCCCACCGGCGGAGATGATGACCGAGGCACCGGCCAGGTCGGCGTACGGGTCCTCGCGCCACGACGCAGGCCCCAGCAGTCGGCAGCCGGGCCCGAGGCGGTGCTGGACCTGCTGCCAGTAACTGGCCGGGGCATCGGCCCCGCCGCGGCCGAGCAGGATGACCGGCCCGCGCGCTTCGGTCGCCAGTCTGCGGCCGGCGAACCGGGAGACCCCGCCGACAGCAGCGACCTTTCTGGCATGTGTGCGCAGATGATCAGGCAGCTTCACCCAGTCGGGCCAGGCGGCGATGATCGACTCGCACACCTGGTAGCCGAGCCGGTGGGCGGCATCATCGCGGACTCCCGGCATCGCCAGGGTGGTGACCGGCACGCCGAGCAGCCTGAGGAACACGGCGACCTCGACGGACACGTCGACGTGGACGGCCCGCGGCTGGGCGTCTGCCACCCAGGCGGCCAGAGCCGCCATCCGGGTGCGCAGGCCGGGGTGGTCGCGCGGCACCCAGTGCAGTGCCCCACCGGCGGTGACATCGGCCCCGCGCTCCTCGGCCGGGGCGTCGAGCGGCAGGCCGACATCCGCGCGCGGATGCGAGGACAGGATCGTGGTCTCCTCGGGGATTTCGGCGGCGATCGCCTGGCAGCGGAAGAGATGGCCGGTGCCGTGATGGTGGGCGTAGAAGCCGATCATGAGATGAGCTCGGCGGCGATGCGTCCGGTGCCGATGACCTCGCTGTACAGCCGCAGGTAACCGGCGACCATGTGCCGGCGGTCGAACCGGGTCACCGCCAGCCGGCGGGCGCGGGCGCGGTCGAAGCGGCGGGCCCGGCCGATTGCTGCGGCGAGATCGGCGACATCGCCGGGGCGGGCCAGCAGTTCGGGTGCGTTGGCGAGCACCTCGGGAATCCCGCCGCGGGCGAACGCTGCCACCGGAGTGCCGCAGGACAGCGACTCGATCGTCACGAGCCCGAAAGGCTCATCCCAGCAGGGGGTGACGACCGTGACCGCGGCAGCCCCGACCTCGGCGGCGAGCTGCGCGTCGTCGAGATGCCCGACCCACAGAGCGTCATCGCCTAGGCGCGGCTCGATCTCGGTGGTGAAGTAGCGCGGTTCGGCGCAGCGGCCGATGATGCGCAGCGGCACACCGGCGACCCTGCACGCATCGATGGCAAGGTGCAGGCCCTTCTCCGGGGTGATGCGGCCGAACCACACGGCATGATCCCCGCCGGGTCCGGCGGCGAAGGTGCGGGTGTCGACGCCGTTGTGGACGACGGTGGCCGGTTCGGGCAGCTGCCACTGTCCGGCGGTGAAGGCGCTGACCGCAGCGAACGAACCGGCGCTGCTGCCAGCCCGGCTGATCGCCTCATCCAGGGGCGCCTCTGGCGGGACGTGCAGGGTGGTGAGCATCGGCACCCGGCCGGAGGCACCGGAGAAGAACGCCGGGCTGACCGAGTTGTTGTGGATGAGGTCGTAGGGTCCGTGATGCAGGCGTTCGAACAGCTGCCGGTAGGCGGTGTACTCGATGTCCTGGGCGCCGGGCGGGTAGGCATCGTCGCGGGCGATGTGCTCATGCCCGGTCCAGTCGATGCCCGGCAGCTCGAACCCCTGCCGGTGACCGCGTGAGCCGGCCGAGGCGTACAGGTCGACCTGCACGCCCGCCTCGCGCAGCCCGGCGGTCAGCCGGTCGCAGAACGCCTCGAGTCCCCCGCCGAAGGGCGGGGCGATGGGCATGCGGGCAGGACCGACGACGGCGATGCGCATCAGCTGTCGTCCTCGGTGAGGAACATCGCCGGTGTCACCACCGCCGCAGCAGCACTTCTCGGGGTCATGGCCTGTGCATACGCATCTGCGTAGGCCTGCTGGGCTGCCGGCGCCCGGCCGACGACATCCCCGCGGGCGATGATCCCGCGCCGGATCGCCCACACTGCGGCCTCGGCCGCTGCGGCACCGCTGCCGGTGCGATAGGTGCGCACCGCCTCGGGTGCGTCCGCCTGACCGGCATAGTGCCCGCAGTCCGGGGCGATGACGCTCAGGCCCAGGTCGCGGCACATCTCCAGCCAGCCCGAATGCGTCCCATGCGTATACGGCAGCACCGAAACGGCGCAGCCCGAGAGTGCCCGGTAAAGCACGGCATCCGAGAGCCGGGCGGTCAGATGCAGGTCGAGGCCCGGTGCCGCACCGGAGTCGGTGGCGGCCTGCAGGGCGGTCACCGTCGGGTGGGCGGCACTCGACCGGTGCGCCCACACCTCCAGCCACGCCCCGGACCGATGCAGACCCGAAGCCAGCGACAGGTAGAACGCCGGATCGGTGACGACGTTGGTGCGCAGATCCTTGAGGAACACGGCCGCCGAGCGCCCGCGCCGACCGCTGGCGGTCATGATCTGCGCGGCCTGCGCGGCCGGAACGATGGGCGGGTGGGCGATGACTTCGGCGCAGACGCCGTAGTCGGCGGCCAGTTCGGCAGCCGCGCCCGAGGTGAGGGTGAAGACTGCAGCGGCAGCGGCGGTGAGTGCGCGCAGCCGGTTGCGATGTGCACGCTGATCCCGCAGGTGCGGGTTGGCCAGATCGTGGACGGTGACGACGAGCGCGGCGCGCGCCTCAGCGCAGGCGCGGATGAAGTCGCGGATCTGTTCGAGACTGCGATGCTCGAACCCGAAGTGGACGTGGACGATGTCGAACTCGCCGGCGTGCGCCCGGATCCAGTCGGCCTCCAGCCCGGGGTGCGGGTGCCAGCGTTCGCCGGCGGGCAGCTGAGCGGGCCTGACGGGTTCGGCAGTCGGCGGCCAGGTGGCGTCGACGAATGGGTGCTGGGCGGGGATGGAGAGAACTCGGGGGTGAGCGTCGAGTTCTTGAGTCTTCATCGCCGAACCAGCCTTTCCGATGGAGTCAGCTGCATGCGTGCAGCGCGGTCGCCGCAGGAAGCAGCTCGGGCACCTGCGTAAGCGATGACAAGAGAGCTTGTCGGTGCAGAGTAAGGTGACTTGATAGTATCACCGTGCGGCGCCGATCCGGTTCCGCATACATGATTCCGGGTCAGAGTCGAGGTGAACAGTGGACGTACATGCCGTTGAGCACATTCTCACCGGCCCGCCTGCCCACGGTGTGACCCGATTCGGGCGGTATCTGCACCAGGCTCTGGGACGGGGGCTCGTGCGTGAGGCTCCCAACCCGGCGCAGCTGCCGGCCCCGGCTGCCGACGCCGAGCTCGTCCACATCAGCTTCACCGACCACCTCTGCGGCCCCGACCCGCAAACCGCTGTCGACACAGTGCTGCGCCTGGCCGCCGGTCGGCTGCTGAGCCTGACTCTGCACGACATCCCGCAGCCTGGCGAGGGTGCTGATCGCTGCGCCCGCCGGCAGGCGGCCTACCTCAGGCTCGTGCGCGCCGCTGACGTCGTGGTGACGAATTCTGAGTCTGAAGCCCGCCGGCTGGAATCCGCCGGGGCCATCCACGTCGTGCCCCTGCCGATCGAAGCGCCGCGCCCGTTGGCCGCAGCGCCCGGCCCACCGACGGCCGGATCCTCAGACGGGGGCATCCCGGTCATCGGCATCTTCGGGTTCGTCTACCCCGGCAAGGGCTGCGAGGACGTCATCGACGCGGCTCCGGCCGGGACTCGAATTCTGCTGCTCGGAGACGTCGCTGACGGCCACGCCGGCTACCTTGCCGGGCTGCGCTCGCGGGCGGCAGAGCGCGGCATCGACCTGCAGTGCACCGGCTACATCCCCGACACCGAACTCCCAGCCGCCCTTGATGCGGTCACCGTGCCGGTCTGCGCCCACCGCCACGTCTCCGCCTCCGGCTCCCTCAACACCTGGATCGCCCACAACCGGGTGCCGCTGACCACCACCTCGGACTACACGACCGAAGTCGCCGCGCGCTGGCCGGGGCGGCTGCGCCTCTGCACGCCCAGCACCCTTGCCGAGGCACTCGCCGCCGTCTGCCGCACACCCGCGTCGACATGGGCTGACACACCCCCTCCGGATTGGGGCTGGGCTGAGGTCGCCGCCGCCTACCGCCGTATCTGGAGCACCGTATGACAGTCCCGTCCGTGTCCGTCATCATCCCCTACTACGAGAATCCGACAGGGCTGAGCGCGGTGCTCGCCGGGCTCAGCGCGCAGGACTACACAGGCGACATCGAGATCATCGTCGCCGACGACGGTTCGGCCACCGCGCCCGAGGTGCCGGCCGGCGTGCGACTCGTCCGCCAGGACGACCGGGGCTTCCGCGCCGCAGCCGCCCGCAACCTCGGCGCCGCACACGCCAGCGGGACGATCCTCGTCTTCCTCGACGGCGACACGATCCCGCAGCCTGGCTGCATCGCCGTCCTGGCAGAGGCGCTCGTCGCTGAGCCGTGGACGCTGGCCGTCGGCAGCCGGCGCATGCTCGACACCGACACCACTCCGCCGACCGACCTCGGCGAACCTGCCTGGCTCACCCGCGCCTGGGCGGACACGTCGGACCTGCAGCGCGTCGACGACACCGGCTTCCGGTTCATCATCTCTGCCGTCCTCGCTGTGACCCGCGAGCTGTTCGAGACGATCGGCGGGTTTGATGCCCGCTTCATCGGCTACGGCGGCGAGGACTGGGAACTCGCCTGGCAGGCCCGCCTGGCCGGCGCGGGCTACCGGCACCTCCCGCACGCCCTTGCCCACCACCTCGGCGGCGACTGGGCCCACCGCTGGGGTGCGGATACCGCCGGCAAACGGGCGGAGAAGAACGCCGAGTCGATGGCGCTGGCTGCCAGCATCACGCATCCGATCATGCGCCCTGCCGGCATCGTCTTCTCAGTCCCCGACATCCTCGTCCACCTGCCGAGCAGCGGCGACACGGGCTGCGACGTCGCCGCGATTACCGCGCTGTTGGCCGCCGGCGACGTGCACGTCGTGGTCACCGCAGGCCAGGACGCTGCTGCAACCGGCCCCGAGGTGCCGGGCGTCTTCGCCGCCGACCCGCGGGTCCACGATGTGGTTCCGGAATGGAACCGGGCTCGTCCGCGCTTCGATGTCTGTGCACACCGGGCTTTCTGCCCCGGACCGGGCGAGCTGCAGGCAGTGTGCGAAGCAGCCGCCATGGCCGAGCGCTGCGCAACGGTGACCGATAGCACCGGTCAGCTCTACGCTGAGATCCGGCCGGCTCGCGTGGTGGCATTGGCGGCACGCGGCACGTGCGGTTCCGTGCCGACGAGCGAGCCGGAGTTCGGATCCGAACCCGGGCTGCGGCTCGTGCGTCAATGGGCCCTCCCTCCCGCGCTGCTGGCACTCGAGGACACGTGGCGTCAGGCGGCCGAAGAGGAGCTGAAGGGGTGCCAGGCGGGAAACAGCGGGGGTGAGCCTGGGTCAGCTGGTGGCTTTGTCGTAGGCGCTGACCAGCTCAGTGGTGATGCCGACGGACTTCTCAGTCGTTGAGTCGTGCTGGGCAGAGCCGGTGACGAGCCCGTTCTTGACCACGGCTGAGACTGTGTGCTGCTGTGTGCCCGGAGCCATCGGGCTCGTGGTCACGGTCTCGATTGCCTGGTCGGCGCCGGGGATGTCGACGACGTCCACGGACATCTCCATCTCGATGCGCTCTCCAGCCACCGTCATCGTCATATTCTTGCAGGTGGAGCTCGTGTCGATCATGTTCTGCAGTGCCGCAGCGGCATCGTTGTTCGTCTCATATGACGCGATCGCCGCCGTGTAGCCATTGTCGTCGCTCAGCGCCGACTTGTTCGGGGCATCGGCAGAGGGCTTGGTCACGAGCTCGATGAGGACGTCTTGGCAGGCGGCTGGTTCGACGTCGGCCTGTTCGAACTGCTCGATCGCGCTCTGCACCGCCGGCGGCTCCACGTCGATGGTCGCAAAGCTCTTCCCGTCGTACGTCAGCTCGTTGAGCACTGTGGCAAGCTCGTCTTCGTCCAGCTGCTTGAGGGCATCGTCTGCGGGCGCGGAGGCCTCCTCACCGGCCTGCTCAGTGCCGCCCTCGGCCCGTTCGGCGGACTTGCCCGCTGCGCCGGAGCCGCCGGAGCAGGCAGAGAGGACGAGGGCTAAGCCGGCTGCTGCTGCAAAACCGGCGGCCAGCCGGAAGGGGGACGGGTGCTTCATCGCGGTGCTCCTGGTGTGAGGCGGGTGCTGTGATCCTGAGCCTAAAGGGTGGAACCGGGAGGGGACAACGAGGCTCTGTTGCAGTCCTGCGACAGTCGGCTTCCGCTGCTGCCTGCCATACACTGAAGGATATGATTGCCGAACTCAACCGCGAGAGCACCGCTCTGGTCCTCGTCGACATCCAGAACGACTTCTGCGAAGGCGGCGCCCTCGGGGTCGAGGGTGGGACCGAGGTGGCCCGCCGGGTCGCCGACTTCATCACCGCGCATCGGGACGACTACGCCCGCATCGTCGCCACTGCTGACTGGCATATCGATCCCGGCGATCACTTCTCGGACCGCCCCGACTTCATCAGCACCTGGCCGGTCCACTGCGTGGCCGGCACCGACGGTGCTGCTTTCCACCCCGAGCTCAGGCCGGCCATCGACAGCATCGATGCGGTCTTCCGCAAAGGTGAGCATGCGGCGGCCTATTCGGGATTCGAAGGTCATCTCACCGATGACGACTCGGTCATGCTCGCCGACTGGCTGCGGGCAGAGGGCATCCGCTCGATCGTCGTGTGCGGCATCGCCACTGATCACTGCGTGCGCGCCACCGTGCTCGACGGCCGCGATGAGGACTTCGCCGTCCGGGTGCTCGTCGATCTTGTCGCCGGCGTCGATGAGAACCGGTCTGCCGAAGCGCTGCAGGAGATGAACGCCGCCGGCGCCGAACTCTCCTGAGCCGAAAGCTCCAGAAGAAGCAGCGCCAGAAGCTGAGATCCCCCAGAAGCCGCGCGTTGCACCAAGCGGCAGCTCAGCTTCGCGCGCGCTCCAGCACGCCGGCCAGCCGCCTGACGCCCTCGTCCATCCGCTCGGCCGGCGTACGCGAGAACGACAGCCGCAGGTGGTCATCGATGACCCGGTCGACGAAGAACGGGGCTCCGGGCACATAGGCGACTCCCGCCTCAACGGCAGCCGAGGCGAGTGCCTTCGCATCGATGCCGGGAACCTCCACCCAGGTGAAGAACCCGCCAGCGGGCTGCGTCCACGTCGCTGCGCCTTCCAGGTGCGTGGCGAGTGCGGCCAGCAGGGCAGCGCACCGCTGCGCGTAGGCGCGGCGGATGGCCGGCAGCCCGGCGGTGAAGCGGCCTTCGCGGATGTAGGCGTCGAGCATGCACTGCCCGAGGGCGGAGGCGCACTGGTCGGTCGTCGTCTTGACCTCGGCCATCGCCGCGATGATCGCCTCCGGCCCGCACGCCCAGCCCAGCCGGGTGCCGGGCGTGAAGGTCTTGGAGAACGTGCCGATCTGCACCGTGACGTCCGGGCCGAGCTGATAGAGCGAAGGCAGGTACGAGCCGTCGAAGGCGAGATCGCGGTAGGCGACATCCTCAACGAGGAGAATGCAGGCCTCCCGGGCCGCAGCGACGAGCGCAGCACGGCGCGCAGTCGACAGAAGCAGACCCGAAGGGTTCTGAAAGTCGGGGATGACATAGGCGAACGCCGGTTCCGCGCCCTGCTTGCGGGCGGTCTCACACGCCTCGGCGAGGGATTCGGGAACGAGGCCTTCAGCGTCGTTGCGCATCGCCACCGGCGCCGTCTCATTGGTGGTGAATACCGTGCAGGCCCCCAGATACGTCGGCGCCTCGACGAGGACGGCAGCGCCCGGATCGGCCAGCGCCTTCGTCACCAGGGTGAGCGCGTCGACCCCGCCGGAGGTGACGATGAGCTCGCCGTCGGCCGGTGAATGCTCCTGCGTCTGGGCGATGAGGGCGCGCAGGGACTCGCGCAGCGGGGCCAGCCCGCGGTTCGAAGCGTACTGCAGCGCCACCTCGGGCGCGGTGGAGACGGCCTTGGACGCCAGCTCGCTCAGCAGCTGCGCATCGAACAGGCCGGGGTCGGGGAACCCGCCGGTGAAGTCGATGAGATCCCCGCCCTGGGCTGCGAGCGCGAGGATCGCCGAGAGCTCACCGGGTCCGCCCTGGGCGCGGCGGGCAAGAACATGGGACAGGTCACCGTGCTGTGTCATGCCGACACTCTAGAGCGCTTCCGTGCCGGTAACGACACCGTCCCATCTGCCGGGCAGGGCACAGGACTGGCGGACATGGCAGAGGACTGGCGGGCGTGGCCGGGTCCTGGTGGGGAGCGTCGAGACCCGGCGCGGAGGGCAGGCCCCAGCCAGCCGGCCGGTTCAGCCGAGGGTGCCGTAGAGGAACCGGGCGACTCCGTCATAGGCCTGGCGGCGCGGGGTCTCGGCGGACATGAAGACGTCGTGCATCGCATTCGGGATCTTCTCGATCGTCACGGAACGGCCAAGCGACAGCGCCCGGCGGGCGATGACATCGACGTCGAGGATGATGTCGGCGGTCGCCATCGACGGGGAGAAGGAGCCGCCGCGCAGGGTCGCAGCCGAGGTCTGCACGAGCGCTGGGATCATGAGGTCGAGACCGGCGGCGACCTGCTCATGGCCGGCGAAGATCGCCTGCAGCCACGCCGGGTAGATCGGGAACCCGCCCGGCGGCTTGAGCCGGAGGTCATACGGCAGCCGGCCGAGGGAAGCGCTGGCGAGGGTGTAGAAATTCGGCATCCGCACGCTCAGCGGCTTAAGCGACTTCGAGCGCAGGCTCATCCACGCATTCATGAGCTTGCGGGCGGCGGCATCGTACTGGAACTCCAGCCACGGCGAGTTCAGCAGCAGCGCGCTCGCCTCCTCCGGATGCCGTGCCGCCCAGAGCGACAGAATCAGCCCGCCGGTCGAATGGCCGTGCAACAGGATCCGGCAGCCGGGGTTCTCCTCTCGCGCCACCGCCAGTGCTGCGGCGATCTCCTCGTCGTAGTCGCTGAGATCCTCGATATACCCGGCATGGGTCTCATGCCCGGTGAGCACCCGGGCGGGCAGATCGTCCTCGACCTCCTGAACAGCAGCTGCCGCCAGCGCTTGCGCGGCCGCCTCGTCGGTCAGGGCGGCGTCCGCGCCCGAGGTGTCGGGCGCCCAGCGCTCGGGACCGCCGGCTGCGTCGATGAGCAGGCTGCGGCCGTAGCGGCGCAGATCGATAGCGTAGAAGGCGATGCCCAGCGACGCATAGTAGTCGGCCAGCCGGTGGTGGAAGAAATAGTCCGACCAGCCGTGCAGGTAGATGACCGCGGTGGCCGACGGGATCGCCGGGTGCCCGGCGCCTGCGGGCTGCAGTGCCGGCTGCGCCTGCCGCAGTGCTGCCGGAGCCGGGTCGGCAGCGGGTACCGGGGCCGGGTCGGGCACTGTCGGAGCGATGATGACGGCGTTCTGCCCGTCGCCGACGTCGATCGGCAGCATGCGGAACCGGGGTCCGAGGATGTCCTCACGCCACTGCCGCTGTGCTGCCATCTGTCCAGTGTCTCAGATCAGCCCGCACGTCCCACCCAGCCGACTCTCACCTCGGCGGCGGCCGCGGAACCCGGACATCGCCTCGGGCGCGGGGCACGATATGGCACCATGACGCTATGAGTGAAAAGTTCCGCCTGCGCCCGGCCCTGCAGAACACCCCTGCCTATGTGCCGGGCAAACCGCCGAAAGCCACCGAGGGTCTGAAGACCTTCAAACTGTCCTCCAACGAGCACCACATGGATCCGCTGCCGGCCGTCACCGAGGCGATCGCCGCCGGTGGGCGCACCCCGGCCAGCTATGCCGACCCCTCGACCGCTGAGCTCACCGCCGCGCTCGCCGACCACCTCGGTGTCGGCACCGAGGCGGTGCTGTTCTCCGCCGGGGCCTCCGAGATGCTCAAGGCCCTCTTCCACATCACCGTCGACCCCGGTGACGAGGTCGTCTATCCGTGGCCGTCGTTCGAGATGTACCCGCAGCTGGCCAACCTGTGCGGGGCGACCCACCAGCGCATCAGCGTCGATGCTGGCGGCCGCCACGATCTGCCGGCGATGGCGGCTGCGATCAGCGAGCGCACCCGCCTGGTCATCCTGTGCAGCCCGAACAACCCGACCGGCCCGGCTCTGCGGCAGGGCGAGTTCGATGCGTTCATGTCCCAGGTTCCTGCTGATGTCATCGTCATCCTCGACGAGGCCTACATCGACTTCTGCGACGCCGATGACGCCGCAGACGGCCTGGCAGCGCTCAGCCGGCACCCGAACCTCGTGCTGCTGCGCACCTTCTCGAAGTCCTACGGACTGGCCGGGCTGCGGGTCGGCTATGCGGTGGCTGACCCCGAGCTCATCATGGAGCTGCGCAAGTCGATCCTGCCGTTCTCCGTCAGCGCCTCCGCCCAGCAGGCTGCGCTCGTGTCGCTGCAGCACAGCCAGGACATGGAGGTCCGCGCCAAGGAGGTCGCTCGGCTGCGCGATGACCTGGCTGCCGGGCTGCGCGAGCGCGGCTTCGAGGTGTTCGACGCTCACGGCAACTTCGTGTGGCTCAACCTCGCGGAGCGCTCCGATGACTTCGAACGGGCCTGTCTGGAGGCCGGTCTGGCCGTGCGCAACCTCGGCGAGGGTGTGCGGATCTCCGTCGGCCCGGCCGAGGCGATGCAGCGGGTGCTGCAGGTCGCCGGCGACTTCGCCGCCGCCGGCGGTGCGGTCTCTGATGCCGGCGCTCCCACCGAGGCGGAGGGAGCACCGAAGTGACGACCGGTAGCGCAACCACCGCACATCAGGGTGCCGCAGCGGCTGCAGGTTCCCCGACTGAGCCTGCCGCGACTGAGCCTGCCGCGCTGCCGCTCGACGAGCTGGCCGCTGAGCTGAGTGCCGGGGCGCTGGTGACCGACCGGGATGTCATCGGCACCTACTCGAAGGACTGGGCGCTGTTCTCCCACGTCGGCGAGGCCGCTGCCCTGGTGCGCGCCGCCTCGGTCGACGACGTGCAGGCGACTCTGCGGTTCGCCACCACCCACCGCATCCCGGTCGTCCCGCAGGGTGCCCGCACCGGGCTGTCCGGGGGTGCGAACGCCGTCGAGGGCTGCCTACTGCTGTCGGTGGCGAAGATGAACGAGATCGTCGAGATCAACACCGTCGAGCAGACCTGCACCGTCCAGCCCGGCGTCATCAACCAGGACCTCAAGAAGGCTCTGACCCCGTACGGGCTGGCCTACCCGCCGGATCCCGGTTCGGTGGCGATCTCCTCGATCGGCGGCAACGTCGCCACGAACGCCGGCGGCCTGTGCTGTGTGAAGTACGGCGTCACCCGCGACTACGTCCGCAGCCTCACCGTGGTGCTCGCCGACGGGCAGGTCACCCGCGTCGGTCGGCCCACCCAGAAGGGCGTGGCCGGGCTCGAGCTCTCCCAGCTGTTCATCGGCTCCGAGGGCACGCTGGGGGTCATCGTCGAGATCACCCTCGACCTCATCCCGGCCCTGCCCGACCCGCTCACGGCGATCGCGCTGTTCCCCGAGGCCGCCGATGCCGCGAGCACGGTCTGCGATTTCATGGCCACCGGTGCCAGGCCCTCGATGCTCGAGTACCTCGACGGCACCTCGATCGACATGATCAACGACTACGGCGACTTCGGCCTGCCCTCAGGCATGGGTGCCATGCTGCTCGTGCAGTCCAACGGCGACGGCAGCTTAGAGCATGCGACTGCGGAGATGGAGACCTTCACCCGGGTCGCCAACGCCTGCAACGCCGCCGAGGTCGTCTTCAGCGAAGACCCGGCTGACTCCGAACTCCTCGTCGCCGCCCGCCGCGCGGTCGGCCCGGCCGGGGAGAAGTATGCCAACGCCCATGGCGGCGGCGAGCTCATCGACGACGTGTGCATCCCGCGCGGGAAGATGCGCGAGTTCTTCACCTGCCTCGACGACATCCGCGAGCAGTACCCGCATGTGCTCATCGGCAATGCCGGGCACGCAGGCGACGGCAACATGCACCCGTGCGTGTTCTTCGACGCCGGCGTCGAGGAGGCCACCGAGCAGGCACTCGCCGCGTTCGACGCGATCATGGCCCTCGGCCTCGAGCTCGGCGGCACCATCACCGGTGAGCACGGCGTCGGCTATCTGAAGAAGAAGTGGCTGGCCCGCGAACTCGACCCGGTCTCCCGGGCGATGCACCTGAAGATCAAGGGTGCACTCGACCCGCTCGGCATCCTCAACCCCGGCAAGATGCTCGGCGAATTGTGAATTGAGAATGCAGCAGGCGGCGACGCTGCGGGTGGCCGAGGCGCTCGCGGGGCAGCGCCCCGTCGTCACCAGGTACGGCGGCTCGCAGGAGTTGCCCATCCGCGAATCCTGCGATCTCAATCCCTCCTGAGCGGCTCATCGGCGAAGCTCAGATGTACTCGCCGGCGCCGATCCGGTTGCTGATCTCACCGATCCCGGTGATCTCGACCGACACCTCGTCGCCGGGTGCCAGCCACCGCTCATCGGCCATGCCCACCCCGGCCGGGGTGCCGGTGAGGATGAGGTCGCCGGGCTCCAAGGTGATGATCGCCGACAGATACTCCACAAGCTCAGCTGGGCCGAAGACGAGGTCCCCGGTCGAATCCTGCTGCCGCACCTGCCCGTTCACCCGGGTTGTCAGCGTCGCCGCCGCCGGGTCGAACGCATCAGCGGTGACGACGACCGGCCCGACCGCCGAGGAGGCTTCCCACATCTTGCCCTGCAGCCACTGCTGGGTGCGCAGCTGATAGCCGCGCATCGAGAAGTCATTGGCCACCGTGTACCCGGCGATCGCGGCAGCCGCCGCGGCAGCGCTGGCCCGCCGGACGTGCGTGCCGATGACGATCGCCAGCTCGCCTTCGAAGTCGAGCTTCTCGTCCTCTTGCGGGGCCACCACCTCGGCGCCGGGATCGGTGAGCGAGCGGGCGAACTTCGCAAACACCGTCGGAAACTCCGGGGTGTCCATCCCGACCTCGGCGATGTGATTGCGGTAGTTCAGCCCGATGCACAGCACCTTCGCCGGATGCAGCACCGGCCGCAGCGTGCGCACCTCGTGTGCGGGGATCACCGGCGCCGAGGCGGTGCGCGCCTGCTCAAGACCATCGGCGGCGAGCAGCTGGCCGACGTCGGCGAAACCGTGGATCGGCACATAGCCTTCGCCGGTCTGCAGTGCCGCGGTCGTGCCGCCGGTTGCCGTCAGGGTGATCGTCGCCAGTCTCATGGTGTCCTCCGTCGCTCATGCCGCAGGGACTGCGGCGCCGGTGCCGATACTCGCACCATATATTCCGTCGCTAAACTGTTGAGGTGACTTCTCAGCAACAGGACACCGGCGCCTCGGGTGCGGCAGGAACCGAGGCCGTCTGTCAGCGGGAGGACTTCGGATTCTCCGTGGGCACCCGGATGGAGACCGGCGGGCGGACCGGGACGATCCGCACCCCGCACGGTGAGATCCAGACCCCGGCGTTCATCCCGGTCGGCACGAAGGCGACCGTCAAGGCCGTCAAACCCGACGACGTCGCAGCACTGGGCGCGCAGGCGGTGCTCGCCAACGCCTACCACCTGTACCTGCAGCCCGGCGCCGACTTGCTCGACGAGGCCGGCGGGCTGGGGAAGTTCATGAACTGGCCGGGCCCGACCTTCACCGACTCCGGCGGGTTCCAGGTCATGAGCCTGGGCGTGGGCTTCAAGAAGGTCATCTCGATGGACATCCCCGACTCCCCGGACGACTCGGCGATGGCCGCCGACAAGGAGCGCCGGGCGATGGTCGACGACGACGGGGTGACGTTCAAGTCCCACATCGACGGCACCCTGCACCGCTTCACCCCCGAGGTGTCGATGCAGGTCCAGCATCAGCTCGGTGCTGACATCATGTTCGCGTTCGACGAGCTCACCACGCTCATGAACACCCGCGGCTACCAGGAGATGTCCTTAGAGCGCACCCGGCTGTGGGCCGAACGCTGCCTGGCCGAACACGAACGGCTCACCGAAGCCCGTTCTCACCGGCCGTACCAGGCGCTGTTCGGGGTGCTGCAGGGCGCACAGTACGAGGACCTGCGCCGCAAAGCCGCCCGCGACCTCGGGGCGATGGACTTCGACGGTTTCGGCATCGGCGGGGCGCTGGAGAAGGAGAACCTCGGAACGATCGTCGGCTGGGTGTGCGAGGAGCTGCCCGAGGACAAGCCGCGCCACCTGCTCGGCATCTCCGAACCCGACGACCTGTTCACCGCGATCAAAGCCGGTGCTGACACCTTCGACTGCGTCTCGCCCTCCCGGGTGGCTCGCAATGCCGCTGTCTACACTCGGGACGGTCGGTACAACATCACCGGTGCGAAGTACCGCCGCGACTTCGGCCCGATCGACCCGGAGTGCAGCTGCTACACCTGCCGGAACTACTCCCGCGCCTACCTGCGGCACCTGTTCAAGGCCAAGGAGATGCTTTTCTCAACCCTGTGCACGATCCACAACGAGCACTTCATTGTCGCCCTCGTCGACGAGATCCGCGCCTCGATCGAGGACGGCCGGTTCGATGAGCTCGAAGCCGAGGTGCTCGGCCGCTACTACGCCCCGAAGGCGGCCATGCAGTGAGCGACGCGCACCCCGGCACTGGTGCCCACGCTGCCGCCGGCACTGGTGCCTACGCTTCCGCCGGCGCTGGTGCCCACGCTGCCGCCGGCACTGGTGCCCACGCTGCCGCCGGCACCGAGGAGAGTCCCGCCTCGGGCACGGGAGCTCGCGCCGCCCACGCTGACACCGGGCCTACGCTCGGTAGGCTGCTGACTCAGTGGATGCCGGCGATCGGCACCGCTGCGGCTTTCGTGCTGTACACGGTGCTGTCGATCCTCATGTGGCGGGCGAACTACGCGCCGAGCTGGGACCTGGGGATCTTCACGCAGCTGCTCGACCAGTACGCCCGCGGGCAGACGCCGATCGTCGACATCAAGGGCCCTGGCTTCCATCTGTGGGGCGATCACTTCCACCCGATCCTCGTCCTGCTCACCCCGCTGTACTGGCTGGCACCCTCCGGGCTGACGCTCATGATCGCGCAGGCTGCGCTCTTCGCCGCCTCCGTGTGGCCGATCGCCTCGCTCGCCCGCGAACGCCTCGGCACCCGCGGCGGCTGGCTGGTGACGGGCGCGTACGTATTCTCGTGGGGCCTGGTCAACGCCGTCATCGCGCAGTTCCACGAGATCGCCTTCGCCGTACCGCTGCTGGCCTTCGGGCTCGTGTGGTGGATGCGCGGCACACGGCTGCCGGCGCTCATCGCGATCGCGCTGCTCGTCTTCGTCAAAGAGGACCTCGGCATCACCGTGGCAGTGTTCGGCCTCGTCATCTGGCTGCGCAACCGCGCTGAGACACGCGCGGCGATCTTCCTCGCCGCCTGGGGTGTTGCCTGGACGGTGTTCGCCGTGGCGATCTTCATCCCGGCCTTCAACGTCACCGGCGGCTACGACTACTCCGGCCAGCTCACGCTTGCCGAGACGCTGACCGCAGGGCTGACGACGAAGCTCGGCACCGCCGGGTTCCTTGTGCTCGCCGCCGGTGGGATCGGGGTGCGTTCGCCGTTCATCCTGCTCATGCTGCCGACCCTGGCCTGGCGGTTCCTCGGCAGCGTCGAAGGCTACTGGGAGACGGACTTCCACTACTCGGCCGTCCTCATGCCGATCGCTGCCGTGTGCCTCATCGACGCAGCCGCCCGCCGGCACCGCGTGTTCGCACCGTTCATCGCCGCGATCGCGGCTGCCGCGATGCTCTCACAGACCCAGATCGAGCTGCTGTGGCGCTGGCAGGCCTTCGACCTCAATGCTGATCAGGCGATCGCTGAGGCGTGCAGATACGGCTCCGTCGCCGCCGACGTCCGGCTGCTGGCCCACCTTGTACCGTGCACGCAGACGTTCTGGATCGGCAGTGTCGGCGACACCGTGCCCGAGGCGGTGCTGCGCCGGCCCGATGACGTCGGGCAGCCCGTGGAGATCTGGGCTGAGGAGCGCTTCGGCGGTGACTGGACTGTCATGTACTCAGGCGCAGGCTTCGAACTCGTCGAGCGCGGCGCCCACGGCGCGGCAGGTTGAGCGCCAGCACGGCAGGTTGAGCGGCAGCGCGGTGGAGCCAGCACGGCAAGTTGAGCGGCAGCGCGGTGGAGCCAGCGCGAGAAGTGGTGCTCTGGCTTCAGCAGATCACCTGACCGATCGGACCGTCTGGCCCCTGGGTGGTCCGCCCACTGGGAAAGTTAGAAAAGTTATTCATGGTTTGAGGGCTCCAAACCATGAATAGCTTTTCAAACTTTCAGCCACCGGCACGCGTGACCGGTCTCGCCGGTGTGCAGGTATGGGTCCACTGCGTCGCTTGCCGGCCCGCTGTGACGAGCTTCGCCGTCGGCTCCTAGAGCTTTGCGGCGTTGGCGCGCAGGTGCTCGGTCTCGTCGACGTTGCCGTAGCTGGGCTCGTGCCGCTTGAAGACCTTGATGACCTGGTACGTCAGCGGTAGGCACAGCACCTCGACGGCGACCTTGTAGACGAAGCCGACGACTATGTAGACGATGAAGTCGCTGCCGGGGATGACACCGGCGAAGGCGATGGTGCAGAACAGCAGCGTGTCGGCGAACTCGCCCACGCCGGTCGAGCACATGAGCCTGACCCACAGCCGTTTCTCGCCCATCGCCCGCTTGACGCGCACGAGCACATAGGAGTTCAGCAGCTGGCCGACCACGTAGCCGACGAGAGAGGCGAGCACGATCCGCGGGTAGAAGCCGAGCACGGCTTCGAAAGCCTCCTGGCTCTCATAGCCGGGACCGGGCGGTGAGATGAGGACGAGCCAGAAGACGAAGCTGGCGAGGATCTGGAGCGCGAAGCCGGTGATGACGGCCTTGCGAGCGGCGGCGAAACCGTAGACCTCGCTGATGACGTCGCCGAGGATGTAGGCGATCGGGAAGAGGAAGGCGCCGCCGTCGGTGACGATCGGCCCGAAGCCGATGACTTTGGTCGCTGAGATGTTCGAGACGATGAGCACGACGCAGAAGACGGCGAGCACGATCGCGTAGTACCGACCGCGGGAGGTGGCGAAAGCGGCCAGCCGGGCGCCGGCGCCGCCGGAGTCTGCGCCAGCGCCGCTGGAATCTGTGCCTCGGGCGGTGCTGGAATCCGCGCCCGAGGCGGTGGCTGGGTGGCCGAGTGTGGGGGACTGGGTGTTTACCGCCGGGTGCTCGCTGTGCTGACCCGGCTGCCCAGATGCAGCAGGCCTGTCGGTGTTCTCAGGGTTCAACGGAGATCTCCTGTCCATTCGTCAGAGTGATGAGCTGGTCATAGGTCATG
This sequence comes from Brevibacterium sp. p3-SID960, assembly GCF_025144725.1. Taxonomy (GTDB): domain Bacteria; phylum Actinomycetota; class Actinomycetes; order Actinomycetales; family Brevibacteriaceae; genus Brevibacterium. The sequence goes on along the minus strand of NZ_JALXKS010000001.1, from coordinate 139,467 downwards.
GGCATCATCGAGTCGGCGGTGCCGCCGGCGGCCCACAGTTCGGGGTAATCGCGCAGCGCGACGTCGATGTAGGTGCGCACCGGGGCCGGATGGCCGCACGGGGCGACCCCGCCGATCACCTGGCCAGTCGCGGCCTTCACCAGATCCGCGCTCGCCCGGCCGAGTTTCTCCGCGCCGACGATCCCAGCGACATGGTCGGTGTCGACGCGGTGGCGGCCTGAGGTCATGATGAGCACCGCCTCGCCGTCGGCGTCGAAGATGAGGCTGTTGGCGATCGCCCCGACCTCGACGCCGAGGTACGCGGCAGCGGCCTTGGCGGTGTTCGTCTGCTCGGTCAACAGCGTGATCTCCGTGTCGATGCCGGCGGCTGCAAGGTCCCGGGCGACAGCTGCGTTGCGTGCGTGCATGGTGTCCTCTCCTTCAGGGGTCGCAGAGCAGGTCAGTTGCGGGCAGGTCAGGTGGCAGCGTCATGGCGCGGGGCGAAGCCGCGCCGGCGCAGCAGCGGACCGACATCCGGGCGCTGGCCGAAGAAGTCGGTGAAGGTCTCCATCGGATCAGTCGAGAAACCCGGGGCGAGCACGGCGCGGCGGAAGGCGTCACCTGCCTCGGGGTTGAGTCCGCCGTGCTCCTCGAACCATTCGCTGGCGAAGGCCGCGAGCATCTCGGCCTGCAGATACGCGTAGTATCCGGCGGCGTAACCGCTGGCGAAGATGTGCGAGAAGTACGTGGTGCGGTAGCGCGGCGGCACAAGCGGGGAGAAGCCGGCAGCCTCCAGCACCGCGGTCTCGAAGGTCAGCACGTCATCGACGCGCTCGCCGGCTTCCAGCAGGTGCCAGCTCTGGTCGAGCAGTGCGGCGGCGAGGTATTCGATCGTGTCGAATCCGGCGCCGACGTCATCGGCTTCACGGATACGGGCAACGAGTGCGTCGGGAATCGGCTCGCCGGTCTCCACGTGGCGGGCGTAGTGCGGCAGCACCTGCGGGTGCAGCGCCCACATCTCGTTCAGCTGCGAGGGGAACTCGACGTAGTCGCGCGGCACAGCGGTGCCGGCCCGGTCCGGGTAGGTGCTGTCGGAGAACAGCCCGTGGAAGACATGGCCGAACTCGTGGAACAGGGTGCGCACCTCGTCCATGCTCAGCAGGCACGGCTGCCCGGCCACCGGCCGGGTGATGTTCATCGTCATCGAGATGACCGGCAGCTCACCGGTGAGCCGGCCGGGCGAGACGAGCTGGTCCATCCATGCCCCGCCGCGCTTGCCGGCACGGGCGAAGGGGTCGACGCAGATGAGCCCGATGGCCCGGTCGTTCTCGCACGCCTCGTAGACGGTCACGTCCGGATGCCAGGCCCTCATCGGCTCCCCATTCTCGTCACAGGCGGGGCGGAACTCGACACCGTAGAGGTGGCCGGCGGCGTAGAAGACGCCGTCGTGGAGCACCCGGGTGAGCTCGAAGTAGGCGGCGACCTGCTGCGGGTCGACGGAGTAGCGCTCGCTCTGCAGCCGCTGCAGCCAGTAGCGCACGTCGGCCGGGGCGATCTGCTCGGGTTCGAACTGCTCGTAGATCGCTGAGATCTCGGCCTCGAAGGTCTGACGCGCCGGGTGGAGGACGCCGGCGAGCAGATCGCCGACGGCATCGGGGCTGTCGGCGGTCTCATCGTCGATGGTGTATTCGGCGAAGCTGCGGAAGCCCAGCAGCTGGGCGAGCTCGGCGCGCAGCGCGGTGATGTCGCTGACGATCTGCCGGGTGTCATGCTCCCCGCCGCGGCAGCCGCGGGCGATCGAGTGCTCGAAGATCCGCTGACGGGATGCCGGTTCGTGCAGCTGGGCCAGCTGCGGCTGCTGGGTGAAGTTCAGCAGCGGCAGCGCATAGCCGTCCTGCCCGTCCTGTCGTGCGCGCCAACCTGCGGACTCGACGGCCGCCTCGGGCAGCCCGGCGAGAGCGGCGGCGTCGTCGAAGTGCACGGCCAGCGCCGAGGTGTCGGCGGCCAGGTGCCGCGAGAAGGCCTTCTCCAACCGGTCGAGCTCAGCGGAGATCTCAGCGACCCGGGTGCGCTCAGCGTCATCGAGCCGCACACCGGTGCGCACGAAGTCGCGGATGAGCAGCTCGTGATGGCGTTTGTCCTCCGGATTCAGCTCACTCGTCGGCACCGCTTCGAGCCGGGCGAACAGCTGCCCGTCGAGCAGCAGCTGCAGGCGTGAGCGCACCAGCAGCTGGGAGGCAGCCGCCAGTGCGGTGCCGAACTCCTCGGTCTGCAGGTTCGACTCGAACAGCCGCATGAGCGCCTGCAGCCGAAACGCCGGCTCCTTGGCCTGGTCGATGCGGATCGTCGTATTCGTCAGGGACGGCTCGTCTGCCTGCGCGAGGATCGCGGCGACCGCCTGCCGCTGCTCGGCGACCACCGCCTCGGCGGCGGTCGTGAAGTGACCCGGCTCGATCGCAGCGACATCGGGCAGCCGCAGCCCGACCGGGCCGTGGACGTAGTCGAGCACCGGATTCGCTCCCGGCGCGGTCACCGGCGTCGAGGCCAGCGCCGTTCCATCAGCCGGCGACGACGTGGGCTCGGACGCGGCGGGGTGGCCGTCGGAATGCACTGCGGACTCCTTGTTCTGCGCACGAGGCGCGAGCGTATGCTGGGACTGATGAGTGAGGACGACCGGGGCTTCGAGGGTTATCGGCGCGGGGAGCCGATGACGCGCAGGATCGAAATCGGCCTGCTCATGGCGGGCCTGGCGACCTTCACTCTGCTGTACAACACTCAGGCCATTCTGCCGTATTTCGTCCGCGACTACAGCATCTCCCCGACCAGCGCAGCACTCTCCGTCTCCGCTGCCACCGCCGGGCTGGCGCTCGGGCTCATCGTCGCCGCCCCGGTCAGTGAGCGCATCGGCCGGGTGCGGCTGATCCGCTGGTCGCTGCTTCTGGCCTCCGTGCTCGGGATCGGCGTCGCCGTCGTCGATGACTGGGCGCTGTTCCTCCTCGCCCGCTTCGTCATGGGCGTGGTGCTCGCCGGGCTGCCGGCGACTGCCGCAGTGTACCTGCGTGAGGAGATCCACCCGTCCTACGCCACCTCGGCAACGGGCCTGTACATCTTCGGCACGACGATCGGCGGGCTGTCAGCCCGACTCGTCACTACCGGCACCATCGACCTCCTCGACCGCCTCGGGCTCACCGCGGCGATGCCGCTGAGCCCCGCGCACATGGCCCTGGCCGCCACTGCCGTCGTATCGGTCGTCTGCGCGGCCGCCTGCTGGGCGCTGCTGCCCGAATCCCGCGGATTCGAACCCCGCCGGCAGTCCCCACGCGAACTCATCGGCAGCTTCGGCCGGGCCTTCCGCGACCCGGTGCTGCTGGGCCTGTACCTCACCGGCGGGCTCGGGATGGGCGTGTTCGTCGGCGCCTTCAACGTCCTCGGGTTCCGTCTCGAAGCCGAACCGTATCTGCTGTCGATCGGCGCGATCGGCCTGCTCTACCTCATCTATCCGGTCGCCGGCACCGTCAGCGCGCTCGCCGGCCGGGCCGCCGACCGGTACTCGCTGCGCGCGATCATGCCGTTCGGCTCGCTCATCGCGCTCATCGGCATCGGCCTGCTCATCGCCCGCCCGCTGGTCGTCATCATCGCCGGCATGGCAGTGCTGGCGATGGGCTTCTTCATCATGCACTCGCTGGCCTCAGCCTGGGTGGCCGTGCGTGCGAAGGCCTCGGTCGGGGTGCCGGCGCAGGCGGCATCGATGTACATGCTCTTCTACTACGGCGGCTCCTCGATCAACGGCAACCTGGCGCCTGCCGCATGGGAGCTCGGCGGCTGGACCGGGGTGACGATCCTCAGCGGCGCGATGATGGCTGTTGCCTTCGTCATCGCGCTGCTGCTCGGCCGCTCCCGGCCGGTCGTCACCTGAGGTGTGCGGCAGGTTCTCCACCGCTCCCGAGGCGGTGGCCGGGTTGTGTGCGAATCCCCAGCCGGTGCCTGTTGAGATCTGCATCACACCCTCGTAGGGTGAGGGTAAGCAGCGCCCCTGCGGCCTGCAGTGGTGCTGTCGCACCCCTCCAACCGTCTCAAAGAGGAGCATCCATGACTGTCTACGCGCAGCCGGGATCTGAGGGCGCCAAGGTCGCCTTCGAGCCCCGTTACGACAACTACATCGGCGGCGACTGGGTCAAGCCGGTCAAGGGCAACTACTTCGAGAACATCACGCCGGTCACCGGCCGGGCCTTCACCGAGGTCGCGCAGTCCACTGCCGAGGATGTCGAACTCGCCCTCGACGCCGCCCACAAGGCCGCTCCGGCGTGGGGCAAGACCTCGCCGGCGGAGCGGGCAGTGATCCTCAATCGGATCGCCGACCGGATGGAGGAGAACCTCGAGATGCTCGCGGTCGCCGAAACCTGGGACAACGGCAAGGCGATCCGCGAACCGCTCAACGCCGATCTGCCGCTGGCGATCGACCACTTCCGCTACTTCGCCGGCGCGATCCGCGCCCAGGAGGGCGCGCTGTCCCAGATCGACGAAGACACCGTCGCCTACCATTTCAAGGAGCCGCTCGGCGTCGTCGGCCAGATCATCCCGTGGAACTTCCCGCTGCTCATGGCCGTGTGGAAGCTCGCCCCGGCCCTGGCGGCCGGCAACTGCGTCGTGCTCAAGCCTGCAGAGCAGACCCCGGCCTCGATCATGGTGCTCGTCGATCTCATCGGCGACCTGCTGCCGCCGGGCGTCATCAACGTCGTCAACGGCTTCGGCGTGGAGACCGGCAAGCCGCTGGCCTCGAACAAGCGCATCGCCAAGGTCGCCTTCACCGGTGAGACCACCACCGGCCGGCTCATCATGCAGTACGCCTCCCAGAACCTCATCCCGGTGACCCTGGAGCTCGGCGGCAAGAGCCCGAACATCTTCTTCGCCGATGTCATGGCGGACAAGGACGCCTTCTACGACAAGGCGCTGGAGGGCTTTGCGATGTTCGGCCTCAACCAGGGCGAGGTGTGCACGTGCCCGTCGCGCGCACTCGTGCAGGAGTCGATCTTCGACGAGTTCGTCGAGGCTGGGCTCGAGCGCGTCAGGGCGATCAAGCAGGGCAATCCGCTCGATACTGATATGCAGGTCGGTGCGCAGGCATCGAACGACCAGTTCGAGAAGATCAAGTCCTACCTCGACATCGGCAAGCAGGAGGGCGCCGAGGTGCTCGTCGGCGGCGAGGTGCGCGAACTCGACGGCGACCTGGCCGGCGGCTTCTACATCCAGCCGACGGTGTTCAAGGGCCAGAACTCGATGCGCATCTTCCAGGAGGAGATCTTCGGGCCCGTCGTCGCACTGACCTCGTTCAGCGACTACGACAACGCGATGTCGATCGCCAATGACACCCTCTACGGCCTCGGCGCCGGCGTGTGGAGCCGCAGCGGCAACGTCGCCTACCGGGCCGGACGCGAGATCCAGGCCGGACGCGTGTGGGTGAACAACTACCACAACTACCCGGCCCACGCGGCCTTCGGCGGCTACAAGTCCTCGGGCATCGGCCGGGAGAACCACCTCATGATGCTCGATCACTACCAGCAGACGAAGAACATGCTCGTCAGCTACTCAGAAGACGCCCTCGGCTTCTTCTGATTCTGCCATCTGCGACGGGCCGGAGCGGCGCACAGCACCTGTGCCAGCCTGCGGTCAGACCGCTCGCCGGCCTGGCTGCCGGCCCGGCTCGTCGCAGCAGCACAGTGCACAAATATGCACGGAGATGAGGTCCGATGTCCGATGACACCACCATCGCCGAAGGAGCCGCCGCAGCAGCAGCCGATCCGGCCGTGCTCGACTCCGCCCCGACGATCGAGGGGGAGACCCGTTCACGGGTCGCCCTGACGGAGGCGGCCGTCGAGCTGCTTCAGCAGCTCATCGACCAGCACGGGGATCTGATGTTCCATCAGTCCGGCGGCTGCTGTGACGGGTCGACGCCGATGTGCTTCCCCGCAGGGGAGTTCCTCACCTCGGATGCCGACGTGCTGCTGGGCCGGTTCGAGATCCCACGGCCGGCCGGCACCACCTCGGAGCTGGAGTTCTGGATGTCAGCCGAACAGTTCGACTACTGGAAGCACACGCATCTGACCGTCGATGTCGTGCCCGGGCGCGGCGCCGGATTCAGCGTCGAGACGCCGACCGGCAAGCGGTTCCTCATCCGCTCGACCCTGATGGACGTCGACGAGGGCTGAGCGCCGGGCCGGCTGAGCCGCCGGCCGGACCGCCGGAACACGACTGGGGCCAGGAGAGTGAATCTCCTGGCCCCGCGTCAGCTGTCTGCCCGTCCGCTCTGTGCTGTGGCGCTGCGGTCAGTCGAGTGCGGAGAGCTCCTGCCACTCGTCCCAGTCGTAGACCCAGTCGGCGACGTCCGAGTCCTCTTTCGACAGGGACACCGAGGAGCCTTTGACGATGACCGGGTCGCCGTAGATCGCCGAGTCGTAGTACTCCTTGGCACGCTCATTGGTGAGGTTGATGCAGCCGTGCGAGACGTTCGCCGAGCCCTGCGAGCCGGCAGACCACGGCGCACCGTGGATGAACTCGCCGTTGTTGTGGATGCGCACCGCCCAGCGCACCGGCGTCGAGTACCCCCAGCGCTCCGAGGTCATCGTGTAGTTCGCCGCTTTCGACATGACGATGTGGGTGCCGTTGAACGAGGGTGAGCGTGCTGCGCCGAGCGAGGCGGGATAGTCCATGATCGTCTCATCTCCGCGGGTGACGATCATCCGGTGCGTCTTGGCATCGGCGGTCGTGGTCTGCTCTCGGCCGATCGAGAAGTCCAGCGAGACGTCCTTCTCACCGAAGCGCGTCTGCGAGAACGGCACGTCCTCCAGAGCCATCGTCACCTTGACCTTCGAGTGCTCTGGCCAGAACTCCTTGGGCCGGTAGTGCACCCGCGAGATCCCGTCGGTGTCGTACAGCCAGCCCCACGAGCCCTCGACCTCGCGCTCCTTGCCGTCCTCGTCGGTGACCTCGACGGACAGCCGGTGTTCGATGTCATCGCGGTAGGACTCCGGCACGGTCGCGCCGATGTTCACGATGATCGGGGCGGCCACGCCGACCTCCTGGTCATCGCCGATGACGGTGAAGATCCGCGCCGAGCGGCCCTGCGGTTCGGTCGTCGTGATCGTCCCCGAAGCCTCATGCGTGGCACCGTCCGGGGTGACGGTCGTCGCCGTCCACTCGTAGTCGGCGTTGCCGGCCAGCCCGTAGCTGGAGACCCAGCGGGTGCCCTGGCCCTCGGCATCGTCGCTGCTGGGGGCGCCGCCTTCGTTGGGAGTGCTGCCGCCGTTGGTCGTGCTGTCGCCGCTGGGGACGCCACCTTCGCTGGGAGTTGCGTCTGCGCCTGCGGCGCCGCCGCCGACGTTGGCGCTCTCAGTCTCCGTCGCCGAGGCGGTGGCCGGCTCGCTCGGATCGGTTCCCTGGGTGCCGGAGTCGAAGGTGCCGTCGACACTCACCTCAGGGTGGTCGGCATCGGTGACGGTGACCTCGGTGAATTCGCCGCCGGACACGGTCAGCGCGAAATGCCCGCTGGGGTCGAGTTCGATGCTTGCACCATCAGCGTCGGCTGCACCGGTGGTGCTGTCTGCCTCCGGTGTGCCGCTGGCACCTGCCGCCGAGGTGGGTGTAGCTGAGGCGTCGCCATCGTCGACGACCGAGACCGTCACCTCGGGTGCGGGGTGCGGTTCCGCGCTCGGAGCCGCCGCGGATCCGCGCTCAGCATCGGGTGTCGCCGTGCAGGCGGCGAGGGCGATGGCGAGCGAGACGCTGAGGCCGGCAACGAAGGGGCGGCGACGGAGCATGAGGGACCTTTCTCATGGCAGTGAAGACGATGCACAGTCGCAGAACTGCGAGGGCAGGAATGGGAAGGCGACAGCACAAATAATAGGAACCGCGATGTAACGGCCGTGGAACAATGCGCGCCCTCAGCCTGCGGATCGCCGAGCAGATAGCGTGTGACCAGCACAAACAGTGCGGAGGGATGTTGCGCAATTGTGACAGCGCGTCAATGCGAGGACTCCCCGTGCACCCGCCAGAGCTCGCTTACCCTTGCTGCCTTCCGGCCCTGGGGGAGTTCACAAGATGACGCCACACGGGGAGCCGCATAACAGTCTAGACCAGGCAGGGACCGAACCAAAAACGCCTGAGACGACCAGCGCCTCGGGCACGGGAGACGGGCTACAGCGGGTCGTTGACAGGGGAGTGCCGCCAGCGGTACTGAGCCCACACCGCGCCCACACCGCCATCGGGGGACCCTCACCTACAGATCGCGTTCACAACCTCGCGGGGAAGTACACTTAGGAACCTGATCCGGGTGATACCGGCGGGGGAGATCACATGATACAGATTCAGACGACCATTCACGTCCCGGCCGACTCGCCGGTCGGGCGGCTGCGGCTCGGCGACAGCGCCGGGCAGTGGGACGCCGCAGTCGGGCACCGCTTCGTCGACGAGCTGTTCTCAGGCACCATCGAGGATGCGGTGCTCGCCGGCTGCCTCGTGCAGGACTATCAGTTCTTCGACGCGTTCCTCTCGATGCTCGGCGGATGTGTGGCGCACGCCGATCGGCGCGACTCCAAGCTGCGGTTCGCCGCCCAGCTCGGGATGCTCGCGGCCGATGAGGACGGATACTTCCAGCGGGCCTTCCCGCAGCTCGGCGTCGCCGAGGACGACTGGCGGAACCCGCAGCTGTCGCGCGGCAGCCGGGTTCCAGGCCGAGATGTACGATGCGGTCGCGCAGGCCGAGTACGCAGACCTGCTCGTCATGCTCGTCATCGCCGAGTGGCTCTACCTCGACTGGGGTGAGCGCGACGCCCCGCTGCCTGAACGCTATGTCCACTCCGAATGGATCGAGCTGCACCGCGGGGAGGCGTTCAGCTCGTGGTGCCAGTTCCTCGTCGATGAGCTCAACCGGGTGTGGCCGGCTGCCGAGGCCGCGGGCCGGGCCGCGGAGCTCACCGCCCGCTGGGAGCGCGCGGTGGCCCTGGAGCTCGACTTCTTCGATGTCACCTACGAGGGCCGCGACAGCTGACCGGGGGCGTGCGGCGGCTGACCAGGGGCGTGCGGAGCGAGGTCTCGCTGACCGTGCCGCCACAACGCACGGGCGGGCTGGGGATCGCTCCCAGCCCGCCCGTGCGTGACCTGATGTCGGCCAGCCTGCGCGGTTCAGGCGTTGCGGTCGGTGGCACCCGGCTGCAGACCTGAGTCCTTCTCCGAGCCCTTCTCCTCGCCCTTCTTCTCTTCCTTCGGCGGGTCCTTCTTCACCGGCTCGCCGTTCTTCTGGATCTCGGCGATGTCTTTGCGCATCTGCGGCAGCTTCGCATAGAGCGCGTCGCCTGGGCAGTCGGTCTGGCCGAGGTCGCGGTGGCCGGAGACGACGTTGATCTTCGTGCCCTTCAGGGTGGTCTTGCCGTCGGCATCGACACCGGAGAGCGCGAGCTTCCAGGCGATCGCATGATCGACCGCATCCAAGGTCTCCTGCGGGGGCGCGGACTTATCGTAGCTGCCGATGACCGAGATGCCGAAGCTGCCCTGGTTGTAGCCGACGACGTGCGCGCCGACCGGGTTCTTCTTCAGCCCGCCGCCGCGGCCCTCCCACAGGCGGCCGTACTTGTCGGCGAGCATGTTGTAGCCGATGTCGTCCCAACCGCGGCCCTGCTGGTGGTAGTGCTGGATGCCGCGCAGGATCGCCGGAACGTCTTCAGCCGTGTAGTCGTTCGACCCGCCGGTGTGGTGAACGACCGCGGCCTGCACCTTGCCGGTCATCGCCGGATCCGACTTCGGCTTCGCGGCACCCCAGGCCTTGCGGTGCTCGATCTTCGGGGCCTTCACACCGCTGTCCTTGGCGACAGTCTGGGCTGCCGCGTCGCCGGGTGCGTAGGCCATCGTCGCCGTGCCCGAGGCGGCAGGCGCCTGAGCATCCGAGGCGTCGGCAGCTCTGTCGGTCACCGGGGTGTTGAACTCAACGGCGGTCTCATCGCTGCTCCAGCGCTTCGGGTCGACGCTGAGGATCCTCGCCTCGTGCGGGGTGGCGTCACCGAGGATGCGCAGCTGCGCGGCATCGATCCCGGCCAGCGAGTACGGTTCGGTGCCCGAGGCGCCAGGCTGCTCGGGGTCGTTGTCGGTGTCGAGACCCGACCAGGCACTCCACATACCGTCGGTGCGGGTGCGGATCTCGACCTCGGCGTCCTCTGCCCCGCGCCACACGACCCCGACGATGCCCGGGGCATCATCGGCAGGTTCGACGACATCGGATAGGGCGGCGATCGTGCGGCCGTCCTCGGTGATGTCAGTGGCCGAACCGTGGATCGCATCCCTCGGTGAACCGCCGTCCGGCGCCGAGGTGTCGGCCTGGCTGGCAGGGTAGGCAAGCGGTTGTGCCGGGGCGGTGGTGCCGCTGGTTCCGGGTGCCGGTGTGCGCAGCAGGGAGGGCAGGAACGAGAAGTGATCCGCGCTCTGCTGGGCGGCTGCGGATTCGGCTGCCGCTGAGCGGTCGCGGGCGCCGGGGATCCCGATGCCGGAGTCGCTGATCTCAGCGAGGTCGATGGCGTTCATCTCAGGCTGCGGATCCGCGCCGAAGGCGGCGGACGGTGCGAGCCCGAGTCCGGTCAGCATGCTGGCGGCGACCGCCGTCGCAGCCGCAGAAGCGATGTAGCGCATGTATGCCTTTCGAGGAAGGGGAAGACAGGCATTCCGGCGGCGCCGACGCTGGATGCGCAGGACTCGCCGTGTGCCACTATGACACGCATTCGCCCAGATGTCTCGGGTAGGGGTGCGAGAAGTCGGCAGTCGTTGCCGAATCGAGTTCTTCGTACTCTGCGACGGGAATCGCGCTGTGCGCCCCGGTGTCCGCGGCAGCAGCGCGGGAGGACAGGTGCGCCGCCGGTCGCGCGGGCTCGATTTCGCTTAACGTTCGGGTTCCGGTAAGATTTCCTGCGGAGGATTCGCCTAGCGGCCTATGGCGCACGCCTGGAACGCGTGTTGGGTTAACGCCCTCAGGGGTTCAAATCCCCTATCCTCCGCGCGATGGCGAAGGCTCCTGACCCGAGAAGACGTGGTCAGGGGCCTTCGTCTTGTGCTGGTGGAGCGTGTCAGTCCTGATGCTGGGCCGTACATCGGCTCCAGCGCTGCCAGTGTCATCTGATAAAGCGCGAATCGGCGGTCGCGGCCGAGCGCGAAGTCCCCTGACCAGCACGCTTCGGGGGACTTCAGCATCAGCACATCAGGGCTGGAAGTCATCGGGTCCGTGGAATGCGGCACCGAGCTTCGTCTCCAGGATATCCATGGTGTTCTGCTCAGCCAGGTGTGTGTACGCCGTCCACTTCTCGTCATCATGCGTGAAGAAGGCCGCTTCGTAGTCACCCTGCACCGACGGCATCGTCTGGTGGAAGTCGGAGTCGACATCGGCGCTGTCGGTGAAGAAGCGCAGCAGTACGCGTTCCTTGCCGTCGGGATACATCTCTGTCGGGGCCGATCGAACGCAGTCGACGGCCACCAGCGCTCCCTCCAGTGGCCCGAACAGGCCCTCATCCTGAGGTCCCTCGTCGAGTCGGCTCCACTCACTCAGCGGTGTGCCGGGAGTGAACTCTTCTCGCTCACTGCAGGCGCCGCGACCCATCACCGACTCCACTGCCGCACCGACCTTCTGCTCAACGGCGGACATGGGATCAGCCTTCGAACCCGTGCCTGCACCGTCCTTCTGCGCTGGGCCCGTGGCATCCTCAGCAACGGGTTGCTCGCCACCCTCAGGCGCATCCTCCCCGGCCGTGTCCTCGGGGGCAGGGCTTGGAGTGGAATCGGCTGGTGGCTGCGAACTGCTGCCGCAACCAGCCAGCACCATGAGCGATGTCAGGAGGGCGGCGGAGAGGACTGAGGGCGTGCCAGGGCGCATGAGCGGTGCCTTTCCGGTCTCAGAGTGCTGGTGACGGAGTTCACATCGATCCTATGGCACCCGGACTGGTCACGGCCGATCACCGACGCATACCGCATCTGCCTGGCTACACTGTCCTCAGTGCCGAACCCGCGATCCGAGTGAGGGCGAGCCGTTGAAGACTTCGACCGATGTTGTCCGCTACTCCGTTTCGACCGCTGCGGCGACCCTCCTGACCCTGCTGATCGAAACGGCCGGAATCCTCCTGCTGCGCCCAGACTCGACGGACGGATCGCTGCGGACTGAGCTCGTCGTCCTCTTCTACCTGCTGTTCTGGAACCTTTTCGTCCTCATCTACGTCACGTGGACGATACGGAGCTACAAGCTTCTGCGCGGACCGGCGCTCATCGATCAGGTGCGTCGCGAAGTCCGGGTGCAGAGCCGCTGGTGGGCGCGGGCTTTCGGGTTCAGTGGTGCGACGAACTTCGCTGTCACCGCTGCCGCCTTCGCCATCTTCCTCACCGTCGTGCTCGCCCAGACTGAGGTGGTGCGCCAGTCGCTGCTCTACCTCGCACTCGGCGTCCTCGCCGTTGCCGCCTCCTGGGTGTTCATGGTCTTCGCCTTCGCCGCCGCCTACATGCACCTCAACGTGCCGGCCGTCGAGAGGCGCCACATCCGCTTCCACAGCGAACCGCCCGAGGAGTTCGACGACTACCTTACCCTGGCAGTGCTCGCCTCGACGATGGCCGCCGGCATCTCAGCACAGATCCGCACGAAGGCTGCCTGGAGGCAGGTGCGCACCAATGTCGTCGTCGCCTTCGGGTTCAACTCGCTCGTGCTCGCGATGATCGTCTCGGTCGTCATCTCCGCCCTGTCCCGGTGACGGCGCTGCCGCCTAAGGCACCGGGCCCGAGGCGGCGACTGGCGGTCACTTCCGGCGCGGGGTGAACGACGTGGAGCACTTCCACGTCGTCTTGCCCTTCGTCGCGGTGACGGTGATCTTGACTGCACGGTTCGGGGTCGCGCCCGAGGTGTAGTACTTCAGGCTCGCCTTGCCCTTCGTCGAAGCGGTGGCCCGCTTCTTCGTCTTCGTCGTCTTGTAGTGTGCGACGGTTTCGACCTTGGCCTTAGAGCCGACCTTCGAGACCTCGACCCAGGTGTTCGAATACTGGCGCGGCTGGCTGACCGACATCTTCGCTGAGCAGGCCTTCGGCGCGGCCGCAGCAGGTGCGACATCGGTGAAGACGGAGCCGGAGATGAGAGCGAGCGCGGCAAGTCCGGCAGCCAGTGAGCGGCGAGCCGAGGTGGTGGCAGAACCGCGGGTGAAAACAGCAGCAGTCATGGCAGATCCTTGGAAGAGATGTGAATGAGAAGAAGGTGGCACTGCCTGCGCGTTCGGTAGGTCAAGGCATCATCAGCTGTTTCGTTCCGCAGTGCCGGTGATACAGAGCATCATACGCCCACCGGGGTATCGGCAGAGAATCGGGTCGCACGCGTCTGTGTGCCTGTCCGCCTCACTGTGGCCCCGTGACGGCACCGAGCGCCTGTACGCTGAGTCCAGAGCCGCCAAGTGACGGAAGGAGAGGACGATGAAGCACCCCCTGAGCGGACGCACCGTTCTCATCACCGGCGGCGGCAGCGGCATCGGCCGGCTGCTCGCCGAGGGTGCCGCCGCCCGCGGCGCCCGGGTGGTGATCTGGGATCTCTCGCCCACCTCGGGTGCGGCAGCCTGCGCCTCGATCCGGTCCCGAGGCGGTGCGGCGACCTCCTTCGCCGTCGACGTCACCGACCGGGAGGCAGTCGCCTCCGCAGCGGAGGAGACCGGCCCGGTCGATGTGCTCGTCAACAACGCCGGAGTCGTCACCGGCAAGCGGCTGCTCGACGCTGCCGATGAGGAGATCGAGCGGACCTTCGCCGTCAACACCCTCGCCCTGTACTGGGTGGCCCGAGCGTTCCTGCCGGGCATGATCGACCGCCGGTCCGGGCTGGTGGTGACGATCTCGAGTGCGGCGGGCCTGGTCGGGATGGCGAAGCAGACCGACTACTCGGCCAGCAAGTTCGCCGCTGTCGGATTCGCCGAATCGCTGCGCGTCGAACTGGCCAAGGACAACACCGGTGTCGATTCCTTCGTCGTGTGCCCGTACTACATCGACACCGGCATGTTCGCCGGCGTGAAGACGAAGTTCCCCCGCCTGCTGCCGATCCTCAGCCCAGACTATGCCGCTGGCCGGATCCTCGACGCGATCGAGTCCGGGCGCGTCCAGCTCATCATGCCCCGGTTAGTGCGCACCCTGCCGCTCGTGCGGATGCTGCCGGCCGCCTGGTTCGACCAGATCATGAACGCCCTGGGCGTCAACAACACGATGGATGCCTTCACCGGGCGCAGCCAGCAGGCACAACCCGATGTCGCAACAGCAGATCGGCAGGTCTGAGATGAGCTATCCGCCGCACCAGCCGGAACCTCCGCCGCTGCCCGGGCCAGGGCGGCCGCCCTGGCCGCCGCAGTCGCAGCCACCGCCTCCGTTCCGGGCCTCCGAGCCGCGAGTCCCGTACCCGCGCCCCGACAAGACTCCCGGCCCGGACAAGACCCCCGGCCCAGGCCCTGCCGACCGGCGTCAGCCGCGCTGGACCTCCGACGTCGGCCGCTGCGTGGGGATGGCGATCGTGTGGCTCGTCATCGGCACTGTGTTCGTCATCGGTGTGCACTTCAGACTCGTGCGCCACAACAACGGCACAACCGTTGACAGCACGGAAGTCTTCGCGGCGATGTGGCTGGGACTGCTCGGCATGGTGGTGCCGTTGGCCTTCATCGGAGAGAAGCGCGTCGATCGCGGAGTGCGCTTCGACGGGCTCGTCTCGATGTTCACCGTCAGCTCCGTCCTCGTTGCGCTCATGGGACTCATCGCCGCGGTCGCCTGGAAGCCGATCATCGGCTCCGAAGCCGTGCCCGGCAGCGTGCTCGACGAGCTCTTCTCCACCCTCGCGGCTGCGCTCATCATCTTCCTCTTCCTGCTCACGGCGACCGCCGTCGCGATCGCCGCGGCCATTCCGCTGGCGGCTGGTGCGTTTCCGCGCTGGGTGAGCGCCGGGATCGGTCTACCGGTGTGGATCATCGCCGGCATCGCCAGCGGGTTCGCGGCGATCTTCGTCTTCGGCGGCCCGCCGACACTGCTGCGGCTGGTGCTGTGGTTCCTCGCCGCCCTCGTGAGCCTGACGGTCATGTGCCTCGTGCTCGTGCTGGTGCAGCGCTGGCGGGTCAGTCACGGCAACATCCCACGCTGAGACTCTCAGACTCTTCGGCCGCAGGCGCCAAGGCGCTGAGACTCTCTGCTGCTGAGGCGCTGAGACGACGGGCCGGAAGCTGCCGGAGCGCCTATCGTATGAGTATGACGCACACCACAGATCGCTATCCCGCCGCTGAGCTCACCGACCTACCCGCCGATATCCGCACCCGCATCGAAGAGGTCGGTCAGCAGACCGGCTTCGTGCCCAACGTCTTCATACACCTCGCGCGCCGGCCCGCGGAGTTCCGCGCCTTCTTCGCCTACTACGACGCGCTCATGGAGAAGGACACAGGCAACCTCACCAAGGCCGACCGGGAGATGATCATCACTGTCACCTCGGCGGCCAACAGCTGCCTGTACTGTGTGGTCGCCCACGGGGCGGTGCTGCGGATCTTCGAGAAGGACCCCTACATCGCCGATAAGGTCGCGCTGAACTACCGGCACGCCGATCTGCCCGCGCGGCAGACGGCGATGCTCGACTTCGCAATGAAGGTCCAGCAGACCCCGTGGCTCATCTGCGATGACGACTTCGCGACGCTGGCCGTCCACGGGTTCGACGACGAAGATGCCTGGGACATCACCGCCATCACCGGGTTCTTCGGACTGTCGAACCGGATGGCGACTGTCACCGGGATGACCCCGAACCCGGAGTTCTACCTCATGGGCCGGGCGCCCCGCGACAAACGGTGACACCTCAGTCGGCCGGCGGCACCTCAGTCGGCGCCGCCACGGTCGGTGACGGCCCTGTCGGTGACATCTCAGCACCCGCCGAGTCCTGACCAGATATCGCGCACCCGTTCTTCACGCTCGCGCCAGCAGCGCCGGGCGCTGCACATGCGGGTGGGCAGGGCCCAATCAAGAAGATCGAATATGATTCCCCGCTGGTCGAGAGCCGCCTGCATCCGTGCCTGTCGCATCCGCCCCGATCCCAGCCGCACCCGCCCCGATCCCAGCCGCACCCGCCTGCACCCTAGTCACGGCGGGGCTGACGAGTGCGCGGGCCTGCACCCAGGTGAAGGCGGCGAGCACACAGAACAGCGCCGCGTCGAGGGCGATGTAGATGAGGTGCACCGAACTGCCCGCCTCTGCAGTGCCGGCGAGCACGGCTTCGGTGCGCGCATTCAGCAGCGGGCGCACAAGCGCGACCTTGACGATCAGCAGCCCGGCAATCGTCGCCAGCAGCGTCCAGGCCGGGCGAATCTGCCGGGTCATGACGACGGCTGAGATGAGCATGATCGCGAGCACGCCTTCGACGATGTTCATCCCAGTGAACACGAGCCGCCCGATCCCCAGCCCCAGCGGGATCGTGATCCCGGGGGCCTGGAACTTCAGCGGCGCTTCGATGAGGTCGATGGCGATGATGAGGCCCAGCCAGATCGCAGGGATGACGAGCCGGGCAGTCAGGGCAGCAGAGCGCATGACGGCAGTCTACGCCCGGCCGGCGCCACCGCCGTCAGCTGACCAGCATGCTCAACCGATGATCCCAAAACGGTAGCCGGCGTCCTGGTAGTGCTTGATGATCGCCGGCAGCGCCTTGGTCGTCAGCTGCTTGTTCTGCGCATCGTGCATGAGCACGACCTCGACGTTCGGGTTCCCCTCAGCGTCCCGGCGCTGGGTCAGCCGGTCGAGCTGACCGGCCACGTCGTGGGGTCTGCGGCTGGCGGGTTCGGCGTCGCCGTTGACGGTCGACCAGTCGATCCACGTCGCGCCGCGCTGTGCGAGTGCGGCATCGGCAGCCGTGATGTTCTTCCACGACATGTGTCCGCCGGGATACCGGTAGGCCGTCGAGGCGTAGTCCTCCCCGAGCACCCCGCGGACAGCGGCAAGTGCATGGTCGTAGTCCCTGCCGATCTGCTCGGCAGCGGCCTGCTTGCCGGGATACAGCCGCTCGTAGTCATGCGAGTGCGAGTGGATCGCCACCGCGCTGCCCTGCTCGATGACGTCGCGGACGATCGGCGCGGTGGACTCGTCGATCTGCTTTCCCACCTGGAAGAACGTCGCGTGCACGCCGTGATCGCGCACCACCGTCAGGCTCTCCGCCGTCTGTGCCGTCGGCCCGTCATCGAAGGTGAGGAACACGATCTTCTCATCCGGGTAGCCTGGGGCCGTGCTGCCCTCGCGCAGCCATGTGCTGACCTGGGCGGCGGGGTAGGCGTAGTCCTCGGCTGCTGCAGCATACGCCTTGCCCGGTGCCACGTTCGAGGCGGTGGGCGCCTTCTCACCCAGCTGACCCGGCGGCCGGGTCGGGGTCTCCTGCGGGGCGGTGAGCTCAGGCTGCGGAGCCGAGTCCGGCTGCTTCTCATCTGCGTCGCCGAGGTGGGCGTCCGGAGCGGTCTGCGGGCGCGACTCGCGACCTTCGGCAGTGGAGTGCGAGGCCGGCTGGGCCCGGTGCGTCTCGGCATAGTCGGCCGAGACCGTGCGTGCCGACTGCGTATCATGCAGCAGAGTGTGGGCGGCGGCTGGGGCGACGGTCAGGGCACCGAGCCCGACGGCGGTAGAGGCAGCCAGAGTCGCCAGCCGCTGACGCGAAGTCATGGGGAAGTCCTTCCGCGGTTGCGTTCTTCTCCGCATTCAACTCCCGATCCGCCGTGATTGCCAGCACCCAGGCCGATCACACAGCGACTTTCCGTCCGACGCCCCGAACCGGGCCATCGGGGCCGGGGCCATCTGGGCCCGATCGCTGTCATCGGGGCTTCACCGATCGCTGTCATCGGGTTTTCACCACAGTGTCACGAGACTGTCACACGGGTGCGCTGTTCGATCACCTGAGCGTGCGCTGGGGCAGGGTACATTGGCTCCCAACCGCACATCCAGTGCCCGCCCGGCATCGCTGCCGGCAGCGCACAGGCCATGACCGAGACGAAGGACATCCGATGAGACTGCCCACTCGCATCGCAGCCGCACTCGCCGCGTGCGCCCTGACCCTGAGCATCCCGACCGTCGGTTCCGCTGCCACCACCGTCGACAGCGCCGCGGACGCGGCCGCTGCCGAGGCGGCCACCGGTGCGGCCGCTGCCCACATGGCCACTGACGCGACCGCTGCCGAGGAGACCGCCGCCTCGGGCGCGAGCAACCCAACGGCTGGTCCACCTGCCGATCCCGCCACCGCCGGCGGTTCGACCGCCGGCAGCGGCGGCGGCAGCCAGCCGGTCATGCTCATTATCGACGGTTCGGGCTCGATGAAGGCAGCCGACGTCGACGACAAGGGCACCACCCGAATGGATGCTGCGAAGGATGCGGCCAAGGAGGTCATCGACAACCTCAACGACAGCGCCCAGGTCGGCCTGACCGCCTATGGTATGAACACCGGCAGCGCTGATTCGGAGAAGGCCGCCGGATGCAAGGACATCGAGGTGCTCTCCCCGGTCGGGCCGATCGACGCCGACGGGCTGAAGAAGCAGGTCGACTCGATCAAGGCCTCCGGCTACACGCCGATCGGCGAAGCGCTGAAGAAGGCCGCCGCCGAGCTGCCCGGCGACGGATCCGGCGGCATCGTGCTGCTGTCCGACGGTGAGGACACCTGCGCCCCACCGCCGCCGTGCGATGTGGCCAAGGAACTCGTCGAGGACGGCGTCGACCTCAAGATCCACACCGTCGGCCTGCGCGTCGATGAGGAGGCCCGCACGGAGCTCACCTGCATCGCCGATGAGACGCAGGGCACCTACGCTGATGCTGAGGACACCACCAGCCTGCAGGCCTCGATGCAAGCCGCTGCGCGTACCGCGCTGACCGGCTACGAGGCCCAGGGCACCCCGATCACCGGCGGTGAGGACCGCGCGTCCGCCGTCGACATCCAGCCCGGCCAGTACCTCGACAGCCTGCCGACCGGCTCCGGTGAGATCACCGAGTCGACCGGCGTCCGCAGCTACAGGTTCCATCTTGACGAAGGCCAGCGCGGTCTTCTCTCAGCGACGATGATCCAGCCGTGGTCGGACTCCGGCAGGGTCGACTATGACGCGGTGAAGATGGTCGTGAGCTCTGCGCAGAACGAGTACTGCATGCGCAACGACACCACGCTGGCCAGCGCGATGAATCTGGGCGACCTGCCGCCGAGCGCCTTCATCGACACCGGGGCGATCGGCCCGGACAACGCCCGCGTCGAAGGGTCCGATTGCTTCACCGAGGCCGGGGACTACATCGTCACCGTCGAGCGCACCGGCGGCAGCGACCAGACGAAGGACACACCGTTCCCGCTTGAGCTCAACCTCGTCGTCCAGCCCGGAACCGACCCCGCTGACTTCCCGGAGCCTGCGACCGGCCCGGAGCAGCTCGACTTCCTGCCCGCACCCGGTGATCAGGCGAGCCCGCTCGGCGGGGGCACCTCTTTCGGCACCGCCCCGGAGCTCAAGGACCCGGTGGTGACCTCGAGCATCAACGTCGGCGAGGTGCAGTACTTCAAGGTGCCGGTCAAGTACGGCCAGCAGATCCGCGTACGCGCCGACTTCGAAGTCCCCGGCAAGGACAAGGCGGTAACGGGCAACCCGAACCTGTGGATCCTCAACCCGCTGCGCCAGGAGGTCACCTCGGTGCGTCCCGGTGAACCCGGCGCACACGACTTCGACAACCAGGAGGACATCTTCGGCGACGAGGGCCACGCCTATACCGGCAGCCGGCAGGCCACGGTGCTGGCGCTCAACTCCGCGGTGCCGGTCAACCCGCGCAACCTCGACGGCGAAGACGACCCGAAGTTCAAGACCTCACCGGTGAGCTTCGATGGGTTCTACTACTTCGCCTTCAGCTACTCAGACATCCACGGCGAGTCCTTCGGCACACCGGGGGAGTACACGCTGAGCTGGGATGTCGTCGGCGACCCGACCGACGGCCCGGGTGCTGAAGGCGCAGGGGATACCGGTGATGACGGCGACGATCAGGCTGCTGGCGGCGGCCAGTCGGTGTTGATGAGTGCACTCACGTGGGGCGGCATCGCCCTCGGAGCGATCGTGGTCATCGGCGCGGCGCTGGTCACGATCCTGCTGCTGCGCACCCGCCGCGCACGCCTCGGCGGCTGACATACACCGTGCTGAACCGCCTCGGGGCCGGAAGATCCGCGCCCGAGGCGGTTCCTGCGTTCCGCCCGCTGGTGCGGTGGGCGGGTCGTACGGAGACTGGTCGGTGCGGTGGCCGGGCTCTCAGGTCATTGGGCGCCGCGGGTCATGCGGATCTCGGCCAGGTCATCAGCGGCCGCGTCGACCTCGCGGGTGCCGTCGGGTGTGAAGCCGTTGCGGGCGTAGAAGCTGCGGGCGCGCGGATTGTCCTCAGCCACCCACAGGGTGGCCGGCGCAGTGCCGATCGCCGCATCCAAAAGCGCCTGGCCGAGACCGGTTCCGTAGTGGCTGCTGAGGACGTACAGCGCCCACAGCTCCAAGCCGGTGCGGTCGTCATCGCGGGCCTCACCGACGCTCGCGAACCCGATGACATCGGTGCTCGGCAACAGGCCCGGTGCCGTGACCGGGGCGCCGGCATCTGTGCGAACGGCTAGGCGCGTGCGCGCACATGACTCCGGCTGCGTCAGCCACTGTGCCCACTGCTCGGAGCGGGTGGCCAACACCGCATCGTCGTAGAAGCGCTCGTCCAGCAGGTGGCCGTAGGCCTCCCGCCATCCCGCGACGTGCACGCGCGCAATCGCGGCCCCGAGCTCAGCGTCGGGCTCCGGATCGGGCTGTGGGGTGATGATGGCGAACGGCATGACAGCACCCTAGAGGAGGGGCTCGGGCTCGTCTAGACTCAGGGGCATGTCCTTCTCGATCATCGACGTCGGCAACGAGCTGCTCGAACGCGCCGCCGACGAGCCGACGAAGCTGGCAACCAAACGGATCCCCTCGGACAATGCCGCGATCGTGCGCATCCTCATCGCGATGCGCAGCGGCGCGCAGCTGTCCGATCATCCCAACCCCGGTGAGGCAGTCATCACGATCCACCGCGGAGCTGCCACCCTGACCGGCGAATCCGGTGAGGCGACCGCCCTCGACTCCGGCGAGACCGCCGACATCCCGCAGGAGACCCATCGGCTTGATGCCGACCGTGACACGATTGCTGTGCTCACCCTCATCCACCGCAGCCGCCTGCAGTCCTGAACCATCGCCGGTCAGCGCGCCCGTCAGCCGGCAGACGGGCTGGCTGGCCGGTCAGCAGATCCTGGCAATCCGCTCCAGGTGACGGCCAGGTCCCTTGTCCCCGCTGGGCAATGTTGGCAGAGTTGGAGACATGACTGAGAACGCTACGAACATCACCGTCACCCGCACGATCGATGCCCCGGCCAAGGAGATCTTCGACCTGCTGAGCCTGCCGGAGCGCCACCACGAGTTCGACGGCTCGGGCATGGTGCGCTCCGATGACAAGTCGGATCGCATTCAGGCGGTCGGCGAAGTATTCGTCATGAACATGCACGCCGAGCACATGGGTGGGGACTACCAGACGTACAACCACGTCACCGCCTTCGACCGCGACAAGATGATCGGCTGGCAGCCGGCTCCGGAGAAGAACAAGGACAACCCGGACGGCTGGGAGTGGCTGTACGAGTTGCGCCCGCTCAGCGCCGACTCGACCGAGGTGACGCTCACCTACGACTGGTCGAAGATCGACGATGAGAAGCTCGCCTCGATCTTCCCGCTGGTGAGCGAGGCCGAACTCGACGACTCCCTCAATCAGCTCGCAGCCGCCGTCTCCGGAAGCTGAGCCACCGCCTCGGGAGCGGAAACCCCCCTGCATGAGGATCGCCCGGTCGCTGTCAGCGCAGCGCCCGGGCGATCGTCATGCAGGGGCGGCCTCACGGCCGCACGGGCAGCAGATCAGTCCTCGGTAACCTCACCGGTATCGGCATTGACGGCGACCTCTTCTGAGTCGCCGTTCTGCTCGATGTCGAACTGGTACTCCAGGCGGTTGTCGTCCCAGCTGTAGGACCATTCCGTGATCCGGCCGTCACGCACCTCCAGGGCCTTGTCGCGGGCCTCTTCGAAGGTCATCGGATCATTGAGATCGATGGCCTTCTCCTTGTCGTTCGTGCTGTCCTCTTCGGTCTCGACGATCTCACCGGTGTCGGCGTTGACGTCGACCTCGTGGTCGGTGCCGTCGACGAGCGTCGTGACGGTCCAGACCCAGGCGTTGTGGTCGTCCTCCCAATCGATTTCGATGGCATGGACAGTGCCCTCGCCGGCCTCCTGGGCGGCGGCGTCGATGGCATCCTGGGCGCTGGTGGCGAACTCATGGGTGGCCAGGTCGGCGTCCTTGGGGGTGCCGTCACCGGAGTCCGCGCCCGAGGTGTCCCCGCCGGTGGCCTCGGAGGTCGCCTCCGCGCCTGCGGGCTGGGTCGGGCTGTCTTCAATCGCGTCGTCGCCTCCGCTGCAGCCGGCGAGGACTGCGGCGAGGGACACTGTTGCGATACCTACCAGAACTCTGCGCATAAGGTGCTCCTTGGTCGGCGGATTGATTGGCTTCAGGATAACAACGCCGGATCAAGGCGCCTTGTGCAGCCGATGCCGACGTGGGAGCCGTTCTGAGCTGCGCATGACGGTGCCCGGGGCAGCAGAAGCGCTGCCCCGGGCACCGGTGTCACTGCCGCCGGCCGAGCCGGTCAGCAGCTGAGCGTCACTTCGAGAGGGTCTCGATGAGTGCCTTGTTGAAGACCTCCAGATCACCGGGATTGCGAGAGGTGATGAGGTTGCCGTCGACGACGAGTTCGGAGTCTTCCCAGGTCGCCCCGGCGTTCTGCAAATCGACCTTGAGCGACTCGTACGAGGTCAGCCTGCGTCCCTTGGCCAGACCGGTCTGGGCGAGGATCCAGGGAGCGTGGCAGATCGCAGCGACGGGCTTCCCGGCTGCGAAGAATGCCTCGACGAGTGCGCCAGCATCGGCATCAAGGCGCAATGAGTCGGCGTTGAGCGTGCCGCCGGGCAGCACGAGCATGTCGTAGTCATCGGCATCGGCATCGGCGACCGGAACGTCGACGTCGAAGACCTCGGCGTGCTCCCAGTCGCCCTCCATCGCCTGCAGAGTGCCCTCGCTGGGGGACACGATGAATGTCTGTGCGCCGGCCTCGTCAAGCGCCGTACGTGGGCTGGTGAGTTCGACCTGCTCGACGCCGCGCGTGAGCAGGAATGCAATCTTCTTATCGGACAGGGCCATGGTGCTCCTTCCATCGGGTGTGTGATCCACATCTGCATAAACGACGCAGCCCAGGCGAGTATTCCGTGCCCGAGGCGGTGGCGCCCGAGGCGGTGGTGCCCGTGCCCGAGGCGGTGGTGCCCGTGCCCGAGGCGGCGGCCCGACGAGACCAGCCCGCTGCCGCCTCGACCTCGATCGGCTGCTCATCTGCGATGCCCTGCTGGGAGGCCTACGACACTGAGCCGAGGCCGGGCACCACGACGCCCCGCACAGCCGGAACTGTGCGGGGCATGCTGCGTCGATCGCGCAGGTCAGCTCACGGAGCTCACCGTCCGCCCGGCTGCTGAGGGCTGGCCTCACCGGCCCGGCGGGCGACATCGGACTGCCCACGATCGTCTCGGCGGGTGAAGAGATTCTTTGTCGCTGAGAGCCGGTAGTCGATGCGGTTGTCGACGCGGTGATCGACCTTGTCGCCGAGCACATCGTCGAATTCATCAGTGAGGTACTCCGACATCTGCTTGCTCTCGATGATGCGCTTGATCGCGACCTGGCGGGCGTCTTCCTTGCGGAAGGCCCGCACTGTGGCCAGCGCGATGAGGATGAGCACGACTGAGAACGGCAGCGCTGTGGCAAGGGATGCCGCTTGCAGCGCCTCCAGACCGCCTGCCAGCAGCAGACCGATGGCGATGGCGCCTTCGAGCACGCAGAAGAGGATGCGCGACCACAGCGGTGGGTTCGGGTGTCCGCCGGAGGCGAGCATGTCGACGACGAGCGATCCGGAGTCCGATGAGGTGATGAAGAAGACCGTCACCAGGATGATCGCCAGGACGGACATGATCGCACCCATCGGCAGCCCGGAGAGCACGTCGAACAGCGCCTTCTCAGCGACCACGCCCTCCTCCGGGTCGACGAGTCCGCCGGAGCCGAACAGCTCCTGGTGGATGCCGGTGCCGCCGAGCACGGAGAACCAGAAGAAGCCGACGAGCGAGGGCACCACGAGCACACCGGCGATGAATTCGCGCACGGTGCGCCCACGCGAGATCCGGGCGATGAACACGCCGACGAAGGGCGCCCAGGAGATCCACCAGCCCCAGTAGAAGAGCGTCCAGGCCGAATTCCACTCTGCGCCCTCAGCGCCGGTGAAGGCACCGGCATCGAAGGTGAGGTTGAAGAAGTTTGCCAGGTACACACCGAGGGACTCGATGAAGTTCTCGAACAGGAACAGCGTCGGCCCGAGCATGAGCACGGCGATGAGCAGCAGGCCGGCGACGGACAGGTTGATGTTCGACAGCCACTTGATGCCTGCGCCCACACCTGAGACCACCGACAGGGTGGCCAGGAACGTGATGCCGGTGATGAGGATGATGAGGAAGGTGTTGTCGACGGTGTCGACGATGCCGATCTCCTGCAGACCCGAGGAGATCTGCTGGACGCCCAGGCCCAGTGAGGTGGCGATGCCGAACACGGTGCCGAACACGGCGAGGATGTCGATGAGATCACCGGCCCAGCCGCGCACGCGGTCGCCGAGGAGGGGCTCGAGTGCCCAGCGGATCGAGACCGGGCGGCCGCGGCGGTGGATGGCGTAGGCCAGCGCAAGACCGATGACGGCATAGATCGACCACGGGTGCAGTCCCCAGTGGATGAACGTCTGCGCCATCGCCAGATGCTGCTGCTCGACTCCGTCGGTCGGCCAGCCAGGTTTGGGCGTGGTCGTCGCATAGGTCAGCGGCTCGCCGACGCCGTAGAACACCAGGCCGATGCCCATACCGGCAGCGAACAGCATCGCAAACCACGACAGCAGCCCGAACTCCGGCTCCTCGCCGTCGTCTCCAAGCCGGATCTTGCCGAACTTCGAGATCCCGATGCCGATCGAGAAGAACACGAACCCGCCGATGACGAGCATGTAATACCAGCCGAGGTTGTTCACGATCCAGCTCTGGGTGGCTGTGAGCACCGCGCCGGTGGTGTCCTGGAAGACGATCGCCAGGATCGCGATGAGGCCGATGAGGATGATCGACGGCCAGAACACCGCCGGGGCGATGAGCCCCTTCTTGTTGATCCGGACGCCTTGGGCGACGAGCTTCGCAGCGATCCGCGAATCGGCGTCCTCATCCTCGATCTGCAGGTGGTCCGGCAGTCGCAGCTCCTCGGCTTCCTGCACCTCGTCGCGCAGATGGTCGGGGGCCGCGTGGACGGTCGCTGTGCTGCGATCCTGTCCGGTGTTGTCGTCAGTCATCACTGTGGTTCTTTCCGTGTTGTCAGCGTGTCTGCGTATCGAATTCCGTCACTTACCTTCTCGGATTGCCCCAGCAGCGGCAAGTTCTCCTGGCAGTCCAGTGATGTTCCTCATATGTCGCGGCCTGGTTTCAAGGATAGCGTGCCGGCCATCTGCCACTCGTCCGATCTCAGCGGCGCTGCTGGGCATCGTCGGCGCACTCGCCGTCGGCGGACTGGCCGGACTCATCCCGGCCCTCGTCGCCACCCGCATCCGGATCATCGACGCGATCCGCACCCGGCTCGGTCATCGCCTCGGGCACGGCTCCGACCACTGCCACAGGCGCGGCTCCGACCATCGCCTCAGGCGCGGCTCCGACCACTGCCACAGGCGCGGCCCAGCGTCCGCCTCACATCACGGTCGCGGCAACCGTGGCAGCCATCTCGGTGACCTGCTCGAGATGCTCCTCACCGACCCCGCCGGTGAAGGTGACCGGCTCGAAGGCCTTCTCCCACCCGAATCCGCTGGTGATCGCCTCCATCGCCTTCTCGGCACCCGTTGTGTCGTAGCCGCCGTGGATCCAGTAGGAGAACGGCCGCCCGGCGGTCTGCTCGCGGGTCCCGTAGTAGGTGGTATCGAAGAAGTGCTTGAGGGCACCGGAGATGTAGCCGAAGTTCGCCGTCGTCCCGAGCACATAGGCATCAGCTGCGAGCACATCTTCTGCTGTCGCCTCCAGGGCGGCGCGCTCTATGACCTCGACGCCTTCGAGTTCGGGCATATTCAGCCCCTCCCGCGCAGCCGCAGCGAGCTTCTCAGTCGCTGGAGAGGGCGAATGGTGGACGAGCAGCACACGTGCCATACCTCCACTGTAGCGAGCACCGCGCCCGAGGTGAATGCTCGGTTTGCGCGGATCGATAGACTGCCGTGCATGGCAGTCATCCGCGATCCGCTGCGCGGCGCGCGCACTCCGCAGCCGAGTCACAGCGACGAGCAGATCGCCGCAGTCATCGCCGAGCTGGCAGACACTGCGCCGGCTGGTGAGCACCCGTGGACGGTGCTCACCGGAGCCGGAATGAGCACCGATTCCGGCATCCCCGACTACCGCGGTCCCGGCTCCCCGCGCAGGACTCCGATGACCTACCAGGCCTTTCTGTCGCATCCGCGCCAGCGCGCCCGGTACTGGGCGCGCAGCTGGGTCGGCTACCCCCGGATGCGCCTGGCCGAACCGAACCGCGGGCACGAACTCCTCGCCCGCCTCGGGCTCGGACCGCTCATCACGCAGAACGTCGATGGACTGCACATCGCCGCCGGCTCCGATCCGGTCATCGAGCTGCACGGCAGCCTCGCCCGGGTGGTGTGCCTGCAGTGCCGGCGGATCTTCGACCGCAGCTGGCTGCAGGAGGAGATGACGGCGCTGAATCCCGGCTTCGGCGAGCAGCTCGAGGTCGACCTGGCCGATATCGAGACCGCTCCCGACGGCGACGTCGAACTCGATGAGACCGCCGGGTTCCGCTACCCGGACTGCCCGATCTGCCGCGGCATCCTCAAACCCGATGTCGTGTACTTCGGCGAATCCGTCCCGCGTGAGCGCGTCGAGGCCGCCACCGCCGCCGTCGACGCCGGGTCAGGGCTGCTTGTGGCCGGCAGTTCGCTGGCGGTGCACTCGGGACTGCGGTTCGTCCGTCGGGCGGCCAAGGCCGGCAAGCCGATCGTCATTGTCACCGACGGTCCGACGCGCGGCGATGACCTCGCCGATTACCGCTCCACCAGTCGCATAGCGGACTTTCTGCAGACACTCAGCGAGAAATGTGGACGCCCCCGCACAGCAGACGGCAGACTGAGTCTATGAGGAAGAACTACGCACGCGACGAACGGCTCAGCCTTGCTGCGCTGATGTTCGATGTCGGCCCGGACGCACCCACCCTGTGTGAGGGATGGACGGTGCGGGATCTGGCAGTTCACCTCGTCATCCGCGACCGTCGGCCCTTCGCGCTGCCGGGCAACGCCTCCCCGCAGCTGGCCGAGCGCTTCCCGTCGCTGGATCGGTACAAAACCTCGGTCGAGACGGAATTCACCGAGATGCCGTTCGAGCAGCTCGTCGGTCTCATGGCGGAGGGCGCGCCGATCTGGTCGCCGGCGAAGTTGTCGTCGGTCGACCGGTTGATGAACACCGCGGAGTTCCTCGTCCACCACGAGGACGTCCGCCGGGCCGCCGATGACTGGCAGCCGCGCAGCCTGTCATGGGACATGCAGATGAGTGTGTGGCCGCTGCTGAAGATGCTCGCGCTGCCCCAGGCTCTCTCAATCGGCAAGCACCTGATCTTCGACGCTCCTGGGTTCGCCGGCACCACCGCCGGGCCCAAGACCAAGGGCATCATGAAGATCACCGGCAAGCCGCTGGAGATCCTGCTGTGGGCTTACGGCCGCAAGGACCATGCGATCGTCGAGGTCGAGGAGTTCGACCCGCCTGAGGGAACCGATCCCGAGGCGGCAGACGATGTGCGGACCGGTACCCTTCCCGTCGTAGAGCCGTGTCCAGGCGACGTGAGTGCCGACGGCCGTGACGACAGCGAGCACGGTGACACTGCCGGGAGCGGTGATGCTGCCGGGAGCGGTGATGCTGCCGGGAGCGGTGATGCTGCCGGGAGCGGTGATGCTGCCGGGCGCTGATCAGCGCTCGGGCAGCTGATCCTCCGGGCCGTGCGGGCCCCACAGGTCGCGTGGGCTCGTCGCGTCGTGGTCGCCTGTCGCGCTGGCTGGATCGGTCTCGCCCGCAACCGGCGCCGCACCTCCCGCGCTGTCCCGCTCTTGCTGGAGCCGACGCTGCTCCTCAGCGTGCATGCGCGCGCCGATATAGGAATTCGGCCGGTTCATCGTCCGGTAGATGAGGTATCCGCCGCCGAAGAGCGCGATGAAGAAGAAGGCGATGACAATGAGCACCGCCAGAAGCTGCGGCTCATCCATCTTTCGGCCTCCTGACCTGGGGAGAAGAGAACGCGGTTCGGAAGTATGCGCCCTGCGGTGCACGGGCGCCGTTCCGCCACCATGGTGCCACACCTCGTCCTCTGCGCAGCATCCGACCCAGCCACCGCCTCGGGAGCGGGGATCTACAGCGTCAGCTGAGCGATGTCCGCGGTTCGCAGTAGGGTAGGGGATGTGTCTACTGCACTGTACCGCCGCTACCGCCCGGAGACTTTCGATGAGGTCATCGGCCAGGACCATGTGGTCACCCCGCTCATGGCCGCGATCGCCAATGACCGCATCAACCATGCCTATCTGTTCTCGGGTCCGCGCGGCTGCGGCAAGACCACCTCAGCGCGCATCCTCGCCCGCTGCCTCAATTGTGTTGAGGGCCCGACCGCGCAGCCGTGCGGGCAGTGCCCCAGCTGCCGCGATCTCGCCAACGACGGCCCCGGCTCACTCGACGTCGTCGAGATCGACGCAGCCAGCCACAACGGTGTCGATGACGCTCGTGACCTGCGCGAACGCGCTGTCTACGCCCCTGCCCGTGACCGGTTCAAGGTCTTCATCCTCGATGAGGCGCACATGGTCACCCCGCAGGGATTCAACGCCCTGCTCAAGCTCGTCGAGGAGCCGCCGGCGCATGTGAAGTTCGTCTTCGCGACCACCGAGCCGGAGAAGGTCATCGGAACCATCCGCTCGCGCACGCACCACTACCCCTTCCGGCTCGTCCCACCCGAGGTGCTCACCGGCTATCTCGACGAGCTGTGCACGCGGGAGAACGTGCCGGTCTCCAAAGGTGTGCTGCCATTGGTCGTGCGCGCCGGCGGCGGATCCGTGCGCGATTCGCTCTCCGTGCTCGACCAGCTCATGGCCGGCGCCGGAGCTGATGGCGTCGACTACCACACGGCGATCGCACTGCTGGGCTATACACCCGATTCGCTGCTCGGCGACATCGTCGATGCATTCTCCGCCGGGGACGGCGCGGCTGTGTTCCGGGTCGTCGACCGCGTCATCGAGTCCGGTCAGGATCCCCGCCGGTTCGTCGAGGATCTGCTGGAGCGGTTTCGCGACCTGGTCGTCGTCGGTGCCGCTCCCGAGGCGGCGGCCTCGTTCCTGCCGGAGGTCCCGGCTGATCGGCTGGAGCGTCTCGTCCAGCAGGCCCGGTCGTTCGGGCAGGCGGAGCTGTCGCGAGCAGCCGATCTGTTCAATACGGGGCTGTCGGAGATGACCGGTGCGACCTCGCCGAGACTGCAGCTCGAGCTCATCTGTGCGCGCGTGCTGCTGCCGGCTTCCGAGAAGTCCCGGCGCTCGACTCTCAGCCGCGTCGAGCGGATCGAACGCCGCATCGGCATGAGCGGCACCGGAACCCTGCCACCCGGAGCTGTTCCGGCTGCCGCATCCGAGGGCAGTGAGACGGGTGCCGTCGAAACAGGTGCGGGCGGAACCGGCAGCACGGCTGGAAGCGGTGCCGCAGCTGGTGCTGCTGCTGGAACTGGCGTGCCGACCGACAGCGGGCAGCCGGCGAAGCCAGCACCTGCACGCAGCGTCGACGACGATCTCGACGAGTTCGCAGCCGCTGCCGCAGCTGCCGAATCCATGCTCAGCGACGAACCAGACGCAGACAATGCTGCAGAATCCGGTACAGCTGCAGCTGACACGTGGGCGCCCGAGCCGACTGCATCTGAGTCGCCTGCGCCTGAGGCTGTCGCATCCGAGGCGGCCGCGCCTGAACGTGCCGCATCTGAACCGGCTGCCCCCGCTGCCCCGAGCGCCGCGAAATCGGCAGCTCCTGCAGTCGCAGACGCCACCCAGCAATCCCAGCCGCAGCCATCTGCCCGGCGACAGGATTCCGCCCAGCGCGAGCAAGCAGGATCGCACGCAGGTCCGGCAGCCCAGGCCGCGCAGCCGACGCAGGCGCAGGGCTCGCAGCAGCCCTCCCAGCCTCAGCCCGGATCCGGACCGGCACAGCCGCCGACCCCCGCCTCGGGACCGGGGCAGCCAGGAGCGGAGATCGATGCGATCCGCCGCGCCTGGCCCGACATCCTCGACGCGCTCGGCCGCACAGCGAAGCTTGCCCGCGCGATCGTAAGCAACAGCGCGGTGCCCTACGGATTCGCCGACGGAGTCTTCTACCTCGGATTCGACAACCCCGGCGCTCTCAACTCCTTCAACCGCGGCAACAACGCCCAGAAGCTCAGCGAAGCGCTCAACGATGTGCTCGGGATCCACGCCCGCGTCGAGGTCGGACCTGCGACTGGAAACGTGCCCGGCGGCCACAGCGACGGCGCACCAGCAGCCAATCCAGGTAGCCCCGGTGGGGGAGGCGGCGCGCCGCAGCAAGCCCGCGCGCCCGAACAGCAGAGCACGGTCAACCGCCCGCGACCCACGCGGGAGGAAATCGACTCCGTCGTCGGCCCCCGCGAGGCTGACCGCGAGCCGATCGACCATGAGCGCTTCTGGCAGAGCCCCGGCGATACGGCAGCTGCCGAATCCGCTGAGGACGATGCGGAGGAAGGGCAAAGTCTAGACCAGCCCGCAGCTGAGACCCCCGCCACCGCTGGCGAGAAGCCGGACGCAGCGCAGCCCGGACCGGAACCTCAGCAGCGCTCTGAGCGCCAGGCGCCGGTCGCCCACGATGTCGAAGAGCCTGACGACGGGCCCGAACCGCCGCCGGAGGACGACTACTACGCCGGTGCCGCGGCCGGAGATCCCTACGAGGACGGCGGAGATCCCTACGAGACAGACACGAGTGCAGGCTCAGGTGCTGTCGACATGCCCGCAGTCGTGGTGCCGCCGCCGGCGGCCATCGACGATGAGTCTGAGGCATCCGGTGCCGACCGAGACCACCCTGAGACGACCGACGCTGAGGGCTCCGCCCCAGCCGATCTTGGTGAGACCGCAGCCCAGAACGCACCGCCGACCGGCAGTGCGGCTGGCGGTGACGATGACCTTGACTTCCTCGGTGCCTACGCCGACCCGAGCATCGCCTTCACCACCAACGATGGCCCCGACGCCCCGCTGCCGAAAGGTGAGCAGCCGGCGGAATCAGCCAACCCGTATGCCAGCTATGCGCAGCGCTTCGCCCAACGCGCCCAGCAGAACGGCAACGGCAGAACCCCCGGCCACGGCGCGCACTCCGGGGCTCCCGGACAGCCAGCCCATACCTCGGGACCGGCCCACACCTCGGGACCGGCCCACACCTCGGGACCGGCCCACACCTCGGGACCGGCCCACACCTCGGGACCGGCCCACACCTCGGGGCCGGCCGACGGCTTGGGGCCGGCCGACGCCTCAGGCCCAGGACCGGCAGCCGAGAGCGGAGGCGCACCGGCACGCACCGCGAACGGCGACGGGCCAGCGGTCCAGGACCGGCAGACCGACACCGGCCGACCCGATGAGGGATACGAGGACTTCGACCCCGATACGGATATGGACATCACCGAGGCCCCGGACGTCGGCGTGCCCGTCGTTGAGCGCATCCTCGGCGGTGTCGTGATCGAGGAGACCGACGCATGAGCATGCTCTACGAAGGCGCCCTGCAGGACCTGGTCGACGAGTTCGGCAAACTTCCGGGCATCGGCCCGAAGTCCGCCCAGCGCCTGGCGTTCCACATCCTGCAGAGTCCCACCGAGGACGTCTCCGGGCTGGCTCGCGCGCTGACCGAGGTGAAGAAGCGGGTGAAGTTCTGCGAGACCTGCGGCAATGTCGCAGAGGACACCGAATGTGTCATCTGCAAGGACCCCCGTCGTGACCAGAGCGTCATCTGCGTGGTCGAAGAGCCCAAGGACGTCGTCGCCATCGAACGCACCCGCGAGTTCCGCGGGCTCTACCACGTCCTCGGCGGCGCGATCGACCCGATGGCCGGCGTCGGCCCCGATGAGCTGCGCATCAAGAGCCTGCTGCCGCGCCTGCAGAGCGGGGAGGTCACCGAATGCGTCATCGCCACCGACCCGAACCTCGAAGGCGAGGCGACAGCGACCTACCTCGTGCGTCTGCTCTCCAGCCTCGGCATCACCGTCAGCCGCCTGGCCTCCGGGCTGCCGGTCGGCGGTGACCTCGAATACGCCGACGAGGTCACCCTCGGCCGCGCCTTCGAAGGCCGCCGGCCCGTCGCCCAGTGACACCAGGGGCCCAGTGACACCAGGGGCCCAGTGACACCAGGGGCCCAGCCGCAACGGGCGCTGAGCGACAGCAGAAGCTCAGCGCCGGAGCGGGCGCAGCAGCCCCAGCAGACCCGCACGCACAGCCCAGCCCGGCCGGAACCCCGTCCGGGCTGAACTTCTTTTCCGGGGCCTCACCAGGCACAACGCGATTTATCGACTATCGATATGCCCCAGGCTCTTGACTCCTTATCGAGACTCGAGAAACATATTGATTACCGATATATCGAAAGTCGATAAACAGCGAAGGCAGCCCCCGATGAATGGAGAATCCCATGAACACCCAGGGCACACCGCAGAACACAGCACCCGCAACCACCGCCGGCCGCCGCAAGAGCCGCGGAGGCCTGGAACTTCTCAGCCTCATGGCCCTGGCCGTCATCCTCGTCAACGCCGTGACCGGCATCGTGCGGGCGATCATCTCCCATGAGCTCACGGTCTCCCTCGAACTGCCGGACCAGACCGAAGGCCTCATCCCCGGCCTCCCGGCCCGTGCCGACGGAATGATGAGCTTCGTCATCCCCTTCGACGAGCTCAGCGCCTGGGCGATCACCCACGTTCTTATCGCGCAGGTCCTCCTCGTCCTCGGCACCCTCGCCGCAGGCTGGTACCTCAGCCGGGTCATCAGCGTCTTCGCCGAAGGCAAGCCGTTGTCGCAGCGGGCCTCGCGCGACCTGAGCATCGCCTTCTGGATCGCCTTCGGCACCGGAGTGGCCGTCGGGCTCAACCTCATGCTCGGCGGCAACCTCGTGACCCGCGACCTCGACATCTTCGAGGCCGGCTTCGACAACGGCGTCACCACGATGGGCACCTTCGTCTGGCTCGGCGTCCTCGGCCTCATCCAGGTCTTCCGCCAGGCGCTGCTGCGCGGCCAGCGTGCCGAGGATGAGCTCGAAGGAGTCATCTGATGAGCAGCGAGACCACCACCCGCGCGGTGCGCTGCCACCTCGATGAGCTGCTCACCGCCCGCGGCAAGACCCTGACCGAACTGGCGAACGAGGTGGGCGTGACACTGGCCAATCTCTCGGTGCTCAAGAACAACCGCGCTAAGGCCATCCGCTACACCACTCTCGTGGCCCTGTGCGACGCGCTGGACTGCCAGCCCGGTGATCTCTTCACCGTCGCCGAGGTGCCGGTTCCGGCCAGCTGACCTGTCCCCTCGCGGCAGCGGAAGCTCCGCCTCGGGACCGGCGCGCAACCGAAGACCCAGCCCCCGCCTCGGGGCCGGTGCACCCCTCGAGTACCCCGCCCCCGCCTGAGGTGCGGCAGGCCCCGTCATCGTCCAGATGGCGGGGCCCGCCGTTGTGTGCACAGGCCGGTGTTTACAATGGGCCGAGGCGTTGGGAGCAACGCGACTGTACCCGGACGAAAGTGATTGCTGTGAGCCTAGTTGTGCAGAAGTTCGGCGGATCCTCCGTGGCCGATGCCGACTCCGTCAAGCGCGTGGCCAAGCGGATCGTCGAATACCGCCAGGCCGGCCATGATGTTGTCGTCGTGGTCTCGGCGATGGGTGACAGCACCGATGACCTCATCGATCTGGCCAAGGAGATCTCCCCGGTCCCGCCTGCCCGCGAACTCGACATGCTGCTGACTGCCGGCGAGCGGATCTCGATGGCCGTGCTCGCCATGGCGATCGCCAACCTCGGCTACCACGCGCAGTCCTTCACCGGCTCGCAGGCCGGCGTCATCACCGACGAGTCCTTCGGCAAGGCCCGCATCATCGACGTCACCCCCGGGCGCATCCGCTCCGCCCTCGACGACGGCAACGTCGCGATCGTCGCCGGATTCCAAGGCGTGTCCCAGACGACGAAGAACATCACGACGCTGGGCCGCGGCGGCTCGGACACGACCGCCGTCGCCCTCGCCGCAGCACTCGAAGCCGATGTATGCGAGATCTACTCCGACGTCGACGGCGTCTTCACCGCCGACCCGCGCATCGTGCCGAGCGCGCACAAGATCAGCATCATCAGCTACGAGGAGATGCTGGAGATGGCCGCCTCGGGCGCGAAGATCCTGATGCTGCGCTGCGTCGAGTACGCCCGCCGCTACCGGGTCCCCGTCCACGTGCGCTCCTCGTTCTCCCAGCACCAGGGTACCTGGGTGACCGATGCGCCCATTCCCGAGGCGTTCCGCACCGCACAGACAGAAGAAACGGAAGAGAACATGGAACAGGCAATCATCTCCGGTGTCGCGCACGACCGTTCGGAGGCCAAGCTCACGATCGTCGGCGTGCCCGACATCCCGGGCAAGGCAGCCGAGATCTTCCGTACGGTCGCCCGGCAGGAGATCGACATCGACATGATCGTGCAGAACATCTCGACCCGCGATCCCGGCCGCACCGACATCTCCTTCACCCTCCCGATGGACGACGGGGCGAAGGCCATCGAGGCACTTGAAGTCGCCAAGGCGAGCGTCGGCTTCGACCACATCCAGTACGACGACCAGATCGGCAAGCTCTCCGTCGTCGGCGCGGGCATGCGCTCGCACCCGGGTGTCACCGCGACGCTGTTCGACGCGCTGGCCGACGCCCACATCAACATCGACATGATCTCCACCTCGGAGATCCGCATCAGCGTCGTCACGAACGCCGAGCTGCTCGACGACGCGGTGCGCGCAGCCCACACCGCCTACGGCCTCGACGCCGAGGACACCGAAGCGATCGTATACGGAGGTACCGGACGATGAAGGCACTCAACATCGGCGTCGTCGGCGCCACCGGCCAGGTCGGCGAGGTCATGCG
This sequence comes from Brevibacterium sp. p3-SID960, assembly GCF_025144725.1. GTDB lineage: Bacteria > Actinomycetota > Actinomycetes > Actinomycetales > Brevibacteriaceae > Brevibacterium. The sequence continues at coordinate 104,144 of NZ_JALXKS010000001.1, read as the reverse complement.
CGACCTCTTGGCAGATGATCCCGGCTTCGAGATCGCCTCGATCCGGTTCTTCGCCTCGGCGCGCTCGGCCGGCCGCGAACTCGACTTCGCCGGGCAGACCGTCGTTGTCGAAGACGCCGCGACCGCAGACCCCACCGGCCTCGACGTCGCTCTGTTCTCCGCCGGCGGGGCCACTTCCCGGGCGCAGGCGGCGCGCTTCGCCGAGGCCGGGGTGACGGTCATCGACAACTCCTCGGCCTTCCGCGCCGATCCTCAGGTGCCGCTTGTCGTCAGCGAGGTCAATCCTGAAGCCATCAACGACATCCCCAAGGGCATCATCGCCAACCCCAACTGCACGACGATGGCCGCGATGCCGGTCATCAAGGCCCTGCACGACGCCGCCGGGCTGGAGCGCATGACCGTAGCGACCTACCAGGCGGTCTCCGGCTCCGGGCTGGCTGGGGTCGACGAGCTTGCCGGGCAGGCGCGCGCCGTCATCGACGATGCCGAGCGGCTTGTGCGCAACGGCGCGGCCGTCGACTTCCCCGCTGCCGAGGTGTATACGGCTCCCATCGCGTTCAACGTTCTGCCGATGGCCGGGTCGATCGTCGACGACGGCGAAGGTGAGACAGACGAGGAGAAGAAGCTGCGCAACGAGAGCCGCAAGATCCTCGGGCTGCCTGAGCTGCGGGTGGCTGGGACGTGTGTGCGCGTGCCGGTGTTCTCCGGTCACAGCCTCGCTGTGCATGCCGAGTTCGCCCGTGAGATCACCCCGGAAGCCGCTCGCGAGGTGCTCGCTGACGCCCCCGGCGTCGAGCTGGCCGATGTGCCGACTCCGCTGGGAGCCGCCGGCCGCGATGCCAGCTTCGTCGGCCGCATCCGCGCCGATCAGTCGGCACCTGAAGGGCGCGGTCTCGTGCTGTTCATCTCGAACGACAACCTGCGCAAGGGCGCAGCGCTCAACACCGTGCAGATCGCCCGCCTTATCGCCGAACGCGGCTGACACGACAGACAGCCGCAAAGGCGGCTGTCGTCACCGTGACTGGCCGCACGACGGCTATCGGCCCGGCGGTTGTCAGCACGGCGGCTGTCTGCGCAGGGGATTCAGTCCTCGCGGCTGTCTGCGGGCGGGAGCTCCTGACCGCAGCAGCCGCATGCGGTGGACGCAGCCATCTGCATGCAGTGCATGCGCGCGCGTGGGACGCTCGCGCATGATGCCCGTCTGAACGGCGGAACGCACAGATGAATGGCATCTCAGAACCATAAAGAAATTGCAATAGATCCATTAGTGATGAGTTGATGTGTAGGAGTAACGTTCGACGAGATCGACAATCTTCGCCTGGAAAGGTGTCTTATGCGCTCGCTCCGCACTCCTGTACTTGCGGGTCTCGCCGCTGGTTCCCTCGTCGCGCTGGCCGGCTGCGGTGGTTCCGACAGCTCCGCTGAGGCCAGCGAGGGCTTCACCGTTGTGACCTCCACCAACGTGTACGCCGACATCGTCAAGCATGTCGCCGGTGACGCAGCTGAGGTGACGCCGGTCATCGATGATCCGACGCAGGATCCCCACGACTACGAGGCCACCGCTCAGGACCAGCTCAAGCTGTCGAAGGCCGATATGGTCGTCGTCAACGGCGGCGGTTATGACGCCTTCATGACGGCGATGCTCGAAGCCGCTGATCACAAGCCGGCCGTCGTCGACACCGTGGCCATCTCGAGCCTGCCGGGCTCCGACGGTGGGGCCAACGAGCCGCACGACCACGACCACGGCGATGAAGACAGCCACGATCACGGCACCGAGGACGCCCACGACCACGATGAAGAGGGCCACGATCACGACCATGACCACGGCGCCTTCAATGAGCACGTCTGGTACTCCGTGCCGACGATGACGAATCTCGTCGACGAAGTCTCCTCGAAGCTGAGCGACGAGCTGCCGGACAGCGCCGACGACATCAAGAAGAACGCCGAGGACTACAAGACCGAACTCGGCAAGCTGCAGTCCCAGCTCGACGAGGCGAAGTCCGAGCACGACGGTGAGAAGGCTGCGGCCACTGAGCCGATCGCTCTGTGGCTCTTCCACGACATGGGTATCGACAACATCACCTCCCAGGACTTCCTCTCTGCCGTTGAACACGGCGACGATGTGCCGCCTCTGGTGCTGAAGAAGGCCAAGGAGCAGATCGCAAACAAGGAAGTCGTCGTCCTGGCCTACAATTCGCAGAACGCCGGTCCGCAGGCCGACGAACTGAAGAAGACCGCCGAAAGCGCCGGTGTGCCGGTCGTGGATCTGGCGGAGACCATGGACAATGACGAGAAGTACATCGACTGGATGGGCGGCTGCATCACGGACGTCCAGGAAGCGCTGGCAGGTCACGATCACTGATTCCGATTCACACAGCACCAACCCGGTCCTCGAGCTCAGCGACGCACAGCTGCGCTTCGGGGACCGGGTGCTGTGGCACAACCTCAACATCGACGTCGAGCCCGGCGAGTTCATCGCCATCCTCGGCCCCAACGGCTGCGGCAAGACCTCCCTGCTCAAGGTGCTCCTCGGGCAGTATCAGCTGTATTCCGGCACGGCCCGCGTCAACGGCCACCGCGCCCGACGCGGCGACCCGGACATCGGCTACGTCCCCCAGCAGCGCGGCATCGACGACGACACCCCGATGCGCGGCCGCGACCTCGTGCGCATGGGACTCGACGGCCACCGCTGGGGACCGGGCTGGTTCTCCCGCTCCCGCAGCCAGAAGGTCGACGCGCTGCTCGAAGAGGTCGGCGCCCAGACCTATGCCGACTCCCCGGTCGGAATGCTCTCCGGCGGCGAACTCCAGCGCCTGCGCGTCGCGCAGGCTCTCGGCTCGGATCCGCACCTGCTGCTGTGCGATGAGCCGCTGCTGCACCTCGATATGACCCATCAGCGGCTCGTCGCCCGCCTGCTGCACGAGAAGCGCCAGGCCCGCCGGACTGCGATCCTCTTCGTCACCCATGAGATCAACCCGATCCTGCCCTACGTCGACCGGGTCCTCTACATCGCCGGCGGACACTTCCTCGTCGGCACCCCAGACGACGTCATCAACTCCGCGGCGCTCAGCGAGCTCTACGGCTCACCGATCGACGTCGTGCGCGCCGGCGGGCGCATCGTCATCGTCGGCAGCGACTCCGACCATCACCCGATCCATCACGCCGAGCCCTCGGCCGGGGCGATCTGAGGAGCGCAGGCACCATGACTCATCTGGCAGCGAACATCCTCACCGAGTACTTCACGTTCGAAAACTACGGCGAGCTCATCGTGCTGCTGCAGAACTCCCTGTTCGCAGCCGCACTGCTCGGCGTGGTCGGCGGCCTCATCAGCGTCTTCGTCATGGCCCGCGACATTCCGTTCGCCGTCCACGGCGTCGCCGAACTCTCCTTCGCCGGAGCCTCCTTCGCGCTTCTCATCAGCTTCGACGTCGTCTACGGTTCGATCATCGGCTCACTCGCTGCAGCCCTGCTCATCGGCATCGGCGGTGCACGCAGCAGTGAGAAGAACACCATCACCGGCGTCCTCATGCCCTTCGGCCTCGGCCTCGGCATCCTCTTCCTCGCCCTCTACGACGGCCGCGCGGCGAACAAGTTCGGACTGCTCACCGGCCAGATCGTGGCGATCAACCCTAGCCAGATCCGCACGCTCGTCATCTGCGCGGTCGTCGTCCTCGTCGTCCTCCTCATCATCTGGCGCCCACTCACCTTCGCCAGCATCGACCCGGCCGTGGCCCGCGCGAAGGGCGTTCCGGTCACCGCGCTCACGATCATCTTCATGCTCGCCCTCGGGCTGGCCGTCGCGCTGTCCGTCCAGGTCGTCGGCGTGCTCCTCGTCCTCGCTCTGCTCGTCACCCCGGCGGCAGCCGCCACCCAGATCTCGGCCTCCCCGGTCCTCGTGCCGGTCCTGTCGACGCTGTTCGCCGTCATCTCCTCGGTGGGCGGCATCCTCATCGCGCTCGGCTCACCGGTCGTGCCGATCAGCCCCTTCGTCACGACCATCAGCTTCCTCATCTACCTCATCTGCCGCCTCATCGGCCACCGCCGCAAATCCCGCCACACCCGCGCGCGGATCCGCCGTGAAGCCGATGTCCACCGTCACCCCTCGCTGGTGAGCACCGCTGGCGAGGCGAGGGACGCCTCGGGCACGGACACTCGCTGACCTGTCCGCGGTTGCCGCTAGGATGGGGCAGATGAATCGAACGCTCGCCACTACTCTCGCGGCAGCCGGGGCCGTGTCCGCGGCCGGGCTGGCCGGGGCTGTCTGGGCTGCCGGAATCGAACCGGCGCTGTTCCGCATCCGCCGCAGCACTGTGCCCGTGCTGCCGCCGGGGGCCGAGGACCTGCGCGTCCTCCACATCTCCGACCTGCACCTGTGCGCGTGGCAGAAGCGGAAGATGGCGTTCGTCTCGCAGCTGGTCGAGCTCGAGCCCGACCTCATAGTCAACACCGGTGACAACCTCGCCGCCCCGATGCTCGAGCGGCTGCTGGAGGTCTACGATGAGCTCCTCGACGTTCCCGGGGTGTTCGTTCTCGGGTCGAACGACTTCTTCGCCCCGCAGCTGAAGAACCCGCTGCGCTATCTCGGCGCACCCTCAGAGGTGAAGCATTCGAAGAAGAATGCGACCCTGCCGACGATGGAGCTCGTCGACGCCTTCGCTGAGCGCGGCTGGGCCATCCTCGACAACCGCGGCTCCGAGATCGAGCTACGCGGCACCCGCCTGGCCTTCGCCGGCACAGGAGATGCGCACATGAACCGCGACCGGATCGATGAGGAATGGCCGCGCTTCGACGACCCGACCGCCGATGTGCGCATCGGCGTCACCCATGCCCCGTACCTGCGCGTGCTCGATGCCTTCGCCGCCGCCGAAGCGGACCTCGCCTTCGCCGGTCACACGCACGGCGGGCAGGTGTGCGTGCCCTTCTACGGTGCGCTGGTGACGAACTGCGACCTGCCGGCCCGGCACGCCAAGGGCACCTTCGACTACCACGGCATGACGGTCAATGTCTCGGCCGGGCTCGGGTTCTCGCCGTTCGCCCCAGTGCGCTTCGCGTGCCCACCGGAGGTCTCCCTCATCACCCTGACCGCCCGCAGCTGAGGCCATCTGGGCCTTCCGCATCCGACCGTGCGGGCCATCTGGGCCTTCCGCATCCGACCGTGCGGGCCATCTGGGCTTTCCGCATCCGACCGTGCGGGCCAGGAGGGGCGTCGGCCGCCCCACTTGGACTCCCGTGATTCCCAGGTTCATTTGGCGAATGCTGAGGGAATCGACTTGCGCTCTTCGTTAAAATGATCCGCATGGTGTCATCTGTCTCAGAATCCCCGAACAAGGTCGCGGCGCTGTTCCAGTTCATCGCCGTCAGCGTCATCGCCGGCGTTGTCGGTGCAGGACTGGCGATCCCCTCCGTCGGCGTTGCGTCGATGGGAGCCGACGCCGGCGTGGAGCTTTTCAGCGCGCTGCCTGCCGAGCTCGACGAGCGCCCGCTCGCCGAGCAGTCCCGCATGCTCGCCTCTGATGGCTCGGAGATCGCGACCTTCTACTGGCAGAACCGCAAGGAAGTCGCCCTCGAGGATGTCTCCGAGCAGATGCAGCAGGCGACTGTGGCCGTTGAGGATGAGCGCTTCTTCGAACACGGCGGTGTCGACCTGCAGGGCATCGCCCGCGCAGTGGTGTACAACCTGCTATCCGATGACACTCAGGGCGGTTCGACACTGACGCAGCAGTACGTCAAGAACGTGCTGAGCGAGAACGCCAACGCTGAGGACGAGAGCAACCGCGAAGCGATCGAAGAGGCGACCGAGAGCTCAGGTGCAGCCGGATACGCCCGCAAACTCCGCGAGGCGAAGCTGGCTGCGGCTGTGGAGAACAAGTACAGCAAGCACGAGATCCTCAACCGCTACCTCAACATCAACAACTACTCAGGCACCCCGCGCGTCTACGGTGTTGAAGCCGCGGCTCAGCGCTACTGGGGCATCCCGGCGAAGGACCTGAATATCCAGCAGGCCGCCACACTGGCCGGCATCGTGAAGAACCCGGCTGCCTACAATCCGCAGACCAAGCCGGAGAACGCCATCGAACGCCGCAACACCGTGCTCGGGCTCATGCACAAGCAGGGCAAGATCACGCAGGAGGAGTACGACGAAGCGCGCAACTCCGATCTCGAACTCGACATTCACGAGACCCCCAACGGATGCGCGGCTGCCGGCAACAAGGGCTACTTCTGCGATTACGTCCAGCGTATCGTGGAGAACGACCCGATCTTCGGTGAGACGAAGGAGGAGCGCCGCAACCTGCTGCAGCGCGGCGGCCTGACGATCAAGACGACGCTCGACCCGAAGATGCAGAACGAAGCCGACAAGGCCGTGAAGAAGCAGGTTCCGGTCGGCGACCCCTCCGGTGCCGGTCACACCGTCGTCTCCGTCGAGCCTGGTTCTGGCAAGGTGCTCTCGATGGCGCAGAACCGCAACTACACGGCGTCGGAGGGCGAGAAGGGCTCCGACACCCAGATCAACTTCAACGTCGACAACTCCCACAACGGCGCCAACGGCTTCCAGGTGGGTTCGACGTGGAAGCCGTTCGTCCTGACCGAATGGCTCAAGGAGGGCAAGACCCTCGGCTCGACGGTCAACGCGACCAAACGCGAGTACGCCGCCGGGTCATGGAAGTACCGTGGGTGCGACAACAACGGGGCGAAGTGGAACCCGAACAACGCCGGCGACGGCGGTGGCAGCTCCGCGATGACCGCACTCGACGCCACCCGCAAGTCCGTCAACACCGGTTATGCGGCCATGGCCAACCAGCTCGACATGTGCGGGATCATGAAGACCGCCACCGACCTGGGCGTCAAGTACGGCAACGGATCGCCCCTGGACACGAAGCTCCAGGACGGCACGACCGACGCACTCAAGCCCGCCTCGGTGCTGGGCATCGTGCAGGTCGCGCCGATCGACATGGCCAGCGCATACGCAGTGTTTGCCTCTGGCGGCACCTACTGCCGCCCGACCCCCATCACCGAGATCACCGATTCCGAAGGTGAGAAGGTCGACGTGCCGAAGGCCGACTGCAAGAAGGTGCTCGAGAAGAATGTCGCCGGCTCGGTTGCCTGGGCGCTTTCGCAGACGTTCAACGGCGGCACCACCTCCTCGCTGCGGATCGGCGCCCCGGCTGGTGCAAAGACCGGTACGACGAACTTCGAAGTCGGTTCGACCTGGCTCGTCGGCTTCACCCGGAAGATCTCGACTGCGGTGTGGACCGGTCATCCGGACAAGAACATGGACTGGCGAAAGAACAGCAAGGGCAAGGTCCGCGGCCGGATCTACGGTGCGACCATCTCCGGCAAGACCTGGCAGTCCTACATGAGCAAGGCCGTCAAGGAGACGAAGGGCAACACCGGATTCTCCCGCCCGTCTGGCACCAAGTCCGAAAGCAGCTCCAAGTCCGGTGGCAGCCGCAGCGGAAACAACGGCGGCGGCAACCGCGGCGGAGGCGGTAGCAATAACGGCGGCGGAGGCGGCGGTAACAATGGCGGCGGCAACGGCGGCGGAGATGGCGGCGGCAACAACGACGGCGACGGTGGTGGCGATGACGAGCCGCCATCGCTCGGCGGCTGACGTCTGATGCTGGCTGAGGCGGTGCAGGAACACATTTCCTGCACTGCCTGCCCACACCTCGGGAACGGAGCCCACACCTCGGAAGCGGAGCCCACACCTCGGAAGCGGTAGCCGCGTGTGAGGCGGCTGAACTAGGCTGAAGGCAGTCGAACAGAAAGGGCTCGCACATGCAGAAGTGGGAGTACGTCACCGTACCGCTCATCGTCCACGCAACGAAGCAGATCCTCGATCAGTGGGGCGAAGACGGGTATGAGCTCGTCCAGGTCATCCCTGGTCCCGACGGCAACGGTCTCGTGGCCTACCTCAAGCGCCCGAAGGCATAAGGAGACGACAGATGGCACGCATTGAACAGCAGCTGGACAAGCTCGGAGTCGAACTTCCCGAGGTGGCGAAGCCTGCGGGTGTGTATGTCCCGGCCGTGCGGTCAGGTGACTACGTGTACACCTCCGGGCAGCTCCCGTTCGTCAATGGTGAGCTCAAGGTGACCGGCAAGCTCGGCGGCGGGGTGAGCATTGAGGACGGCTATGAGGCGGCCAAGCTCGCTGCCGTCAACGGACTGGCCGCGGTCAAGGCCGTCATCGGCGACCTCGACGAGGTCGAGCAGATCGTCAAGGTCACCGGATTCGTCAACTCGGCAGCCGACTTCGCCGACCACCCGAAGGTCATCAACGGCGCCTCGGAGTTCCTCGGTGAGGTCTTCGGCGCTCGCGGTGAGCACGCCCGCAGCGCCGTCGGCGTGGCCGCGCTGCCGATGGATACCCCGGTCGAGGTGGAGATGATCGTCAAGGTGCGGCCACCTGAGGCGAAGCCGGGTTTGTGACCACCTGGCTTTCGGAGACTCCGTGAGTCCCCACCGTCTGACACGGCATCGCCCGGCGCGAGAACTTCCGGTTTCGCAGCAGCTGTCCCATCTGCTCAACCTGTTCGCGTCGGGCGAGACCGTGCCCACCCCCTCGGTGCCGATCCCAGCCGCGGCTGTCGTCTGCGTGCGCGACACCCCTGGAGGCATCCAGGTGTTCGTCACGCGGCAGGCTGATGCGCCAGGACTGACCGATAAGAACCGCTGGGCATTCCCATCGGCGGAACTGCATCCCGAGGACATTCATCATCTGCCGCTGGCAGTCTGGGATGCGCACAAGTGCGCGCGGGTGCTGCGGATGGACAACACCACCAAGGCGCTCAACTACTTCGCTACTGCCGCACGTGCGGCACTGGAACTGCTCGGTGTGCTGCTGGCCGAGGATGTCGACGGGCGGATCATCTCGTCGACGGATACCCCGCTGTGGGAGGACAGCCGACATAAGCTGGTGACCGGCAGGGCGCGGCTCGGGCAGCTCGTCGCTGAGCGCGATCTCAAGATGCGCCTGGACCTGCTCTCGCCGTGGATGCGGTGGGTGAACACGCCCTGGCAGCTGCGCCGCCACGACACGATCTTCTTCATCTGCGCTGTGCCGCACGGGCAGACCGTCTCGTTCCGATCGGTCAACGAATCGTGGGGTGGGTGGATGGCTCCGGCGCAGGTGCTGGAGAACGCCGACCCCGAGCATGCCGAGTACATCCCTGCTGCCACGCGGCTGGTGTGTGAGAGCCTCGCCCAGACGCCGACAGTCGGTTCAGCGATGGCGCGGGTGCGCGATGTCTCGCCGATCCTGCCGGAGATCGTCCGGCACGACGACCAGTGGTGGGTCTCGCTGTCCGATCGGGCTGACCCTTCGGAGCGCGGACGCATCCGAGACGTCGGCAAGGTCGTGACGGAATCCGATCTGGAGAAGAGCTCGGGACTGTTCGGCGCCGAGAGCTGACGCTGGTGGAGCCGACGTATCGGCGCTGACGCTGCGGTCGCGGCCCAGACCGGGCCGGCCCGCATGTCACTCGGGGAAGAGCGTGATCGGATCTGCCAGTTCGGCTTGGAACCGAGAGTGGAAGAGAGGTCGCTGCCCTCGATCCAGGGTCTGTGGCGGTATCCAGGCGGGCAAGCCGTTGACCAGCACTGAGCGCCAGCCGTGACGTTCATGCCAGCCGTGGTGGAAGCGGCACAGCAGTGTCAGATTGCTCAGATCCGTCGGCCCGCCGTGGCGGTGGGCGCGCATATGGTGGGCTTCGCACCAGCCAACCGGGATATCGCAGTCAGGGAAGCTGCAGCCGCGATCGCGGGCCTTCAGCAGCGTCATCTGAGTGGCGGTGGCGAAGCGGCTCTCCGTGCGCACCTGCACATCGCGGGTGCCCGGCCCGGTGGCTGAGTAGTAGAACTTGCCACCGGGGGAGAGCTGCAGGACGTCTTCGAGTCGCGTATGTCCGCCGGCGGCTTCAACCTCGCCTTCACCGCGTGCCAGCTGCTCAGCCGTAGCGGTGACGACGAGAGCGTAGGAACCAGCACCGGTCGGTTCGCACGCACCGCGCGTGATGAGCACGGAGAACCGGTCGTGGCGCCGCGCACCGTCGGGACGGCGATCGTCGAAGACCGGCGCGACTGCCGGGCTGCCGTCGCTGGTGGACGCGTTCGGGCGGCAGCCGGTGTCGTCCCAGGTGTTCACGAACGGATCCAGGGCAGGAGGGCCGAACGATGCGCCAGCTGCATCGAGGTATCCAGCACCGACTGCGGTGGAGCCATCCTCATCAGGTGAGCCGGGGGCGTCGTGTGAGTCTTCTGCTGCGGTGCGGGAGGCATTGACGATGTCGGCAGGACCCTGCTGGCGGTTGGTGAGCAGGGCGTTGAGAGTCAGACCGGTCGTCGAGTCGAGCAGTCCGCGCAGGATCCAATCGCCGTTGGCCTTTTGGTTGACGGTGACGAAGTAGTCATCGGGGTGGCCGGGTTCGGCCCCGAGCTTCCCATCAGGATCGAGGTAGTCGAGAATGCGCTTGCCGAGCACACGGAACTCCTCGACCCGCAGGCTCGGGGCGTTTTCGACCAGCACACGCTCGACGGCGGGTTCGTGCTCGGCGCGCACGCGAGGTGGCAGCGCATCAATCTGCTTGATGATCGCCTGGGCCTGGTCGACTGAGATGGTGCCGGCCTGCAGGCAGGCGGCGACCTCCGGCAGCTGGGCGGGGATCGGCTGGCCGGTGGTGCTGTGCTTCTGCGTCAGGCAGCGGGCCATCGAAACCCTGCGGCGGGCCTCGTGGGTGGTGATGCGCATCTTCTGCTTCAGCAGCGCCGGCAGCTTGCGCACACCGTAGTGGCTGGGCTCCAGCTGCTCAGACATGAGGCGCGTGCTGTGCGCGGTGGCCGATTCGAGCTTCCGCCGGACAAGCTCAAGGCCCTTGCCGATGGCGATCGCGGCGGCGCTGTCGAGAGCCGCATTGTGCTGGATGTTCGCTGTTGTCGCCTCCAGTGCCGTGACCGCGGCAAGCAGCTCGGGGCAGTGCGCAGTGAGCTGTGCGATGTCAGCAGCATCGAGGAACTCCGGATGGGCTTCGGCCGGGTGGGTGCCTTCAGCCGGAACGGACTCGGCGGTCATGGCAGATCACCTCCTTTGGTGCATCTGCTTCCAATCTAGAGTGAGGCACGGACGTCGCCACCGCAGATCCGCCCGGAATCGACGCCTCCCGGCACACCGCATACAGGAAAGACGCTGTCGTTCCTGGTCAGCGTGCTGAGAAAAAGTTCGAAGAATTTTTCCCTCGGTGGTGGCTGGGTCGAGAACCAGCCGCCGGATGCGGTGTCCGAGCGTGCCGATAGACTGTCGAGCACACGGGATCCCAGCGCTTTCGGGGTCGCCATACAGTTCAGTCGGCCGAAGCCGCACACGCTCCGGCAGAAGCCGCACACGCTCCGGCAAGGGAGGCAACGATGCCCGCGCGCACGCTGCGGATCACCGCAGACAATCCTTCGGCGATGACGCTAGAGGGAACGAACACCTACCTGCTGACCAGTGCTGACAATGCTTCAGCCCTGCTCATCGACCCTGGCCCGGAGCTCGCCGAGCACCGAGCGAACATCCTCGATGCGATCGCCGGACGGCGCCTCTCCGCCATCGTCTTCACCCACCGGCACGCCGATCACACGGAGATGTTCCACACGGTGGACGAATGGGCTCCGGACACCGCCTGTCATGCCGTGCTGCCAGAGTTCTGCCGTGGAGCGGCCCCGCTCATTGACGGCCAGCAGCTGTCCTTCGGATCCGACCATGGAGATACCGTGACGATCCTCGCCACCCCAGGGCACACCTCGGATTCGGTGAGTCTGCTCTTCGGCTCCTCGCTCTTCACCGGCGACACGGTGCTCGGGGAGGGCACGACCATGATCGCCCACCCGGAGGGCTCGGTGGGGGACTACATGGCCAGTCTCGCGCGCCTGCGCGGGCTCGTGAGCGATGGGGTGGTCGAGCGCATCGAACCGGCCCACGGGCCAGCACGCACGGATCCCGCCGCGGTGCTCGACTACTACATCAGCCACCGCCACGAACGCATCGAGCAGGTGCGCGGGCTGCTGGAGGACGGCCACACCTCGGCGGAGGAGATCTGTGACGTCGTCTACGCTCAGGTGCCCGACTCGGTGCGCCCGGCGGCCCTGCAGATCGTACGGGCGCAGCTGGCCTATATCAACGAGCTCGGCTCGGTCTCGTAACCGGCGACCCAGCCGCGGCCCACCCGCGGCCCACCCGCATCCGAGCCGCAACCCAGCCGCGGCCGAGCCGCAACCCAGCCACATGCGCTCACGGATGCCACGCGCCTCACCGACATCACGCGCCTCCAGGGACAGCTGATCGGCCTCATGGACAGCTGATCGGCCTCATGGACAGCAGAACGCCCGGACGTCATGCCCGGGCGTTCGCAGCTGTGTTCAGCAGCTCAGATCAGTGGGCGCGGTTGCTCAGGCGCTCCTGGTCGAGGATGACGACGGCGCGCGCCTCCAGACGCAGCCAGCCGCGAGCGGCGAAGTCGGCCAGGGCCTTGTTGACGGTCTCACGCGAGGCGCCGACCAGCTGGGCGAGCTCTTCCTGCGTCAGGTCGTGGGCGACAAGCGTGCCGTCGGGGCCCTGCTTGCCGAAGCGCTCGGCCAAGTCGAGCAGCGCCTTGGCCACGCGGCCGGGCACGTCGGAGAACACGAGGTCGCCCACGGTGTCATTGGTGCGGCGCAGGCGCTGAGCCAGCGCGCGCAGCAGGTTCATCGCAGCCTGCGGGCGTTCTTCGAGCCAGGTCATGAGGTCGTTGTGCTCCAGGCTCAGCAGCTCGGTCTGCGACACAGCGGTCACCGTCGTCGAGCGGGAGCCCGGATCGAACAGTGTCAGCTCACCGATCATCTCACCAGGGCCGACGACCGACAGCAGGTTCTCGCGGCCGTCCGGCGATTCGCGGCCGACCTTGAGCTTGCCGGTGGAGACGATGTAGAGCTCGTTGCCGGAATCACCCTCGCGGAACAGCACGGTGCCCCGTCGCAGGCTGCGCGGCTTCATGAATTTCAGCAGCGCACTCGTCGATTCATCATCAAGACCCGCAAACAGCGTGGCATTCCGGACTACTTCGATATCCACAGTTCCTCCTGAGGTCTTCCCTCACATACGTTTGTCGCCGATGTGTCCCACCGCACACTCTACTTGATGCCGGTGCCGGCGTCATGCCTGCGTCATGCCTGTTACCGGCCCGTGGAGCATGTGCGATCCTAACAGGCGCCCGGTTCGCGAGCGCGGGTTTGGCCGCGCTGCGGAACAGAGTTCTCCACAAGCTGAAATGCACCGTGACCGAGGCGGTTGCCACCCCTGCTCCAGAGCCGGTGGACTCCCCGTGCCCGAGGCGGTCCGCACCTCCGCTCGGGCGCTGTGACCCCCGTGCCCGAGGCGGTGGCGACCTGAGTGGGGCGGGCGACCTACGCCTCGGGCGGCAGGGATCGACCGCGGGGATCGATAAGGTGGGAGGCATGCTGAGTGTCGCGGAGAAGAGTGCGCGCCGGTTCGCCAAGGAGACGCCGCTGGGGCGGACGCGGCGGGCGCGGAAGATCCACCGGATTCTGGCCGAGGTGTACCCGAACGCCCGCTGCGAGCTGGACTTCGAGACCCCGTTCCAGCTGCTCGTGGCGACGGTCCTGTCGGCGCAGACGACCGACATCCGGGTGAATTCGGTGACCCCGGGCCTGTTCGCGGCGTTCCCCGACGCCGAGGGGCTGGCCGCTGCCCGGATCGAGGACGTTGAGCAGCTCATCCGCTCGACCGGGTTCTACCGGTCGAAGGCGAAGAACATCGTGCGGCTCGCAGGCGAGCTCGTCGACCGGTTCGGCGGCGAGGTCCCGGCGAACCAGAAGGACCTCGTGAGCCTGCCGGGCACAGGAGTGAAGACGGCCAATGTGGTGCTCGGCAACGCCTTCGATATTCCCGGGCTGACCGTCGATACGCATCTGGGCCGGCTCGCCCGCCGAATGGGGTTCACCACGCATGAGGACCCGGCGAAGGTCGAAGCCGATGTCGTGGCGCTGTTTCCGAAGAAGGACCTGACACTGCTGTCGCACCGGATGATCTTCCACGGACGCCGGATCTGCCATTCGCGCCGCCCGGCCTGCGGAGCGTGTCCGATCGCCAAGCTGTGCCCGAGCTTCGGCATCGGCGAGCTCGACCCCGCCAAGGCGGAGAGGATGCTGCGCTTCGAGATGGCCCCAAGGGCCGAGCCCGAGCAGCCGCGCGTCGACGCTGAATCCGACGGTGATGCCGGCCCCGGGATCGCTGAACAGCCCGCGGCCGGCGCCTCTGACCCCGAGGTGCGGGCGTGAGCATGTGGGTGCCGAGCCCCGGTGACCCGGTCAAGTCCGCGCTCGCGCGGCTGGCCGAATCCGGCGGAAACGAGGAGTGGATGCGGCGGGCGCACAAAAAGGACGATGCACCGGTGCGCGACGCCTCCGTGCTCATGCTGTTCGGCCGCGGGCAGGCCCCGCGCACACTCGCCGGCCGCCGGGAGCAGGACCGGCTCGAACGCCTCGGTGTCGCCGATGTCGACGTGCTGCTGCTGCAGCGCTCAGCGAAGCTTCGTCACCACCCCAACCAGGTCGCCTTCCCCGGCGGCGCGCGCGATCCTGAGGATGCCGACGAGATCGCTGCGGCGCTGCGTGAGGCGGAGGAGGAGACCGGACTCGATCCCGACGGCGTCGAAGTCGTCGGCACACTCGACCCGCTCTACATCCCGGTCAGCTCCTTCGAGGTCACCCCGGTCCTGGCGTGGTGGCAGAACCCCTCGAACGTGTGGGTCGTCGACCACGGGGAGTCCTCCCGCGTCTACCGGGTGCCGGTCGCCGACCTCGTCGCTCCGGAGAACCGCGGCACCTTCACCGCACCGGATCGCTCGTATCGCACCCCGGCTTTCGATGTCGGCGTGCTGCGTGTGTGGGGCTTCACCGCAGCGCTGCTGGAGTTCGCTCTCGAGGAGATGGGCTGGGCACGCGACTGGGATCGCGCCGCCCAGATCGATATCGAGCTCTGACCTGCACCTCAGAGACGACTGAAGCCTGCATCCGTACAGGATGCAGGCTTCAGCCGCAGGCTCTCACAGGCTTACAACGTGGGAGCCGGAACCCGCCTCAGGACCGGGACCGCCGCCTCGAGAGCGGAACCGGCGCCTCGGGAGCCGAACTCAGACGCGGGGGCCCGAGGGGTTGGTCAGAGCGCGCTTGAACGCGTTGAGCGTCGACTTGCCGGAGCTGATCGCCGACTGCGGGGTCGGGTTGCCGTTCTTGAGGAACGGCACGGCGATGCCGACGAGGATGAGCGCGAGCACGAGCAGGATGCCGAAGACGATGAGGGCGCTGAGCCACCACGACAGCCCGACGCCCTCGTGGAAGACGGCTACGAGCAGGAAGGTGACGACAAGCGAGCCGAGGAACAGCAGGAACAGTCCGGCGATCGCCAGACCGGCACCGATGCCAAGCTTCTTGACACCCTCGGTGACCTCGGCCTTCGCGAGGGCCGACTCCTCCTGGACGAGTGCTTGGCCATCAGCTTGGATGTCTTTGATGAGCTGGGAGATCGACCGCTCGGACATGCTGGCTCCTTCATAGATGAGGAATGGGTAACGCTGCTTGTGCTCTAGCCTAATGCGTTCTGCCCGCCTGACAAACGCCGGGACGCGCAGAAATCTGCGAAACCACCGGTCAGCGGCCCGCTCCCAAGGGCTCCGGCGCTGGCGTGCCGCCTTTCGGGCGCGGGCTGGGACCAGCTGCTGCGGTCCCGGCTCCGTGCCCGAGGCGGCGGCTGGCCGGGTAGATCTCAGCCCTCGGCGACGCGGCTGGCGATGACGTCCATGACCGAGGCGTCAGCCAGGGTCGTCGTGTTGCCGATGCCGCGGTTCTCCGCGACGTCCTTGAGAAGGCGGCGCATGATCTTGCCGGAGCGGGTCTTGGGCAGCTCGTCGACGATGAACACCTGCTTGGGCTTGGCGATCGGACCGATCTCGCGGCGCACGTGGTTCTGCAGCGCCTCGGCGGTGTCGTCGTCCTCGGTGGCCTTGCCGCGCAGCACGACGAAGGCGATGACGGCCTGGCCGGAGGTCTCGTCGGCGGCGCCGACGACAGCGGACTCGGCGACGTCGGGGTGGGAGACGAGCGCAGACTCGATCTCTGCAGTCGACAGGCGGTGGCCGGAGACGTTCATGACGTCGTCGATGCGGCCGAGGAACCAGATGTCGCCGTCGGAGTCGAAGCGCGCGCCGTCACCGGCGAAGTACTGGCCTTCGACCTGCGACCAGTAGGTCTCCTTGAACCGCTCGGGGTCCTTGTAGATGCCGCGCAGCATCGCCGGCCACGGTTCGGTGATCGTGAGGAAGCCGGCGGCATCTGCCTCACACGGGTGGCCAGCTTCGTCGACGACCTGGGCGCTGATGCCCGGCAGCGGGCGCTGGGCCGAGCCCGGCTTGAGGTCCAGGGCCCCCGGAAGCGGGACGATCATGTGCGCACCGGTTTCGGTCTGCCACCACGTGTCGACGATCGGGCAGCGCCCGCCGCCGATCACCTCGTGGTACCACAGCCACGCCTCGGGGTTGATCGGCTCGCCGACCGAGCCGAGCAGCCGCAGCGAGGACAGGTCGAACTTCTGCGCGTGCTCCCGACCCCACTTCATGCACGCCCGGATTGCGGTCGGTGCGGCGTAGAAGATCGAGACCTTGTACTTCTCGACGACCTCCCACCAGCGGCCGCGGTGCGGGGAGTCCGGGGTGCCCTCGTAGATGACCTGGGTGGCACCTGCGGCCAGCGGGCCGTAGGCG
This sequence comes from Brevibacterium sp. p3-SID960, assembly GCF_025144725.1. Classification (GTDB taxonomy): domain Bacteria; phylum Actinomycetota; class Actinomycetes; order Actinomycetales; family Brevibacteriaceae; genus Brevibacterium. The sequence goes on along the minus strand of NZ_JALXKS010000001.1, from coordinate 87,355 downwards.
ACGTAGGAATGGCCGGTGATCCAGCCGACGTCGGCGGTGCACCAGAAGACGTCGGTCTCCGGTTTGATGTCGAAGCTCGCCTGCATCGAATACAGCACCTGGGTGAGGTAGCCGCCGGAGGTGTGCAGGATGCCCTTGGGCTTGCCGGTGGTGCCCGAGGTGTAGAGGATGAACAGGGGATGCTCGGAGTCGAAGAACTCGACCTCGTGGGTTTCCGGCTGCCGGCCCATCAGATCGTGCCAGTACTGGTCGCGGCCGGAGACCATCTCGATGTCGTTCTTCGCGCGCTCGACGACGACGACGTGCTTGACAGGGGTGTCACCCTTGGCGAGCGCCTCGTCGACGGCCGGTTTGAGCGAGGACGGCTTGCCACGCCGGTATCCGCCGTCGGCGGTGATGACGACCTCCGCCTCGGCGTCCATGATCCGCGAGTGCAGCGCATCGGAGGAGAACCCGCCGAAGACGACCGAATGGGCGGCGCCGAGGCGGGCGCAGGCGAGCATGGCGATCGTCGCCTCCGGCACCATCGGCATGTAGATGGCGACCCGGTCGCCGGACTTCACACCGAGACCGGTGAGCATGTTCGCGGCCTTGCACACCTCGGCGGTGAGCTCGGCATAGGTGTAGGTGCGCGAGTCGCCGGGCTCGCCCTCGAAGTGGATGGCGACGCGGTCGCCGTTGCCGGCTTCGACGTGGCGGTCGAGGCAGTTGTAGGCGACGTTGAGGCGGCCGCCGACGAACCACTTGGCGAAGGGCGGGTCGGACCAGTCGAGCGTTTCGGAGAAGTCGGTCTCCCAGTCGAGCAGCTCACGTGACTTCTCCGCCCAGAAGGCGAGTGGGTCAGCTGCAGCTCTGTCGTACTCGTCTGCGGTGACGTTGGCGCTGCGCTTGAACTCCTCCGGTGGCGGGAAGGCCTGGTCTGCGTGCTGCGGGCTCTGGTCTGTCATGTGTGCCTCCGACATCATTGGCGAGTTGGAACAAATGCCTCTGTGGTGCACCTTACATCGAATTCTCTCACCGGTTAAGACTGCCGATCTCATTCGGCCACAGTGTGGGAAACGGCAGCAGGCTGGCGTCGACAAGGGGTGATGTCGGTAAGCTAGCCCTCGACATGCTTACGTCCAGCGAAGGACCGCGGGGCGCCGGGAGGCCGAGCAGGCCGGCGGTGGGCCGTGGGACTGAGACTCGGCCACCGTGCCAGGTCACAACGACTGAGGAGAACTTCCGATCATGAGCACCCCCTACCAGCCTGGTGGACAGCAGCAGGATCCGCACCAGCCGGTGTCTGCCTACGGCAGCCAGCCCGGCGCTGGATACGGCGCCGGTTACGGCGGACAGGATCCCGCAGCCTACGGCAGCCAGAACCCGGGCGCGTACGGCAGCCAGGGTCAGACTTACGGCCAGCCGCAGGGCCAGGCGCCGCAGCCCGCGCAGTGGGATCAGCAGCAGGCTGGCTACGGCAGCCAGATGCCGGCCGCCTATGGCAGCCAGCCCGGCGCCGGATACGGCCCTGGAGGCTACCCGCAGCAGAGCGCGGCCCCGCGTCGGCCTGGTGGCGGACTGCTCGGGCCGCTGACGCTGCGCGACATCCTGCTTCTCGTCGGTGCGCTCTTCGGGCTCATCTCGCTCATCACTCCGTTCTGGCGCGATATGTACGGTTTCGGCTACGGGCTTGAGAACACCTTCCTCATGACGAGCAGGTACGGCTGGCAGATCGTTCTCATGTGGCCGCTGCTGCTCATCATCGCCGGGGTCATCACGCTGCTGAATAAGACGGTGCGCGGCTTCCCACAGCGCATCGGCTCGCTCAGCCCCGATCAGCTCATCTCGGTGCTGACATCGGTGGCTTTCGCCACCTGCGCCCTCGAGATCGCACTGACGGTGTTCTCGATGTCTGCCTGGCACATCGGAGCCTACTTCGCCTTCGTCGGAGCGCTTGTGTCCTTCTTCGCCGGTGTCTTCACGATGCTGCCGTTCTTCGCCGCTGAGTTCGCCCAGCGGCCGGACAGTCAGGCACACCCGAAGGCCCGCCCGGTTTCGCGCGATGCCGCGTCGACCGCTCCGGGACTCAGCCAACAGGCCCAGCCGCACGTTCCGCACGTTCAGTACGACCAGTACGGTGCTCAGTCCCAGATGGACCAGCAGGCCGGCCAGGACCAGTCCGGTCAGGGCCAGTTCGGCCAGCAGGACCAGTTCGGCGCTCAGCCAGGCTACGCCGCTGCCGACCAGCAGCAGGCTGGCGCGATGTCCGCTGGCTACGCCGACCCGCAAGCCTACGGTTCGCAGCCGCAGGCCTACGGCTTTCAGCCGGCCGGTTCTGACGCGCAGCAGCAGGCATACGGCTCTCAGCCGGCAGCCGGTGAGGCCCCGGGTGCTGATTCCGGCACCCAGGGCTCTGATGCCATCGCCGGTGCCGTTGGGGCCGGCGCGGCTGGAGCCGCAGCCACCGGCATCGGCATGAATGCCAGTGACACCGACGGGCAGGCCGGTGACTTCGCCGCCGGTGAGGAGCCGCGTCAACAGCAGGTGTCAGGCGACGGCCAGGCCTACCTCGGGAGCCACAGCGCTGATGCTCCTGAGCACGCGCAGAGTGAGCCGACTCAGGCGTTCATGGCCGGTGGCCGCACCCACAGCGCAGACGTCAGTGATGCTGCAGTCGCTGAACCGGCAGCCGAGCACGACGCTGGCGAAGCGGCTGCACAGAGCCCGGCAGGCGCTGACCTCGACGATGCCGATCGCACCGTCGTCGCCGACACCGTCCGCGGTGCTCCCGCTGAGACCGTCAGCGAAGAATCGGCCGCGTCCGTAAGCGAGGCGCCTGCTGAGAGCACGGATCCGACCGAGACCGAGCGCACAGCGGCAGCTGCCGGTGATGAGACCGCAGCGACCGCCGAGTCAGGCGATACTGCTGACCAGACCGAGACCGAGCGCACAGCGGCAGCTGAAGCCGACCGCCAGCCGGTCGACGCCAGCGGCTTCGGCACCGCAGCTGCCGACACCTCGGGCGCGGATACCGCGGTGCCGGCGGCAAGCGAACCGGCAGCCGACCAGCCGGCCACCCGCCGGGAGGCGCGTGTGCGCGGCGAGCAGCAGGCCAGCGATGATCCGAACGAGCCAACCCAGTGGTTCCGGGCCTACGAGCGCGACACCTCGGGTGCGGCAGTGACCGGTTCTGGCAGCACCTCCGGCAGCACCGCCGCCAGCGATCTCGTCGACAGCGAGCAGACCGTTGCTGCAGGTGAGCCTGTCGTCACCGACGATCCGTCGCTCGACCAGCCGACCCAGGCGTGGAGCCCGGCAGCCGAGTCGACGACCGACACCGGCGAATCGGCCCAGGCCGTGCCCTCGGGCCAGGCTCAGCCGTTCTGGTTCGCCGTCCCGGAGCCGCGCGAAGCGATCGACCCGAGCACCGGCCGGCCGCTGTTCACCGTCACCCCCGGTGAGTGGTTCCTGGCGCTGTCGGACAACGGCACCACCTTCACCGTCCGGGATGCCACCGGGCAGGAGGGACTGCTGCGCAACCTGGAGGGCATCCAGCGCGGCTGACCAGCCGCCAGCACCCTGAAGCACACGGCGCGCCCTGGCCTGCATCACCGATGTGGACCAGGGCGCGCAGTCGTGTGTGCAGGACGATGGGCGGGATGCGACGTGCGCGCAGAAGCTGTGGACGCGTGAGCCGATGCTGGCGCGCCGGCGGGTCCTGCACCCGGGTCCAGCGCCGATGAGACCCGCGATTCAGCGGTCTCACCAGCATTGACGCTGACAGCTGTGGACGCCGGTGACCTGTGGTCACAGGCGCTTGGTGTCGCCGTCGTCATCCACAGCCGAGGCGGTCTGCGTCCTGGGGAGAGCCGGCTCGGGTGAGCCTGAGGGCATGTCCCGCATCGCGCTCGTCACCCAGCTGACCAGTCTCGCCGAGCAGTGCGCCGCACTCGCCGACGGCATCGGCATCCGCCTCGACGTACTGGCCCCGCACTCCGGCGGCTGGCAGGACGCCGTGCTCGTCCTGCTCGGTGAGGACGTCACCGACCCGCTGCCGGCACTGTCCGCGCCGACGGTGCTCGTCGCCGTCGACCACGCCGCCGAGGTGTGGCAGCAGGCCGCGAGGCTCGGTACCGACACCGTCGCCGTGCTGCCGGCTGCCGCCGAATGGCTCGCCCAGCGGATGATCCACGCCGTCGAACCACCCGGCAGCCCGGCCACCACGATCGGGGTCGTCGCCGGTTCCGGGGGAGCCGGTGCCTCGGTGCTGGCGTGCGCGCTCGCCCGCCATGCCGCGACCGAGGCGGTCGAGACGGTGCTGCTCGACGCCGACCCGCTCGGCGGTGGCGTCGACCTTGTGCTCGGCTACGAGAACATCGACGGGCTCAGATGGCCTGCGCTGACGACCTCGCGTGGGCGGCTGAGGCCCTCGACGCTGCCGCAGGCGCTGCCGCGCAGTGAGGGACTCTCCGTGCTGTCCTGGGATCGAGAGACCCACGCCGATCTCTCCGGGGACGTCTTCGACGCTGTCATCACCGCAGCTCAACAGGCCTTCGACCTCGTCATCGTCGACCTGCCCCGGCATGCTCCGGTCGAATGGGCCTCCAGCTGCCACCATCTCGTTCTCGTCACCCCCGCCCGCGTGCGCGCGGTCATCGCTGCCTCGTGCGTGGCCAGCCGGCTGCGGGCCGTCCACCCGGCTGTCGGTCTGGCCGTGCGCGGTGTCGACCGGCAGGGTCTCGATCCAGCACTCGCAGCTGAGAGCATCGGGTTGGAGCTGCTCGGCAGCTACCGCGACGACCCGTCGCTGGCCGCCCAGGTCGACCGTGGGGAGGGCATCCCCTATGCGCGCACCCGTCTCAAGCGGTTCGCCGCCGAAGTGCTCGACGGGATCCTCACAGACTCACCGCACTACGCCAGCGCAGGTGGCCGATGAGTGAGTGGCTCGAACCCGGACTCATCAACGATGTGCGCGCTCACCTGCTCGATCATCCCGGCCCGATCACCGCCTCGGCAGTGGCGACGGCAGTCCAGCGCACCGGGCGGGTGCTCGGCTCGGCGGCACTGCTCGAACTTGTCGCCCGGATCTCCGCGCAGCTGGCCGGGGCCGGCCCGCTGCAGCCGCTGCTCGATGAACCAGGGGTCACCGATGTGTTCGTCAACGGTCCGCGCGACATCTGGGTCGACCGGGGCGCGGGCCTGACGCGGGTGCGGCTGTCGCTCGGCGGTGAATCCGATGTGCGCGCGCTGGCCGTCAGGCTGGCAGCTCTCGGCGGCAGGCGGCTGGACGACTCGACCCCTCTCGTCGACGTGCAGCTGCCCGATCGCGTGCGGCTCAACGCCGTCATCCCGCCGCTGTCCGGCGAGCACACGGTCATGTCCTTCCGCATCCCGCGCCCGCGCGGATTCACCCTCGCCGAACTCATCGACACCGGTGCGGTCCCGGCCGCCATCGCCGAGCTGCTGCACCAGATCCTGACCCGGCGGGCGAACTTTCACATCTCCGGTGGCACCGGATCGGGCAAGACTGCGCTGCTCGGGGCTCTGCTGGCCGAATCGGCAGCCGACCAGCGACTCGTCATCGTCGAGGACTCCCGCGAACTCAGCCTCGACCACCCGCACGTCGTGCAGCTCTCGGCCCGCCAGTCCAATGTCGAAGGCGCCGGCACGGTGTCGCTGACCGACTTGGTGCGAAACGCGCTGCGGATGCGCCCGGACCGCCTCGTGGTCGGGGAGTGCCGCGGAGCCGAGGTGCGTGACATGCTCACCGCGCTCAACACCGGCCACGAGGGCGGTTGTGCGACGATCCACGCCAACACCGGCGAAGCGGTGCCGGCCCGGCTGGAGGCCCTCGGCGCGCTGGCCGGGATGACTCCGGCCGCAGTGCGCTCCCAGGTCGCCAGCGCCATCGACGTCGTCATCCACATTCGCCGGCAGCGGACCGGCGAGACAGCCGGGCCAGGTGCGGGTGTGGGTGCATCGCGGCAGGTGAGCGAGCTGAGCGTGCCGCGTGCCGAGCCCGATGGCCGCATCGCCATGCACCCGGTCTGGCACGTCGGCACCGGCTTCGACACCACCGGCCTCGACATGCTCACCACCCTCCTCGCCGAACGCAGCGGCATCACCGGGCCACACCGATGACCGCCGTCGTCCTCACGCTCATCGGCAGCCTGACGGCCGCCGGCTGGTGGCTGCTGAGCGCTGACACGGCAGCCAGGCGGCTCACCCAGCTGCTGCCGGGCAGCCCGGGCCGCAGCCAGACCCCAAACCGGCCGAGACTGTTCGCCCGCTGGCGCGGTCAGGGGAGCACCGCCTCGGACCCGGACGATGAGTCCGCAGCGATCGCGATGATCGACAGGGCCGCCGCGCTGCTGCGCGTGGGTATGCCGCCGGAGGCGATCATGAGCCAGCTCGGCGAGCTCAGCGACGACCCCGTCAGCGCCGAGGTGCTCGGCCGCATGGCACGCTCGCTGCGACTGGGCGAGCGCCCGCACGAGGCGATCCGCCGGCATGCCGGGCAGTTGCCGGCGGCCCAGCATGACATCTTCGATGGAATGGCCGCCGTGTGGTTCGTCGCCGAGACCGCCGGCGCACCGGCAGCCGACATGCTCGCCCGCTACGCGACCTCCTGCCGCGAGAAGGCCGACGCCGCCCGCGAACGAGCAGTGGCGTTGGCCGGCCCGAAGTCGACGGTGCGCGTGCTCACCTGGCTGCCGGTGTTCTCCCTCGGCCTCGGCGCGTTCATCGGCGCCAACCCGCTGCGCCTGGGGCTCACCGTGCCCGGGGCGCTCAGCCTCGGCGGCGGCATCGCATTGCTGCTGGCCGGCCGCGCCTGGATGCGCACGATGCTCAGGAGGGCGCAGTGAGCGGGTTCGTCATCGCTGTCATCGGCGCGCTCGTCGCGGCCGCCGTCGCGCTCTTCGATCCGGGTACCGCCGGCCGGCTTGCGCGGCTGAGCGGCAGCCGCGCCCATCCCCGCACCCGAGGCGGCGGTTGTGATGGCCGTGAGCCAGCCTCGGGCACCGGGTCGGGTGGCAGCGACTCGGCTGTCGACCGGCTGGCCTTCGACTTGGAGCTGGTGGCGATCTGCCTGCAGAGCGGCCTGACCCCGGAGCGGGCGCTGATCCTGGCCGCACAGGCCGCCGGTGACCGAAGCGGGCTCGGCAGACTGGGCCACGCGATCGCACTCGGGCAGTCGACCGAGAACCAATTGACCGAAAAGCAGCCGGCCGACAGCAGGCAGCCTGGGTCCGTGCACGCGGCAGCGCAGGGGGAGGACCGCATCACCGGTGGCGGCTCAACCGGGCCGATCGCCTCACGCCTGCCCGATATCGATGAACGCCTGCGCCCGGTCGTCTCGCTCATCGACTTCAGCCGCCGCACCGGTGTTGCCCTGGCGCCGCTGCTGCGCGGGCTGTCAGCGGATCTGCGCCGCAGCGAGCACCGCCGCCGCCAGCTGGCCGCCGCACGGCTCGGCGTCACCCTCGTCATCCCGCTGGGCGTGTGCATCCTGCCGGCCTTCATCCTGCTCGGCATCGTCCCCGTCGTCCTCACCCTGGTCTCGGACATGGCCGGAGTGTTCCAGTGAGCGCGGCTGTGGATCACGGGATCGCGTCTGCGCACACAGGTGTGGACGCACAACGGCCATCCACACCTGAGAGGCGGTATCTGGAGACAGCCAACCGGTCACCGGAGGCTGGAATCAGCTCGCCGACCCCTGGGTGCTCAGCCCGTGGGCAGCGCAGCTGGAGTCCGCAACGGCACACAGTGAGGAGACACCATGGACACGACACACGACCGCACAGCACCGGCGCGCAGCCTGGACCAGCAGATGACAGGCGGCGAGCAGACCCGCCTGCTGGCCCAGCGCATCAGCTCCGATGAAGGCGCCACGACTGCTGAATACGCGATCACCACGCTGGCGGCCTGCGGGCTGGCGGCACTGCTCGTGACTCTGCTCAAGAGCGAAACGCTGCTCGAGCTCGTCACTGGCGTCATCAGCTCGGCATTCGGGCTCGGCAGCTGATATGACCAGGCCAGCCTGCGAAGCGCGCCTGCGGCGGATCGCCAGCGACCGGGGAGCGGCGACCGCGGAGTTCGCCATGGTGCTGCCGGCCCTGGTGCTGCTGCTGGCGCTCTTCGCAGGCGCGGCCACCGTCGGGATGACCCAGCTGCGCGCCTACGACGCCGCCCGGGCCGCCGCCCGCGAGGCGGCGCGGGGAGAACCGCAGCACTCGGTTGTCGCCGAGGCTGAGAAGCGCGCCGGGCCAGGATCGAAGGTGACGATCAGGACCGACGGCGGATACACCGAGGTCGCCGTCGTCATCAGTCTGCCGCGGCCGGTGAGCGTAGTGCAGCAAGAGGTCGCATCGTCAGCAACAGCGAGGACGGAGGGCGGCTGATGAGCAGTCCAGCTTCAGTTCTACGCGAGTCTGATGCGGGATCGACGAGTGTCGCGGCAATCATGATCGCCGCTGCGGCTTTCGCATTGGTGGCAGGACTCGGATTGGGCGGCAGGGCCTTCCTCATCCACGCCCAGGCCGCCGGGACAGCTGACCTGGCAGCGCTCGCCGCCGCTGATGCCGCACGCGGCATCGCACCGGGGGACCCCTGTGAGACTGCCGCCGCCACGGCCGCGAAGGCCGATCTCAAGGTCACCGAATGCATCGCCCGTTCCGACCTGGGTGCGGCAACCGTGACGGTGAGCGCCCCTCTGCCGGCTCCGCTGCCGGCGATCAAGGTCAAGGCCGTCGCCGGCAGTTCGGGAGGACCGTAGGGATCAGATCCCGCGCAGCAAGGCGGTGAGGATCCGCGCGGCAGCATCTTTGTCCAGTGGGTTGTTGCCGTTGCCACACTTCGGCGACTGCACGCATGACGGGCAGCCGGTCAGGCACTCGCATGCCTCGATCGCCTCGAGTGTCGCGGTCTGCCACTCATCGAAAGCGCTGAAGCCGCGTTCGGCGAAGCCGGCGCCGCCGGGCTGGCCGTCGTAGACGAACACCGTGGTCTTCCCGGTATCAGCATGCCGGTCGGTCGACACACCGCCGATGTCCCACCGGTCGCAGCCGGCGAACAGCGGCAGCAGGCCGATCGAGGCATGCTCGGCGGCATGGACCGCACCGGGCAGATCCGGTGTCACGATACCGGCCTCCTCGACCAGGGACTCGGGCACCGTCCACCACACAGCCGAAGTCCGCAACGTCCGCTCGGGCAGGTCGAGGGTGTGTTCGGAGAGCACGACGCCGGTGCCGTTCTGCCGGATCTGATACCCGGTGACCTGGTCGAGCACCTCGACCATGCCCAGGTGCACGCCCCCGCCTGAGGGCAGCGGGCGAGAGGCGGTGACCGATTCGATGCTGATCTCGGTGACGGACTTCGGCTGGGTGGTGTAGTCGACGGTGCGCGGTTCGACGAGGGCGACCCGCTCATCGAGATCGAGATCGGTGACAACGAAGGTCTGGCCCTGATGGACGTACACGGCCCCGGGATGGGACTGCCGCAGCGCTCCGGCGTCATCGACGGTGCCGAGCACCGTGCCGGTCGCGGCATCGACGAAGCGCACGATGCCGCCGCCTGAGCCGCGGATGTCGGTCAGTGCCGCAGCCGGCTCGCGCTTCGTCCAGTACCAGCCGGTCGGCCGGCGGCGCAGCAGATTCGCAGCCGTCAGCTGCGCGACCGTCTGCTCGGCAGTCGCGCCGAAGAGCGCGAAGTCGTCCTCGGTGAGCGGCCGTTCGGCAGCAGCCGCGCACAGATGCCCGCCGAGCACATACGGGTTCGACGGATCGATGACCCCGCCGTCGACCGGTGAACCGAACACCGACTCCGGATGATTGACGACATAGGTGTCGAGCGGGTCGTCGCGGGCGATGAGGACGGCCAACCACTCCGAACCGGCGCGCCCGGCCCGGCCGGCCTGCTGCCACAGCGAAGCCAGGGTACCCGGCCAGCCGGCCATGACGACGAGATCGAGACCGGCGATGTCGATGCCGAGCTCGAGGGCATTGGTCGAGGCCACCGCCCGCAGCCGGCCGTTGCGCAGACCGGTCTCCAAAAGCCGGCGCTCCTCAGGCAGATAACCGCCGCGATAGGCGGCGACCGTGCGGGTGAGCTCCGGGAACGACCGCGAGACCGCCGCACGCGTCGCCTCAGCCAGTGCCTCGGTGCCGCGGCGGGAGGCGATGAAGGCGATCGCTGAGAAGTCCGAGCACACCGCGTCGGCGAGCAGATCGGCGGACTCGGCGATCGTCGAACGCCGCTGCGGTCCATCGGTGAGCACGCCGAGCGGGTCCCCGGCCTCAGCGCCGAGCCCCTGCGGATCACCATCGGGCCCCACACCGATCCCGAGCGGGCCATCGACACCAAGCGGGCCATCGACGCCGAGAGCGTCGAAGACATCGGCATCCGGGTCCCCGGTGGCATTCGGCACGAGCGGCGGCTCCCACAGCACGAAATGCCCGGCCGCCCGCGGCGACCCGTCCTCGGTCACCGCCGTGCACTCCCGGCCGGTGAGCCGGGTGAAGGCGGTAGCCGGATCGGCCATCGTCGCCGACGCCCCGATCACCACAGGCTGAGCGCCATAGTGGGCGGCCAGGCGCAGCAGCCGGCGCAGCACGAGGGCGACATGCGAACCGAACACCCCGCGGTACCGGTGAGCCTCATCGACGATGATGAACCGCAGGTTCCGCAGCCACCGAGCGAACCGGGCATGCTGCGGCAGGACCGTCCGATGCAGCATGTCGGGATTCGTGTAGATGAGATTGGCGTGCGCCCGGGCCCAGTCCTTCTGCGCCTGCGAGACATCCCCGTCATAGGCCGCCGGGCGCAGCCCCGCGAGCACGAGCTGGCTGACCTTCCCCATCTGATCGTGGGCCAGTGCCTTCGTCGGCGACAGATACACCGCCGTCGCCTGCTGACGGGGCAGTGCATCACGGGTCGCAGCGAAGGCCTCGAGGACCGGCAGCAGGAACCCGAGGGTCTTGCCCGAGGCAGTCCCGGTCGAGATGACCGTATCCTCACCGGCGTGGGCCGCCTCGGCTGCAGCCGCCTGATGCGTCCACGGTCGGGTGATCCCAAGCGACTGCCAGGCCCCGACCACCTCGTCAGGCACCCAGTCCGGCCAGTCGGCGTATTCGGCCTGACGCGCCGGCAGGGTCTCGACATGGCGGATCCGGTCCTCACGCTGACCGAACCCGCCGACCAGGTCGAGCAGCCGCCGTGCCGGCGCCGCATCCTGCCGCTGAGCCATAGGCCCCATTGTCCCACCCGGCCAGGACACCACCGCACCCAGCCGGTCTCGTACAGTGGGGCACGTGAACACCACGCCCACCTCCGCCTCGGTCCCGGTCCCGGCTTCCCACGAGACCACCCTGCGCCGGCTGGCCGAGCTGCTCAGAGAATCCTTCCCGTTCAGCCCGGAGGCCGCGCCGCTGTGGGACACCCACGCCCAGGCGGCGATCGAGCGGTCGAACGCCGCTCCGGCGATCGTACAGACCCAGGCCCGCGTGGCTGCCGGTGAGATCCCCGCGCCCGAGGCGGTGCTCGCCCTGCTCTTCACCCTCGACCAGGCCGTGGACGCCGGTGACGTCGCCGAGGCGTGCGGGCCTGAGCTGTATGGCGCGCTGCGCGCAGACGGCTGGCTCATCGACGCAGGTGAGACGGGCAGCAACGCCTCTGGCAAGACCTCCGGCGAGGCCACCTCCACCGGCACCGGTGGCACCACCGGCGGCGCCAACGGCAGCGGCACCACCGGCACCGGCGGCACCGGTGACGGTCATGTGCGTGCGGCGCTGACGATCACGACCTTCGACGGGCTGCTCATCGCCGCCGACTGGGGCACCCTGACCCGCGGCGAACCGCTGGCAGGTGACCACGTCCTCGGGCTCGGGGGAGCAGGCCGGACGCTGGCGGCGATCACCCCGCGCATGCCCGTCGAGCTGTCCTGCGACATCGGCACCGGCTGCGGTATCCAGGCGCTGCTGCTCGCCGCCCACAGCCAGCGCGTCATCGCCACCGACATCTCCGGCCGGGCGCTCGCCATCGCCGAGCTCAACGCCGGGCTCAACGGCATCGAGTCGATCGAATTCCGGGCAGGCGACATGCTCACGCCGATCGACGAACCGGTTGACCTGCTCGTGGCCAATCCGCCGTTCGTCATCACCCCGCAGGGCCAGACCCAGGCCTTCGAATACCGCGACGGCGGGCAGCCAGGCGACACGATCATGGCCGGGCTCATCGCCGGCATCCCCGAACGGCTGCGCCCGGACGGCAATGCGGTGCTGCTGGGCAACTGGGAGTACCACGCCGCCGGCAAGCACAGCGCACCCGGCGATCCGTCCGGCGGGCTCACCGTGCCCGAGGCGGTGGTGACCGAGGTGCCGGCACCGATCCGCTGGTGCGAGGAGCTGAGCACGCCCGGCAGCCCGGCAGCCGAAACCTCGATGCTGCTCATCGAACGCGAGCACCTCGACCCCGTCGCCTACGCCGAAACGTGGATCCGCGACGGCGGAGTGGCCCGGATGAGCGACCGGTGGCAGGTCGACACCGCCGCCTGGCTGCACGACTTCGGCACCCGCGGGGTCGCACGCATCGGATTCGGGTGGATCCGCATGCACCGAGCACCCACACCTTCGCACCGGGCACCCACACCTTCGCACCGGGCACCCACACCTTCGCAACGGGCGCTGCACCATCTCCGGGAGACCGGGCCGCTCGCCGGCGACACCGCCACACTGGCTGCCGTGCTCGACACCCGGCTGGCCGTCCTCGAATGGCTCGCCGGCACCGACGACGCGGGCCTGGAGCGCACTGCGTTCATCCGCGGCCAGGATCTCGTCGAGCACCGCCACCACACCCCCGGTGAGGACGAACCGCACACCATCACCTATGAACAGGGCACCGGATTCGGGCGCACCATCACCGCCGACACCGCCCTGGCCGGACTCCTCGGCGTCAGCGACGGCAGCCTGACACTCGGCGCCATCAGCGATGCGCTCGCCCAGCTGCTCGACGCCGACCCGGCCGCCCTGCGCGCCCAGCTGACCGGGCAGGTCCGCCGGCTGCTGGCCGACGGATTCCTGTTCCCGGTGCTCGAACCCGGCGATCGGGAGTTGAGCACGCGCTGAGGGTCGCCGTGAGCGGCGGATGCTAAGTTCTGTAAGGTGTAAGCCACTGTGCGGCCAGTCAAGGACCGTCCGGCCGCTGCGGTGCCGCCCGTCGCTCCGCGCACATTCCGTCGAAAGGGAACCTCGTGGCACAAACGGCTGCTCAGCCGCGCCGGCTCGTCATCGTCGAGTCTCCGACCAAAGCCCGCACCATCGTGGGCTACCTCGGGGACGGCTACGACGTCGAAGCCTCGGTGGGCCATATCCGAGACCTGCCGCAGCCCTCGGAGCTGCCTGCGGATATGAAGAAGGGCCCGTTCGGCAAGTTCGCCGTCGATGTCGACTCCGACTTCGAGCCGTACTACCGGGTCGCCCCGGATAAGAAGAAGAAGGTCACCGAGCTCAAGCGGCTGCTCAAGGACGCCGACGAACTCTATCTGGCAACAGACGAGGACCGTGAGGGTGAGGCGATCGCCTGGCACCTGCTCGAAGTCCTCAAGCCCACGGTCCCGGTTAAGCGGATGGTGTTCCACGAGATCACTCCCGAGGCGATCGCACGCGCCCTGGAGAGCACCCGCGAACTGGACTACTCGCTGGTCGACGCGCAGGAGACCCGCCGCATCCTCGACCGGCTCTACGGCTATGAGGTCTCGCCGGTGCTCTGGCGCAAGGTCCGCGCCGGGCTCTCAGCCGGCCGTGTGCAGTCGGTGGCCACCCGCCTCGTCGTCGAACGCGAACGCGAGCGGATGGCCTTCGTGCCTGCCCACTACTGGGACCTCGACATCGACCTGGCTGTGCCCGGCTCGGGCGCCGAGTTCGCCGCCCGCCTGACGACGTATCACGGCCAGCGGGTCGCCGGCGGCCGTGATTTCGACGATGCCGGGCAGCTGAAGGAGAAAGCCGCCTCCGAGGTCGTCGTCCTGACCGAGGACATGGCGACCGAACTCGCCGGCCAGCTCACCACCTCGGCGAAGGACAGCCTGCGTGTCACGGCGCTGGAGACGAAGCCGTACTCGCGCCGCCCGGCTGCGCCGTTCACCACTTCGACCCTGCAGCAGGAGGCCGGCCGCAAGCTGCGGATGACCGCCCGTCAGGCGATGCGCACCGCCCAGTCGCTGTACGAGAACGGCTACATCACGTACATGCGAACCGACTCCTCGGCGCTGTCGACGCAGGCGGTGACCGCCGCCCGGAATCAGATCGCCGAACTCTACGGCCCCGAATACGTCCCGGAGTCGGCCCGGGTGTACGCGCAGAAGCAGAAGTCTGCGCAGGAGGCTCATGAAGCGATCCGTCCTGCCGGTGACTCCTTCCGCACCCCGGCCCAGGTCTCCGGGAAGCTCTCCGGCGATGAGTTCCGGCTCTACGACCTCATCTGGAAGCGCACCCTCGCCAGCCAGATGGCCGACGCCAAGGGCAAGACGGCCACGATGCGCATCACTGCCGACCTCGGTGAGGACAGGACGGCGGGCTTCACCGCCTCGGGCACGGTCATCACCTTCCGCGGCTTCCTCGCCGCCTATGAGGAGGGCCGTGACGCTGAACGCTACGCCGCCAAGGAGGGCGGCCGGCTGCCGGAGGTCGAAGAAGGCCAGGCGATCTCCGTCGCTCGCGCCGAGGCCGACGGCCACACGACTGCACCGCCGCCGCGCTTCACCGAGGCCAGTCTCGTCAAGCGGCTCGAAGAGCTCGGCATCGGCCGGCCGTCGACGTACGCGGCGATCATCTCGACGATCCAGGATCGCGGCTACGTCACCGAACGCGGCAGCGCGCTGGTGCCCAGCTGGCTGGCGTTCTCCGTCGTCCGGCTGCTCGAAGAGCACTTCGGAGGGCTTGTTGACTACCAGTTCACTGCAGCTCTCGAAGCCGACCTCGACGCGATCGCCGGAGGTGCGAAGGAGCGCAGCCAGTGGCTCAGCGAGTTCTACTTTGGCACCGGGGCTGACCACGACGGTCTCAAGCCGACAGTCGACGACTTAGGCGACATCGATGCGCGGGCGATCAACTCGATCGACATCGCTGAGGGCATCGTGCTCAGGGTCGGCCGGTACGGGCCGTATCTGGAGGTCTCGCCGGAGGCAGCTGCCGGGGCTGGGGCGAAGGCCGCAGCCGAGCAGGCCGGTGCGAAGGCTGC
Source organism: Brevibacterium sp. p3-SID960 (assembly GCF_025144725.1). Lineage (GTDB taxonomy): Bacteria > Actinomycetota > Actinomycetes > Actinomycetales > Brevibacteriaceae > Brevibacterium. The sequence continues at coordinate 72,139 of NZ_JALXKS010000001.1, read as the reverse complement.
TGCCAAGGGTGAGGGGGAGTCTGGGGAGCCGGCACCGATCCGCGTCTCCGTGCCCGATGACCTGGCCCCCGATGAGCTGACTGCCGAGAAGGCCCGTGAGCTCATCGCCGAACAGGGACAGGGCGATCGCGAGCTCGGTGTCGACCCGGAGTCCGGCCACACGATCGTGGCGAAGTCCGGCCGGTTCGGCCCCTACGTCACCGAGATCCTGCCCGAACCGGAGGAGAAGCCCAAGCGCGGGGCCAAGAAGCCCAAGCCGCGCACGGCCTCGCTGTTCAAGTCGATGGACCCGGCCACAGTCGACCTGGCGACGGCGCTGAAGCTGCTGAGCCTGCCGCGCGAGGTGGGAGCCGACGCCGAGGGCGAGGTCATCACCGCGCAGAACGGCCGGTACGGTCCCTACCTGAAGAAGGGCAGCGATTCGCGGTCGCTGGAGACAGAAGAGCAGATCTTCAACATCACCCTGGAGGAGGCGCTGGCGATCTACGCCCAGCCCAAGCAGCGCGGCCGCCGTGCGGCCGCCGCCCCGCTCAAGGAGTTCGGCGAGGACCCGGAGTCGAAGAAGCCGGTCGTGCTCAAGGACGGCCGCTTCGGCCCCTACGTCACCGACGGGACGACGAACGCGACCCTGCGCAAGGACGACGCCGTCGACTCGATCACCGCCGAGCGGGCCTTCCAGCTGCTTGCGGAGAAGCGGGCGAAGGGACCGGCGAAGAAGCGCACGACCGCCAAGAAGACGACGGCGAAGAAGACGACGGCCAAATCGTCCTCCGCGAAGAAGTCGACGGCGGCGAAATCGACGACTGCGAAGAAGTCGACGACCGCGCGCACGACCGCTGCGAAGAAGACCACGGCTGCGAAGAAGACGTCTACGGCCACGCCGAAGACGCCCTGATCTGAGCGAGCGCAGAGCCCCGTCAGCCCCACCGGCTGGCGGGGCTCAGCCGTTGCTGCGGCGTTTCAGCGGCGCCGTTGCTGCGGCGCTTCAGCCGCTTACAGCTCGTGCTTATTCCGGTACTCAGCAGCCGCGGCCAACGTCTCCTCACCGATCTGGCCGGCCACCACCTCATAGGCGGTGCCATAGGCGGCGTCGAAGGCCTCGGTGACCGCCTCGACCGTCACCTCGGGATGCACCTCGCTGATCGACCCGCCGGTCGCCGGATCCCACTCGACACCAAGGGCCGCTTCGACATCGGTGAGCACCGCTCGGATCGGATCCGGGTCGGTCACGACGATCGACGACGAGAACAGCCAGCCGGCTGCCGTCACCCGCTGCGCCGTGCCGATCGCCTTGATCCTCCCTGCAACGTTGACGCTGTGCTCACCGGGGCAGTACTCGCCCGGGATCTCGCCGAGGCGCGCGTCGATGCCGAGCGAGCGCAGCACCTGGGCGTACATCGCCCCGAAGTCCGTGAACCGGCCCTGCGTGCCTGAGAGCAGCGTCGAGGCCGGCTCGATGTGATCGATGACGAGGCTGCCGCGGTGATACGGGGCCACCCGCCCGCCGAGCGAACGCAGCACCGGCGTGAACCCGTGAGCACGCGCCGCCTCGACGGCGGCGGGAAAGCCGGGCAGGAACCGGTCGCGGGCACCGAAGGCGACTGTCGGCTCCGGCCGGTAGATCCGCAGCACACCCGGCCGCTGCCCGGCCCGCACCTCATCGAGCAGCACTCGAGCCAGGGAGAGCGCATCGACTGGGTCATCGGTCCCGCGTCCGAGGCGGTGCAGCCGGATGCGGGCAGGCGCGGGCCGGCCGTCGGTCAGGGGAGCGGCCCCGGCCGGCACGGCAGAACCAGCAGGCCGGCCGGCTGCGTCACGGGAGTCGGTGTCGGTCACCTAGACAGGATAACCGCGGCCGCACCGTGCCGTGTCCCCTGCAGGATTCCGTGCTCGCGCGGTGCGCACCAGCACGTCCAGCAAGCCGACAGGTGGGCCTCGTAGGCTGACATCGTCGATGTCCGAGCCGATGAGTATCGTGGAGATGTGATGACAACTCCGAATCCCCCGAGCGGCGCGTCCGCAGCCGCACCCGCGGCGCCCAGACGGCATCCGCTCGCACCGCTCGTCCCGCTCGGATTGGAGATCGGCGCCTGGCTGCTGCTGCTGGCCACCGGCGCGATCGCTTTCGGTCTCGCTGGCGTCATGGGCTTCTTCGACACCGGCCTGCCAGCTGACCTGCACAGCGTCCAGCCGGTCTGGGAGGTCGGCGAGTTCAGCGTCCGCCGCGGCGCGATCGCACTCACGGTCCTCCTCGTCGTCACATCAGCCGGCCTGTTCCTGCCGACGTCGCTGCTCGGCCCACGCCTGTCGACCACCGGCGGCCGAGTGCTGTCCTCTGCAGCCGCAGCCGCCGGAGTATCGGGCCTGTTCCTCTTCTTCTTCCCCTCCGTCTGGCTCGCCTGGCTCACTGGCCTGCTGCTGGCAGTTATGGTCGCCCTGCTCGTCCGCCAGGCCCCGGGAGTGCACCGGAAACCGTGGCGCTCGGTTGGTGTCGCCGCCGGCCTCGGCCTGTTCGTCACCTACATCGCCCAGATCGCCTCGGGCGTCTCCGCCGGCGTGCCCGCCCAGCGCTGGCTGCTGCTGTTGGCCGCCCTCGTCTTGCTCGCCGGGGCGATCGCCTCCTTCCTGCTGCCGGTCTCCGCCGACTCCGTCGACCAGACCACCGGCGCGTTCCCTGCTCAGCACCACGGCCGCGGCGAGGCCGAGATCGCCCGCCCCTGGGCCTGCTACGTCCTCTTCGCCGGGCTCGGCGTCATCGTCGCGCTGCCCCAGATCGTCGTCGCCGACCTCAGCTTCGGCCAGGCCGGCACCTACGCGATCCTGTGCGCCGCCCTCGTCGGCTGGGCCGCCGGCTTCGAAGCCGGGCCGACCTTCGCCCCAGGCATGACGCGCCCACGCCTGACCTCTTTCGCCGTGCTCATCGTCGGCGTGCTGCTCGTCCTCATCGGCGCGCTCAAAGAGCTCTCGGGCATAGCGATTCTCTCCGGCGCCGCAGCATTCGTCGTCGGCATCGGCGTGCGCGCCCAGCCATATGCGTTCTCCCGCCGCATCGGACTCGGCATCGGCGCCTTCGCCGCGCTGCTGCTGACCTGGCTCGGCACCGCGCTCGACGTCCCGGTGACTGCCTTCTTGGTCTGGGAGGTCACCACCACCGCGGTCGCCTACATCGTCCCCGGCCTGCTCACCATCGTCGCCGGCATTATCGCGATCGTGACGTTCTCCCCGCTGGGCGTGCGCGGCCTCGGAGTCGACCTCGTCCACGCCTTTCGTGCACCCGTCACCCGCACGAGAACTCCCGCGGCGCCGTTCGCCGGGCCCGAGGCGGTGGCCGGCCCCGAGGCGGTAGCCGGCCCCCAGCCGGGTGCGGTCGACGCTGTCCGCAGGCTCGCCGAGCGCGGGCTGTTCATCGCCTTCGAAGGCGGCGACGGGGTCGGCAAGACCACCCAGATCCGCAAGCTCGGCGAGCACCTGGCCGCCCGCGGCTTCACCGATGTCCACACCACCCGCGAACCCGGCGGCACCGAGGCCGGACAGCGCATCCGCGACGTCCTGCTGGGCGGCAGGGGAGTGGCCCAACGCGCTGAGGCACTGCTCTTCGCAGCGGATCGCGCCCACCACATCGCCGACCGCGTCGACCCGTGGCTCACCGCCGGCGGTGTCGTCATGACCGATCGCTACATCGATTCCTCGCTGGCCTACCAGTCAGCCGGCCGGCAGCTCTCGGTCGCCGAGGTCGGGGCGATCTCCCGCTGGGCGACGACCGGGCTCATCCCGCACCTGACGATCATCCTCGACATGGATCCGGCGGCAGCGAACGCACGCACCGAATCCCGCGGCGGGGCCAACCACCTCGACCGGGCCGGCCTCGAGTTCCATTCTCGGGTCCGGCAGGCGTTCCTCGACATGGCCGCGGCAGAACCGCAGCGCTACGTCGTCATCGACGCCGACCGCGACCCCGATACTGTGGCCGCCGACATCGCCGCAGCCGTCGACCGGACGCTGACAACCCAGGGCATCCGCCCCCAGCCCCCGGTCGTGGGTCAGCCCGCGACCGCCGGTGAGCAGCCGGCAGACGGACACCAGCGGGCGGACGCTGCGAGGGAAGCTGGCCCTCAGCTGGAAGCTGAATCACCAGCTCCCGACGAGGACGCCACCACGGTCCTGCCCTCAGCCAGCAGCAGAACCGGCAGCCACGCGGCCGGTGAGGACGAGACGACTGTCCTGCGCACCTCAGCAGCCGGGGAGGACGACGATGACTCGGCCACCACCGTGCTGACACCCCAGCCGGGAGCCGAGCCGGATCCCGGTGACGCCGAGACGACCGTGATGCCGCGCCAACAGCTGCACAACTCCTCGCGGCAGAAGCTGCAGGCCCAAGCTGAGATCGAACGCCAGGCTCGTGAGCGCCTGCGCGAAGCCCGCTTGCGCGGCATGCGCCGAGGAGACCAGCAGTGACCGGCGTGTGGAGTGAGCTCGTCGGCCAGGACGCGGCGATCGAACAGCTGCGCCGCGCCGCCCATGCCGCTGGCCGCATCGCCGCCGGCGACACCTCGGGCACCGCCTCGATGACCCACGCCTGGCTCATCACCGGCCCGCCGGGCTCGGGCCGGTCGAATGCCGCCCGGGCCTTCGCCGCCGCGCTCTTCAGCCCGTCCCACGGTGATGAGCTCGATGCCGAATCGCACCGCGCGCTGGCCGGCACGCACGAGTCGATGACCGTCATGTCGACGCAGAAGTCGCTCATCTCCATCGACGAGGTCCGCGACCTCGTCTCCCAGGCCCATTCCGCCCCGGTCAACGCCCCCTGGCGGGTGATGATCATCGAAGACGCTGACCGGATGGCCGAACGCACCTCCAACGTCCTGCTCAAGGCGATCGAGGAACCGCCGCCTGCAACCGTGTGGATTCTGTGTGCGCCGAGCACCCAGGATGTGCTCACGACGATCCGCTCACGCTGCCGCAACGTCAACCTGCGGATCCCGCCGACCGAGGCGATCGCCGAGCTGCTCACCACCCGCGACGGCGTCGACCCGGAGAAAGCCGCCTGGGCTGCCGCAGCCGCGCAGAACCACATCGGCCGGGCCAAGCGCTTCGCCCTCAATGAGGCGGCCGCTGCCGAACGGCAGCGCACGCTGGACATCCCGTCCCGGCTCACCTCCCTGGGCACCACCGTCCGGCTGGCCGGCCGGGTCGTCGACAGCGCTGCCGAACGCGCCAAAGAGCGCACGGCTGAACGCAACGCCGCCGAACGCGAGGAGCTGCTCACCACCCTCGGCGTCGAACCCGGCAAGGCCCCGCCGCCAGCCGTGCGCGCCCAGGTGCGCCGCCTCGAAGAGGAACAGAAACGCAAGAACGTCCGCGCCCGCAACGACGAGATCGATTCGATGTTCTTGGAGCTGCTCTCGCTGTACCGCGATGTGCTGCTGTGCCAGCTCGGGCTCTCGGACGGCTGGATCAACACCGGCGAGGACGAGCGCATCCGCGCACTGGCCGAGGGCAACACGGCCACGAGCACGCTGCGCCGCATCGACATCCTCACTCAGGCTCGCCAGCGACTGTCGACGAACATGGCTCCGCTGCTCATCGTCGAAGCTGCGTTCATCGGGCTCGTGAACCCCTGGCTGCTCGACGAGTGAGCCTGCCGGCAGGCTGAATGCGCTCAGTCGTCGAGCAGGCTGCCGACGAGGTCCCTGACGAGTTCGATCCGCCTGGGAATCCACGCCGCCACCGCATGCTCGCTGTCGGCATGCGACCCGCCGCCGATCGTGCCGAGCCCATCGAGGGTCGGCACACCGATGCCGGCGGTGAAGTTCCCATCCGAACCGCCGCCCACAGCGATCGACCGCAGCGGCGGGTGCCCGAGCCTGCCGGCGATCCGCTGGGCGCGGGCGTAGAGGTTCATCGAGTGCTTCGTCTCGAACGGCGGCCGGTTGATGCCCCCGCGCAGCAGCAGCTTCGCACCCGGGTGCTTCGGCTTGAGCATGCGCAGCGCGGCGTCGACCCGACGCTGCTCCTCAATCTGCACCGCACGGGAGTCGATGCCGACCTTCGCGGCAGCCGGCACCGTGTTCGTCGTCGTACCCGAGCTCATGACCGTCGGCACCACCGAGGTACCGGCTGAACGATCGCCGATCGTGAGGATATCGAGCACCTGGGCTGAGACCTCGGCGGTGGCATTGATGCCCTTCTCCGGCTCGACACCGGCATGCGAGGCACGGCCGCGCACCTCGAGCTCATAGATCGCCACACCCTTGCGCGCGATCTTGACCGCCCCGTCGGAGCCGCCGGATTCGAAGACGAGCGCGGCCTTCGCCCCGCGCGCCTCCTCCTCGATGAGTGAGCGCGAGGTGATCGAACCGAGCTCCTCATCACCGGTGATGAGCACCGAGACGCCGTCGAGACTGCCGCGGCGGGCCAGCAGCAGGCCGAGGGCGTGGAAGATGATGAGATCCCCGCCCTTCATGTCATCGGCACCTGGGCCGCGGATGATCCCGTCGATGAAGGAGAACGGCAGCCGGCGGATCGTGCCCAGCGGCCACACCGTGTCGTGGTGGCCGATGAGCACCACCTCGCGCGGACCCGAGCCGAAGCGCCAGAGTGCGTGGGTGGCCTTGTCGATGCGGATCAGCCGGGCGGCGCTGCCGAGGTGGGAGGCACCGATCTTCGAGACGAGACGGGCGCTGCGGGCCACCGCATCAGGATCCGCGGACGGGGACTCGCATTCGATGAGCTCCTCGAACTCGCGCAGAAAGCGATCCATATCCACGGCCACGTTCTCTCCAGGTCCTCTCGTCTCTCGGTGGGGCGGTATGCGATGGCAGGCGGAGCTGCCGGGCAGCGGTGTGCGCCACCAGCTTCACTGTATCGCGCCGGCGAGTGCAGCGCCGGGATGTTCTTTTGACGCTCGGCTGAGTGAGCCGCTATCCTTGTCCAGGTTGCCTCCTTAGCTCAGTCGGCAGAGCGTCTTACTCGTAATAAGAAGGTCGCCGGTTCGATTCCGGCAGGAGGCTCTCTGCTTGTCAGAAAACGCGCGGATGCCACCAGATGGCATCGGCGCGTTTTTGCGTTCTCACGCTGGATCCGCAGCGTGCGGCTTAATGCTCGAAAAGGCGGCGGTGACGGCTGTAGAGACGGCTACTGCTGATCCGGTCCGTTCACTGAAGGACTTTGTCGCCGAGCATCCCGTGGACCGGGAGCGCGTCGACGCGCACAAGGAGCGGATGCTCGCCGAGGTGCGTGCGTACCGGCTCCGCGAGCAAGCTGGCCTAACACAGGCTCAGCTCGCGGAGCGCATCGGCGTAGGGCAACGCCAGGTCTCCAAGATCGAGCGTGGCGACCTTGATAACGCAAAGGTTGGAACGATCCGCAGCTACCTTGAAGCAATCGGCGGTGGCCTGGCTATCGAGTACGTGCTGGGAGACCAGCGTATCCAAGTGGCCTGATCGAAGCCGACGCCGAACGCGTCTGGATCGCGTGAGTCGGCCTCATGCTCGAGCCATGTCCAGGGTTTTCAGCGCGACTGCAGCAGCTGCCGATCGGTCCAACTGATGTGGATACAACAGCGGCCGACCCCGATCCCGCCCGCGTCGCAGCCGGGGCTGCTCAACTGTGCGCCGGTGCGGTTGCCGGTGTGCAGATGTCATATGTGACACAGTCATGACACTTCGGCGATCGGTTCTGCTATGGTCATCATCGTCCGCAGCGAGCGGATCTTTGCAGACGGTGCGGATCACCTGCACCACAGCGTGCGGCGAACGGCCGCACTTTTCTCGGAAGAAGGGAGAGCCAGCGCGATGTTCCGCCTGCACCTGTTCTCCCGCCGCGTCATCGATCTGATGTACGTGTGCACCTGCGGTTGTTGCTCCTGATATCTCCACGCCGCCCCGGCATGACGGGCATCCTTGTGCCCTGACCGGGCAGGAAACCCTGCTACCTGTGCCGCCTGCGGCTGTCTGTCGCACCCCTGATGCGCGCTGTCTGCGGCGCCATCCGGTGCCTGCGACGCGAATCGTCTCTCACCACTGCCGAACCGCCGCCCGGATACATCCGGCCAGCCTGTGATGTCAGGCCAGCCGGCGCCTCGGCTCTGCACAAAGGACTTCCATGATCATCACTGGACTTCTCGTCGGCCTCGCTCTGGGCTTCGTCTTCCAGCGTGGCCGCTTCTGCGTCACCGGAGCCTTCCGCGACATCTTCATCGCCGGCAGCACCCGCTGGTTCTCCGCGTTCATCCTGCTCATCGCCGTCCACGCCGTCGGCCTCATGGCGCTCAACACGCTGGGCATCATCACCCTGGAGACCGACCCCTTCCCGTGGCTGGCCTCGATCGTCGGCGGTTTCATCTTCGGGTTCGCCATCATCCTCGCCGGCGGCTGCGCCACCGGCACCTACTACCGCTCCGGCGAAGGACTCATCGGAAGCTGGTTCGCCCTTATCTTCTATGCTCTCTTCTCCGCGTTCATGAAGGCAGGACCGGCCGCCGGGTTCACCGAATGGATCCGCGGCATCACCCTCGAGCAGGGGTCCCTGCCGGCGACCTTCGGCCTCTCCCCATGGGTGTTCGCCGTTGTGCTCGCAGCCGTCGCCGCAGCAGTCGTCGTCCACCACCAGCGCAAAGCGAAGGCTCCGCTGGCCGCCCTGCCGCCGCGCAAGTCCGGACTTGCCCACCTGCTGACCGAGAAGCGCTGGAACCCGTTCGCCACTGCTGCGGTCATCGGCATCATCGCCACGATCGCCTGGCCGCTCTCAGCCGCCACCGGACGCAACTCCGGTCTGGGCATCACCACCCCGTCATCGAACCTCGCGCAGTACCTCACCACCGGTGACGCCGACCTCATCGACTGGGGTGTCATGCTCATCCTCGGCATCCTCACCGGCTCGTTCATCGCCGCCAAGGCCTCAGGCGAGTTCCGGCTGCGGGTGCCCGACGCACCCACCGTGGTCAAGTCGATCGGCGGCGGTGCGCTCATGGGCGTCGGTGCTGCGATCGCCGGCGGCTGCACCGTCGGCAACGCAATGGTCGAGACCGCCCAGTTCAGCTACCAGGGATGGGTCTCACTCATCTTCATGGTGCTCGGCACCGGACTGGCAGCCAAGCTCACAATCAAACCAGCCACCGCCTCGGCGCCGGCCGCCCGCGTCAGCGCCTGACAGCCACCACATATCGAAAAGGAGACCACCATGCAGCATGTGCTTGAGACCAACGGACTCGTCTGCCCATTCCCGCTCGTCGAGGCCAAGGACGCGATGAACGGCCTGCCGGCCGGTGACGAACTCGTCATCAACTTCGACTGCACCCAGGCAACCGAGTCGATCCCGCAGTGGGCAGCCGACAACGGCTACCCGGTGACCCACTTCGACCGGACCGGCGAGGCCTCCTGGACCATCACCGTGCAGAAGGCCTGAGGGCCCCGGAGACGGAACCGGCGCTGGGCGCGCGAGAACCGCGCGCCCAGCGTCAATTCCGTCTGTCGAACACGCAGCGAGACCCGGTAGGGTACGCAGTGAGGGTTTGAACCGAGGCAGGTGCGATGCAGATCAACGGCGACATCATTGTCGGAATCGACGGCTCAGAGGCGTCATGCGAAGCCGCAGCCTGGGCGCTGAAGGAATCCCGGCGCTCCGGCCAGCCGCTCCGGCTCATCTCCGTCGCCTCCTCAGCCCACCCCAAGTTCGCTGACCTTGCCGAAGCCCGGCAGGCCGCCGAGGCCGCACTCGCCGAGGTGGGCCGCAGGCTCACCGAGCTCATGGCAGGCCAGGAGACCCCGGCGGTGTTCACCACCGAAGTCCACCACGGCGACCCTGCTGAGGTGATGGCCGAACTGAGCGAGGACGCCGGCCTGCTCGTCATCGGCCATCACGGCTCCGACCAGCCGCCGACCGGCCGGATCGGCACCGTCAGCTCCGGACTGCCCGGCCACGCGCTCAGCCCCGTGCTCATCCACCGGGCCACCCGCGGCAGCGAATTCGACTCCGTCGATGTGCACCCGCGCGGTGAAGCCGGCGTCGTCATCGGACTCGACACCTCCGACTACTCCGGGGTCGCTGCCCTCAACGCGGCAGGCTACGCGGTTGCGACGAACGCGACCCTGCACATCGTCGTCGGCACCGCCCGGCTCGACGGCGACGAGATCGTGCGAGCCCAGACCGAACTCGACATGACCTGGCTGCGCTCACACTTCCCGGGCCTGCGGGTTGACGCCGCCTACCACGACGCCGACCCCGTCGACCTGCTCATCGAACAGTCCCGCGAGGCTGACATGCTCGTCATGGGCAAGCGCGGCATGGGCCGGTTCGCCAGCATGCTCGCCCAGCTCGGCCGCACCACCTCGCAGGTGATGTCGGGTGCCGAATGCTCCCTGCTCGTCGTGCCCTTCCGCGACGACCCGAAGCTCGGCGACCGCCGCCTGGCCGACTGAAGAAGCTCGGCGCCGACTGAACGAGCAGGCCCAGCCAGCTGCGGTTGCGCGGTTCCACGGGCGGTTCCCGGTAACCTGATCCCATGCTCACCCGCCTGCGTCTGCCTGCCTCACTGTCGCCTCGGCGCCGGGACCCGGCCCCCGGCCCGCTCGCCGCGCACCTGCGCGAGGCCTACGCCGCACTTGCCGCCGACCTGCCGGAGGGGTACCCGGCAGCCGCGCTGGCCGACGCCGAGGCGGCGGTCGCCGAACTCGGAGGCGACCCCTTCGCGCTCGGCCGGGACGGCGTCGACACCGAGCGGGCCGACCTGCGCGAGATCCCGTTCGTCACCATCGACCCCCACGGTGCCACCGACCTCGACCAGGCGATGCACCTCGAAGCCCTCGACACGGCTGAAGACGGGGCAGCCTTCCGCGTCCGCTACGCGATCGCCGACGTCGGCCGGTTCATCACCCCTGGTGGGCCGCTCGACGTCGAGACCCACGCCCGGGGGCAGACGATCTACCTGCCCGACCGGCGCATCCCGCTGCACCCGGAGATCATCTCCGAAGGCGCGGCCTCCCTGCTGCCCGGCGAGGACCGGGCCGCCTACGTCTTCACCGTCGAACTCGCAGCCGACGGCACGATCGCACGCCAGGACCTCGAGCGCGCGGTCGTGCGCTCCCGCGCCCAGCTCGACTACGACACCATCCAAGCCGACGCCGATGCCGGCCGGCCGCTGCCCGAGGCGATCGCCGCGCTGCCGGCGATCGGCGCGGCCCTCAAGGCCGATGAAATCGCCCGCGGCGGCCTCGACCTTGCGATCCCGGACCAGGAGGTCACCGAGACCAACGGCGACTACACGCTCAGCTACCGGCCCAGGCAGGGCATTGAGGATGACAACGCGCAGATCAGCCTGCTCGCCGGCCGGGTCGCAGCCGATTTCATGCTGCGCGCCGACCACGGGGTGCTGCGCACGATGCCGCGCCCGGATGAGGAGACCATCAGCGCATTCCTCGCCATCGTCGCAGGCCTTGGCTTCGATGCCGCGGCGCCGTACCAGGACGTCATCCGCAGCATCGGTCACCAGGATCGCAATCCGCGTGCGCTCGCCGTCCACTACGCCTCACCCTCGCTGTTCCGGGGAGCAGGCTACACGCTCATCGGTGCGGAGACCGGTGAGGATGAGCTGCTGCAGGCCGCCGTCGGCGCTCCTTATGCGCACACGACCGCTCCGCTGCGCCGGCTTATCGACCGCTACGTGCTGCCGATCGCTGAAGCCGCCTGCCGGGAAGCCGATGCCCCGGCGTGGGCGCTCGACGGGCTGGCCGAGCTGCCCGCGGTGATGAAGGAGACCGGCCGGCTGGCCGGCCAGATCGACAAGCAGGTCATCGAATACACCGAAGCCGTCCTGCTTGCCGAGCGCACCGGCGAGGTCTTCGACGGGGTCGTCGTCGGCTCGCGGACCACGAAGGACGGCACCCAGCTCGTCGAGGTGCATGTGCCCGAACCTGCCGTTGTTGTGTGGGCTGCCGGCAGGGCACCGGTGGGCGAGCCGGTGCAGATCCGGCTGCGCTCAGCTGAACCAGAGACAGGCACGCTGCTCTTCGACGTCGTCGCCTGAGCCGCAGCTCCAACCCGGGTGCAACGGGTTCCGCCGCCGCTTCAGCCGCGGGCCGGCAGCCCGAGCGAGGCGCGCGCACCGGTGAGCAGCTGGACGCGGACGATGTCGTGGTCGATGCGCCGGGCGACATAGGGTGTCGAGTTGATCATGCCGAACACGGCATGAATCCGCACTGTCGCCTCATCGAGGCTGAGTGCCGGGTCGAGGGCGGTGAGCTGCTCGGCCCACAGGGTCACGTACTGCCGCTGCAGCTGCCGCACCCGGCGGCGGGCCTCATCGGGCAGCGCGGTTAAGTCACGGTCCTGAATCCGGATGAGCTCCGGTTCGCGGAGGGCGAAGTCGACATGGAAGTCGATGAGCCGGCCGATGAGCGCAGCCGCGCCCGAGGCGCCGGTCGCCTCGGCCAGCAGCTCGCGGCCGCCGGTGCGCAGGTATTCGGAGATCCCGACGAGCAGCTCGATGAGGATTGCTTCCTTCGACGCGAAGTGCCGGTAGACCGCCGGCCCGGAGATCCCGGCCCCGGTGCCGATGTCCTCGATGCCGACAGCGTGGAAGCCGCGCCGGGCGAACAGCCCTTTGGCCGCCTGCAGGATCGCTTCGCGGCGCTGAGCCTTCGCAGCAGCGCGCACACCACCGCTGGGGGAGTGGGTGGCAGCCGGGACAGCAGAGGCGTTCATGGCTGACAGCCTAACTCAGTGAGTCACCGCTAACCGAATCATCTCAGCCCCGCCGGAGCAGATGCCCTCAGCGCCGCCGGAGCCGATGCCCTCAGCGGCAGGAGTTCGCGCGCGGATCAGTGCGGGCGCTTCCAGTTGTGCGCGGTGGGCAGTGAGGCACCCCGGTAGGTGATGCCGGATTCAGCGGCGGCGAAGAAGCGCAGATCTCCCAGCGGCATGCGCGCCTCGGGGCTCGGATGCAACAGCGCGGCGACAGCGGGGACGACGCACAGGGTACTGGCGGCGACGCAGATCTTCCAGTCATCGGGTTCGTATCCGCCGTGGACGTTCGGCAGGCCGTCAACGCTGCGGGCCAACCGTCCAGGCTGGCTGCTGGCCCATTCGAGCACTGTCTCGATGACCCTCGCCTGGTATCGGTCAACTGCCCGCATTTCGACGCCGCGACTGAGGGTTGCCGCGATGAGGATGCAGAAGCCGGTGACCACCGTTGCCCCGCCGATGGTGCTGCCGGAGCCGGGGGAGCGGTGATCGAGCCAGAACGCGAGCGCGATCACCGCCCAGGAGGCGACCCACAGCCAGATCAGCGTCATCGTCACGCGCCTGAGGAGTCGGCCGCGCCGCCAGGCGCGTCCGCAGGCGGCAGCGAGGACTCCACACTGATGTCCTGCCGCCGTGCCGATCGGTGCACGCAAGTGGCAGGACTGCCACTGCCGGGGAGCCGGGCAGCCGCGGGTGTCAGCCGGCAGCAGCGCGCGCCGTCAGAAGCGCTGGCCGGCAGCTGTGTTGTCCCTCACGTGAATCGTTCGCTACCATAAGACTCGGTTAACGATCATTAACTGAACTGTCGGGAGATCACATATGCCAGTCATCGGCTCACCGGTCAATCCCGCCACCGCAGAGGCCAACGCATCCGCCCACGCTGAGCTCATCGCCGAGCTGCGCCAGCGGATCGAAGCCACTGCCCACGGCGGCTCTGAGAAGTCACGCGAGAAGCACCTCGCGCGCGGCAAGCTGCTGCCGCGTGACCGCGTCGAGAACCTCCTCGATCCCGGTTCGCCGTTCCTGGAGCTCTCCCCGCTGGCCGCCGGCGGCATGTACGACGACGCCAGCCCGGGAGCGGGCATCATCACCGGCATCGGCCGGGTCGCCGGACGCGAATGCGTCATCGTCGCCAACGACGCCACTGTCAAGGGCGGCACCTACTATCCGATGACGGTCAAAAAGCACCTGCGCGCTCAGGAAGTCGCACGCGAGAATCGCCTGCCCTGCATCTACCTCGTCGACTCCGGCGGGGCGAACCTGCCCAACCAGGACGACGTGTTCCCCGACCGCGAGCACTTCGGCCGGATCTTCTACAACCAGGCGACCCTCTCAGCCGCCGGGATCCCGCAGCTGGCCGCCGTCATGGGCTCCTGCACCGCCGGCGGGGCCTACGTCCCGGCGATGGCCGATGAATCGATCATCGTCCACGAACAGGGCACGATCTTCCTCGGCGGCCCGCCCCTGGTCAAAGCCGCCACCGGCGAGGTCGTCACCGCCGAAGAGCTCGGCGGAGGCACCCTGCACTCCCGCACCTCCGGTGTCACCGACCACCTGGCCGCCAATGACTCCCACGCCCTGGAGATCATGCGCGACATCGTCGCCACCCTCGGGCCGAAGGACGCCCCGGCCTGGCAGCGCACCGAACCCGAGGCACCGGCCCATGACCCGGCCGAGCTCACCCAGGTCGTCCCGACCGACTCGAAGGTCCCCTACGACGTCCACGAGGTCATCGCCCGGATCGTCGACGGCTCGAAGTTCCACGAATTCAAAGCCGAATACGGCACTACGCTCATCACCGGCTTCGCCCGCATTGACGGCCACCCCGTGGGCATCATCGCCAACAACGGCGTGCTGTTCGGCGAATCGGCCATGAAGGGCGCGCACTTCATCGAACTGTGCGATCAGCGCGACACTCCGCTGCTGTTCCTGCAGAACATCTCCGGCTTCATGGTCGGCCGCGACTACGAAGCCGCCGGCATCGCCAAGCACGGCGCCAAGATGGTCAACGCCGTGGCCACCGCCCGGGTGCCGAAGTTCACCGTCGTCATCGGCGGCTCCTATGGTGCTGGCAACTATTCGATGTGCGGGCGCGCCTACAGCCCGCGCTTCCTGTGGATGTGGCCCAACGCCCGCATCTCCGTCATGGGCGGTGAGCAGGCCGCCAGCGTGCTGGCCACCGTGCGCCGCGATGCCATCGAAGCCCGCGGCGAGGACTGGCCGGCCGAGGCGGAAGCCGAGTTCAAGGCCCCGATCCTCGACCAGTACGAAGCCCAGGGCAACCCGTACTACTCGACCGCCCGCCTGTGGGACGACGGCATCATCGAACCCGCCGACACCCGCCAGGTGCTCGCACTCGCCCTCGAAGCCTGCCGGTATGCGCCCCTTGCCCGCCCGCTCGACGCGCCAGGCTATGGCGTCTTCAGGATGTGATGACCGTGAAGCTCTTCGACACAATCCTCATCGCCAACCGCGGCGAGATCGCCCTGCGCGTCATCCGCACGTGCCGGCGCCTGGGCATCCGCACCGTCGCCGTGTACTCCGATGCCGACGCCGAGGCCGCCCACACCCGGGCAGCCGATGTCGCCGTGCACCTCGGCCCGGCTGCCGCGAACGAGACCTACCTCGTCATCGACAAGGTCATCGCCGCAGCCCAGGCCACTGGTGCGCAGGCGATCCATCCCGGCTACGGCTTCCTGTCTGAGAACCCCACATTCGCCCGTGCCTGCGAAGAGGCCGGCATCGTGTTCCTCGGCCCGAGTGCTGCTGCGATCGAGACGATGGGGGACAAGATCGCCGCCAAGCAGGCGGTGGCCAGCCACAGCGTGCCGCTCGTGCCCGGTGTCTCCGAAGGCGGGCTGAGCAATGAGCAGCTGGCCGCCGAGGCGGTGAAGATCGGCTTCCCGGTCCTCATCAAGCCCTCGGCCGGAGGCGGCGGCAAGGGCATGCACGCGGTGTTCGAGGAATCCGAACTGGCCGACAGGCTCGCAGCTGCCCGCCGTGAGGCGGCAAGCTCGTTCGGCGATGACACCCTGTTCCTCGAGCGCCTCGTCGCCGCTCCGCGCCACATCGAGGTGCAGGTGCTCGCCGATGAGCACGGCAACGTCATCCACTTAGGCGAACGCGAATGCTCCCTGCAGCGCCGCCACCAGAAGGTCATCGAAGAGGCCCCATCGGCGCTGCTCGACGAATCCACCCGCGCCCGGATCGGTGAGGCCGCCTGCAACACCGCCCGCTCGGTCGGCTACTGCGGGGCCGGCACGGTCGAGTTCATCGTCGCTGCCGATCAGCCCGATGAGTTCTTCTTCATGGAGATGAACACCCGCCTGCAGGTCGAGCATCCGGTGACCGAGGAGGTCACCGGCATCGACCTCGTCGAATGGCAGATCCGGATCGGCGCTGGTGAGGAGCTCAGCCTCACCCAGGACGACATCACTCTGGACGGCCACGCGATCGAGGCCCGCATCTACGCTGAGGATCCTTCCCGCGGCTTCCTGCCCACCGGCGGCCAGGCCATCGACGTCATCACCCCGGCAGGGGAGGGCATCCGCGTCGATGCCGGACTGACCGCCGGGCAGTTCATTGCCTCGGACTACGACCCGATGATCGCCAAGCTCATCGTCCACGCCCCGGACCGGGCCAGTGGGGTGCAGAAGCTCTACGACGCTCTCGGCCGCACCGCAGTGCCCGGCATCGTGACGAACATCGACTTCCTGCGCACCCTCATGAGCCGCGAGGACGTCAAGGCGGGCGAGCTCGACACCGGGCTCATCGACCGGATGAGCGAGGACGAACTCTCCCATGCCCCCGCTGAGCTCGACCTGCTCTTCGCGGCTGTGGCGATCATCGACCGCCAGCAGCGGGCGGCGACTGCCGCTGGTGCGGTGACCGTCGACGGCGCCGACCCAGCCGGCGCCTCGGCGTGGGACCGGCCGACCGGCTGGCGCACCTCGCGCCCGGTCGAGGTCACGATGCCGCTCGTGCACGCCGGGACCGAATACGAGGCGATCTGGCGTGGCGAGCAGGTGCGCTGGTCTGCAGACGGCCAGTGCCGCCTTGTCAGCGGTGGGCAGACCCACCGCGCGCGGGTCGCCGTCAGCGGCGAGAGCGTGTGGGTGATGAGCGAACGCGGCATCTTCGCCTTCACCCGCCCGCAGGCCGACACCGCCCTTGACCCCGGTGCCGCCGGGGCCGACATCACCGCCCCGATGCCCGGCGCGGTCATCGACGTGCGCGCCGCAGACGGCGCCGAGGTGACCGCCGGCACGCCGGTCGTCGTCGTCGAGGCAATGAAGATGGAGCACGTGCTCACCGCCCCCGCCGACGGGATCGTGCACCTGAAGACCCAGGTCGGCACTCAGGTCGCACTCGACGAGGTGCTCGCCACCATCGTCGACACTGACGCAGAAGAAGACAACCAGGCTGACAGTAAGGAAGAATCATGACGCAGACATTCACCCCCGGCATGCTGCCCGAGGAGTACGAGGACCTGCGCCTGCAGGTCGCGAAGTTCACCGACACTGAGGTCGCGCCGGTCAGCGCCGAGCTCGATGCCAAGCGCGAGTTCCCCTATGCGCTGGTGAAGAAGATGGGCCAGATGGGCCTGTTCGGCCTGCCGTTCGACGAGGAGTACGGCGGCATGGGCGGCGACTACTTCGCCCTGTGCCTGGCGATCGAGGAGATCGCCCGGGAGAACCAGTCGCTGGCCATCACCCTCGAAGCCGCCGTGTCGCTCGGTGCGATGCCGATCTACCGCTTCGGCACCGAGGAGCAGAAGCGCGAATGGCTCCCGCAGCTCACCGACGGCTCCGGCCTGGCCGCCTTCGGGCTGACCGAGCCGGAGGCCGGATCCGATGCCGGTGGGACGAAGACGAAGGCCACGCTGGCTGACGGTGAGTGGACGATCAACGGCGGCAAGTGCTTCATCACCAATTCCGGCACCGACATCACTCGGCTGGTGACCGCCACCGCGGTCACCGGCACCCGCACCGGCCGGGACGGTGCGCAGAAGCCGGAGATCTCGACGATCATGATCCCGGCGGGCACCCCGGGCTTCACCGTCGAGCCGAAGTACGACAAGGTCGGCTGGAACTCCTCGGACACCCACCCGCTGACCTTCGAAGACGTCAAAGTCCCGGAGGAGAACCTGCTCGGCGAACGCGGCCGCGGCTACGCGAACTTCCTGCGGATCCTCGATGAGGGCCGCATCGCTGTCGCTGCACTGTCGACCGGTGCCGCACAGGGCTGTGTCGATGAGTCGGTCGGGTACGCCAAGGAGCGCACGTCGTTCGGCAAGCCGATCTCGGAATACCAGGGCATCTCGTTCAAGATCGCCCGCATGGAGGCCCGTGTTGTGGCCGCCCGTGCGGCCTACTACCTGGCTGCCTCGCGGATGATCGCAGGGCTGCCGTTCAAGAAGGAAGCCGCTGTGGCGAAGATGATCGCCGGTGAGGCCGCGATGGACAACGCCCGCGACGCCACCCAGATCCACGGCGGCTACGGCTTCATGAACGAGTACCTCGTCGCCCGCCACTACCGCGACTCGAAGATCCTCGAAGTCGGCGAAGGCACCACTGAAGTCCAGCTCATGCTCATCGCCCGCGATCTGGGGCTGTGAGGAGGGGCTGACTCGCCTCTGACGGCGGGTGCCTCCTGTTCGGGAGGTGCCCGCCGTTGTGGGTCTGCCGCGCCCGAGGCAGGTCTCCGGTCGTGCTTGAATGGTGACGATGACTGCCACGCTGCTCCTCCTCGCCGGGCTCGCACTGCTCGATGCCACGAGCATCGGCACACTCGGCATTCCGCTGTGGATGCTGCTGGCCCAGCGGGTGCGCATCAGCCTCGTGTTCGTCTATCTGGCAGTTCTTGCCGCGTTCTACTGGCTGGTCGGCATCGCGCTGTACTACGGCGGGCTGGCGGCCTTCAGCTGGATCGGTAAATGGTCAGCCATCCCGTGGATCGAACTGGTCCTCGGCGTCATCTGCCTCGCCTCGGCATTCCTGCCCCGCAGGCTGTGGGAGGGCCAGGTGGGCTTCGCCAACCGATTCCAGGACAAGGTGGCCGTCACCGGCACCTTCGCCACCGCCTCGGGCCTGGCGCTCATCGCCGGTCTCATCGAGATCACCGGCATGTACCCCTATCTGGCCGGTATCGGCATCACCATCAATGAGGGCCTGCCCGGCATTCTGACGCTGGCAGCCTACGCGGTGGTCATGGTGCTGCCGGCCCTCATCCTCACGATCATGCGGTTGCTGGTCCACGAGCGGATCGAACCTGCGCTCGCCGGTTTCCGCGCCTGGGTTGAGCGCAACACCGGCACTGTCACCGCGGTGACCTTCTTCGTCATCGGCGTGCTGCTCATCTTCGACGCGGTGGTCAATCGGTTCGGGTGGATCGGGTAGCGCGGCAGATAGGCTGAAGGGACGCGCATGAACAGCGCTGACCACGGAAACGGAGGACCTATGCCCATCGACGCGCCGCTCACCTCAGCCGAGATCGACCGCCAGCTCAGCACCTTGCTGCCGCAGCTCGAAGAAGAGTACCGGGAGTTCCACGCGCATCCAGAACTGTCGATGCAGGAGGAGTGGACCGCCGCCCGCATCGAGGAGCACCTGCGCGCCCTCGACCTGACCCCGCAGCGCTTCGGCGGCACCGGCGTTGTCGCCGTCATCGACAACGGCACCGGACCGGTGGTCGCCTACCGGGCGGACACCGACGGCCTGCCGATCGCCGAGGACACCGGCCTCGACTACGCCTCGACCGCCCGGGGCACCCTGCCCGACGGTACCGAATCACCGGTCATGCACGGCTGCGGGCACGACACCCACATCACCGTGGCGCTCGGCATCGCCCGGCTTTTGACCGCAAACCGCGGGGCCTGGTCCGGCACCGTCGTGATGATCTTCCAGCCCGGAGAGGAGACCGCCCAGGGCGCACTCGCGATGCTCAACGACGGGCTGTGGGATCAGGTGCCCAGGCCGCAGGCCGTCTACGGTCAGCATGTGTGGCCCGGCCGGGCCGGCCACGTCAGCCTGTCGGTCGGCACTGCGATGGCGATGTCGGACTGCCTGCGCGTGACAGTGCACGGCAAGCAGGCGCACGGCTCCCAGCCCGAGGCGGCGATCGACCCGATCGTGTTGGCGGCGTTCATGATCACGCGTCTGCAGACGGTCGTGTCCCGCGAGATCTCCGCACGCGAAGCGGTGGTGGTGACGATCGCGACGGTCAAGGGCGGGCTGAAGGAGAACATCATCCCGGACTCCGCGGAGTTCACGATGAACATCCGCACCTTCAGCGAAGGGATCCGCGAAGAGGTCCTCGCCGCGATCGAACGGATCATCAAGGCCGAAGCGCAGGCCTCGGGGGCGCCGGAGCCGTCGATCGAAGAGATGTACCGCTTCCCGCGCTGCTACAACAGCCCCAGCCATGCCGAGGAGCTGTTGGAGGTGTTCGCTGAGACGATCGGTGAAGAGAAGGTCGAGCAGACCGATCCAGCGACCGGGTCCGAGGACGTCGGCTTGTTCGGCGACACCATCGACGTGCCCTACGTCTACTGGTTCTTTGGTGCCTTCTCGGAGGAGAAGATGGCCACCGAAGGCGGCCCGGCCGGCAATCACTCGCCGTTCTTCGCCCCGGATGAGGTTGGTACGACGCTGGGGACCGGTGTGCGGACCGGGATCGCTGCGATCCTGCACGAACTGCGGCGCTGAGCGAGCTGCTGGCTGCGCGGACTGCTGGCCGCAGTGGGTCAGATGTGCGATTCTTGCAGGTGAGACCGTTTGATCGAGTGTCGCGCCGAGGAGGCATCGTGTATTTCATCGTCGTCAAGTTCCCCGTCAAGGATGAGAGCGTCGAACAGTGGCCGGAGATCGTCCGCGAATTCACCGAGGCGACGCGCGCAGAACGGGGCAACCTGTGGTTCGAATGGTCACGCAGCCTGGAGAACCCGAACGAGTTCGTCCTCTGCGAGGCATTCACCGACGACGGCGCTGAGCCGCACGTCACGAGCGACCATTTCGCCAAGGGCCTCGAAGCGATGAAGCCGCACCTCACCGCGACCCCGAAGATCCTCTCCCGTCAGGTCGACGGCGACGGCTGGGACGAGATGGGCGAGTTGAAGGTGTGAGCTGACTGCATAGTGCAGTCGAACGGCTAGCGTCCAATAGTGAATGTACTTCGCTAGAACAATAGGTATCATTCCTGATCAAGAAGTATGCTCCCCGCGCACGCGGGGAACAGTGCATCTACGCAAGCAGCCAAGGGCTCAACTCCGATCGGTCGGAGGGGGAGATGCGTCACTTACTGTACACCGAAGGGAACGAGCGCCTTGATCCTCTTGGCGTAGGTGAAACGCCATCATTGCCCCACGCACGTGCAGGCTCTTCCTCCTCGGGCACTTCGGGAATTCATGCCAGCGAACGCGAAACCGGACGACGCGAACCACTTCGGGATCGGCCAGCACAGACGCCTTGGACGGTTGTCGTGTGTCTACCGGGCAGTTCACTGCTGTTCTTACCCCACCAGTTCCTCGGCTTTCGCCCGCAGCTCGACCTTGCGGATCTTGCCGGAGACGGTCATGGGGAACTCGTCGGTGATCTGCAGGTAGCGGGGGATCTTGTAATGCGCCAGCTGGCCGGAGCAGAACTCGCGCAGCCGGTCGATCGTCAGCTCCTCAGCACCGTCGCGCAGGATCACCCAGGCCATGAGCTCCTCGCCGTACTTCTCATCGGAGACCCCGACCACCTGCACGTCGCGGATCGCCGGATGCTGGTAGAGGAACTCCTCGATCTCACGCGGGTAGATGTTCTCTCCACCGCGGATCACCATGTCTTTGATCCGGCCGGTGATGTTGAGGTACCCGTCGTCGTCCATGATCGCCAGATCCCCGGTGTGCATCCAGCGCGCGGCGTCGATCGCCTCGGCGGTCTTGTCCGGCTCCTGCCAGTACCCGAGCATGACGCAGTAGCCGCGTGTGCACAGCTCGCCCTTCTCACCGCGCGGCACCGTCAGCCCGGTGACGGGATCGACGACCTTGACCTCGGTGTGCGGCATCACCCGGCCGACGGTCTCGGTGCGGCGCTCCAGGCTGTCATCGGTGCGGGTCATCGTCGACACCGGCGCAGTCTCAGTCATGCCGTAGCAGATCGCCACCTCGGACATGTGCATGTCGCTGATAACCCGCTTCATCACCTCTACAGGGCAGGTCGAGCCGGCCATGACGCCGGTGCGCAGCGTCGAGAGGTCGAAGTCGGTGAAGTTCGCCAGCTCCAGCTCAGCGATGAACATCGTCGGCACACCGTACAGCGATGTGGCCTTCTCATCGGCGACGGCCTGAAGGGTCGCCTGCGGGTCGAAGCCGGGGGAGGGGATGACCGCGCACGCCCCGTGGGAGTAGATGTCGAGGTTGCCGATGACCATCCCAAAACAGTGGAAGAACGGCACCGGCAGGCACACGATGTCCTCTTCGGTGTAGCTGAGCAGCTCGCCGATGAAGTAGCCGTTGTTCAGGATGTTGTGGTGGCTTAAGGTCACGCCCTTGGGGAAGCCGGTGGTTCCCGAGGTGTACTGGATGTTGATCGGCTCGTCGGCTCCCAGCTCGGCACCGAGTGTTGCCAGCCGCACATCGGCTTTGACCGCTGGACGCTCCATGAGCTCCCGGCCGCGCTCGAGCAGGTGGGCGAAAGATTCCGACTCGTCGAGGCCACCGGCAGGCTTGGTGACCACCGCCTCGGCGGCGGTGTCGATGAAGACCAGCTGCAGGCCCGGCACGCTGCCGGCCACCTCGCGGGCGAGGGCCACGAAGTCCGAGTGCGGGGCGGCCATCTGCGAGATGAGCAGCGTCGTGCCCGACTGCTTGAGCACGTACTCGAGCTCATGGGCGCGGTAGGCGGGATTGATATTGACGAGGATCGCGCCGATCTTCGCCATCGCGTACTGCACGATCGTCCACTCCGGCAGGTTCTGCGCCCAGATGCCGACCCGGTCGCCCTTGGCGATCCCGCGGTCGATGAGGCTCATCGCCACCGCATCGGAGTCGCGATCGAGTTCGGCGTAGGTCCAGCGGCGGCCGGTCGGGGCGTCGACGAGGGCTTCGCGGTCGGCGAACCGGGCGACGTTCTTCTTGAAGTTCGCACCGATCGTGTCGCCGAGCAGCGGCTGGGACGACGTGCCCGAGGTGTAGGAGAGTTCTCGTTGCGCGCTCACGTGATGGCTCCTCTGAAGGATCGGGGTGTGACTGCCGTCACCAGGTTGTGGTGCTCATCATAAACACCCGATACGCGACTGACGAGTGCGGGGAGGGGTGGGGTGCTGGAAGGGCTTCGGTGAGCGCTGCGTGCCGGAGTGAGTGTGATGTCTGTCAATCCGCATACACTCACTTATAAGACGGCTGATATAGGTCGCCGGTTAAGAAATGAGGTTGCGATGACCATCATGGATCCCACGCCGATCAGGCGGCAGCCCTCGGGGCGCCTTGACGAAATCGAGGCTGTGTTGCCGAGATTGCGAACAGAACCGGCTGAGCCTCACGACCCGTTCCTTGCTCTCGTGCGCGGACGGCCAGCGCGAGAGGTGAACCCCGGCCTGTGGGATTGGCAGGCAGAGGCGTTGGATCGCTGGCACGCATCAGATTGTCGAGGTGTCATCGAGGCAGTGACCGGTGCCGGCAAGACGATGGTCGGCATCACCGCTGCATACGAGGCGTGCCGAATGGGAGTCAAGGTCCTGGTGCTCGTGCCGACTATTGAGCTGCAGGAGCAGTGGTTTTCGCGACTGAACACGACCCTGCCCGATGCTCTCGTCGGCATGTTCGGCAACGGGCGCCGCGATTCGCTTCGGGACTGCGACATCGTCATTGCAGTCGTCCACTCTGCTGCCCGCAGCGAGCAGCTGGCAGACCACCACAGTGGTCTTCTCATCGCTGACGAGACTCATCGCTACGCGGCCCCGTCCTTCGTGCGTGCGCTCAGTGAGCGCTTCTCCTACCGACTCGGTCTGACTGCCACCTATGAGCGGCCGGATGAAGCACACAAGCACCAATTGGATCCCTACTTCGGCGGAGTCATCTTTCGCCTGTGGTACGACCGCGCGCTTGAAGACGGCGTGATCGCCCCGTTCGATCTCGCCTTCGTGAGCATCGATCTGAACGCCGACGAACGCTCAAACTATGAGAGCTTCAGCAGCAGGATGAACAAACTCGAAAGTCCCCTTCGGCACAAGCTCCGGCTGGTCGGTGCTCCTGTGGGGAAGTTCTTCATAGCAGTCTCCCGCCTCGCCGGTCGGCGAGACGATACGAGTCCGGCTGCTGTGATGGCGCGCCGCTATCTCGACGCGATGAACCGCAGGCAGTCTGTGCTGTCGAATGCCCGAGCCAAGCTTCGGCTTTTGGAGGAGCTTGCTCCGGTTGTCGCGAAATCGGATGGAACCCTCGTTTTTGCCGACACGATCGACAGCTCAACTCAAGCCGGCGCTGTCCTCAGTTCGGCAGGGGTCAAGTGTGAGTCGATCAGCAGCGACTCGCCGCCGGAGACCAGGCGCGGGGCTCTCAGCCGCTTCGGCCATGGTCATGCGCAAGCGCTGTGCGCGCCCCGGATCCTCGACGAGGGAATCGATGTGCCCCGAGCCGACCTCGCGATCGTGGTTTCCGGGTCGAGACAGGCCCGTCAGACCATTCAGAGGCTCGGCCGAGTCATCCGGCGCAAGCCGAATGGCGGCAGAGGGCGCTTCGTTCACGTCTTCGCCGCACGGACTGCTGAGGATCCATTCGAGCGCAAGAGCCGCCAGTACGCTGACATCGAACAGTTCGCAGATCGTGTCGGACATTTCACCGGTGACGAAGTCCGAAGGCTCAGGCGCTTTCTCCTCGAAGGTCTGCGTCAGATGCCGCCACCGGCTGCTGAACCGCGCGCCGAAGCGGAGGAGCCGCTGGCTGTCGATACGGTGCTCAGGCCTGAGCCTGTCGTGGTTCCGGAAGCTGGGGACCCAGAGCCGAATGAACCTACGTCGTTACCGACGGACTCCGGGCCCGCTGAAGACGGGGCGTTTGAGATCGTCCTTCGGATACCGGATGGACGGAAAGCTGACGCAGACGAGTTGAGGCCGCAGCTCGGCGGCAAGAGCTTGCACGACAGCACCAAGCTCTATCTGATCGGCATCGGCAAGGTGCCGTTGCTCACCGCTGAAGATGAGGTCGCGCTGGCGAAGACCATCGAAGCGGGGCTGTACGCGGAGTACCTCTGGCGGAACGAACATTACTCCACACGACGAGAACGTCATGACCTCGAAGCGATCGTGCGCGAGGGCCGGGAGGCGAAAGAGAAGTTCATCGTCGCCAACCTCCGCCTGGTGGTCAGCGTCGCGAAGCAGTATGCGTCGTACACAGATAAGCTGGAGTTCCTCGACCTAATCTCTCACGGAAACTTCGGATTGGTCCGGGCCGTTGAGAAATTCGACTACACCCGATCGCAGAAGTTCTCGACCTATGCGATGTGGTGGATTCGGCAGTCGATAACGCGGGCGATGGCCGACGAGGATCGCACTATCAGGCTGCCGGTTCATGTCGTCGAGGATCTCAACGCACACCGAAAATGTGAGCCCGGCCGTGCCTGTGGGCACGCCGCGGATCGCTTGCACCGGGTTCAGCAGATACAGCCTCGTTCGCTGGATCTCATCCTCGACGACGAAAAGCTCGTGGGGCTCTTCGCCGAAAGGTTCAGTCGGATCGAGATGCAAACGCGGGACAGCCACCACACTCTTCCGCACCCGGAGGACGAGATGCTGCTGCGCGAGCGCAAAGCAGCGGTCAATGCAGTCATCGACCAGTTGCTTGGACCCCGCGAGGCTGACATCATCCGACGCCGATTCGGATGGAGAGGCGAGCCGCAGACCCTCGAGGTCATCGGCCAGGCGTACGACGTGACGCGGGAGCGGATACGGCAGCTAGAGCGGGACTCGCTGAAAACCCTCAAGGAGTTCATGACGCGGCACCTTTCGGTTGTCTTCACTAGCGATGAAGAAGACGTTCCGGCTGGCTGATGCTCGGTCGGAGCCGGCCCCAGCATGGGAGCCACCCGAGTGCCCTGTGTCACCCCGGCTTGTACGCTTGAGCCATGACTGAGAACACGCCATCGCCTGAGCAGAGCGGCACCGCTGACGCCGCCGAGCCCACCCACGTCATCCAGCAGCGTGGGCTGTGGTTCGAGGAGTTCGAGATCGGCGCGGTGTACAAGCACGCCCCCGGCCGAACGATCACCGAGGCTGACAACACCTGGTTCACCGCCGTGACGATGAACACCCAGGCACTCCACCTCGACGCCGCTTTCGCTGAGACCGAGCCGTTCGGCCAGCGCCTGGTGAACTCGATGTTCACCCTCGCCACCCTCGTCGGCCTCTCTGTCTCCCAGCTGACCCAGGGCACGATCGTCGGCAACCTCGGCTTCTCCGAGGTCGCGTTCCCTGCACCGCTGTTCCACGGCGACACCCTGTATGCGGAGACGAAGATCGTCGACAAGCGTCTGTCGAACTCCCGGCCTGGCCAGGGCATCGTGAGCCTGGAGCACATCGGCCGCAACCAGCACGGCGAGATCGTCGCCAAGGCCGTGCGCAAGACTATGGTCTTCACCTCCGATCACGCCACCACAGGCAAGGAGGTGTGATGTCCTTCACGTTCGCTCCCGCCTGGCTGTTCGTCCCGGCCGATCGCCCGGACCGCTACCGCAAGGCCGCTGACCGCTCCGATATCGTCATCGTCGACCTCGAAGACGCCGTCGCCGAGGCGGACAAGGCTGCCGCCCGCAAGGCGCTGGCTGAGCACTGCGCCGGCGACGATGCCCTCGATCCTGCCCGCACCGTCATCCGGGTCAACGCCCCAGACACTGAGCATTTCTCCGCAGACCTGGAGTTGCTCGGAAGGCTGCCGTTCACTCACGTCATGCTGCCCAAAGCAGAAGACGCCACCGGGCCCGAGGCGCTGGCTGAGTACCAGGTCATCGCCCTCATCGAGACGGCCACGGGCGGCATCAACGCCGCTGAGGTCGCCGCCGCCGACAACGTCGCAGCCCTCATGTGGGGTGCCGAAGACCTGACCGCCGACTTGGGCGGCGGGTCCTCCCGCAAAGCCGATGGCACCTACCGCGACGTCTGCCGCACCGTGCGCTCGCTGACCCTGCTGGCGGCGAAGGCCCACGGCAAGCTCGCCCTCGATTCGATCTGGGCGGCCATCGACGATCTCGACGGCCTCGCGGTCGAGACCGAGGATGCCGTCGAATCCGGTTTCGACGGGAAGGTCTCGATCCACCCCAAGCACATCGCCGTCGTGCGTGAGGCGTTCGCCCCGACGGAGGAGCAGCTGACCTGGGCGCGTGAGGTGCTCGCACTCGCTGAGACCTCCTCGGGCGCCTTCAGCTACGAGGGCAAGATGATCGACGCCCCACTGCTCAAGCACGCCCAGACGATCGTGGCCCGCGCCCGATGACCGCACGCACAGCCAGCGCCGCACCGGCCACGGACTTCGAACCGCCCAGCCGCGCCGAGCCGACTACCGTCGCCGAACAGGTTGAGGCCGCACTGGCCGCAGCAGCCGACAACGACGGGATCATCCCGATCGTCGAAGCCGGGCACCCGGTGCTGCGCCAGACGACCGAGGAGGTCGACGGGCAGATCGACGACGCGACCCTGCAGGGACTCGCTGCAGCGATGCGTGCCACGATGCAGGCCGCACCCGGTGTCGGGCTCGCCGCCCCGCAAGTCGGCATCAGCCTGCGGATGTTCGTCATCGAAGACCCGGCGCCGGTGCTCGGTGAGGTCGCCCGCATCCGCGAGCGCACACCGACACCGTACGCGGCGATCGTCAACTCCCATTACCAGGCCGTCGGTGATGAGCAGGTGGCCTTCTATGAGGGCTGCCTGTCGATTCCCGGTTACCAGGCCGTCGTCGCCCGCCCGCGCACGATCGCACTCACCGGCCACCACCTCGGCGGCGGCAGCATCGAACGGGAGATCACCGGCTGGCAGGCGCGCATCGTCGCCCACGAGACCGACCACCTCGATGGGGTGCTCTACACCGACCTGGCCGAGATGCGCTCGCTGGCCACCTCAGCGCAGGTGGCGCGCTGGTGGAGCCAGCCGAGTGCTGCCGAGGCCGCCCGCGCGCTCGGCTTCGACCTGCCGGACTCCCCGATCCTGTGACCCCGGATTCCCAGCCCCCTGCCTTCTGGTCCCGCGACCCCTGCCCGAGGAGCACCCTATGCGTCTGAATCCCTTTGTGGCCGCCTCCGTCGACCTCGGTTTGGCGGCACTGTCGGCCTTCCGCCCGTGGTGGGTGCCGAAGAAGCACCAGCAGACCGCCCGTCTTGTCTACGCTGGCGCCACCGGTGTGCTGTCTGCCGCTTCGGGAGCGGAATCCTACACCGGCGTCAGCACGCCGCTGGACCCGAAGAAGGAGAACGCGGTCAATGCCGCGATCGGGATCGGCAGCGCTGCGCTGACGTATGCGGGTTGGCCGCTGCTCACCCGCTTCAACCGGTGGGCCGATGACAAGCTGGGCAGCTGGGGTGTGAAGAATCCGCCGCTCGTCAGCGCTGCCGTCTCCATCGGCGCGACGGCCCTGGCCCACGTGGCCGTCCTCGCACTCGACCACACGATCGACTGGGATGGCGACGAGGACTGGGGTGACGCCGCCGAGCAGAAGATCGTGCTGCCGGTCCACATCCGCGATTCCGTTCTTGCGGTGCTGGACGACACCCATGCCCTCGACCCGCACACCGCACAGGTGCTGCGCGATCAGCTCGCTGCAGCCGAGTTCTGGGTCGCGCGTGACCACGAGGCCGGCAGCGACGAGCCTGGTGAGTGGCTCGTCAGCACCATCACCGTGCAGGTGCCCGCCGACGCCGAGCGCGTTGTGCCCTCCCGCCAGACCTACCCGGTGCGCGGGCACATCGTTGCCCCGGACGGCACTGACCTGTACCTCAGCATCGAGACCGCCGACGGCCGAATCGCGAGCATCGACCTGGCCGAGGACTTCGACATCTACCCGGACCGTGCCGCTGAGGCGAACGGCGAGGCCTTCGGGATGATCGATGACGGCGACGCCGAGGACTGGGACGACGGTGACGCCGGCTGGGAGGCCCGCGAGGCCCTGTTCGTGCTGCGCAACTGGCCGCGCGCCGGCGAGTTCGAGATCGTCTCCGACGCCGACCGGATGCCGAACCTGAGCTGAGCGCAGTCTGCTGCGCCCAAGATCCGCATGGTAACTGTCGTTGACAACTTGAGTTCCGGTAACTAGAATTACCAAAAAGTAGAGTGTAGATGGAAGTCAAGGGCAGTGCTCTCAAGCACGGGGTTCGGCCCGAGGACATTCGTCATGCTCTTGTCAATGTGATAACCGTGCATTTCTTTGATGACTACAGGATGGTGGTCGGGTCTGCTCGGGACGGTTCGCTTCTAGAGGTCGCGGTGAACCGGTCAAGTGGGGTCTTCCATGCGATGCCGGTTCGGCCCAAGTTCCTGCGGCGAAAGTGGGGGATCAGCGATGCGCAGCGATGAAGACCGGCTCGCAGAAATCGAATCTGGAGATGGCCCGGATCCGATTGCCTCAGTGTCGGGAGAACTGGCGCGTGTTGCGGTGGCTGCGATGGACGTGGAGGGTGCGGAGGCGTCGCTTAGAGATGCTGTTGCTTCTGCCCGACGGGCAGGACACACGTGGCAGTCGATCGGCGATGTGCTCGGCATGACTCGGCAAGGTGCGCTTAAACGATTTCGGGTGGCCTGACTGTTGCACCATGCATCACTGGTTCTCATCGGTTGCACGGTGCTGATGTTCGAGTCTTGACAGTTGCCGCTTTGAGCCGAAACCCTTACTCGTCCTGCCGTGGCCGCGGCAACTTAGGTTGCATCATTGGTGTTGCGCTTCCGCGTTCAGATGACAAGCACACTCGTCCTGGTCTGCAACTTTCGAGTCGTGCGTCGACTGCAGCACCCCTGGAATAACCCGCCGGCCGGCGTGGTTCCGACGAATATGCAGACTTTGACTCTGGCCGCAGGGTGCTTCTGGTGCTTGGAGGCCATCTACCGGCAGACCCGCGGCGTCGACTCCGTCATCAGCGGCTACACCGGCGGTCACACCCCCGACCCGGACTACTACTCCGTGTGCTCGGGCACCACCGGCCATGCCGAAGCCCTGCAGGTGACCTTCGACGAGGACATCATCAGCGATGACGTGATCCTCTCGATGTTCTTCACCTCGCATGACCCGACGAGCCTCAACCGGCAGGGCAACGACGTGGGCACCCAGTACCGTTCGGCGATGTTCTACCGCAGCGAGGACGAACGGCAGCGCTTCGCCGCCGCCATCGAAGACGCCCAGGAGCTCTACGCGGAACCGATCGTCACCACCCTCGAACCGCTGGGCGACTTCCACGTCGCCGAGGACATCCACCAGGACTTCTACCAGCGCAACCGGTTCAATGGATACTGCATGTTCATCGTCGACCCCAAGCTCGCCGCCGCCCGGCGCGCCTACGCTGAATGGATGCAGTGATGAGCCACCCACAGCCTGCCGCCGCTCGCTTCGACGACCCGGTGCTGGCCGCGATGGCCGCCCGCCGTTCGATCTCGAAGGTCGGTCCGCAGACCCCGAACGACGACGAGCTCCTCACCCTCCTCGACGCCGTCACCCCGGTCGCCGATCACAAGGCGCTCAGACCGTGGCGACTGCTGACGATCCGCGGTGACGACCGCCTCCGGCTCGGTGCGGCCCTCGACGCAGCCGCCGGACGCGAACCCGGTGACAAGCCGAACCCCAAACCGCTGCGTGCCGAGCTGCTCATCGCCGTCATCGCCTCACCGACCGAGCACCCGAAGGTGCCCGTATGGGAGCAGCACGCCACCGCCGCCGGTGCCGCCCACTTGCTCGAGCTCGCCCTCTGGCAGGCCGGGTGGGGCGTGATGTGGCGCACCGGACTCGACGCCAACGCCCCGGCCGTGCGCGCCCTGCACGGGCTGAACGAGAACGAACTCCTCATGGGCTGGCTCTACGTCGGCGACATCGACCCGGCCTTCCGCAAGCGCCTGGAGACCTCCCGCCGCCCACCGAAGGACCCCAGCCAGTTCCTCTCCACCCTGCCCGGGCCCGAGGCGGTGGCTGCGGAGAGCGCCGACGCCGTCCATCCAGCAGGGGAGCGCGCCGACGAGAAGGCGGCCACGACGGCCGCGAAGAAGACCGCCAAGAAAGCTGCGAAGAAGGCTGCCAAGAAGGCTGAAGAACAGGCGAAGAAGTCCGCCCAGAAGGCGAGGAAGAAGGCGAAGAAGAAGGACCGGCGGTAGGTGAGCCACCCCGCATCTGCCACCTCCCGGCAGCCGCTGCCCGGTGAGATCACCGTTCTCGTCGCAGCGGCCTTCACGGTCGCCATCGGCTACGGCATTATCGCCCCGGTGCTGCCGCAGTTCGCCGAGAGCTTCGATCTCGGCGTCACCGCCGCGACCATCGTCGTGAGCTCATTCGCATTCTTCCGGTTCGTCTTCGCCCCTGCCGGCGGCAGCCTCGTCAACACACTCGGCGAGCGCCGGGTCTACATCACCGGCCTGCTCATCGTCGCCGCCTCCACCTTCGCCGTCGCACTCGCCCAGAACTACTGGCAGCTGCTGATCTTCCGCGGCCTCGGCGGACTCGGCTCAACGATGTTCACCGTCTCGGCGATGGCCCTCATCGTCCGCATCGCCCCGGTCCGCCAGCGCGCCCGGGCGACCAGCGCCTACGCCACCGCCTTCCTCGTCGGCAACATCGCAGGCCCCGTCGTCGGCGGTCTCATGGCAGGGTGGGGGATGCGCGTGCCGTTCATCGTCTACGCCGTCGCCCTCGTCATCGCTGCCGTGATCGTGTGGCTGCGCCTTGACGCCACCCGCATCGACGCGCTGGCCACCAGCGCGGACCGCGACGAGGAGCGAACCGCCTCGGGCGCCAAGGCTTTGGACACCTCGCGGATGGGCTTCCGCGAAGCCTGGCGCGACTCCGCCTACCGGGCGGCTCTGCTGTCCGGATTCGTCCACGGCTGGGCGTCGATGGGAATCCGCGTGGCCCTCTACCCGCTCTTCGCCCTCCACGTGCTCAGCGCCGGACCCAAGACCGCCGGGCTGGCGCTGACGTTCTTCGCCCTGGGCAACTTCGCCGCCGTGCGCGTCGTCGGTCGCTACTCCGACTTCCACGGTCGCAAGCCCTTCATCGTCACCGGCCTCATCATCATGGGCGCGGCCACGATCGTGCTGGGCCTCAGCCCGTCGGTGTGGGTGTTCTACGCCCTCTCCGTCATCGCCGGCATCGGCGCAGGCCTGCTCAACCCCGCCCAGCAGGCCGCGCTGTCCGACATCGTCGGCTCGACCCGCAAGTCCGGCACCGTGTTCTCCCGCTACCAGATGGCGATGGACGCCGGCGCCATCCTCGGCCCGATCCTGGCCGGCATGCTCGTCGACGCCAGCGGCTACGCCTTTGCCTTCGCACTCACCGGAGTGCTCGCACTGCTCGCGGCACTCGCATGGGCTCCCGGCCGGGAGACTTTGCCCACCGCCGAGGCACCGGCCCGGTGAGCGACGGGCGGCCAGCCGGCAGAACCTCCGGTTGAATGGTTCACTAGTGCAGCAACTAACATGGGGGTGGTCAGGTGGGGAAAACCCGACCCACCCGGCCGGACACCCGCAGTGTCGCTGTGGCAAGCTGTCCGTAGGCTGAAGACAACAGTCCCCGCCGCTGGAGGCCGGCCCTCAGGCAGCCGAACTCCAACACCCACATGTGAAGGACACATATGAACCTGCTCACCCGTGTGAGTCTGCGCAACCGGGCGCTCATCGCGCTCATCTCCGTCATCGCGATCGGGTTCGGCCTCATCGCCACCGCCCAGATGAAGAAGGAGCTCTTCCCCGACCTGCAGATGCCGCAGGCCTTCGTCACCACCTCCTACGACGGTGCCAGCCCCGAGGCGGTAGAGACGGAGGTCACCGAGCCGCTCGAAGCCGCACTGAACAATGTCGCGGAGGTGGAGAAGGTCTCCTCCGTCTCGACGGCCGGGTCCTCCCAGGTCATCGTCGAGACGAAGTACGGAACCTCCTCTGATGAGATCGTCCGGCAGCTCCAGCGCGCCGTCTCCCAGGCCCAGCCGCAGCTGCCCGACGGCTCCGAGCCCGAGGTGTTCTCCGCGTCGACAGCCGACATCCCGATCGCGATGCTCACCGTCACCGGCTCCGATGATCCCGAGGCGCTCGCTCAGGAGCTCGACGACGTCGCCGTGCCTGAGCTCAAGCGCGTCGACGGCGTCCGTGCCGTCGACGTCACCGGCGCACCGGTCAAGGAAGTCTCGATCGAAGCCGATGAGGACAAACTCGAAGACGAGGGCTTAAGCCCAGATGCACTTGCGGGGATCCTGCAGGCCAACGGCATCCCCACCTCGGCAGGCGACCTCGTCGATGAGGGCAAGACCACCCCGGTGTCCGTCGGCGCCCGGCTGACCAGTGTCGACCAGATCGCCAACCTCGCCCTGCCCGGTAAGGACGAACCGGTGCTGCTCAAGGACGTCGCGACAGTCGAGCTGCGGGAGGCCGACTCCCAGTCGATCTCGCGCACCAACGGCGAACCGGCGCTGTCACTGATGGTGATGAAGAAGCCTGATGGCAACATCGTCGAAATCTCCGATGCCGTGGCTGAGAAGCTGCCGGATGTCACGGAGCGGATGAGCGACAACGTCGAGTTCCATACCGTCTTCGACCAGGCGCCCTTCATCAAACAGTCGATCGACGATCTCGTCAACGAGGGCGTCTTCGGCCTCATCTTCGCCGTCCTCGTCATCCTCGTGTTCCTGCTCTCGGTGCGCGCGACGATCATCACCGCGATCTCGATCCCGCTCTCACTGCTCGTCACCCTCTTGAGCCTGTGGCTGAGCGGCTACAGCCTCAACATGCTCACCCTGGCGGCGCTGACGATCTCGATCGGCCGCGTCGTCGACGACTCGATCGTCGTCATCGAGGCGATCCGCAGACGCCACGCCCAGGGCGGGACGAAATTCACCTCGATCATGGGAGCCGTCTCCGAGGTCGCCGGCGCCATCACCGCCTCGACCCTGACGACGATGGCCGTGTTCGTGCCGATGATCTTCGTCTCCGGCCAGACCGGTGAGATGTTCCGGCCCTTCGCCTTAACCGCGGCGATCGCGTTGGCCGCCTCACTGCTCGTGGCACTCACCATCGTGCCGGTGCTCGCCTACTGGTTCCTGCGCGACCGCGAATCCCGCGTCAAGCTCACCCGCGCGCAGAAGCAGCAGATCCGCGCCGACCGCAAGGCCAACCTTCGGCAGTGGAAATCCGAGCGCAAAGCCGTCCGCAAGCGCCCGGTCTCCATCGAGGCCCCAGCCGGGCGGCATGCGACGAGCGAACTGCCGATCATCGGCGAATCCGACGGAACCGCACCCACCCGAACCGCAGCCGGTGGCACTGCCGCGACCGCCGCCCCGACAGCTGCCACCGCCTCGGGCACGGCCGCCGGTGCACAACCCGGCAGTGACGTCGACGAGCTCGCCGCGCTGCGCTCGCCGGTCACCCGGCTGCAGAAGACCTACGTTCCGTTCATCTCCGCCTCGACGAAGCACCCGGTCATCACGCTCATCATCGCGGTGCTTGTGCTCGCCGGCACCGTGTTCATGATCCCGCAGCTGAAAACCGAGCTGTTCCCCGACACCGGGCAGGACTTCCTGCAGGTCGAGCAGAGCTTCGACGCCGGCAGCTCACTGGAGGAGTCCGGCGAGCAGGCCGCGATCGTCGAGGACGTGTTCGAGAACTACGACGAGATCGAGTCCTACCAGCTCTCGATCGGTGACGATTCGATGGGCGGCGACGCTACGGTCGGCACCCACCTGCTCAACCTCAAGCCCGGGGTGAGCATCAAGGACCTGTCGGCGAAGCTGGAGGAGGACTTCGAGGATCTCGACGGCGCCGGCGAGCTCACCATCCAGAGCGAGGGCGGCGGCATGAGCAACGACATTGAGGTCTCGGTCACCGGATCGGACAACGACAAGCTCGCCACCGCCAGCGAGGACATCGCTCATGCGGTGCGCGACCTCGATGAGGTGCAGTCGGTGACCACCGACCTGGAGGCCACCCAGCCGACCCTCGAAGTCGACATCGACCGCAAGAAGGCCGCCGAAGAGGGCCTCGATGAGGCGACAGTCGGCCAGGTCGTGCAGCGGGCGATGAACGGTCAGCAGATCGGCAACGTCGTCATCGACAACCTCGGCCACCGCGTCGTGCTGCACGCCGGCGACGTCTCGACAGTCAAGGAGCTCGAAGACCTCGAGATCCCCGTGACGGCCCAGGCGTCCGCCGGTGCTGGTGCCTCAGGCACCGGCCAGGACGGTGCCGGTGACATGGGCCAGGACACCGACGCGGGCATGATGCCCGGCGCTCCGGCCCCAGCCCCCGTGCCGGAACCGGAGACCGAGACGGTCAAGCTCTCAGAGATCGCCGAGGTCAACCGCACCGAGACGCCCGCTGAGATCCGCCACACGGAGGGCCAGCGTTCGGTCACGGTGACCATCACCCCGGCCGGCAACGACCTGGGTGCGGCCAGCCAGGCGGTGCAGAAAGCCGCTGCCGATGTCGACACCCCGCAGGGTGTGACCGTCGACTTCGGCGGAGCGACAGCCGAGCAGCAGGAGGCGTTCACGCAGATGGGACTCGCGCTGCTGGCGGCGATTCTCATCACCTTCGTCATCCTGGTGGCAACCTTCAAGTCGCTGCTGCAGCCGCTCATTCTGCTCGTGTCGATCCCGTTCGCGGCGACCGGCTCGATCGGCCTGTCGCTGCTGACGGACACGCCTCTGGGTATGACGTCGATGGTCGGCCTGCTCATGCTCGTCGGCATCGTGGTGACGAACGCGATCGTGCTCATCGACCTCATCAACCACTTCCGCCGCCACGGCGTCGAGCTGCGGACTGCGGTCATCCACGGTGCGCGGTTGCGCTACCGGCCGATCCTCATGACTGCTGCGGCGACGATCTTCGCGCTCGTGCCGATGGCGCTGGGGATCTCCGGTGAGGGCATGCTCATCTCCAAGCCGCTGGCGATCGTCGTCATCGGCGGCCTGGTGAGTTCGACGCTGCTGACCCTCATCCTCGTGCCGGTGCTGTACCTGCTGCTCGAAAGCGTCAAGGAGCGCCGCAGCGAACGCCGGACCATCAAGGACATGAGCCGCTCGCACGTCATCGACCAGGCCGAGGCCGAAGCCGAGCAGAAGAAAGCAGCTGCCGCCGCCGCGGCTGCTGGACGCTCGGCGGCAGGCAGCACCGCGGCAGGCAGCACCGCGGCTGGCGAGGCAGCGAGTGAGGTTCGAGCTGACACCACGGTCGACGCCTCTGACGAGGCCCCAGCCGATGCACCCGCCGCGTCTGCGACCGACGCCGAGGCGACCCGCACCTCGGGCACGCACGCAGCCTCGGGCACGGACGGTTCTGCGGACGACACCACCTCGGACAGCGGCGAGACCGGCACCTCGGGAGCGGGGGAGAAGCCGGAGTGATCCGCCCGCGCTTCGGTGTCGAGCTGCTCGTCGTCGCTGCGCTGTCGCTGGGGAAGTCGGCGGCGTATGCGGTGGTGAACCTGCTCGACACCGTCTCGCGGGGGCCGCTGGCTGAGGCGCAGGCGAAGCTCAACACTGAGGCCTCGCCCCGGCCGTGGTTCGACCTGACCTACCAGCTCATGGGCATCGGGTTCGCGCTCGTGCCGGTGCTGCTGGCGATCTGGCTGATGAACCGCGATGTGCTCTACAAGCAGTCAGGCAGCCTCGATCCCTCCGCCGACACCCGCCCGGCGCTCACCCGCATGGGCCTGGACTTCCGGGCACCGGGCCGGGATGCCGGGTGGGGACTCGGGCTGTTCTTCATCATCGGCATCGGCACGCTCGGGGTGTACTTCGCCGGGCGGCTGGCCGGGGTCACCGCCGAGGTGCTGCCGAACAACCTCGGCGCCTACTGGTGGACGATCCCGGTGCTCATCCTGTCGGCCGCCAAGAACGGCATCCTCGAAGAGGTGCTGCTGCTCGGCTACGGCTTCGACCGGCTCGCCAAGCTCCGCTGGGCACCGTGGGCCATCATCATCGCCCTCGCGCTCGCCCGCGGCAGCTACCACCTGTACCAGGGCGTCGGCCCGTTCATCGGCAACGTCGTCATGGGCCTCATCTTCGGCGCGGTCTACCTGCGTATCCGCCGGGTCATGCCCTTCGTCGCGGCTCACACGGCCATCGACATCGTCGGGTTCCTCGCTCCCGAGGTGCTCGCCATGGTCGACCCGCGAGGCTGACCGCGCGCACAGCATGAGCGGCCGGTGCGTTCTCCGGCGAAGCTGATCAGATCGTGACGGTGCCGTTCGGGGTCTCGAAGGTCACCGACATGAGACCGGGCGTGCCGTGCGGGGAGTCCCAGTCGATGCCGATCTCGGAGATCGGCTTCTTGTCCTGGGTGCCGAGCCAGTCACGCAGCCGGTCGCGGTCGCCGGCGATCTTGAGCGAGGTGATCGACACCCCGCAGCCGGCGCCGCGGGCAGACGGATGCTCGTCCGCCGAGGAGACCCAGCGGATGAAGAAGGGCAGCTGCGGATCGGCGATGAGGCCTTTGATGCCGATCTGCTTCCACAAAAGCTCGACACCGGTGTCGGGCGTGCGGTTGCCGTCCACCGCCTTGCGCTCAAGCCGCTCCTCGATCGGGTCGAGGTCATCGACGGCCACGCACCAGCCCATCCAGCCGCCGCCGAGTTCGCTGCGGGCGCGCACAGCCTGACCGAACGGCGTCGACAGTGCTGCGGGATGTTCGAGGGCTTCGACGACCTCGACATAGTGCCCGTCGGCGAGCGGGAAGATGAGGTTGCGGGTGCCGAAGCGCGGATGCACGCCGCCGTCGTAGGCCTCGATGCCCAGCTTTTCGGCGATTCTGGCCGCGGTCTTCTCGTAGCCGTCGGGTTCGCTTGCGAAGGAGACGTGGTCAAGATGCATACGTGAAGAATCCCACACTGACAATACCTGTGCTCCTTAGCCTAACCTAAGTCGCCTGCCGGTGGCGGAGCGCGTCGTCACGGCTCACCGGGGCCGAGGCGGTGAAGCCCCAGGTGGCACCGGCACCGTGGCTGCCGGCTGCGGCCTGCAGACGGGGCGGCGGCCTGTCCGCCTCGTGGAACAGGCCGCCGGATCAGGTGCGTCTCAGCGCTGCAGCGGGCTCTGTCAGCGCTGCAGCGGGCTCACTGGGGGCTCAGCGGCCGTCGAACTGTCAGTGCCCTCGGGCTGTCAGTGCCCCTCGGACTGGAAGCGTTTGATCGAGGCCTCGATCTCCGCCTCGGCTTCGGCGCGGCCGACCCACGAGGAGCCCTTGACGTACTTGCCCGGCTCCAGGTCCTTGTAGTGAACGAAGAAGTGCTCGATCGCATCGAGGGTGAACTTATCGACATCCTCGACGTCGGTGTAGGAATCCCAGCGCGGGTCGCCTGCGACCACGCCGAGGACCTTGTCATCGCCGCCGGCCTCATCTTCCATCTTGAACATGCCGATCGGGCGCACATCGACCTGGCAGCCGGGGAACACCGACTCGGTCAGCAGCACGAGCACATCGAGCGGGTCGCCGTCTTCACCGAGGGTGTCCTCGAAGTAGCCGTAGTCGGCCGGGTACTCCATCGAGGTGTAGAGGTAGCGGTCGAGCTTGACCCGGCCGGTCTCGTGGTCGACTTCGTACTTATTGCGCGACCCCTTGGGGATCTCGACAGTTGCGAGCAGTTCCATTGCGTCTCCTTGGTCAACTCTGAGGTGACATCGGTCGGATGGGCGGTCGGCGGCGCTTCGGCAATCGCACCGAACTCACCTAGCATAGTGAATGCGCCGCCGGCACACAGCACCGCCCCACAGGCCGCGCTCCCTGACCGCAATGCGAAAGAACCCGACAGTGGCCCACACCCGATCCACCCGGCGCACAGCCGGCAGCCGTCGCCGGCTCACCGGCGGCATCGCAGCCGGAGCTGCGCTGGCGCTGCTGGCCGGGTACGGAGTCGCTGACGCCTACGACCGGGTGCCCGGCATCCTGACGGTCACCGAACCGATCCACATCGACCCTGTGCCCAAACCCGAAGCGAACGCCGGCCAGCAGCAGCTCGCCGGCCCGCTGAACACCTCGGCGCCGGTGCCGGCAGACCTGACCAGCCGACTCGATGAGCTGTTCGACGACGAGCGGATGACCGGCAAACTCAGCATCGACATCCGTGATGCGGCCACCGGCGACGTCCTCTACACCCGCGGGGAGGCCAGCGCGAAGACCCCGGCCTCGGTGACGAAGGTGCTCACCGGTGCGGCCGCGCTCTTAAGCCTCGGCGGCGAATCCCGGTTCACCACCACTGCAGCGCTCACCAGCACAGACGGCGCGCCTGCCCAGCTGCACCTGATCGGCGGCGGCGACGTGCTGCTCGGGCC
The DNA here is from genome assembly GCF_025144725.1 of Brevibacterium sp. p3-SID960. Lineage (GTDB taxonomy): Bacteria > Actinomycetota > Actinomycetes > Actinomycetales > Brevibacteriaceae > Brevibacterium. The sequence goes on along the minus strand of NZ_JALXKS010000001.1, from coordinate 32,930 downwards.
CGGAGAGTCCGATCCCATGCAGGTGATGGGCCATGCCGGCCTGGCGACCCTAGCTGAGGAGACCGCCGAACAGCTCAAAACGCGCGGCATCGGCTCCGTGCAGCTGTCAGCCGACGTCTCGCGCTACACCGGCCCGACCTTCAACGACGGCTGGGAGCCTGCCGACATCGGCCACGGGTTCATCACCAACATCAGCCCGCTCATGACCGAATCCGGCTGGACGAATCTGCAGCGCGGGGCACCCCGGCACGCCGACCCCGTGCAGGTGGCCGTCGACCAGTTCGCCGAGGCGCTCGCCACCCACGGCATCGACGCCGAGGTGGGCGAACCCGCCGCGGCCGGCGACGGTGCCGAGGAGCTCGCCCAGGTCGAGTCCGCGCCGGTGTCCGCGGTCGTGCAGAACATGCTGCTCGCCAGCGACAACGTCTCCGCCGAGGTGCTCGGCCGGGAGGTCGCGCTCGCCGCCGGCAAGCCCGGCTCCGGTGCCGAGGCACCGCTGGCGGTCATCGAGACGCTGCGCGGCGCCGGACTCGACACCGGGTCGATCGCCCTGGAGGACGTCTCCGGGCTCAACTACGGCAACCGGATCTCCGCCCACGACCTCACCACCCTCATCCAGGCCGCGGCCGCCTCCGACGGCGACCTCTCCCGGCTGATCCCCGGCATGCCCGTCGGAGGGCTGTCGGGCACCCTGGCCGAACGCTACGAGGACCCGGAGACGACCCCGGCCGCCGGGCGGGTCAACGCCAAGACCGGCACGCTGCGCACCGTCACGAGTCTGGCCGGCACCGTGCTCACCGCAGACGGCCGGCTGCTCGTCTTCTCCCTCATGGCCGATGACCTCTCCCCGGGCACGGCCGGACGCGGACGCGAGGTCTTCGACGAAGCCGTCACCCTGCTCGCAGAATGCGGCTGCTCATGACCACCCTCGGCGGTCACGAACAGGCGGCCCGCGAGCAGGCGGCCGGCGAGTCGTCGGCCTCCGGCTGGGTGTCCGTCGACGCCGTCCGCCAGACCGCAGCCGAACTCCTCGGCGCCGGCCGGCTGCCCGGACCGGCAGATGCGGCAGCGCTGGTCGAGGAGCTGCGCGAGGACGCTGAGACCGCCGTCGACCTCGTGCTCACCGTCATGCGGATGGACACCGAGACCGATACCCGGATCAGGCGCCGGCTCGCCGAAGGCAGCACGCTCATCGTCGACCGGCTCAGCTGGGTCGAAGCCAACGCCCAGTCCTTCGGCCGCGTCCTCGCCGACGCCGCAGCAGCCACCGGGACAGGCGATCCCAGCCGCACCCAGAGGTGGGCCAGCTCGGTGGAGATGGGCGCAGCTCTGGCGATCGTCGGTTCGCGGGTGCTCGGCCAGTTCGACCCCTTCACCGCTGGCGGCCGGCTGCTGCTCGTAGCCCCGAACATCCTCACCGTCGAACGCGAACTCAAAGTCCCCGCCCGGGACTTCCGGCTGTGGGTCGCCGTGCACGAACGCACCCACCATGTCCAGTTCGCCGCCGCCCCCTGGCTGCAGGCTCATCTGCAGGAGCGGATGCAGGCCTTCCTCGCCCCTGTCATCGCCGGCGGCCTGCCCGGCACGTCCGATCAGCCCGACGGCATCGAGAATCCCGGACTCGTCGAGACCCTTGCCGCGCTCGCCCGCGCCCTGAGAGACGACACAAGCATCATCGACACGCTCATCGGGCCCCGGCATGCCGAACTGCTCGATGAGGTCACCGCGCTCATGAGCCTGCTCGAAGGCCACGCCGATGTCGTCATGGACGCCGTCGGCCCCGGCGTCATCCCCAGCGTGCGCCGCATCCGCGCTGCCTTCGACACCCACCGGCACTCGGCCACCGGCATCAAAGCGATCATCAACCGAGTGCTCGGCATCGACGAGAAGCTCGCCCAGTACACCCGCGGTGCCGCGTTCGTCCGCGCCGTCGTGCGCACGCGCGGCCACGCTGGGCTCAACCGCGTGTGGGAATCGCCAGGCAACCTGCCGAGCCTGCATGAGATCGAACACCCCGCCGACTGGGTCGCCCGCGTCCTCGACGCGCCGGACAACCCGAACCCGCCGGAGCAGACGTGAGAAGCAGGCGCCCGCGGCTCGATGCGGCCACGGCCACGATCCGGAATGCGCTGCTGGGCTTCCTCGACGCCGCCGTCGCCGCATTGCCCGCCCCCGGACCCGAAGCAGAAGAAGTCCCGGTCCGGCTCATCATCGCCGTCTCCGGGGGAGCCGACTCCCTCGCCCTTGCCGATGCCGCCGCTTTCTTCACCACCCGGCCCGCCGGCCTGACAGCTGCCGGCCGGGCAGTCGAGATCACAGCAGCGACCGTCGACCATGGGTTGCAGCCGGCCAGCGCCGATGTCTGCGCCCAGGTCCGCGATCACCTCACCGATCGCGGCCTGCCGACGGCCGTCCTCACTCACCCGGTCACCGCCGGGCCAGAGGGCCTCGAAGCCGCCGCCCGCACCACCCGCTACACCGCACTGGACGACCACCGCCGTAAGCTTGGCGCCACCGCCGTGCTCACCGCCCACACCCGCGATGACCAGGCCGAAACCGTCCTCCTCGGGCTGGCCCGCGGCTCCGGTGCCAGGTCTCTGGCCGGGATGCGGGCTGTCAGCACCGTCGCCGACTGCCCGGTGTGGCGGCCGCTGCTGGAGATCACCCGCGCGCAGACTGCGGCCTCGGCTGCGGCCCGGCACCTGCCGGTGTGGCACGACCCGATGAACGACGACGCGGCCTACACCCGGGTGCGCGTCCGCCAACAGGCGCTGCCCGCACTCGAAGCTGCGCTCGGCCCCGGTGTCGCCGACGCCCTCGCTCGCACCGGCACGCAGCTGGCCGCCGACACCGATGCCCTCGATGACTGGGCGGCCGAGGCCACCGCCACCCACACCTCGGGCACGGAGACGCACCCGAGGCTTGCCGATCTGCCCGCAGCGATCCGCACCCGCGTGGTGCGCGCCTGGCTGCATGAGTGCACCGGCCGCGCCCAGGAAGTCACCGCCGCCCACATCGCCGCTGTCGACGCGCTGGCCACCGGCCGCAGGCTAGGCGCCGTCTCGGTCCCAGCCGCCGCCGAGGTGGTGCGCACGGTGCGCGGGCAGGGCCCGGCGGGCCTGCGGTTCCTTCGACCGCAACTAAGGTGAGGTCGAAGGTAGAGTCCTTGAAAACTAGGAGGATTGCTCGCTTTATCGGTCGAGCGCTTCTTTAGCTTTAACAGATGTCGTTCTCCTCGTTATCGGCCCTGTTGAGGCGAGGAACGAATACCGCTCCCGGCAGTTTCTGTTGGACACGTGCATCCACACTCTCTATACGTGCGGTACCAGTCTGTGAGTCGTTGTTAACGACCGCATTCACGAGGTTAATCAACCGGTTTAACTCGCTGGGTCTTATCGCCGGATTTCGTCGAGCTGTTGTGACCAGCGATTCGGCGAATAGATCCTTTGTTCGGAAGTGTCTAATGGCGCCGTGAACAGCGCCCATCAGCTTTTTGCCGTCGACATAGTGAGTACTGTGATTGTGAGCGTCTCTTTGTATCTCGTCAGCGACTTCGCCGGCTATGGTTTCACGCATTTGCAGTCTGTGGTTCCAGGTCGCGACTTGGTGCTCGAGATGGTTTTGCAGTCCTTCGTCGGATTGTGGTTCTTGTGCGAGAGGGAGACTGCAAACGCGGTTTACAGTAAATGTCTTGATTGCATCGTCCAGAAGTTGCGTGGTGCACGAAGCTATCATGCTACGCGCTTCAGAAACTTTAATATTGCAGCTTTCGGCGACGAGGGCTGGATTGAGAAGTATGTTTTCCATGGCGCGTGCATTCCAAACGAAGATCCCCTCTCGTTCAAGGTTGCCGACATCTTCGGGCGTCGAAAAGTCTCTATCGATGACGCATATGTGCGGCACTCCGATAGAAACTCTGTTTAAAGTTCTTGCTGCGTTGATGACCTGTTCTCTGCTACCGGCTTCAATGATTTTGACTCTCGCAAGTTCCTCAGGAAACATCATACTGAGGCGTTTAGCGTCGTCCGCGCCTTCGACAACAAGAAGCGCGCTCATTTGGAGTAAGTCTGTAGCGCTGATTCCGATTTCGCTTAATGGCTCGAATCCGTCGGTGTCATCATGAGCCCACTTGACTTGGTTGCCGTCCAGCTCCCAGGCTCCCCTGACGGAGCAGATCTGGCTCGTTGGCATCGAGCCAATAATCGATGGAGAGTGTGTCACGATTATCGCCTGCCCCTGGGAAGCGAGAGTCGAGATCGCCTCGATGACTGCAGTTTGCAAGCTTGGGTGTAGGTGCGACTCGGGTTCGTCCAGTAGCAGGACGCCGCCACGTGAAGAGAGTTGAGTGATGTAGTAGAACATCCCGATCATTTCGCGTTCGCCGTTTGAAAGTTCGACGAGAGAATGTTGTTTTCCAGACGGGAGCTTCACGTGGATCTCGGGACGGACGGTATGCGAGTCGAAGGTAGGTCTGCTAATCTTCTTGCCGGTGGCGCGCTCGAAAATGGCCTGAAGTCGCTCGTATTCGCTAGCCACCTCTCCTTCATCGCGGCGAGCGACGTATTCCCTATAGTCAAGAGAAGCCAGGTATGAGCCGATGTCGGGCATGTACTGTGGTTGTTTCCAGCGAACTTCGTCTTGAATATTCTCCCGGCGTGTTTGAGCGTTTTCCGAGGCGTCAAGGAGAGAAAGATCGACTCCAATATCTAGCCCTAGATTTGGTTGTCGGCGAGCGGATAGGAGATCAATATTGCCGAATGCGAACCGTCGAGTAAAATACGGGTTCTGCAGAGCGGTGATCACGGCGTCGGTTTGAGCGTATTGTCCTGATTCGTGTGTCGAAGTTGCTATGGCCTCTAAAATATGCTCGGACGATCTTTCAATGGGGTCTTGACCTGTTTCATCGAGCCAAGTCTCAAGTAGCGAGTACTCTCGTTCTGATAATTCAATACCGATCTCTACCGAGAGTGAATTTGCGTACGGTCCGACGTACTCTGGGAGATTCACTTCTGCGGCCCAGGCGACAGCTAGTGCCTCAAGTATTAAACTCTTCCCTGTTCCGTTTCTCCCTGTTAACGCGATCAGCGGGTAGTCGGCAAGATCCTGGGCATGCGCTTCCCTTATGCCGCGGTAGTTCTCAATCCTGAATTTTGTAAGTTTCAATGGCGCCCTCCTGTTTCTTCTATTTGGTAGCTTACTGCATGCGTTTCCTTCTGGGTGTGGGTTGCTTTGCCTGCGCGGTGGTGATTTCTTCTAAGGCTTAGTTTCTCTTCGGGTTGGGTAACTAGTGGGGCGCGAATTGCTGGGTTGGATTGCTGGACTCGGACAAAGGCGCCACCGGCTGCCGATAGGCGCTAGGGTTGGTCACGAACGGCAACAGGCATCAGTGCAGGGCGAGGAGTCGCCGGCGGACAAGGAGCTGACCCACTGTGGATGAAAAGGACCTCGGCACCGACATCGAGCGGATTCTCGTCACCGAGGCACAGATCAAGCACCGGCTCGTCGAGCTGGCAGCCGACATCGACCGCGATTACGAAGGCAAGGACGTCCTGCTCGTCGGCGTGCTCAAGGGCGCGGTCATGGTGATGGCCGACCTCGCCCGCGCGCTGCGCGCGCCGCTGCGGATGGACTGGATGGCGGTCTCCTCCTACGGCTCGGGCACCAAGTCCTCCGGCGTCGTGCGGATCCTTAAGGACCTCGACACGGACCTCAAAGACCAGCATGTGCTCATCGTCGAGGACATCATCGACTCCGGCCTGACCCTCTCGTGGCTGCTGGCGAACCTGCGCTCGCGCGGGGCCGCCTCGGTCGAGATCTGCACGATGCTGCGCAAGCCCGAGGCCCTCAAGGTCGACATCGACGTCCGCTACGTCGGCTTCGATGTGCCCAACGAGTTCGTCATCGGCTACGGCCTCGACTACGCCGAGAAGTACCGCAACGTGCCCTTCGTCGCGACCCTGGCGCCGCACGTCTACGCCTGAGCCGAAGCGGCGGCCGGCCTGCCGGAGCAGGTGCGGGTGTGTTTCAGCGGCTTCCCGGAATATCCCACTGGGCTGAGCTCTTGTATCCTCAGGGGGTCACCCCTCAGCGGGTCCTGCATCCCGGCGCACCTGAGCCATGAGCACACATGAGTCCTGGAAGGATCAATGGCAGAAACGAAGAAGAACCGCCCGACGATGAAGAAGCTGGCGCGCGGACCGCTCGTCTGGATCCTGCTGGCGATCATCATCGTCTCGATCGGCACCATGCTCATCGGCGGTGGCGGGTTCCAGCGCATCGACACCAACCAGGGCCTCAAGCTGCTCGCCGATGACAAGGTCGAGCAGGTCAAGATCATCGACAACGACCAGCGCGTCGACCTGGTGCTGACCGAGGAGTTCAAGCACGAGGACAAGAACTACGGCAAGAACGTCCAGTTCTTCTATGTCGAACCCCGCGGCGAGGATGTCGTCAAGGCCGTCAACGACGCCGCACCTGAGAAGGGCTACACCGACGAGGTGCCCAAGCAGGGCTGGTTCACCAGCCTGCTCATCAACCTGATCCCGTTCGTCATCATCTTCCTCGTCTTCTGGTTCCTCCTGTCCCAGATGTCGGGAGCCGGGCGCGGGATCATGAACTTCGGCAAGTCGAAGGCCAAGCTCGTCAACAAGGAGCACCCCGACGTCACCTTCGCCGATGTCGCCGGTGTCGATGAGGCTCTCGAGGAGCTCGAGGAGATCAAGGAGTTCCTCGCCGAGCCGAAGAAGTTCCAGGACGTCGGAGCGAAGATCCCCAAGGGCGTGCTGCTCTACGGTGCACCCGGCACCGGCAAGACCCTGCTGGCCAAGGCCGTGGCCGGTGAGGCCGGGGTGCCGTTCTACACGATCTCCGGTTCGGACTTCGTTGAGATGTATGTGGGCGTCGGCGCCTCGCGCGTGCGCGATCTGTTCGAACAGGCGAAGAACAACTCACCGTGCATCATCTTCATCGACGAGATCGACGCCGTCGGCCGTCAGCGCGGCGCCGGCATGGGCGGCGGCCACGATGAGCGCGAGCAGACGCTCAACCAGCTGCTCGTCGAGATGGACGGCTTCGACGCCACCACCAACGTCATCCTCATCGCCGCGACGAACCGGCCCGACGTCCTCGACCCGGCGCTGCTGCGCCCGGGCCGCTTCGACCGGCAGGTCCAGGTTGAGGCCCCGGATATGAAGGGCCGCCAGCACATCCTGCAGGTTCATGCCCGCAACAAGCCCCTGGCGCCGAATGTCGACCTCGCAATGGTCGCCAAGCGCACCCCGGGCTTCTCCGGTGCCGACCTGGCCAATGTGCTCAACGAAGCAGCCCTGCTCACCGCCCGTTCGTCGAAGACCGTCATCGACATGGAGATCATCGACGAGGCCATCGACCGGGTCATCGCCGGCCCGCAGAAGCGCACCCGCCTGATGAACGACAAGGAGCGCCTCGTCACCGCCTACCACGAGGGCGGGCACGCACTTGTGGCGGCTTCGATGAACGACACCGACCCGGTGACGAAGGTGACGATCCTGCCGCGCGGCCGGGCGCTGGGCTACACGATGGTGCTGCCGAGCGAGGACCGCTACTCGACGACCCGCAACGAGCTGCTCGACCAGCTCGCCTACGCGATGGGCGGCCGGGTGGCCGAGGAGATCGTCTTCCACGACCCGACCACCGGTGCCTCGAACGACATCGAGAAGGCGACCTCGATCGCCCGGAAGATGGTCACCCAGTACGGCATGAGCGAGAAGCTCGGCATGGTCAAGATCGGCGACGAATCCTCTGAGCCGTTCGCCGGCAAGGGCTACGGCCACGACGATGTCTACGCCGATCGCACGATGCAGACCATCGACGCCGAAGTCCGCACCCTCATCGACGACGCCCATGCCGACGCCTACTGGGCGCTGACGGCCAACCGCGACGTCCTCGACCGGCTCGCCTACGAGCTGCTGGACAAGGAGACCCTCGACCAGCACCAGCTGCAGGAGATCTTCGCCGAGGTGCGCAAGCGCGATAAGCGCGAGGTATGGCTCGCCCACGACGACCGGCCGGTCTCCGACCGCCCGCCGATCGAGGTGCCCCCACGCCGCCAGACCGACGAGAGCACCCATACCGGCTCGCACGGCGGCGACCACGGCGCACCCGGTACCCCCGGCGCACCTGCCGGACAGCCAGGCCAGCCGCCGCAGCCCGGGCACGGCCAGCCGGGCTACCCGCAGCCGGGGCACCCGCAGCCCCCGCACGACGGCCAGCCGGGCACCCCGGGACAGCCGGGGCCGGCCCAGCCGCCGCAGCCCCCGCACCCCGGTCAGCCGGGCCAGCCCCCGCATCCGGGTGAACCCGGACAGCCCGGCTCGCAGGGCCCCTGGCAGGACGGGCGCTGAGATGGTCGACCAGCCGCGCATCGAGGCGGCGGTCCGGGAGATCCTCCTCGCGGTCGGGGAGGACCCCGACCGCAATGGCCTGCGCGACACCCCTGCCCGGGTGGCGCGCTCCTATGAAGAGGTCTTCTCCGGCCTGCACAAGGACGCCGCCGATGTCCTCAGCGTCGTCTTCGACGTCGGCTACGACGAGATGGTCCTCGTGCGCGACATCGAGATGTACTCAACTTGCGAACACCACCTCGTGCCCTTCCACGGCTCGGCCCACATCGGCTACATTCCCGGACCGGAGGGCAAGGTGACCGGGCTGTCGAAGCTCGCCCGCCTCGTCGAGATCTACGCCCGTCGTCCGCAGGTCCAGGAACGGCTCACCAGCCAGATCGCCGATGCGATCGTCGAGCACCTCGAACCCCGCGGTGCGATCGTCGTCATCGAAGCCGAGCACCTGTGCATGTCGATGCGCGGGGTGCAGAAGCCCGGCGCGACGACGATCTCCTCAGCCGTGCGCGGCCAGCTGCGCGACGCCGCCTCCCGGGCAGAGGCGATGAGCCTCATCCTCGGCCGCTGAGCCCACCTCAAGCGAAGGAGCAGCTGATGCGCACCCAGATCATGGGCGTCCTCAACGTCACCCCCGATTCGTTCTCCGACGGCGGCCGGTGGTTCGACTTCAGCGCCGCCGTCGACCACGGCATGCAGCTGCTCGCGAATGGTGCCGACATCATCGACATCGGCGGTGAATCGACCCGGCCCGGCAGCACCCGCGTCAGCGCCGAGGAGGAAGCCCGCCGCGTCATCCCCGTCATCAGGAAACTCGCCGCCCAGGGCGCGGTCATCAGCATCGACACGATGCGCGCTGACATCGCCCGCCAGGCCATCGACGCCGGTGCTGCCATCATCAACGACGTCTCCGCCGGCCAAGCCGAAGCCGAGATGCTCACGGCCGCAGGCGAAGCCGGCGTGCCCATCATCCTCATGCACTGGCGCGGACTGCTCAGCGACGCGACCGCCCGCTACCACTACGACGACGTCGTCGCCGAAGTGCAGGCCGAGCTCACCGAACGCATCGGCGCGGCCCGTGCTGCCGGTGTCGCCGATGAGGACATCATCATCGACCCCGGCATCGGGTTCTCGAAGAACGCCGAGCACAACTGGCAGCTGCTCGCCCAGATCGAACGCTTCACCGAACTCGGCCCCCGCCTGCTCGTGGCCGCCAGCCGCAAACGCTTCCTCTCCACCCTGCTCGGGGCCGACCAGCCCGCCGACATCCCAGTCGCCGACCGTGACGCCGCCACCGCTGCGATCACCGCACTCTCCGCACACGCAGGCGCCTGGGCTGTGCGCGTGCACGAACCGCGCGCCTCCCTCATCGCCGCTCAGGTCGCCGAGGCGATCAGCGCCCACCGCCCCCGCACCCGCCCGCTGCCCCTCGACCTGCCGGAGACCCCAGCCACCGACTCGGGCACGGGCAGCGAACACCGGCCCTCCTGGCCGACCTGAGCGCACAGCACGAAACCGCCGAGCGCAGTACGGTAGAGACCAACGACGACACGACAGGGAGACACAGTGGCCGACCGCAGGCGCGCAGGCGACGCCATCACGCTGACCGGGCTGACGGTCTACGGCTACCACGGCGTGTTCGACTTCGAGCGCCGCGAAGGCCAGAACTTCATCGTCGACATCACCCTGCACGCCGACACCCGGACCGCAGCCGCCTCCGATGCGCTCATCGACACCGCCGACTACGGCACGCTGGCTGAGGACATCGCCGCGATCATCACAGGTGAGCCGCTCAACCTCATCGAAACTCTCGCCGAGCGCATCGCCGAGCACTGCCTCACCGTCGCCGCGAGCGCCACCGTCACCGTGCACAAACCCGCCGCCCCCGTGCCGGTCGCCTTCGACGACGTCAGCGTCACCATCACCCGCCCCGCACCCGAGGCACCGGCCGGCGTCCTGCCGGACACCGCGCCCGAGGCGCCGGTCGCCCACGCAGAGACGGCTGGCCTGCAGGCGGTGCTGGGCCTCGGCGCCAACCTCGGCCAGCCGCTCGAGGCGCTGCGCGCAGCCCTCAGCGCACTTCACGCCCACCCGGACATCAGCGTCGATGCCTGCTCGACGGCCTTTGCGACCACGCCGGTCGGCGGGATCGACCAGCCCGACTTCACCAACGCGGCCGCGATCGTGACGACCGAGCTGAGCCCCCTGCAGCTGCTCGGCGTGTGCCAGGGCATCGAACTCGCCCACGGGCGCACGCGTGAGATCCGCTGGGGCCCGCGCACCCTCGACATCGACCTCATCCGCTGCAGCCGGCCCGGCGCCCTCGATGATGCGGCCGCCGAGATCACCTGCGAGACCGGCCAGCTCGTGCTGCCCCACCCCAGGGCAGCCGAACGCGCCTTCGTCCTCGCCCCCTGGGCGCAGCTGCGCCCTAGGGCTACGGTGACCACCGCCTCGGGCACGGCGCCCATCACTACCGCACTCACCCGCGCCGACGACGGCGGCGGGCTGCGCGATACCGGCGAGGCGATCGGGCCATGACACAGACGAAACCAGCCCAGCTGCTGACCTGGGGAGTGCTCGGCATCATCGCGGCGCTGGGCTTCAACTACATCTGGGAGTCCCTCGGCCAGGCGCTGCCGGGGCTGCCGTGGCCGGCGATCCTCGGCATGCTCGCGCTGTCGATCGTGCTGCTCATCCTCGGCTGGCCGATCAAGAAGTGGAACGACGGCGACCGCACCAAGGAACTCGACCACGTCAGAGCCGCCCGCGTGGCGATGATGGCCAAGGCCGCGGCACTTGCCGGGTCGCTGCTGACCGGGTGGTACCTCGGCGGCGCCATGTACCTCGTCGTCAGCGCCGCCGGCGTGCGCGCCGAACAGGCCGGCGGGATGCTGCTGGCCGTCGCAGCCGCCGCCATCGTCATGGTCGTCGGACTCGTCGTCGAATCCTTCTGCCAACTCCCACCCGACGACACCGCAGGAGCAGATGCCGCATGAGCACCCCCGCCCCGCCGCCCCAACCGCCCCGCCAGCCGCAGCCGCAACCCCAGCCGCACCAGCGCGCCGCGCAGCCGGGCCCGCTGCCCCCGCCCGAGGCCGGGGTCTCCTTCCAGCCGGTGGATCGCCGGTACGCCTACGCGCGGCTGCTGACCGAGAGCATCTTCCTGCTCGGCGCCCTCACCGTCGTCCTCGCCGTCGGCATCCTGTTCTGGAAGCCGCTGATATGGATCGGACTGCCGGTCATCGCCGCCTGGGCGATCTTCGCCGTGTGGCTCATCTTCCGCCAGACCAAGGCCCTCGGCTACGCCGAACGCACCTTCGACCTGCTCGTGCGACACGGCATCATGTTCCACACCACCTCCGTGGTGCCCTATGGGCGGCTGCAGTACGTCGAAGTGTCCTCCGGGCCGATCGAGCGGATGTTCGATCTGGCCGGGGTTGAGCTGCACACCGCCTCGGCCTCGACTGATGCGACGATCCCCGGACTGCCCCGTGCCGAGGCCGAACGGCTGCGCGATGAGCTGGCCGCCCGCGGTGAGTCCCAGCTGGCAGGACTGTGATGGCCCAGCCCGCATCCGGCCAGCCTGAGAGCGCACAGCCCGGCAGCCCCCTGCCGCCGGCCGCCGGCGCCCCGACCGGCGACGCCGGCTGGAAGCGCGTCCACCCGCTGACACCGGCGATCAACCTCATCGCCGTGATCCTCGCGATGATCGCCGGCCTCATCGCCTTCGGCCAGTCCGTCGTCGACGATGTCATCGCAGCGATCCGCGAAGGCCGCACCCCGGACATGGGCTTCTTCGCCTGGCTGGGAGAGAACCGGCTGCTGTGGGTTGCCGCGGCGGTCGTCGCGTTCTTCCTCATCGCCGGGCTCATCAACTACCTGCTGTGGCGGGCGATGAGCTACCGCGTCGACGACGAGGCCGTCTACCTGCGCGAGACCCTCATCAGCCGCAAGCTGCGCTCCGCCCGCCTCGACCGCGTCCAATCCATCGACGTCTACCAGAAGATCGTCCCGCGCCTCTTCGGGTTGGCCGGCCTCGTCTTCGACGTCGCCGGCGGTTCGGACTCGAAGATCGAGATCGCCTACCTCACCCGCAGCCAGGCCGAGTCTCTGCGCGCTGACATGCTCACCCGGGTGCGGGCAGCCAAGCAGCGCACCGCTCCCGAGGCGCCGGGCGCCCGTGCAGGTGAGCCCACCCCAGCAGAGGGTCCTGCCGACGGCCGCGCGGGCACCGCCTCGGGCGCGGGCGAGGGGACCGCGATCGCCCAGCCCGGCGTCCACGCTCGTGAGCTGCGCACCGGCGACACGCTCGGCGCCCGCGTCATGCGCGCTGTCCACGGAGCCGCCGGCGAGGTCACCGCCGATGCCGAGCAGACCCTCGACGAGGTCCTGGCCCCCTACCGGGTGGCAGCTCGCACCGATGCCGAAGGGCGGATCCTCAGGATCCCCGCTCACATCGTCATCCTCTCCCAGCTGTTCACGCTCGGGATGATCCTCACGGTCGTGCTGCTGGCCGCAGCGGTGGGATTCTTCACGATCATGACGGTGTTCTTCCCCGGCCAGATCAGCCTGACGGTCGGGCTGAGCTTCCTGCCGGTGGTCTTCGGGCTGTTCGCCGCCGTGCGCAGCACGCTCACCAACGCGAACTTCTCCGCCAGCCTGTCCGAGGACGGACTGCAGGTGGCCCGCGGGCTGCTCTCGACCTCCCGGCGCACGATCCGTCTCGAGCGCATCCAGGCGGTGCGGCTGAGCCAACCGCTGCTGTGGCGGCTCACCGGCTGGTGGAAGGTCGAATTCAACATGGCCGGCGGGGAGACCGGCGACGGGGACGGCGACAACGTGCTGCTGCCGGTCGGCAGTCGCGAGCAGGCGCTCATGATGCTCGCCCTCGCCCTGCCCGACCCGCAGCCGGCCGACGGCATCGATGCGCACACCCTCTTCGCCGCGGCGATGTACGCCGACCATGCCGCAGAGATCACCGACACCGACCCAGCCGCTCTCAGCGCCGTCGAGCAGCGCTTCGTCCGCCAGCCGGCCTCCAGCCGGTGGCTCGACCCGCTGACCTATCGGCGCAACGGGTGGACGGTGACCGGCTCGATGCTCATCATCCGCTCCGGCTGGTTCATCCGCCAGGTCACCTGCACCCCGCACGCCCGCGTGCAGTCGATGCGCTGGCACCAGGGACCCCTGCAGCGCCGCTTCGATCTCGCCAGCATCAACCTCGACTCAACCGCCGGGCCGATCGCCGCCTGCGTGCTGCACCAGTCGATCCCGGTCAGCTGGCAGTTCTTCTTCGACCACGCCGAACGCACCCGGTCTGCCCGCGCGGTCCTCGACGGGCGGGCACCGGCAGCAGCACAGCAGATGACCGGACAGCAGCTGGTCGGACAGCACACTCCACCCCAGCCCGAAGGAGGAACACCGTGAACCATGAGGACCCGACCCGGCTGGGCATCGGCATCGTCGGCTGCGGACGCGTCGGAGCGGTGATGGGTAATGCGCTGCGCGCCGCCGGCCACGCGATCATCGGTACCACCGCCTCCTCCCAGGCCTCCCGCGACCGGGCAGAGGCGATGCTGCCCGAGGTGCCGATCCTCGAGATCGAGACCCTCGTCGAACGCGCCGAACTCGTCCTGTTCACCGTCAGCGACGATGTGCTGCCCGAACTCGTCGCCGGGCTGGCGAAGCTCGGCTGCTTCACACCCGGCCAGATCGTCATGCACTGCGCGGGCATGTACGGCACCGAGGTGTTCGGCCCCGCCACCGCTTCCGGGGCCTTCGCCATCGCCCTGCACCCGTCCCTGTCATTCACCGGCACCTCAGTCGACCTGCCCCGGCTGCGGGAGGCGACGATCGCGGTGACGGCGGCCAAGCCGGTGCTGCCGATCGGCCAGGCGCTCGTCGTCGAGATCGGTGCCGAACCGATCATCGTCGCCGAAGCCGACCGGGCGCTCTACCATGCAGCCATCGCCCATGCCGCCAACCACACCGTCGCCACCCTCAGCCAGTCACTCGACGTGCTCACCAGCCTCGGCATCGAGGACCCCGCCCGGGTGCTGCGCTCCCTGGTCGAGGCGAGCGTGTCGAACACCCTGCAGGCCGGGCCCTCGGCACTGACCGGGCCGGTCAGCCGCGGTGACACCGGCACGGTGGCCGCCCACCTCGACGCCTTGGCTGAGTACAGTGTCGCCGCAGGCTCCCTCGACGTCGCTGACGCCTACACCGCGATGGCCAAGGCCACGATCGCCCGGGCGCTGACCAACGGAACCATCACCACCGAGCAGGCCCGGGCCATGCACGAGCTGCTGACCGAACGCGACTGACGCCTCGGCAGCGGAGCCTGCAGCCGGTCAGCCGAACCTGCGGATTCGTTGACAGGCGGGCGCACTTAGTACCCTGGAGGCATGCCAGAGAACGTCACGGCACCGGCTGGTGCGCCCGAAGAGACCCCAGAACACCTCGATCCCGAACAGCAGCGCATCCGCAAGGACAAGCGCGCCCGGCTGCTCGAGTCCGGTCAGCAGGCGTACCCGGTCACCGTCGAACGCACCCACACGCTCGCCGAGGTGCGCGCCGCCCACCCGAATCTCGAACCCGGCGAGGAGACCGAGAACCTCGTCGGCGTGGCCGGCCGAGTCGTGTTCGTGCGCAACACCGGCAAGCTGTGCTTCGTCACCCTGCAGGCCGGTGACGGCACCCGCCTGCAGGGGATGCTCTCGCAGAAGATCGTCGGCGCCGAGCGCCTGGAGGACTGGAAGTCCGACGCCGATCTGGGCGACCACGTGTTCCTGCACGGCCATGTCATCAAGTCCAAGCGCGGTGAGCTCTCCGTCATGGTCGACGAGTGGGCGATCGCAGCCAAGGCGCTGCGCCCGCTGCCGGCGCTGCACACCGAGCTGACCGACGAGACGCGGATCCGCCAGCGCTACCTCGACCTCATCACCCGCGAGCAGGCGCGCACCACCGTGCAGACCCGGTCGAACATCATGAAGTCGCTGCGCGCCACCTTCGACGACGCCGGCTTCACCGAGGTCGAGACGCCGATGCTGCAGACGCTGCACGGGGGAGCGGCCGCCCGGCCGTTCCGCACGCACATGAACGCCTACGACATCGACCTGTTCCTGCGCATCGCCCCGGAGCTGTACCTCAAGCGCGCTGTCGTCGGCGGGCTGGAGAACGTCTTCGAGATCAACCGCAATTTCCGGAACGAGGGTGCCGATTCCACTCATTCCCCGGAATTCGCCATGCTGGAGGCATATCAGGCATACGGCGATTATCATTCGATCGCCAAGCTCACCCAGGAGCTCATTCAGAATGCCGCCACGGACGCCGTCGGATCGCTCACCGTCACCCTGTCCGACGGCACCGAATACGACTTCGGCGGCGACTGGGCTGTCGTGAGCATGTACGAATCGCTGTCCGAGGAAGCCGGGCGCGATGTGACTCCCGACACAAGCATTGAAGAGCTCTCTTCTATTGCCGATGAGCACAATGTCGATCTCGAAGGCGTGTTCCGCACACACGGCAAATACGTCGAAGAGCTGTGGGAGCACTTCTATTCCGACCGCCTGTGGGCACCGACATTCGTCGTCGATTTCCCGGTCGACACCTCACCGCTGGTCCGCGCCCACCGGGACAAGCCCGGCGTGGTGGAGAAATGGGATCTCTATGTGCGCGGCTTCGAACTGGCCACCGGCTACTCCGAGCTCGTCGACCCGGTCGTGCAGCGCGAGCGCTTCGAAGCCCAGGCCAATGACGCCGCGCGCGGCGACGACGAGGCGATGCGCCTGGACGAGGACTTCCTCATGGCGATGGAATACGGCATGCCGCCCAGCGGTGGAATGGGCATGGGAATCGACCGCCTCATCATGGCGCTCACCGGCCTGGGAATCCGCGAGACCATTCTCTTCCCATTCATCAAGCCGATTGAGAATTGAACCCAGCCGGGCAGATGAAAGACCGATGCACTTTCAGTCCGACGACCGGGAGCTGAACGATATTCGTGTGATTCACACCCCGACATTGTCGACAAAGATATGCACAAGAGCCGTTTAGGGTTAGGATCAGTTGTGGAATACATCAAAGTCCTTCTGCCATCGCTGTGTGTGGCGCTGCTGTTCTGGTACGTTATTCGTGCCATCATCCGCGCCGACAGCATCGAACGGCGAGAAATGGACCGGTATTACGCCGATCTAGAAGATTCGGAGAAACAGGGCGAGAACCGCCCGGGCGATTCCGCTGCTGCAGCGCCGAACACGGTGACAGAAACAGAACCTGAATCCGGCTCCGTGACCCGGGATGGAGAGGACACCTCGCCTCATTGACCAGCATCGACGAAAGGCTCTTATGGCACGCGAAATGAAGCTTGTGCTCACCGACGACTTCGACGGCACTGACGCAGCCGAGACGGTGTCGTTCTCCATCGACCAGGGACACTACGAGATCGAGCTCTCGAGCGAGAACGCAGCCAAGCTGCGTGAGGCTCTCGCACCGTTCATCGAGCGCGCCCGCCGGGTCGCCAACCCGGCCCGGGGGGGCCGCCGGCGCCCCCCCCCCCCCGCCGGCGCCGCCGGCGCCCCCGCCGGCCCCCCCCCCCCCCCGGGTCCACCGAAGAGGCCCGGCACACGAAGAGAAGGAACCACCATGGCTGATGCCACCCGCGCCAGGAAGATCGCCGACCGCATCAAGGTCATCGTCGCGCAGACGCTGGAGAAGCGGATCAAGGACCCGCGCCTGGGCTTTGTCACCGTCACCGACGTCCGCGTCACCGGCGACCTGCAGCACGCCTCGGTCTTCTACACCGTCTACGGTGACGAAGATCAGCTCGTGTCCACGCAGGCTGCGCTGAATTCGGCCAAGGGGCTCATCCGCTCCGAGGTCGGCAAGGGACTGCAGATCCGGCTGACCCCGTCGCTGGAGTTCATCGCCGACTCGGTGCCGGCCGCTGCAGCCGAACTCGAAGAGCTGCTCGCCCAGGCGGCAGCCCGCGATGCCGAAGTCGCAGCGCTTGCCAAGGACGCCGCTCCGGCAGGGGAGGCCGATCCGTACCGCAAGCCGCACGAGGACGAGGAGTCCCGCGACTGAGCTGCGGGTCCGCGTCTGCGACCGCGCGCCGCACCACAGAGCCGAACAGCAGCAGGCAGGCACCGGAACCCATCCGGTGCCTGCCTGACTGTCTGTCGTGAAGAACAACCGTCTGCCGACAGACACAGGGGAGGAGCAGCCTGCATGGACTGGCTGATGGACACCGGCAGCATCGACGTGACGCTGACACTCGTGCTGCTGCTCCTGGCTGCGGGCCTGCTCGCCGGGTGGATCGACGCCGTCGTCGGCGGCGGAGGCCTCATCCAGCTGCCGGTTCTGCTCATGGTCCCCGGCATCACCCCGGTCCAGGCGCTGGCGACGAACAAGCTCGGCTCCATCGCCGGCACCACCGCCTCGGCGCTGACCTATCTGTCCCGGGTCAGACCGGACAAGTCAGCGACGATCCCCGCCTCGGTCACCGCCCTGCTCGGAGCGATCCTCGGGGCGCGCGTCGCCACGCTGCTGCCGACCAGCGTGTTCGAATCTGTCATCCTCACCGCCCTCATCGCGGTAGCGGTGTTCACACTGCTCAAACCCCAGCTCGGCCTGGCCGCCCAGCTGCGCTTCGGCGAGCATTCCAAACGCCACCATGCGATCTCCTGGCTCATCGGACTGCTCATCGGGTTCTACGACGGGCTGCTCGGGCCGGGCACCGGTTCCTTCCTCGTCATCGCCTTCGTGTCCATCATCGGCTTCGACTTCCTCCATGCCTCGGCCATGGCGAAGGTCGTCAACTGGGCGACCAACCTGGGGGCGCTGCTGTACTTCGTCCCGAGCGGCCACGTCATCTGGGCACTCGGCGCGGCCGTGGCCGCCGGCAACGTCGTCGGCGGGTTCATCGGCGCCCGAACCGCGATCCGGTTCGGCAGCGGCTTCGTGCGCGTCGTGTTCCTCATCGTCGTCTCCGCGCTCATCCTCACACTCGGATTCGACTTTCTCGCCTGAGACGACATCCGCGCTGGTGAGCTATCGCCCGTGAACGAGACGGAAACGCCCTGCCCCGAGGTGTGAGGCAGCTCGCGGGTATGAGTTTCCGTCATTGTTTTGTTATCGACTGGGTTGCCGTTACACTTTTACGAGATCACAGAACGATTACAGCTTTGTTAAGGGATAGTCGAATTGGGTAAGCACTCTGATCCGAACCAGTCGTCCTGGGCCTCCAGCGCCCGCACGCTCGTCCGCGATCTCAGCCGCCTCGGGCGCTCCGGCAGCGGACGGCACTCTGCCGAGCAGGCCTCGACGGCCACCGGCGTCATCAAGACCGTCAAGCGCAAGCCGATGGTGGCCGCCATCGCCATTCCGGCCGCTGCCACCACTGCGATCGTCGCCTCCTCCTTCGCGCTCGGACCCAACAGCGAGTCCGGCGTCGTCAAGACCGAGCAGCAGGCAGCCTCCTCGCCGGAGCCCGAAGAGGACATCAGTCTCGTCGACGAAGACGCGCTCGACCAGCAGCGCGAGGAAGCCGCCAAGGCCTACGAAGAGGGTCTGAAGGACAACAAGGACTACCAGAGCAAGTCCGGTGCCGTCAGCGCAACCACCCCGAAGCCGAAGCCGGAGCCGAAGCCGGAGCCGGAGTCGGCCGCCGCGTCGAGCAGCTCGGCGAAGTCGACGACCCAGCGCGGCGGCGATGACACCGCCTCCCGCTCGAAGGGGCGCGACACCAACGTCTCCTACGAAGTCTGCAGCGTGTCCTCGAGCATCGAATCCGGTCTGCAGCCGGCGGCCGTCAACGGCTACCGTGCGATCTGCGCGAACTTCCCCGAGGTCAAGTCCTACGGCGGGCACCGCAACCAGGCCGGCTCGGATCACAACAGCGGCTTGGCCGTCGACGCGATGATCCGCGGCTCGGTCGGCGACCAGATCACGAAGTTCCTCATCGACAACCGCCAGGAGCTCAACGTCAAGTACGTCATCTGGGAGCAGAAGTACTACGCCTCGACCAACGGCTGGAAGGGCAAGCCGATGGAGAACCGCGGCGGCGACACCGCCAACCACTACGACCACGTGCACGTGTCCTTCAAGTGACGTGACCGGCGGGCCGCCCACCCGCACCCGACTCTCCCACAGCAGGCTCAAGCGCTAGGCTTGAGCCTGCTGTCATGTCCGCCAAGAGCCCGGAGAACCCTCATGGCCAAGCGCACCGACTCGCCGGTCAACGGCATCCTCGTCATCGACAAACCCACCGGCATGTCGTCCCATGCGGTGGTCTCCCGGCTGCGCCGCTGGTACGGCACCCGGCGGGTCGGCCACGCCGGCACGCTCGACCCGATGGCCACCGGGGTGCTCGTGGCCGGCCTCGGCCGCGGCACCAAGCTGCTGACGTACCTCATCGGGCTGGACAAGACCTACACCGCCACCATCCGGCTCGGCGCCTCGACACCGTCTGATGATGCCGACTCGGCCGCCGACCGGTTCGCCGCCCCCGCCGCTCTGGCCGCCGTCAGCGACGAGCAGATCGCCGGCGGCGTTGCGGCCCTGCGCGGGACGATCGAACAGGTGCCCAGCGCCGTCTCGGCGATCAAGGTCGACGGCAAGCGCGCCTACCAGCTCGTCCGCGCCGGTTCCGACGTCGAGCTTGCCGCCCGGCCGGTGACGATCACCGGCTTCGACATCCACGACATCCGCCGGCACCTCGACTCCGACCGGCCGGCCATCGACCTCGACGTCACCGTCTCCTGCACCTCGGGCACCTACATCCGCGCCCTGGCCCGCGACCTCGGCGGGGGCCTCGGCGTCTACGGCCACCTCACCGCGCTGCGCCGCACCCACGTCGGCCCCTTCGCGCTGCCCGGCCACCAGCTGCCCGAGGACCTCACCGACCCCGAGGCGGTAAAGCCGCCGGCACCGATCGACCTCGCCACCGCAGCCGCGCAGGTGCTGCCGGTCCGCGCGCTCACTCGCGAGGAATCGCGAGCCCTGCTCAGCGGCCAGTTCATCGACCCGGTCACCGCCTCGGGACCGGGACCGTGGGCTGGCATCTGCTCAGGAGAGCTCATCGCCGTGATCGAACGCCGCGGTGAGAAGCTCAAGACCGCCGCTGGCATCGCGCAGCAGCCCCCGGCGTGAGCAGGGCAGGGCTGGGCGTGCGGTAACGTTGTGGCGGTATTCGACTCCAGCGATATGAGACCAGCGACGCCTGGGAAGGGGCGAGAAGTGGAAGTTCTCTGGGACATCGACCAGATCCCACCCGATTTCGGTCACACCGCCGTCACGCTCGGCAACTTCGACGGCGTGCACCGCGGCCACCAGGCCGTGCTCGGCCAGCTCGCCGAGCTCGCCCGCGCACGCGGCCTGCGGTCCCTCGCCATCACCTTCGACCCCCACCCGCGCAGCGTCCACGCCCCCGACTCCGCACCCGAGCAGATCACCGGGCTGACCGAGCGGCTGGCCCGGATGGCAGAGACCGGCATCGACGCGGTGCTCGTGCAGCGCTACTCACTCGACTTCGCCGACCAGACCGCTGAGGACTTCGTCGACGCTTACCTCGTCGGGCGGCTGCGCGCCAAGCTCATCGCCGTCGGCCGGGACGTGCGCTTCGGCCGCGGCAACCACGGCACCATCGACACGCTCGAACAGCTCGGCGCGGACAACGGCCTGGAGATCGTCACCATCGACGACGTCGGCCACGCTCCCGGCGCCACCGGCCGGGACTCCTCGACGCTGGTGCGCCAGCTGCTGGCCGAAGGCCGTGTCGATGACGCAGCCGAGGTTCTCGGCTCCCCGCACACCGTCGTCGGCACCGTCGTCCACGGCGATGCCCGTGGCCGCGAGCTCGGCTTCCCGACCGCCAACCTCGGCAAGGACAGCGAGGGCATGGTTCCCGCCGATGGCGTCTACGCCGGCATCGCCCACTTCGACTCAGACCCCGAGGGTTACCCGGCGGCGATCTCCGTGGGCACCAACCCGACTTTCGACGGTGTCTCGCGGCGGGTCGAGGCCTATGTGCTCGACAAGGAGTTCGCCGACTTCGACGTCTACGGATCGACCATGAGCTTGGAGTTCGTCAAGCTCATCCGCGGCCAGATCACCTTCGACGGAATGGAGGACCTCATCGCCCAGATGCACGAGGATGTCTCCGAAGTCCGCAGTGTGCTAAGCTGAGCGACGCTGTCTTTTCAGCATGCCGTCACGCCGGCCGCGGTCTGACAGGGCCGGAGCAGAAGGCTCCGGCGCCGCGCAACGACGTGGAAGAAGGAGAGATCTCATGGCACTTGATCCGAAGGTCAAGCAGGACATCATCAAGGAATATGCAACTCACGAAGGCGACACGGGATCTCCCGAGGTTCAGGTCGCGATTCTGACCAAGCGCATCACCGACCTGACCGAGCACTTCAAGGAGCACAAGCACGACCACCACTCGCGTCGTGGCCTCCTGCTGCTCGTCGGTCAGCGCCGCCGCATGCTCAAGTACCTGCAGCAGATCGACATCGAGCGCTACCGCTCGCTCATCGCTCGCCTCGGCCTGCGCCGCTGAGCGAAAGCGATCTGCACGACGCGAAAGGGAATCGCCGGGCACGGCGGTTCCCTTTCGCGTTTTCAGTGCAGGTGACCTGCTTGTTACACTGACTGAGAGTCTGGAACCGGCAGCTGACGAAGCTCCGGTGGTCGGTAGTGGCCTCCGCACCTCGTGCGTGGGTCTCGATCGATGACCGGATCCCTTGCAGCCGGCTCGCGTGTGCGCAGCCCTGCCCACCCGCCGCATATTTAGCGCAGGCGATCCGCGCGCCGGGCAGAGAGCCCGAGCGCAGAACCCGAATGGAGAAACACTTGGGAATCAATCCCGAATCTGCTGTTGCCCACATTGACAACGGGCGCTTCGGCTCCCACACTGTCCGCTTCGAAACCGGCCGCCTGGCCCAGCAGGCCGCAGGCTGCGCTGTAGCCTACCTCGACGACGAGACGATGCTGCTCTCGGCGACCGCCGTGAGCAAGAACCCGAAGGAGCACCTCGACTTCTTCCCGCTCACCGTCGACGTCGAAGAGCGCATGTACGCCGCCGGCCGCATCCCAGGATCGTTCTTCCGCCGCGAGGGACGCCCCTCGACCGATGCGATCCTCGCCTGCCGCCTCATCGACCGGCCCCTGCGCCCGTCGTTCGTCAAGGGCCTGCGCAACGAGGTGCAGATCGTCGTCAACGTCATGTCGATCCACCCCGACCACATCTACGACACCCTGGCCATCAACGCCGCCTCGATGTCGACCCAGCTCTCCGGCCTGCCGTTCTCCGGCCCGATCGGCGGCGTGCGCGTCGCCCTCATCGACGACCAGTGGGTGGCGTTCCCGAACCACTCGCAGCTGGAGAACGCCGTGTTCGACATGGCTGTTGCCGGCCGAGTCGTCGGTGACGACGTCGCCATCATGATGGTCGAGGCCGAAGCGTCGGAGAACGCCTGGAACACGATGCGCGCCGGCGGCACCGTGCCGACCGAGGAGATCGTCGCCGAAGGTCTCGAGGCCGCCAAGCCGTTCATCCAGGAGCTGTGCCGCGCGCAGCAGGAGCTTGCTGACAAGGCCGCCAAGCCGGTCGCCGAGTTCCCGGTGTTCAAGCCCTACGAGGACGACGTCTACGCCGCCGTCGAGTCCGCCGCCCGCGAGCAGCAGACGAAGAACTTCCAGATCGCTGACAAGAAGGAGCGCGAAGCCGCAGGCGACGAACTCCTCGCGAAGGTGCTGACCGACCTCGGCGAGCAGTTCGAAGGCCGCGAGCAGGAGATCGTCGCAGCCCTCGATGCCCTGACCAAGGACATCGTGCGCAAGCGCATCCTCACCGACCAGATCCGCATCGACGGCCGCGGGCTCAAGGACATCCGACCGCTGACCGCCGAGACCGGCGTCATCCCGCGGGTGCACGGCTCGGCGCTGTTCGAGCGCGGTGAGACCCAGATCCTCGGTGTCACCACGCTCAACATGCTCAAGCTCGAGCAGCAGATCGACTCGCTGTCGCCGGTCACCTCAAAGCGCTACCTGCACCACTACAACTTCCCGCCGTACTCGACCGGTGAGACCGGCCGTGTCGGCAGCCCCAAGCGCCGCGAGATCGGCCACGGCGCGCTCGCCGAGCGCGCGCTCGTGCCTGTGCTGCCCAGCCGCGAGGAGTTCCCGTACGCCATCCGCCAGGTCTCCGAGGCCCTCGGGTCGAACGGTTCGACTTCGATGGGCTCGGTGTGTGCTTCGACTCTGTCGATGCTCGAAGCCGGTGTGCCGCTGCGCGCCCCGGTCGCAGGCATCGCCATGGGCCTGGTGTCCGACGTCATCGACACCGCTGACGGACCGCAGACCGCCTACGCCGCCCTGACCGACATCCTCGGCGCCGAAGACGCCTTCGGCGACATGGATTTCAAGGTCGCCGGCACCAAGGACTTCATCACCGCCATCCAGCTCGACACCAAGCTCGACGGCATCCCGGCCTCGGTCCTGGCTGCGGCGCTCAAGCAGGCCAAGGACGCCCGCCTCGTGATCCTCGATGTCATGAACGAGGCCATCTCCGCACCGGCTGAGATGAACCCGACAGCCCCGCGGATCATCTCGGTCAACATCCCGGTCGACAAGATCGGCGAGGTCATCGGCCCCAAGGGCAAGATGATCAACCAGATCCAGGAAGACACCGGCGCGGAGATCAGTATCGAAGACGACGGCACGGTGCTCATCGGCGCCACCGACGGCACCTCGGCTGAAGCGGCCCGCTCGGCGATCAACGCGATCGCCAACCCGCAGGTCCCCGAGGTCGGTGAGCGCTACCTCGGCACCGTCGTCAAGTGCATGTCCTTCGGCGCCTTCGTTTCGCTGACCCCGGGCAAGGACGGTCTGCTGCACATCTCCGAGCTCAAGAAGCTCAACGGCGGCAAGCGCGTCGAAGACGTCGAAGACGTCCTCGGTGTCGGGCAGAAGATCCAGGTCGAGATCACCAAGGTCGACGACCGCGGCAAGCTCTCGCTCGTCCCGGTCGCAGAGGAAGAGGAAGAAGCAGACGAATAGGAGTAATCCTCTGCACACCGAACAGCTCCTGGGGGAGGACAGCAGCGTCTGGCGCTCTGTCCTCCCTTCGGGTATCCGCGTCATCACCGAGACCATGCCCTCGCTGGCATCGGAGACCGTCGGCGTGTGGGTCGATTCCGGTTCCCGCGACGAAACCGAGCTGACCGCCGGCTCGACCCATTTCCTCGAACACATGCTGTTCAAGGGCACGACGAGACGGTCGGCCAAGCAGATCGCACAGATCTTCGACCGCACCGGCGGGGAGTCCAACGCGGTGACCTCGAAGGAGTACACGTGCTACTTCTCCCGCTGCCTGGTCGACGACCTGCCGCCGGTCACCGACCTGTTGTGGGACATGGTGCTTCACGCCACGCTCGATGCCGGCGAGTTCGAACGCGAGCGCGGCGTCATCATCGAAGAGCTCGCGATGGCCGCCGACGACCCGACCGATGTGCTGTACGAGAGGTTCGACGCCCTCGTCTACCCCGGCCATCCGCTCGGCCGTCCCGTCGGGGCGACGAAGGAGCAGATCCGCACACTGGCCCACACTGTGCTGCGCGAGCACTACGAGACCGCCTACATCGGCCCGCGGCTGGTGTTCACCGCAGCCGGCGGGGCCACGCATGAGCAGATCGTCGAGCTCGTCACCGCGGCGACAACGCATCTGCCTGCCGCCGCGCCCGAGGTGGTGCGTCCCTCGCGCAGTGTCCCGACCTTCGCCTCGGGAACCGCGTGCATCGGCAAGGACACCGAACAGCAGGGCATCATCATCGGCATGCCCGGGCTGAGCGAAGGCGATGAGCGGCGGTTCGCGTTCTCCGTCATGTTCTCGCTGCTCGGCGGCGGCATGTCCTCGCGGCTGTTCCAGTCGGTGCGCGAAGACCGCGGGCTGGCCTACTCCGTCCACGGCATCGCCTCCCGGTACTCGGATTCCGGCCAGTTCGGCATGTACGCCGGCTGCGCCCCGCAGGCCGCCCAGGACGTCATCGACCTGTGCGTCGTCGAGTTCGAACGGCTCGCCGCCGAACTGCCCGGTGAGGATGAGGTCGCCGACATCGTCGCCCAGGCGGCCGGGTCGATGATGCTGAGCCTGGAGAGCTCCGCGGTGCGGATGAACCGGCTGGCCCGCTCCGAGCTCGCCGGCCTGCCGCTGGAGTCCCCGCAGAACCTGCTCGACACCGTCCGTGAGGTCACCCCAGCCGAGGTCACGGCGGTCGCCGCCGACCTCGCTGCCGGCCCACGCGCCCTCGTCACCCTCGGTCCGCGCGAGGACCTGCGCCTGCCGCACTGACACAGGCTCCAGAGGCAGTGGCGCGGGCTCCAGAGGCAGTGCCGCGGGCGCCAGGAGTGGCGGTGGCATGGGGTGCTCGGCTGAGGTCGGAGCAGACCCTGCCGCTGTGGTCTGCGCGCAGATAGAGACCTGCCGCATTGCTCCACAGTGCGGCGTGCGCCTGCTCGGCAGTCAGCGCCTCCCGGATGAGGGAGAGATCTGCGTCTGCGAATGGCCGCGGTGCCCGTGTCGAGGGCAGGTCGGTGCCGGCCATGAGCGCCGTCGGGTTGGCCTCGGCGATCTGCCGCAGAGCGCGGGCCGGGTCGAGATCGACCCGGCCGAAACCCGTGGCCTTGACCTTCGCGCCAGCCTCGGCCAGCCGCAGCAGCTGCGGAAACCCTGCCTCCGAGAGCCCGAGATGGTCGATGCTCACCTGCGGCAGGCGGGTCAGCAGCGGGCCGAGCTTGCCCAGAGCCTCGGCGTCGAGATAGAACTCGGCATGCCAGCCGGCACGATCCCAGACCCGCCTCGCGAGCTGCTCGACATCCTCGATGCCAGCCGAACCGCCGCGGCGCAGATTGAACCGCACCGCCCGCACCCCAGTGGCATCGAGCGCATCGATCTCAGCATCGGTGACGCTCACCGGAACCTGCGTGACCCCGACGAAACCCGGCCCGAGCGCGGCAAGGGCTGCCACGAGATAGGTCTGGTCGAAGCCCTGGAACGACCCGGAGACGACCGCGCCGCCCGTGACCGCCATGCCGGCAGAGACCGGCAGGCCCGCGATGCGCTGCCGGTAGTCGGCGACGGTGAAGGGCTCGGGCAGATACCCGTCATTGGCGGTGAGTGGGAAGCCGGGGGCAATGATGTGCAGATGGGCGTCGAAGACCGACTGCATGGTCACTCCTCATCTCAGGTGATCCGGTTGCCAGCCATCGTAACCGCCGGCAGACCCCGCGTGTCTTCGGACTCTGAGCAGATATTCACTTCCTCACTTCTGAAACTCATGGAGCGATGGAATAAGGTGGAAAGCGAGCCCGTTATGCCGGACAGAGCCTGGCGCAATCGACGGGCCGCAATCCACGTATGAGGAGGATTCTCATGGTTGAGCAGTACACGCTCCCGGACCTGCCCTATGACTACGCAGCACTTGAGCCGCATATCTCGGCCAAGATCATGGAGCTGCACCACGACAAGCACCACGCCACCTACGTCAAGGGCGCCAACACCGCCCTGGAGCAGCTGGCCGAGGCCCGCGAGTCCGGCGACCTGTCGAACCTGCCGAAGCTCACCCGCGACCTGCAGTTCAACCTCGGCGGCCACGTCAACCACTCGATCTTCTGGAACAACATGTCCCCGGACGGCGGCGACAAGCCGGTCGGCGAACTCGCAGCCGCCATTGACGACGCCTTCGGCTCGTTCGACAAGTTCCGCGAGCAGTTCACCACCGCCGCGACCACCATCCAGGGTTCGGGCTGGGCTGTGCTGTACTTCGACGCCCTCGGCGGCAACCTGCTCATCGGCCAGCTGAAGGATCAGCAGTCCGACATTCAGCTCGGCGGTGTGCCGGTGCTGCAGCTGGACATGTGGGAGCACGCCTTCTACCTCGACTACCAGAACGTCAAGCCTGACTACGTCAAGGCCTGGTGGAACGTCGTGAACTGGGAGGACGCCGGAGCCCGCTTCGAGCGCGCCCGCCAGCAGACCAAGGGCATGCTGCTCGGCTGAACCGCCGCTCACTGAAACCCCGGCGGCTCGGATCCACCCGGATCCGGGCCGCCACTGCATTCAGCACAAGGTGCCGTGCCTTGTCACGATGACCGGTTCGCCGCGCCTGCCGAGTTCCTGCGCGAAGGCACCGAACGGCAGCGGCTGACCTACGGAAGGCAGCGCTACGATGTCCACCGGTGGGCCAGTTCGGCCGGCGATCTCCGGCCACGGCAGCGGAGTCGCGAAAGCCACACCGCCTCGGACGCGGCCGGGCACTAGACTGAATCTCACGCACCCGCGACCTGAAAAGAGGAACATGAGCGCAATCCGCGTCGCCGTCATCGGAGCTCACGGACGCATGGGCAGCCACGCCGTCGAAGCGATCGAAGCCGCAGACGGACTCGAACTGGCCGCCGCACTCGGCAGCTCCGACTCCCTCGACTCCCTCACCGACGCCGATATCGACGTCGCCGTTGAGCTCACCGTGCCCAAGGCGACCGCCGACAACGTCGCCTTCCTCGTCTCTCACGGCATCGACACCGTCGTCGGCACCACCGGCTGGGCTGTCGAACGCCTCGAGGCACTGGAGAAGCAGCTGGCCGATCAGCCGGACACCGGCGTGCTCATCGCCCCGAACTTCTCGATCGGCGCGGTGCTGGCGATGCACTTCGCTGAGATCGCCGCCGCCTACTTCGACTCCGCTGAAGTACTCGAGATCCATCACCCGCGCAAACTCGATGCGCCCTCGGGAACCGCCGCCCACACCGCCCAGCGGATCGCCGCCGCCCGCCAGCGAGCAGGCCTCGGGCCCGCCCCGGACGCCACCGAATCGGATCCCGACGGCGCCCGCGGAGCAGTCATCGATGGCATCCACGTCCACGCCGTCCGGCAGGCCGGTATGAACGCCAGCGAAGAGATCATGTTCGGCTCCCAGGGCGAGGCGCTCACCATCCGCACCGACACCTTCGACACAGAGGCCTTCATGCCCGGCATCATCGCCGCCGTGCGCGCCATCGGCGACAAGCCCGGCCTGACCGTCGGGCTCGAGCACTTCCTGTCGATCTGAGCACCGCAATACGCATGTCGAAAGCGAAGCTCGGCGCACTCATCATCTCAGCGCTGCTGGTTCTGTACCTCTTCTTCATGCTCCAGCGCGCCTGGATCATGCTGAGCGACCCCAACCTCATCGCCAAAGCACTCGGGATCGCCCTCCTCGTCCTGCCCATCGTCGGGGCATGGGCGCTCATCCGCGAACTGCTCTTCGGGTCCGCGATGGAGCGCCTGGCCAGGATCCTCGGCACGGAGGGCGGACTGCCGCCGGACACGCTGCCGCGCACCCCCGGCGGGAAGATCATCCGTGCAGCGGCCGAGGAGGAGTTCGAGAAGTACCGCGCCGAAACCGAAGCCGCCCCTGACGACTGGCGCAGCTGGTTCCGCCTCTCCTGCGCCTACGATGCCGCCGGTGACCGGCGCAGGGCACGCGCGGCGATGCGGCACGCGATCAAGCTGGAGAAGACAGCAGCCTGAGACCGGCTCACGCCCGTAAGGCCGGTGGGTTCGGCAGGAGGCCTGCTCGCACCCGGGAGACCAAACGGCTGAGCGGCCACTCCAAGGGTCCGCGCGGACTGACGAACCGCACCCACAGGCTGGCGAAGACCAGTGCGGCAATGATGTGCACTGCGAGTCCGGCCAGCGGCGGCAGGAGCGCATCGGTGATCTCCACACCGACGACGTGGACGGTGTAGACGCTCAGCGGCATGGCACCGGCTGCGATGAACGGGGCCAGCCAGCGCAGCGCCGGCCCGCGGGCGGCGAGCATGCACACCGCCAGCACCGCAACTGCTACCCCTGAGGTGTGCAGCAGGTCCAGGGGAGTGGCCGAGTGCGGACCGGCGATCACCAGCCACCACCACGAGCCCGGCGGGGTTGTGCCGTAGTTGCCGACCGTGAGCAGATACTCCAGGTCGGAGCCGAACGGGTCCGCGCCTGAGGCGAGCTCGGCCTCAAGCACGGCCCGCCCGCCCATCGTCAGCAGCAGGGAGGACGCGAACAGCGCCAGCGCCGCCACCGCCGAGCCGATGAACGCCAGCCCGGTCCACAGGCTGCGTGACGTCCAGTCGAGCCGGGCGATGAACATGCCCAGCAGCACGAACCCCATCCACTGCAGCACCGGGTAGTAGCCGGTGATCGCGAGCTCCGTCAGCAGCAGCCCCGGATCGGCGAGCATGAACACATCCGGAACGTCGTAGCTGGGGGACAGATCCTGCCCGGTGCGCAGCGCATGGCTGAGAAACGGGGTGACAACGAGCCACAGCGGCGCCAGGATGCCCAAGACCAGCCGGGGCATGCGCAGCAGGAACGAGGCGATGATGAACATCAGCCCGTAATTCGCCAGGATCACCGCCACCGATGATCCGAGCGTGGCCAGCAGCAGGCCGAGGGCGAAGATCACCGCCCCGCGCACCCACAGCCCGGAGGCCGCCGCCAGCCAGGCGCGCGCCCCGGGCACAGACAGCAGCCTGCGCGTCGAGAGCACCACTGAGACACCTGCGAGCACCGCGAACAGGGCAGAGGACCGACCGGCGAAGAGCGTCGCCCACGTCGGATCCGGATCATCGAGCGGGATGATATGTGTGATCATCATCCCCAGCAGCGCGATCGACCGCGCCAGGTCCACACCGAGCAGGCGCATCCCGGCAGCCGCGCCCGAGGCGGTGGCCGGCCTGGCAGCAGGCGGGCCGGCAGGCGTGTCGGTCATGGTTCCTCCCGGTGGTGCAAGGCGCAGAACATCGAGCCCGATTCTTCCACAGCCGCCGTGCCTGTCGTCTCAGGCGCAACCGGCGGCGGTAGGATGAGACCATGGCTATGGTGAACTCTGCGCAGGCACACGACGCCGCCGCGGCCTTCGGCACGGTCGGCACCGCAATGGTGACCCCCTTCTCCGCCTCGGGAGAGGTCGACTACGACACGGCCGAGGCGCTCGCCGCCCACCTCGTCGACCTCGGCAACAACATGCTCGTCATCTCCGGGACCACCGGCGAATCACCGACGACGACCGATGCCGAGAAGTCTGAACTGCTCACCGCCGCCCGCCGCGGCGCCGGTGATCGCGCCAAGCTCGTCGCCGGGATCGGCACGAACAACACCACCCACTCGATCGAACTCGCCCGGCAGGCCCGCGACGCCGGTGCCGACGGGATGCTGCTCGTCACCCCGTACTACTCGAAGCCGCCGCAGGACGCCATCGTCACCCATATGCGCGCCGTCGCCGATGCCACCGACCTGCCGGTGATGCTCTACGACATTCCCGGCCGCTCCAGCGTCCCGCTCGAACCGGCCACCCTGGCCGCACTCGACGCCCACCCGAACATCCTCGCCGTCAAGGACGCCAAGGGAGATGTCGCCTCGGCCCTGCAGGTGATGAGTGAGACGGGCCTGGCCTACTATTCCGGCGAGGACGCACTCAACCTGCCGCTCATGAGCTGCGGGGCGATCGGCGTCGTGTCCGTCGCCGGGCACATCTGCGCCGACCGGCTCGCCCAGATGACCGACCATGTCGGTGCCAACGATCTCAACGCTGCCCGCGATGTGGCAGCGGGCCTCGTCAGCCTCATCGACGCCATCATGAACCACATGCCGGGAGTGATCTCCGCCAAGGCGGCGCTTGAGCTCCAGGGTGTGCTTCCCACCCGCGCAACACGCCTGCCGCTGCTTGAGGCATCGGAGGACCAGGTGGAGTTCCTGCGCCGCGAAATGACAAGGAGCGGTTACCTCACGTGACCAACCAGATGACGAACTACGCGATCGATCCCGGCGACCCACCGAAGACAGACCCCGAGGCGATGCGCATCGTCGCCCTCGGCGGCCTCGGCGAGGTCGGCAGAAACATGACCGTCTTCGAGTACCGCGGCAAGCTGCTCATCGTCGACTGCGGTGTCCTCTTCCCCGAAGAGGAGCAGCCTGGCATCGACCTCATCCTGCCTGACTTCAGCTACCTCGATGACCGGATGGACGACATCGTCGGCCTGGTCCTCACCCACGGGCACGAAGACCACATTGGCGCTGTGCCCTACCTGCTCAAGCGCCGCGAGGACATCCCCGTCCTCGGCTCCTCGCTGACCCTGGCACTGGTGGAGGCCAAGCTCAAGGAGCACCGCCTGCGCAAGACCGTCACCCGCGTGGTGCGCGAGAACGAAACCGACCAGCTCGGGCCCTTCGACCTCGAGTTCGTCGCCGTCAACCATTCGATCCCCGACGCCCTGGCCGTGTTCATCCGCACCGGTGCGGGCACCGTGCTGCACACCGGCGATTTCAAGATGGACCAGCTGCCGCTCGACCGCCGGATCACCGATCTGCGCGCTTTCGCCCGCCTCGGCGAAGAGGGCGTCGATCTGTTCCTGACTGACTCGACCAACGCCGAGGTTCCCGGCTTCACCGCCCCGGAGAAGGAGATCGGACCGGTCCTCGACTCCGTCATCGCCACGGCGACCAACCGGGTCATCGTCGCCTCCTTCGCCTCCCACGTCCACCGCGTCCAGCAGGTCCTCGAAGCCGCCCAGGCGCACGGCCGCAAGGTCGTGCTCGTCGGTCGGTCGATGGTGCGCAATATGAAGATCGCCCAGGACCTCGGGTTCCTACACGCCCCGCGCGGGGTCATCATCGACATGAAGGACCTCGACAAGTACCCCGACGACCAGATCGTGCTCATGTGCACCGGCTCCCAGGGCGAGCCGATGGCAGCGCTGTCGCGGATGGCCAACGGCTCGCATCCGAAGGTCGAGGTCAGCGCCGATGATACGATCATCCTCGCCTCCTCGCTCATCCCCGGCAACGAGACCTCGGTCTACCGCGTCATCAACGGGCTCATGAAGCTCGGCGCCCGCGTTGTGCACAAGGGCAACGCGAAGGTCCACGTCTCCGGCCACGCCTCGGCCGGGGAGCTGCTGTACTGCTACAACATCGTCAAGCCCAAGGGCGTCATGCCCGTCCACGGCGAATGGCGGCACATGCTCGCCAACGGCAAGCTCGCCGCCCAGACCGGCGTGCCGGAGGAGAACATCGTCATCGCCGATGACGGCTGGGTCGTCGACCTCAAGGACGGCCGCGCCCGGGTGGTCGGAGCTGTCGACTGCGAATACGTCTTCGTCGACGGCTCTTCGGTCGGCGAGATCACCGAAGCCGACCTCAAGGACCGGCGCATCCTCGCCGGCGAGGGCTTCGTGTCGATCTTCATGACCGTCGACACACAGGCGCAGAAAATCATCACCGGGCCGGTCATCAACTCCCGCGGCATGGCCGAAGACGACAATGTGTTCGACCACATCAAACCCAAGATCGCCGACGCAGTGGCCGAAGCGCTCACCGACGGGGTCAAGGACCAGTACAAGCTCCAGCAGATCATCCGCCGCACCATCGGCCGCTGGGTCTCCTCACGGCTGCGCCGCCGGCCGATGATCGTGCCGATGGTCGTCGTCGTCCCCGGAGCCGAGGCCGCCGTGCAGTGACCGGGGGCG